>NC_012522.1:4869815-5478542 GCF_000010805.1 Rhodococcus opacus B4 | reverse complement strand
CGATCTCGCGCGCGTGCGCGGCGTCGACGATTCCGTAGCCGTCGAGGTAGGCCGGTTCATCGCTGCCTGCGAGTGTGGAGCCGAGCCTGATCAGGTGCACGAGCGGCTTGCACGCTGTGGATACGATGCGCGAGTCCTGACCGCAATCGGATTGCCCGCATTCGCATTTCACGTACCCGGCACCGTCGACGAGGGCGGACAATCCGTCGGCCCGTCGCTGTTCGTAGGTTCGAAGATCTTTCGGGCACACGGTGTTCGCCAGTTCCCGCAATCGGGCGTCGAATGCCCTGCCCTGCACCTGCCCTGCGCGGCGGGGACGGATCCGAGGATGCGGCACATGCCGTCCTCGGCAGCACTGACTCCGACGAATCTGTCCGCCTGCGCCTTCTCCCGCTTGGCGCGCACCCCGGCCGGGTCGAGCCTCGCGATGATGCGGTTGGCGGCGTTCGTCAGCCTGCGGCCGGTCAATCCGTTCCACCGGCCCGCGGTGGGGCCAGAACCTGTTCGAGGAGTTGACGTTCGACCTCGCCGATGCAGTCGTCGGTGACGTTTGCCGTCGCGTCCTCGATCAGGCGAACCCGGTACATGTCGAGGTCGCCGCGTGCCATGGCCTCGCGGGTCGCAGGCAACCGGGTACGCAGCGACATTCCCAGGCCGATCAGTCGGCCCGCAGCCGCTCGCCCCATGGTGAGTGCGGCACCGATCTCGGCCTCGACCACTTCGTGCGCGGTCGACGTCCAAGCTCCGTCGGACTCGATCTCGGCAGTGCGGCGCACGAACAGCTCCGCGATCACCGCCAGCTTCCGTTCGGCCACTACCGATTCACTGCGATGCAGGTCGGTCATCAACTCGACCAGACCCACGTCGGATTCCGTGTCGACGAGACAGCAGGCCGTCTCGTGAATCCCCCGATCGACTACCCCCGTATCGAACATGCGTCCTATCGGCACGCGCCCAACCACACAAGACCCGGATTTCGACCTCACCGCACCGATCCACGCGAACGGCGCTGTGTTCCACGGTGTCCAGATTGCGCCGACTCGTGGTTCGACCAACCGACGACCCACAGTTGCCGGTGCGGCGGCGAGCAGAGCCGCCAGGATTGCAGCGTCACCGCTGTCCGCGGCGGTTGAGTTGAGCCCTCGGAATCACAGCCCCGTCCACAGGCGCGAGATCGAGGTCTGCACTGTGACACTCGAATGAACCGGCGGATCCATTGAGTTGGGGAGAGTCACCGCTACCCACTCCCCGCGACGATGGCGGGAACGGTGGCGGCGACGATGATGGCGGCGTTGACGGCCTCGACGGATTTGCGCACGGCCTTGCCTGCCCAGTCGCCTTCGGCGATCTCCTTCGCCCGGTTCTTCACGGCGCGACGATCGGCGTCCGGGAACAGCTTCGGGGCCGCGTCGACCGCGGACAGGAGCGAGATGAGCGCGGCGGTACGCGGAGTGGGGCCGACCCCGTCGAGGAGTGCGGCGCTCAGTTGAGACCGCAGCGCGCGTTCGTGGCTGCCGTCGACCTCGGGCCACCGCGTGGTGGGGAAGAGGCCGAGGACCTTGCCCTTCTCCTCGCGAACCCACCCCGCGTCGACGATGCGCTTCGAGACGTCTTCGCGCAGGTTCTTCGCGAGTTTCTCGATCGCTGTCTCCGGTTTCATCGGCTTGGCCGTACCGATGAGGTCGACGGCCCGCGTGAGCAGTGAATCCTGCGGCCGCTCGCCGTCGCGGACGACGAGACGCCCCTTCTTCACGTTTTCGCCGGGTTCGGCCGGGGTGACGACGTCACCGAGGGCCAGTTCGAGAAGGACGGCGCCGGCGAGGACGCGCGACATCCGGGTCCCGTCGACGACGGGTTTCCCGGAGGCGTCATCGAGAAGCAGCAACAGCAGGTCTTCGGCGAGCAGCGTCATGCCTCCACGATAGGGCGGAGTCGCGGCGAAGTCCGGTGTCCGTTCAGCCGCCCCGGGCAATGTTTGCCGGTTACCGTGATGGGGGAATGTTTCCGAGTATCACCGGACGGTTGTCGGGCACCGCAGTCAAGCACGAGGAGCGGCTATGAGCGCGATCGGACGCCGTCGGGGGCACCCGACAACCGGATTCTGTCGGGCACTCCTGGCGGTCGCCGTCGTTGCGTCGTCGGCCATGTTCGGTCAGGTGGCGACGGCGTCGGCGGACGAGTGGCGGGCCCTTCCCGCCGACAAGCCGGCCTCGGCAGACGGATCAGTCCTCGACCACGTCGAGGAGATCAACGACCGTCAACTGAACATGTTCGTCTACTCGGCGGCGATGGAGAAGGTGATCCTTCTCGAGGTGATCCGTCCCGCCGATACGAGCGTCCCCCGGCCGACCTTGTACCTGCTCAACGGTGCCGGTGGCGGCGAGGATTCGGCGACGTGGCAGGCGCGGACGGACGTGGTCCCCTTCTTCGCCGACAAGAACGTCAACGTCGTCACCCCCGTCGGCGGCGCATACAGCTACTACACCGACTGGCAGAAGCCCGATCCCGTCCTCGGCGTGAACAAGTGGACCACGTTCCTCACCGAGGAACTTCCCCCGATCGTCGACGCCACACTCGGAACGAACGGCGCGAACGCCATCGCGGGACTGTCGATGTCGGGCACGTCCGTCCTGAGCCTGGCCGAGGCGGCGCCCTCGCTGTATCGGGCGGTCGGCGCGTTCAGCGGGTGCGCCCAGACGAGCACCCAGCCGGGCCGCGACTACGTCACGTTCGTCGTCAGCTTCCGCGGCGGGGACGTCGAGAACATGTGGGGACCGCCCGACGACCCCGCCTGGGTGGCCAACGACCCCGTCGTCAACGCCGAGAAGCTGCGCGGCATCGACCTGTACATCAGCAATGCCACCGGACTGCCCGGCGTCCACGAGAACCTCAACGGCCCGGATATCAACGGGGATGTGGGGACCCTGGCCAACCAGGTGATCATCGGCGGCATCATCGAGGCCGGAACCAATCAGTGCACCCATGCGCTGGCCGACAGGCTCAATGCCCTGGGAATCCCCGCGACGTACGACTTCCGGCCCACCGGCACTCACTCGTGGGGCTATTGGCAGGACGACCTGCACAACTCGTGGCCGATGATCGCCGGTTCCCTGGGTCTCTGACCGGCACACCGCACGACTCCGCCGGGCGACGAGAGACCCGGCCGTCCGGACGGTGTCCCGGACACCTGACGTCGCATAAGGTGTCTCGGATCAGAGGACGACGAGAGGACGTGCATCGATGAGTTCCCCGGGAACCGCGCCTTCGAGCGACAACCATGGCCAGAGCTACGCCGAGGTCTACCGCCGGAGCTCCGACAGTCCCGAGGAGTTCTGGCTCGCCGCCGCCGGCGCCGTCGAATGGGAGACGCCACCGACGCGGGCGCTCGACGACTCCGCCGCCCCGATGTACCGGTGGTTTCCGGACGCGTCGCTGAACACCTGCTTCAACGCCCTGGACCGGCACGTGCGCGACGGCAACGGAGACCGGGCGGCGCTGATCTACGACTCCGCGATGGTCCCCGACGCGTCCCGCACCTACACCTACGCAGAACTTCTCGACGAGGTGTCCCGGTTCGCCGGCGTCCTGAAGGACCAGGGCGTGGTGGCCGGGGACCGGGTGATCGTCTACATGCCGATGATCCCCGAAGCGGCGATCGCGATGCTGGCCTGCGCCCGCATCGGTGCCGTGCACTCCGTGGTGTTCGGGGGCTTCGCCGCGAAGGAACTCGCGACGCGCATCGACGATGCCGGACCGGTGGTGCTGGTGACGGCGTCGGGCGGCCTCGAACCGGGGCGCGCCGTCGAATACCTCCCGATGGTGGCAAAGGCCCTCGAATTGTCCGCCACCCCTCCGCACACGGTGATCGTCAAGGACCGGGAGCAGGTCGCCGGTTCGGCGGCCGACTACCAGGGCGGCGAGGCTGCGTGGTTCGACTGGGACGCGCTGGTGGCGGATGCCGTACCCGCGGAGCCGGTTCCGGTGGCCGCGACGGACCCGCTGTACATCCTGTACACGTCCGGCACCACAGGGAAGCCGAAAGGCGTGATCCGCGACAACGGCGGACACGCCGTCGCGCTCACGTGGTCGATGCGCAACATCTACGACATCGGGCCGGGCGACGTGTGGTGGACCGCGTCCGACGTCGGCTGGGTGGTCGGCCACTCCTACATCGTCTACGGACCGCTTTTCGCCGGTGCCACGTCGGTGCTCTACGAGGGCAAACCGGTCGGCACCCCGGATGCGGGGGCGTTCTGGCGGGTGATCTCCGATCACGGGGTGTCGGCCCTGTTCACCGCACCGACCGCGATCCGCGCCGTGCGCAAGGCCGATCCCGACGCGAAGGAGATCGAAAAGTACGACATCTCCTCCCTGCAGACGCTGTTCGCCGCGGGCGAGCGCCTCGACCCCGACACGTACGCGTGGGCGACCCGGGTCCTGGGCCGTCCCGTCGTCGACCACTGGTGGCAGACCGAGACCGGCTGGGCGATCTGCGCCAACCTGCGCGGTCTCGAACCCATGCCACTGAAGGCCGGCTCCCCCACCGTCCCCGTCCCCGGGTACCGGGTGCAGGTCGTCGACGGCGAGGGAAACGCGGTTCCCGCAGGGGCCGAGGGCAACATCGTGATCGGCCTGCCCCTGCCTCCGGGGACCCTGGCCGGGTTGTGGCGCGACCCGGAGCGCTACGTGAAGTCCTACCTCGCCACGTTCGAGGGCTACTACCTCACCGGCGACTCCGGGTACATCGACGAGGACGGGTACGTGTTCGTCCTCGGGCGCAGCGACGACGTCATCAACGTTGCCGGACACCGGCTTTCGACCGGCAGCATGGAGGCCGTGGTCGCGGGGCACCCCGCGGTGGCCGAGTGCGCGGTGGTCGGGATCAAGGACGAACTCAAGGGCCAGCGGCCCAGCGGCTACGTGGTACTCAAGGCCGGCGTCGACATCGACCCCGAGACGCTCCGCACCGAACTCGTCGCGATGGTGCGTGATCAGATCGGCGCCGTCGCCACGTTCCGCGACGTGACGGTCGTGCAGGCGCTGCCCAAGACCCGCTCCGGCAAGATCCTGCGCAAGACGATGCGGCAGATCGCCGACCACGAGGAGTACACGGTGCCCTCCACCATCGAGGACGTCGCCGTCCTCGACGCGCTGAAGAAACAGTTGGGCGGCTGACCGCTCAGACCCGGACGGCCGCGTCGAGCGCCTGATCCACCAGCACCTCGACGCGGTCCGGTTCGAGTGGATCGAGGTCGAACAGGATGCGGTAGACGATCGGCGCCACCACGTGGTCGATCACGTGCTCGATCGCGCACTGAACACCCGAGCCGACCGGTTCGCCGCGTCCGAGAATCGTCTCGATCTGGGTGCGGCAGAACGTCGCGCACTTGAGCGGATTGGTGTCGCCGCTCATCACGACGTCGCGCAGTGCCGCCCGCCCCACGGGCGAGGACATCTCCTCGAGGTACTCCTGCGCCCAGGTGACGAGGTCGCCTCGCACACTGCCGGTTTCGCGCGGGGGCGCGTCGGGACGCAGTCGCTCGATCGCGACGTCCGCGAACACCTCGGTGATATCGCCCCAGCGCCGGTAGATGGTCGACGGGGTGACCCCGGCGTCGGCGGCGATCATCGGGACGGTGATGTCCGCTCGGTCGCGCTCGTCGAGAAGTTTGCGCGTGGACGCGTGCACCGCCTGCTGGATGCGGGCGCTGCGACCACCGGGGCGTGGGCCTGGAGCCGGACTCATGCCTCCATGCTAACGCAAAGACATTGCATTAAGAATGGTGGCGGCGTACCGTCCATTAACGCAAACCTTTTGCTTTAACGTTCTCCGGGAGTACGCCCATGCCGATCCTTGCACCCGAAGCACCACCGACGCCTCGACCTGCACTGCGCCGCGGAGCCGCCTTCACGCTCGTCGCGGTCGTGATCGCCACCCTGCTCGGCGCGTCCGCCGCCCCTACACCCCTGTACGAGGTGTACCAGTCGAACTGGGGTTTCTCTTCGCTGCAATCGACGCTGATCTTCGGCATCTACGCCGTGAGCCTGCTGCTGGCGCTGCTCACCGTGGGGTCGCTGTCCGACTACGTCGGCCGACGCCCCGTGCTGATCACCGCGCTCGTGTTCGAGGCGGTCTCGATGATCCTGTTCGCGACCGCCGAAGGCATCGGACTCCTGCTGCTCGCCAGGGTGGTGCAGGGTTTCGCGACCGGCGCCGCGATCAGCGCCCTCGGTTCCACCCTCCTCGACCTCGAACGCACACCGGGACGCGGCGCCACCGTCAACAGCATCGCGCCCACCGCCGGACTCGCACTGGGCGCCATCGGATCGAGCCTGATCAGCGAACACCTTCCCCGGCCCACCAGCACCGTGTTCCTGGTGCTCCTCGCGCTGTTCGTCGTCGAGATCCTCGGCATCTGGACCGCACCCGAGACGGCGGTCCGGCAGAAGGGCGCGCTGGCGTCGATGCGGCCTGCGCTCACGGTCCCGTCCACCGCCAGGAGAATGCTCGTGGTCACGGGCCCGTGCCTGATCGCCGTGTGGGCGCTGGGCGGCTTCTACCTGTCGCTCGGACCGTCACTCGCCCGCAACGCCCTCGACGTGCACACGTCGCTGATCGGCGCCATCATGGTCGCGACGCTCACCGGGACCGGTGCACTCGCGGTGTTCCTGCTGCGCAACCTCGCGGCACGTCGGATCCTGGTCGTCGGAGCGTCGGCCCTCGTAGCCGGCGTCGCCGTCACCCTGCTCGGCGCCGAAACATCCTCGGCGCCGTGGATTCTCGCGGGAACCGCGGTGGCGGGCATCGGGTTCGGCGCCGGCTTCCAGGGCACCATCCGCACCGTCATGCCGCTCGCCGAACCACACGAGCGCGCGGGACTGCTGTCGAGCATCTACGTGATCGCCTACCTCGCCAACAGCATTCCCGCGCTGGTCGCCGGATACCTCGTCGGGCAGGTCGGGCTCGTCGACACCACCCGCATCTACGGCGGACTCGTCATCGTCCTCGCCGCGGCGGCCCTCGTGCGCCGTGCCCCCGTGAGTACTTGTTAACCGCCCGCGGTTAAGTCGCCCGCAATCCGGGCTGCCGGGCCACTCACAAGTACTCACGGGGCCTTGATCTCACCGTACCGGGCCAGGGCCTCCTGCCGTTCGTGGGCGTGGTCGACGATCGGCGGCGGATAGTCTTCGGGGCGGCCGTCTTTCAGAGCATGGACGGCCTTCCCGGAGATCCCGCGCAATTCGGGCACCCACCGGCGCACGTACTCGCCGTCGGGGTCGAACTTCTCGCCCTGCGTCGTGGGGTTGAACACCCGGAAGTACGGCGACGCGTCCGTTCCCGATCCCGCGGTCCACTGCCACCCGTGCTGGTTGTTCGCCAGATCGCCGTCGACGAGCTGGTTCATGAAGTAGCGGGCGCCCCGCCACCACGGCAGGTGCAGATCCTTGACGAAGAACGACGCGACGATCATCCGCACCCGGTTGTGCATCCAGTTCTCGGCTTTCAGCTGCCGCATCCCGGCGTCGACGATCGGGAACCCCGTCCGGCCCTCGCACCACGCCGTGTACGCGTCCTCGGCGTCGGGCCCGCTGTCGTAGCGGATGTGGTCGAAGCGGCGGTCGTAATTGCCGCGTGCACTGTCGGGACGCTGGAAGAGGATGTCGGCGTAGAAGTCCCGCCACGCCAGCTGCCGCCGGTACTGCTCGGCACTCTTGCTGCGGCGGCGGGCGAGATCGCGGAGCATCGTCCGCGGATGAATGTTGCCGTATTTCAGGTACACCGACATCCGGCTGGTCGCGTCGAGCCCGGGACGATCCCGCGCGTCCTCGTACCCGGCCAGGTCGTCCTCGCAGAACTCCGCCCACCGCTCCAGCGCCGCCGCCTCACCCGCGGCGTACCCGTCGGATTCGGGTTCCGGGATCGTCACCCGCCGCGTCTTCACGTCGTCCGGGTCCATCCACTCCACCGTGTCGGGCCCGGTGTCGATCGGCGCACGCCACCCGTGCTCGAGCCACTGCCGGAAGTACGGGGTGAACACGCGGTACGGCTCCCCGTCCGTCTTGGTCACCCGGCCGGGCGCCACGGCGTACGGCGAACCGGTGGCCACCAGGTCGACGTGCTCGGCGACGGCGGCGTCCCGCTCGCGACCGTAGGGTCCGTAGTCGGCGCTGACGTGCACCTCTTCGGCCGAGACCTTCTTCGCCACCCGCGGAACCACGTCGACGGGATCGCCCTTCACCACCAGCAACCGGCCGTCGAGACTGTCGTCCAGTGCGGCGAGGCTGCGGAACAGGAAGTCCCGGCGGGCACCCCCCGACGTCTTCAGCAACCGGTCGTCGAGGACGAACAGGCCGAGCGCGCGTGCCCCCGACTCGGCGACCGTGTGAAGCGTCGGCAGATCACCGAGCCGGAGGTCGCGGCGGAACCAGACGAGTGCGGTGTCCATGCCTGCCACGGTATCGAAGCGCGGGCCGATCAGTTACTGGAGCGAGCAGACGACAGCACCGACAGGTACGGGGCGTCGATGTCGTAGTGCTCGAACGCGGACAGCGCCGCACGGGCGAACGTGCGCTGCACCGCCCATTGCCTGCCGGGCTTGGTCCGCGCGGTGATCCGCAGCGTGACCGATTCCGCGGTCACGGAGTTCACACCCAGCAGTTCCGGGGGTTCGAGCACGTCCGCCGCGATCGCGTCGCCCTTGGCCGCCTCGGTGACGGCCTCCAGCGCCACCTCGCACGCCCGTTGCACGTTGGCGGCGTGCGCGATCGGCAGATCGACCACCGCGACCGCGTACCCCTGGCTCATGTTGCCGACCCGCACGATCTCGCCGTTGCGGCAGTACCAGAGAGTGCCGTTGACGTCGCGGATCGTCGTGACCCGCAGACCCACCGTCTCGACCGTTCCCACGGCCTCGCCGAGGTCCACGACGTCGCCGACCCCGTACTGGTCCTCGAGCAGCATGAAGATGCCCGACAGGAAGTCCCGGACGAGATTCTGGGCGCCGAAACCGAGCGCGACACCGATCACACCGGCGGACGCGATGAACGGCGCGACGTTGACGCCGAGAACCGCGAGGACCTGCAGCACCACCCAGATGAGCACCACGATCGACACCGTCGACTTGAGCACCGACCCGATCGTCCGGGCGCGTTGCGCGCGACGCTCGTTGACCATCGCCTCCTTGACGCCGCGCGGGGCGCGTTCCCGCAGGGGGCGGAGCATGGCCGGTTTGTCCGAAGGCTCCCGGGGCCGCGTCATCCGGTCGATCATCCGGTGCAACGCGAAACGCAGCACGAGCGCCAGAACGACGTAGGTCGCGATCTCGGCCGGCCGGTGAATCAGCCAGTCACGGTTGGTTTCGGTCAGTTCGAATGCCTGCAGTGAAGAAAACATCGACCCCGAGTGTACGGACGAGACACGCTCCGACAACTGCCATCCGCACGTCCGGCGGTCGCTCCCACGGCACAATGCAGGGGTGACCGTCACAGACTCAGCCAGTGTCCTCGTGGTCGACGACGACGAGGACGTGCGGACGTCCCTCGAACGCGGCCTGCGCCTGTCCGGATTCACCGTCCTCACCGCCGTCGACGGCGCCGACGCACTCCGGGTGGTCAGCGAGCAACGCCCGGACGCGATGGTGCTCGACATGAACATGCCGGTCATCGACGGCACCGGCGTGGTGACGGCGCTTCGCGCCATGAGCAACGACATCCCGATCTGTGTGCTCAGCGCCCGCGACACCGTCGACGACCGCATCTCGGGCCTGGAATCGGGCGCCGACGACTACCTGGTCAAGCCGTTCGTCCTCGCCGAACTCATCGCCCGGATCCGGGCGATGCTGCGGCGGCACGGAACGACCACCGCCGCGCCCGCCGACTCACAAGCCACCCCGCCGATCCGCGTCGGTGCGCTCGAGATCCGGACGTCCGCACGCCGGGTCTTCATGGCGGGCGAGGAGGTCACGCTGACCAAACGGGAATTCGAACTGCTCGAGGTCCTCGCCCGCAACGTCGGCATCGTGCTGAGCCGTGAGCGGCTCCTCGAACTGGTGTGGGGGTACGACTTCGTCGCCGACACCAACGTGGTCGACGTCTTCGTCGGCTACCTGCGGCGCAAGTTCGAGGTCGGTGGTCAGCCGCGTATCCTGCACACGGTCCGCGGAGTGGGGTTCGTACTGCGGGAACCGTCGTGAAACGGTCGTTCTCCCTCCGGACGCGTGTGGCGGCGGCGACGGCACTGGGTGCGACGATCATCGTCGTCGCGCTCGGCATCCTGGTGTCGCTGGCGATCAACCGCAACAACCTGTCGCAACTCGACCGGCGGCTGGAGACGGCGTCCGACGTCCTCGTTCCCAACGCGGCCACCGCCGGGCTGTTCCTCGGCGCACTCGGCGACAAGGGCGCGTTCGCCATCACCATCCGGTCCGCTGACGGCGACACGGTCCTCGTCAGCACGCCCACCCAACTGCCCGAACTGGACCCGGGCACCCAGACCGTCGAGGTCGGGGACACGCGGTATCGGGCGTACACCGCGACCGTTCCGCTCCTCGGCACCCGGATCTCCCTGGCCGTGCCGTACGCCGAAGCTCAGGACGTGACGTCGGAGCAGCAACGGCAGGTGGCCCTCGTCGGTGTTCTCGCGGTGGCCGCCGCCAGCGGCCTCGGGTGGCTGTTCGGTGGTCGTGCGGTGCGCCCCCTGGTCGACCTGACCGGCCGCATCGTGCGCCGCGAACCGAAGCTGACGCCCACGACCTCCGGTGTGCGGGAGGCCGATGAACTGGCCTCCGCCGCGGAGTCGATGCTGCGCGACGTCGCGGAGGCGCAGGACGCGACCACGGCCGCGCTCGCCACCGCACGCGACTTCGCCGCCGTCTCCGCGCACGAACTTCGCACGCCCCTCACCGCGATGCGCACCGACCTCGAGGTCCTCGCCACTCTCGACCTGACGCCGGAACAGCAGCATGAGATCTTCCGCGACCTCGCCCGCTCACAGGACCGGGTGGAATCGACGCTGTCCGACCTCGAGCGCCTCGCCCGCGGTGAACTGTCGACCGACAAGGACTTCGTCGACTGCGACCTCGTCGACATCAGCGACCTCGCCGCGGAGGAGGCGATGCGTCACAATCCCGGCCTGCAGGTGACCGTCGACGCGGCCCCGGTGACGGTCCGCGGCATGCCCGGCGGGCTGCGTCTCACGCTGGACAACGCCATCAAGAACGCGGTCCGGCACGGCGGCGCCACCGCCGTGACGATCACGCTGAGAGCGGCCGACGGCATCACGACCGTCGTCGTCGACGACAACGGTTCCGGGGTGCCCGAGGCCGAGCGGTCCGTGGTGTTCGAACGGTTCCACCGCGGGTCCAACGCGACGAAGAGCGGGTCGGGCCTGGGCCTGGCGCTCGTCGCCCAGCAGGCCGCCCTGCACAACGGCAGCGCGCGATTCGAGGTCAGCCCGCTCGGCGGCGCACGCCTCGTCGTCGAGCTGCACACCGACACGACCCGGAAAGCGGAAAGCCCCGCCTCACCCTGAGGTGATGCGGGGCCTTCGGACCGTGGAGACTATTCCTTCACGTCCAGCAGGTCGATCATGAACACCAGCGTCTTGCCGGACAGCTGGTGCCCGGCGCCGGCCGGACCGTAGGCGAGCTCCGGCGGGATGGTGAGCTGACGACGCCCGCCCACCTTCATGCCGGGGATGCCGTCCTGCCAGCCCTTGATGAGGCCGCGCAGCGGGAACTGGATGGACTCGCCGCGGCTCCAGGAGGAGTCGAACTCCTCGCCGGACTCGAACTCGACGCCGACGTAGTGCACCTCGACGGTGCCACCGGGGACGGCCTCGGCGCCGTCGCCGACCACCACGTCCTTGACGACCAGGTCGGTCGGGGCGGGGCCCTCTTGGAACTCGATCTCGGGCTTGGTCATGTGTCCTCCTCGATGAGGGCTCTATGGTTCGGCACGGGTATTCGCGATCAGCGACCCGTGACGTCCTTGTAGTCACGCTCGGTGTAGCCGGTGTAGATCTGGCGCGGACGGCCGATCTTCGTAGCGGGATCTTCGTGCATCTCGCGCCAGTGTGCAATCCACCCGGGCAGCCGGCCCATGGCGAACAGAACGGTGAACATGCGTGTGGGGAAGCCCATCGCGCGGTAGATCAGACCCGTGTAGAAGTCGACGTTCGGGTACAGCTTGCGCTCGACGAAGTAGTCGTCGGTCAGCGCCGCCTCTTCGAGGGCCATCGCGATGTCGAGCAGTTCGTCGTCGCCGCCGAGCTTGTCGAGGATGGTGTGCGCCGTCTGCTTGACGATCGCCGCGCGCGGGTCGTAGTTGCGGTAGACGCGGTGCCCGAAGCCCATGAGCTTCACGCCGTCTTCCTTGTTCTTGACCTTGCGGACGAAATCGCCTGCGTTGCTGCCGCTGGCCTTGATCTCGTCGAGCATCTCCAGCACCGCCTGGTTGGCGCCGCCGTGCAGCGGACCCCAGAGTGCGTTGATGCCACCGGAAATCGAGGTGAACAGGTTGGCGTCGGAGGAGCCGACCAGGCGGACCGTCGACGTCGAGCAGTTCTGCTCGTGGTCGGCGTGCAGGATCAGCAGCATGTCGAGTGCCTTGGCGATCTCGGGATCGATCTCGTAGGGCTCCGCGGGGAAGCCGAACGTCATCCGGAGGAAGTTCTCGACGAGGTTCAGGGAGTTGTCCGGGTACAGGAACGGCTGTCCGACGGACTTCTTGTACGCGTAGGCCGCGATGGTCGGCAGCTTCGCGAGAAGGCGGATCGTCGACAGTTCGACCTGTTCCGGGTCTGCCGGGTCCAGGGAGTCCTGGTAGTACGCGGACAGTGCGTTGACGGCGCTGGACAGGACCGGCATCGGGTGTGCGTTCCGGGGGAACCCGTCGAAGAACCTCTTGAGGTCTTCGTGCAGCAGGGTGTGGCGCCGGATCCGGTCGGTGAACGACTCCAACTGCGCCGCGGTCGGCAGCTCACCGTAGATCAGCAGGTAGCTGACCTCGATGAAGGTCGACTGCTCGGCCAGCTGCTCGATCGGGTATCCGCGGTAGCGGAGAATCCCCTTCTCACCGTCGATATAGGTGATCGCGGAGCTGGTGGAGGCGGTATTGACGAAACCCGGGTCCAGGGTGGTGTACCCGGTGCTGGCGAGCAGCTTGCCCAGTTCGATACCGTCATTGCCCTCGGTTGCCCTGGCAATGGACATCGTGTGCTCACCACCAGGGTAGGTAAGCGTGGGCTTTGTGTCATTGTCAGGCACGAAGCATCCCTCTCAAGCTCAAACCAATGAGTAACAACTTCATTCAGGTAGAAACTAGTCCCACTCTGGCCTGCGTGCCGAAGGCGGGTCCGCTCAGAGCCCGTGATGCGGCTTTCGCGCGGGATGTGCGGCGACCTCGGGGAAGGGTCGTCGAACGTGTTGGGCGAGTGTCCGATTTGCCCGCACGGCGCGGGAGCCGAATCGGTGAGGGCCAGTTGCCCGGGACTGGACTGGCCGCGTCACCTGCACCGATGCCGGAGACGGCGGAGAACGCACGCCGAGTTGCCCGATGCGGTGAGGGAAGTACAGAGGCTGACACAAAGGCTGTCGGCCGCGACGGAAGAACCCCCGCCGGACGTATCGACCGGACCGCGACCGGTGTTACACCGTCTCACCAAGTGGGCACCCGGCGGTCGAAAATCGAACCGCTACGACCCCAGCGCCGACATGCCCCACACACCGGTCCACTGCTGTCCCGGAGCGAGCACCAACTGATCGATTCCGGAGTTGAACGCATCCGGCGGGCACGTCATCGGTTCGAGGGCCAGCGCCCGGCCGCGGCCCGGGTACGACTTGCCCGCGTCGGGATCCGCGACGAACGCCTGCAGCCAGCCGAATTCCCGGGCCGCCCACAGGACCGTTCCCGTGCCGTCCGGCGCGCGTAATTCGTGCCGCGACCTGCCGTCCACGTCGACGTCGAGCGCGCTGAACGGGGTGTCGAGCGCCACACCAGCCAACGTGCGGGGGCTGGTGAAGTCGTATTCTGTGCCCGCGACGGCCTGCGAACCCCCGCTGGGCAGCATGCGCTCGTCGAGCGGCAGCCGGGTGCCGGCGGACAGGCGCAGCGTGCACTCGTCGAGGGGAACGTCGCCGGCGCGGACGTAGGAATGGAAACCCATCCCGAACGGCGCCGGGATGGCTCCCGTGTTGGTGGCGGTGTGCGTCACGGTGAGGCCGTCGTCGCTCAGGGCGTAGTCGACGGTGAGCCGCAGCGGGTACGGCCACCCCTTGTGGAGGCCGACGTCGATCGACAGCTCGATGCGGTCATCGGTGTGATTCACGACACGCCAGTCCCGGCGACGGACGAATCCGTGGCTCGCGTTGGCGAATCCCGGCTCGGTGATCTCGAGCTGGTGGTCGATGCCGTCGAAGACGAACCGGCCGTCGCGGATCCGGTTGGGCCACGGCGCGAGGATCAACCCGGCGGACAGCGGTGGCCGGGTGCCGAGATCCCACGTCTCGGTGAGCGCCGTCGGCCCGTCCCGGCCGTCCCGTTCGAGTAGCCGGAGTCCGGCGCCCGTGGCCGCGATACCGGCCCGGTAGCCGCCGCCCCGGATCTCGAATCCAGCCGTGGCAGGCCTGTCCGTCTTCGACGACTGCGCTTCACCCATGCATTTCAGTGTGCACGAGATCTGCGCGAGATTCGTGATGGCGCACAGGAACCTAGCGCGTGACCTTGTATCGCATCAGCGCCGGGAACGCGAGCGCGGCGATCACCACACCGACGACGACGAGGACGCCGCCACCCGCCGCGGCGACGCTCGTTCCGACTGCCGCGGCCGCTGCGCCGTGCAGGACGTCGCCGATCCGCGGGCCCCCGGCAACGACGACGATGAAGACGCCCTGGAGTCGTCCGCGCATCTCGTCCGTGGCGACCTGCTGGAGCATGGTGCTGCGGAACGCGGCGGAGACCATGTCGACGGCGCCGCCGAACGCGAGGAATGCCAGGGCGATCCACAACAGGGCGGGACTGTCGCCGGGCGAGGCGAGCCCCACGACGACGCCGAAGCCCACCATCGCCAGACCCCACAGGGCGATGCACACGATCACGGCGCGGCCCTGACGCCGGACCCTCGGCAGCCAGCCGGAGAACACCCCGCCGGCCACCGCGCCGACGGACATCGCCGCGAACAGCAGGCCGAGCGCCACACCGCCGGAGGCTGGGTCGCCGAACGTGTCGTGCGCGATCTGAGGGAACAATGCCCGCGGCATGCCGAACACCATCGCGATGATGTCGACGACGAACGACGCGAGCAGCACCTTCTGGGTGGCGAGGTAGGCGAACCCGTCGAACACCTCGCGCAGCCCGGCGCGCCGGGATTCCCCGGTCGGCGGGATGGCGGGCAGCCGGAGCACCGCCCACAGGGTGGCGAGGAGGGCGATCGAATCGACGAGATACAGCGTGGACAGCCCGACCACCGGGATCATGACCCCGGCGAGCAGCGGTCCGGCGATGGCGCCGAACTGCATGACCGTCATGTTGAGCGAATTGGCTGCGGGCAGCTGTTCCGCCGGGATGAGCCGCGGAATGATCGCGCTGCGGGTCGGCTGGTTGACGGCGAAGAACGCCTGCTGCAGGCCCAGCAGCACGAGGACCAGCCACACGTTGTTCAGGCCGAGCGCCGCCTGCGCCCAGAACAGCACCGCCGTGACACCGAGTCCGACGGTGGTGATGGTCAGCAGCTTCCGCCGGTCCATGACGTCGGCGAGCGCGCCGCCCCACAGACCGAACACGATCAGCGGTACCAGCGCGAAGACACCGGTCAGACCCACGTACGCCGAGCTGCGGGTGATCTCGTACACCTGCTGCGGCACGGCGACGACGCTGAGCTGCCCGCCGATCACCGTCACGATCCCGGCCGCCCACAGGCGCCGGTAGTCCCGGTTCTGCAGCGGCGCCGTGTCGGCGAGCAGCCGCCGCGTCCTCTTCTCGGTGACGGTGTCGGTCATTCTTCCCTTAGCTCGTTTCCCATGCTCACTATTCCCGGGCGGTCACGGCTGCAGCCGCTCCACCGTCCACGCGCCGTCGGCCAGCGACGTCCGGATGCGGTTGTGCATCCGATTGGCGCGGCCCTGCCAGAACTCCACCACCGCGGGCCGGATCAGGATTCCGCCCCAGTCCGGCCGCACCGGGATGTCGACGTCGACGGGGAAACGCTCGCCCGCGTGCAGCAGCGCCGCGTCCAGTTCGGCCCGCGACGCGATCGGCCGCGACTGTTCGGACGCCCACGCGCCCAGCCGGGATCCACGCGGCCTGCTGTGCCAGTACTCGTCCGTGACCTCGGCACTCACCCGCTCGACGGGGCCGCGCACGGTGATCTGCCGGGCGACGGGCACCCATGTGAACGTCACCGACGCGTAGGGCACGGCGTCCAGCTGGCGGCCCTTGTCCGATTCGTAGTTGGTGAAGAACAGCACGCCGTCGGCACTCAGTCCCTTGCAGAGGACGGTGCGGGTGCACGGGTGACCGTGCTCGTCGACGGTCCCGAGCGTCATCGCGTTGGGCTCGGGAACCCCCGACTCCACGGCGTCCTCGAGCCACCGGCGCATCAGGGGAAGCCAGCCGTCGCTCAGCTGGTCGGCGTCCAGATCGGAGTCGTTGTACCGTCCGTCGGGGCCCTGATGTGCGTAGCCGACGCGCATCGCCGCGAGGTCCTTGTTCACCGGTTTCGGCTGTTCTGCATCTGGAGACACAGCCGAGAACGCTACTCCCGGGTATGCACTGATCAACTCTCCGGTGACACCGGCTAAAGTTTTGGAGACCGAGCCCGTCCCCTCGGATTGCAGCAGCGTTCGTGCGATGCCCGGAGACGGGAAGTCGATTGCGCGGACAAGGGTGCCTGCCCATCCCGCATGCACGCCCAGCGCAATTGTCGAACGCCGAGACAGTGCCGCTCTGACCGGGGGCACTCGAACGAGGAGAGTCCACGAGCTATGTCAGCTAGCGCGGCAATACCGGACGATTTCGTCAGCGGACTGGAAGGCGTCGTCGCGTTCACCAGCGACATCGCCGAGCCCGACAAGGACGGCGGCGCCCTGCGCTACCGCGGCGTCGACATCGAGGAACTCGTCTCCAAGCACGTCACGTTCGGCAACGTGTGGGCCCTGCTCGTCGACGGCCGCTTCGGCCCCGGACTGCCCCCGGCCGAACCGTTCCCCCTCCCCGTGCACACCGGCGACGTCCGCGTCGACGTCCAGGCCGGCCTCGCCATGCTCGCCCCCATCTGGGGATACCAGCCCCTCCTCGACATCGACGACGACACCGCCCGCGAACAACTCGCCCGCGCCTCCGTCATGGCCCTGTCCTACGTCGCCCAGTCCGCCCGCGGCATCTACCAGCCCGCCGTCCCCCAGAAACGGATCGACGAAGCCAAGACCGTCACCGAACGGTTCATGGTCCGCTGGAAAGGCGACCCCGACCCCGCCCACGTCGAAGCCATCGACGCCTACTGGGTCTCCGCCGCCGAACACGGCATGAACGCCTCCACCTTCACCGCCCGTGTCATCGCCTCCACCGGCGCCGACGTCGCCGCCTCCCTCTCCGGCGCCATCGGCGCCATGTCCGGCCCCCTGCACGGCGGCGCCCCCGCCCGCGTGCTGCCGATGATCGAGGACACCGAGAAGTCCGGCGACGCCCGCGCCCTGGTCAAGGGCATCCTCGACCGCAAGGACAAGCTGATGGGCTTCGGGCACCGCGTCTACCGCGCCGAAGACCCCCGCGCCCGGGTGCTCCGCGCCACCGCCAAACGCCTGAACGCCCCCCGCTTCGAGGCGGCCGCCGCCCTCGAACAGGCCGCCCTCGCCGAACTGCGCGAACGCCGCCCCGACCGGGCCATCGAAACGAACGTCGAATTCTGGGCCGCCGTCATCCTCGACTTCGCCGAGGTCCCCGCGCACATGATGCCCGCCATGTTCACCTGCGGCCGCACCGCCGGCTGGTGCGCCCACATCCTCGAGCAGAAACGCCTCGGCAAACTCGTCCGCCCCGCCGCCATCTACACCGGACCCGCACCCCGCACCCCCGAGTCCGTCGAGGGCTGGGACCAGATCGCCCACACCAGCTGACCGTCTCCCCCGCCTGAATCAGTAAGGAACAGAAAGTAGCGATGACCTCCACACCGATCATCCCCGCAGACCTCCTGCCCGCCGACGGACGGTTCGGCTGCGGACCCTCCAAGGTTCGCCCCGAACAGCTGCAGTCGCTGGTCGAGGTGGGCTCCTCGGTGTTCGGCACCAGCCACCGCCAGAAACCCGTCAAGGACGTCGTCGCCAGCGTGCGGTCCGGCCTCGCCGATCTGTTCTCCCTGCCCGAAGGGTACGAGGTGGTGCTCGGCAACGGTGGCACCACCGCGTTCTGGGATGCGGCCGCATTCGGCCTGATCCGGGAGAAGTCGCTGCACCTGACGAACGGCGAGTTCAGCTCCAAGTTCGCGTCGGTCGCGAAGAACAACCCGTTCATCGGCGACCCGATCGTCGTCTCCGCCGACCCGGGCAGCGCTCCCGAGCCCGTCTCCGATCCGTCCGTCGACCTCATCGGCTGGGCGCACAACGAGACGTCCACCGGTGTCGCGATCCCCGTCTCGCGTCCCGCGGGCTCGGAGAACGCGCTCATCGCCATCGACGCCACCTCCGGCGCCGGCGGCCTGCCGGTGAACGTCGCCGACGCCGACGTGTACTACTTCGCGCCGCAGAAGTGCTTCGCCGCCGATGGTGGCCTGTGGATCGCGCTGATGAGCCCGAAGGCGCTCGAGCGGGTCGCGGAGATCAAGGATTCGGGTCGCTGGACCCCCGACTTCCTGTCGCTGCCCATCGCGGTGGACAACAGCTCCAAGGACCAGACGTACAACACGCCCGCGGTCGCGACGCTGCTGCTGCTCGCCAACCAGATCGACTGGCTGAACGGCAAGGGCGGACTGGACTGGGCCACGTCGCGTACCGCCGATTCGTCCTCGCGCCTGTACCAGTGGGCCGAGGCCAGCGAGTACGCCACGCCGTTCGTCACCGATCCCGCGCACCGCTCGCAGGTCGTCGGCACCATCGACTTCGACGACAAGATCGACGCCGCCCAGGTGGCGAAGATCCTGCGGGCCAACGGCGTCGTCGACACGGAGCCGTACCGCAAGCTGGGCCGCAACCAGCTGCGCGTCGGCATGTTCCCGGCCATCGACCCCGAGGACGTCTCGCAGCTCACGAAGAGCATCGACTGGGTCGTCTCGCAGCTCGGCTGAGTCCCGGCACCGACACCCGTCAGCCCCCGGCACAGAAGTGCCGGGGGCTGACGGCCTTTCCGGGTCAGTCCGTGTCGAGGAAGCGGTGGAACGGCGCGAGCGCCTCGTCGCCGAGATGCGGCCCGCTCACCTGGATCTCGACGCTCGCCGCATCGAGCACGTCGGCGCAGCCGAGCGTGAACCGTGGCCCGTCGGGGAGGATCCGGGAGAAGTCGGCGGACGAGGCCGCGTAGACCACCCGCGTGATCCCGGCCCACACCATCGCCGCACTGCACATCGGGCACGGCTCGCCGCTCGCGTACATGGTGGCGCCGACCAGGTCGCCCGTCCGGCCTTCACCGCAGGCGGTGGTGATCGCGTCGAGTTCCGCGTGCTCGGTGACGTCCGCGGACGTCGCCACGGAGTTGGCGCCCTCACTGATCACGTGACCGTCGGCGCCGACCGCGACCGCACCGAACGGCCTGTTGCCCGCGTCCCCCGTCTCGTCGGCGAGTTCGATGGCCCGCCGCAGGTGCGCAAGGTCCACGTCGTCGACATCGCTCTGGCTCATCGACTCAGATCCACTTCTGTTCCGACGCCCCGTTCCCGGGCTGTGTCGATCAGTATGCGCGCCACGGCGAGGTCCTGGAGGCCGATCCCGGCGGACCATTCGGGAAACGACGAAGCGTAGCGCGGGCGTAACGCCGGGACGGGATTTGCCCGCGCGTGTCCTGCCGCACGGGCTGTCACGAATGAATTACAGTTGCCCGGGTGCAGAGTCGCGAGCCGGCGCGATAAGGAGGTCAACGTGCGAGAGCTTCGAGTGATCGGTCTCGAGCCCGATGGATCGCACGTCGTGTGCGCAGATGCCAGTACCGGCGAAAAATTCCGGCTTCCCGCCGATGACAAACTCCGCGCCGCATCCCGCGGGGACATCGCTCGACTCGGCCAGATTGAGATCGAAATGGACAGTCAGCTCAGGCCCCGCGAAATCCAGGCCCGCATCCGTGCCGGCGCCTCCGTCGAACAGGTTGCCGACGAGGCCGGCATCCCCCTGGCGAAGGTCGAGCGTTTCGCATATCCGGTTCTGCTCGAACGTTCCCGTGCCGCCGAGATGGCGCAGGGCGGACACCCGGTGCGCGACAACGGCCCCGCCGTTCCCACGCTCGCCGAGATCGTCACGCAGGCGTTCCGCGCGCGGGGACACAACATCGACGACGCCACGTGGGACGCGTGGCGCGACGAGGACAATCACTGGGTCGCCCAGCTGCAGTGGCAGGCCGGGCGTACCACCAACGCGGCGCACTGGCGGTACCAGCCGGACGCGCACGGCGGCACCATCGTCGCCCTCGACGACACCGCGTTCGACCTGATCGACCCCGACTTCGGCCGTCCGCTCCGCGGATTGGCGCCGGTGGCGTCCGAGGAGCCGGAACAGCTCGAACTCGCCGAGTTCCCCACCGAGGTGGAGGTGCCGACGATCGAGCCCGAGGAGATCATCGAGGCCGACGTCACCGAGGAGCCCGAGGACGAGCCCGCCCCGTCCGAGGAGCCGTCCTCCCCCAAGATCGCTCCGCACCAGACGAACAACAAGGACAAGCGCGGCAAACCCGCCCTCCCCTCCTGGGACGACGTCCTGCTCGGTGTCCGCAGCAGCGGTCGCTGACCGTCGGCGCGGTAAGCAGGCGGGGAACACGGCCGGGGTCGTACTCTTTCAGGAAGACGCCGGAAGAGGGGGATGACCGTGGGGGCCAAGGTATCAACGATCTGGTACGTCGACGTCCCCGACCCTGCGGCTGTTCTCCGTGGCCACCCGAAGCCGGACCTCGACGCGGCGCAGCAGCTCGCCGCCCGCCTCTATCCCGATCTGGCGGCCACCCCCACCGGCCCGGTTCCGCTGGCCGAGGCCGCGCGACTCGACACCACCGGGACCGTCCACATCGGTTCCTACCCCGGCATCACCGTCGTGTGCGGGCCCGATCTGGCCGTTCCCCGGCCGTCGACCCTGCCCGGAACACGCATCCGGCCCACCGAGTCGGCGAAGACGTATTACATGGCGTCCAAGCCCGACATCGCGTGGGGCTCGTTCGCGATGTGGGAGGACGGGCACCTGACCCGCGCGTTCAGCGCGACACCGGTCCACATCCACGAGGACCTCGGCATCCCCCTGGTGTGGGAGCGGCCGTTCTGGGCGGGCGACTTCCCGCTGAAACACCCCGCGGGCGTGCTGCCCGACCCGCAGTCGCTGCCGTTCCACCCGCAGCAGTTCGCCGAGGGCGCCAACCGGGAATGGCTGGGCTTCCGGTACACGGGCGCCCCGGAGGGCACCGAGATCGACCCGAAGACGCTCGTCGTGCTGGGGTTCGCCGTCCACCCGCCGGGCGAGGGTCCGGCGGTCGAATCTCCGGCCGAGGCAGAACAACCCGCCGAGGTGGAACGACCCGCCCCCGAGCCGGTTCCCGCGCACACGCCCGCTCCGCCCCCGCCCGCGCGCAAGGGCGGACTGCTCCGCCGCTACTTCGGCTTCTGACGCTTGCCGGAGTCAGGCGGCGCCGACGAGCAGAGCACACCAGCCGGCGAGGACTCCGACCGCGGCGCCGTACACCAGCCACCGCCACACCGGTGTCCGGCGTAGCCGCCACACCGACGGCGCGACCCCGGCGACCACGACGAGTTCGAGGAACACCGCCAGCGCCGGGTTGATCCGGGCGAGTTGCGAGCCGAACGCGATGATCGCGACGGCCACCACCGCCGCGGCGAATGCCGCCACGAGAAGTCCGGTGAACCACGGTGTTTCCGTCGGCGGTCGCGGGTACGGGGAATGAGGGGGCAGCATTGTCACCGGCCGGTTCGGACGCGCTCGTAGAACGCCATCGCCGCCGCCGTCGCGACGTTGAGCGAATCCGTTCCGGGCGCCATCGGGATGCGGGCACGAATGTCGGTGGCCCGCATGGCGTGTTCGGTGAGTCCGGGCCCTTCCGCGCCGAGCAGCAACGCCACCTTCTCCCCCGTCATCGCCTCGGCCAGTGTCACCGCCCCGGGATTCGGGGTGAGCGAGATGAGCTGGAACCCCCGCTCCCGCAACGCGTCCAGATCGTGCGGCCACTTCGTCACGTGCGCGAACGGCACCCGCAGGACGTGCCCCATCGACACCCGGACCGCCCGGCGGTACAGCGGGTCGGCGCATCCCTTGCCGAACACGACGGCGTCGACGCCGAGCCCGGCGGCGTTGCGGAACATCGAGCCCAGGTTCTCGTGATCGTTGACGCCCTCGAGCACCGCGACCGTGCGGGAGTGCTCGAGCACGTCCGGCAGTTCGAGGGGCGCGGGGCGACGCGCCGCCGCGAGCACTCCCCGGTTGAGGTGGAACCCGACGACCTCGGCCATGACGTCCGCCGTCGTCCGGTAGTACGGCACGTCCACGCCGTCGAGGTCGCCGGCCAGTTCCTCGAGCCGCCGATCGACGCCGAGCAGCGCGATCGGGTCGAACCGGGACGCCAGCAGTCGCTGCGCCACCAGCACACCCTCCGCGATCACCAGGCCCTTGCCCTCGGGGAGGTCGGGACGCCGGTCCGAGGAGTTGAGATCGCGGAAGTCGTCCAGCCTGGTGTCGGCCGGATCCGTTATGTCGATGACGTGAACCACCGGTCCATCGTGCCGTATGCGCGGCGTCACAGCGTTGACTCCCCTCCGCGGGGCGCGAAAGCTCGAAGGAATGAAGCACCTGCACGGGCGCACGGCTCTGGTGACCGGCGCCTCCGGCGGTCTCGGCCGCGTCGTCGCCCGGGCCCTCGCGCGCGAGGGGGTCGCCGTCGCGCTGTCCGGCCGGCGTGAGGACCTGCTTGCGGAACTCGTGGTGGAACTGCGGGCGCTCGGTGTTCACGCCGAGGCCGTGCCCGGCGACCTGAATCGACTGGACCTGCTCGATACGCTGATCGAGCGCGCCGAGGCGGCGGTCGGCCCCCTCGACCTTCTGGTGAACAACGCCGGCGTGGAGAACGTCTCGGCCTTCACCCGGCTCGACCCCGCCGAGCTCACCGCCATGGTTGACGTAAATCTCACCGCACCACTGCTTCTCACCCGCCGGGCGCTGCCCGGGATGCTCGACCGCGGTCGGGGGCATGTGGTGTTCGTGTCCTCGCTGGCCGCGAAGATCGGTCCGGCGTACTGCGCGCCGTACGCCGCGACGAAGGCCGGCCTGATCGGTCTCACCCAGTCGCTGCGCGCGGAGTACGCGGGCGCACCGGTCGGCTTCTCCGTCGTGTGCCCCGGCTTCATCGCGGGCGACGGCATGTACCAGCGGATGACCGAACGCGGAATTCGAGCCGGCCGGTTGGCGGGCGAGACCAGCACCGACAAGGTCGCCGCCACCGTGATCCGCGCGATTCGACGGGACCTGCCGGAGGTCGTCGAGAGCGGCGCACCGATCCGCCCCCTGCTCGCCCTGGCCCAGATCGCGCCGGGACTCGCCGAGCGGGTGGCCGCGAGGTTCGGCGCCACCGCGATGTTCCGGCGGTTGAGCGAGGATCGCGGCCGGGTGGAGCCGGATGGTTGACGGCGCGCACCGTTGCCCGAGTCGGGTACCGGGGCGCGGGCGCTGATCTAGGCTCGCGGACGTGAGTGATTCCACGCCGACGGTCGGTTCGCCTGCGGACCTGGCGCGGGCGCTGGACGCCACCGGCTATCTCGCCGACGACGGCGTCGCGATGGCCGCGTTCCTCGCCATACGTATGGGACGGCCCCTGTTCTGCGAGGGCGAACCCGGCACCGGCAAGACGTCGCTCGCGGCCGCGTTGTCGGAGGCGTTCGGTCTGCCGCTGATCCGGTTGCAGTGCCACGAGGGCATCGACGCCGCGCAGGCGCTCTACGACTGGGACTTCCCCAGGCAGCTGCTGCACCTGCGGACGCTGGAGGCGGCGAGCGACGGATCGCTCGAGGCCGACACCGTCGAACGCTCCCTGTACACGGAGCGGTTCCTGCTGGCGCGTCCCCTGCTGCGGGCCCTCACCGACGCCCCCTGCGTGCTGCTGGTCGACGAGATCGACCGCGCCGACGACGAGTTCGAGGCGTTCCTGCTGCAGGTCCTGGACGAGAACGCCGTCACGATCCCCGAACTCGGCGAGGTGCGGGCGGCAACACCACCGCTGGTGGTGCTCACGTCCAACCGCACCCGCGAGGTGCACGACGCCCTCAAGCGCCGCTGCCTGTATCACTGGCTCGAACACCCCGACCTGGCGCGTGAGGTCGCGATCCTGCGCCGACGCATCCCCGGCATCGGGGCCGAACTCGCCCGCCAGGTCGCCCACGCCGTCCAGTCCCTGCGCGAGATGGAACTGCTCAAGCCGCCGGGGGTGGCCGAGTCGCTGGACTGGGCGCGCGCACTGCAGGAACTCGACCGGGACGTGCTGGACGCGGAGACCGCAGCCGCGACGCTCGGCGCCGTCCTCAAGTACCGCGAGGACCTCGAACGCGTGGCCCGGGCGGGACTGGACCGGCTCCTGGCGGGGTGAGCACCGTGCCCGCGGCTCCGGACGCCGGCGACCCGCTGGTGGGGTTCGCCGGGTTCGCGCACGCCCTCGCGGCGGCGGGACTGCCGGTCGCGTCGGATGCCGTCGCCGCGTTCACCCGGGCCCTGCGCCAGGTGGAGGTGGGCGATCCGTGTCAGGTGTACTGGGCGGGTCGCGCGACCCTGTGCCGCGGTCCCGACGACATCCCGCGGTACGACTCCGCGTTCGAGGGCTGGTTCGGCGGTACCGTCCCGGCGCGCACGCCGCGGTCCGGGGAGCAGCCGCGCCGGGCCCGGACCGCCGCGCTGACCACGACGGACGGCGGCGACACCGGTGGGGACGCGCCGCGGCTGCGGGTCGCGGCCGACGACACCGAGGTGTTGCGCCACCGGGACATCGCCGGCCTCACCGCGGCCGAGCGCGCGCACCTCGCCGAGTTGATCGCCACCCTTCGCCCGCGGCCCCCGACCCGCCCGGCGATCCGGATGCGTCCCGCCCGCCGCGGCGCCGTCGATCCGCGGCGCACGGTGCGGGGCATGCTCGCCGCGGGCGGCGAACCGGTGCGACCGAGCCACCACCGCAAGGCCACCCGGCCACGCCGGATGGTGCTGCTGATCGACGTGTCCGGATCGATGAGCCCCTACGCCGACGCACTCCTGCGGTTCGGTCACGTCGTCGCGCGGAGCAACCCGGCGGGCACCGAGGTGTTCTCGCTGGGCACCCGGATGACCCGGCTGTCCCGGGCGTTGCGGGTCCGCGACCCGGAAGTGGCGTTGGCCGCCGCGAGCCGGGCCGTGCCCGACTGGGCGGGTGGGACCCGGCTCGGCGAGACGCTGCGCGCCTTCCTGGACCGCTGGGGGCGCCGCGGGGTGGCCCGCGGCGCCGTCGTGGTGATCTTCTCCGACGGCTGGGAGCGCGGTGACCCCACCCTGCTCGCGGAGCAGTTGGCTCAGCTGCGCCGCCTCGCCCACGCCGTGCTGTGGGTGAATCCGCACGCCGGCGCGGACGGGTACGAACCGGTGCAGTCCGGGATCGTCGCCGCACTGCCCTATGTCGATCGGCTCCTCGCCGGCCACAGTCTCGCGACGCTGCAGGAACTGCTCGAGGTGGCGCGCCGGACGTGACCGATCCGGACACGGGTTCCCCGATTCCGGGTGTTGTCGGGGCCCGGTCGGCGCAGAGTAGGACGTATCACCTGAGGCTCTCTGCTTTGGAGGCGCGATGCGCATCACTGTCACCGTCGACGGAACGGCATACACGGACGAGGTGGAACCGCGACTGCTGCTCGTCCACTATCTTCGGGACCGGCTCGGCAAGGTCGGCACGGTCATCGGCTGCGACACCGGAAACTGCGGGGCGTGCACCGTTCACCTGAACGGTCACAGCGTCAAGTCCTGCTCGGTGCTCGCGGTGCAGGCCGACGGCGGCGACGTCCTCACCGTCGAGGGCCTGTCCCGCGACGGAAAATTGCATCCCGTGCAGCAGGCGTTCCGCGACAACCACGCCTTGCAGTGCGGCTACTGCACACCCGGCATGATCATGCAGACCCTCGATCTGCTCGCCGAGGAACCCGACCCGGACGAGCGGACGGTGCGGCTGGGGTTGGAAGGCAACCTGTGCCGCTGCACCGGGTACCAGAACATCGTCAGCGCGGTCCAGGACGCGGCGCAGCGGTTGCGCGGCGGCGGCACCGCGGAAACACCCGCGGGTGCCCCGAAGACGGACACCGCGCAGGGGGGTGTGCGATGACCGCCACCGCCGAACCCGAAATCGGCAAGGCCCGCACGCGCAAGGAGGACGAACATCTGGTCACGGGCCGCACCCGCTGGACCGACAACCTCGTCCTGCCCGGCATGCAGCACCTGGCGATCCTGCGCAGCCCGTTCGCGCACGCCGGCATCACCGGAATCGACACCGCCGCCGCCCGCGAGATGCCCGGTGTCGTCGCCGTCCTCACCGGCGCCGATCTCGCCGACGAACAGGGCAGCCTTCCGTGCGCCTGGCCGATCACCCCGGACATGAAGTCGCCGCCCGCCCCGTCCCTCGCGGTCGACCGGGTGAACTTCGCCGGCGAGGCCGTCGCGGTCGTCGTGGCACGCAGCGCCTACGAGGCGCACGACGCACTCGAGGCGATCGACGTCGACTACGACGACCTTCCCGTCGTGCTGGACCTCGCAGCCGCGGCCGCCGACGGCGCCGACCTCGTGCACCCCGATCTCGAAACGAACGTCAGCGCCACCTGGACCTTCGATTCCGCGGAGGCCGGTACCGGCGGCGACGTCGAGCAGGCCATCCGCGACGCCGAGGTGCTCGTCGAACGCACGTTCCGGCAGCAGCGGCTCATCCCGGCGTTCATGGAACCCCGCTCGGTGGTGGTCGACCCGACCGGCGCCCAGATCACCATGTGGTCGGCCACGCAGATCCCCCACATCCTGCGGCTCATGCTCGCGATGACGCTCGGCATCCCGGAGCACAAACTGCGCGTCGTCGCCCCGGATGTCGGCGGCGGTTTCGGCGGCAAACTGCAGGTGACGCCGGAGGAGGTGATCGCGTTGCTCGTCGCGCGGCGACTGGGCAAACCGGTCAAGTACACCGAGTCCCGCAGCGAATCGATGCTCGCGGCCCACCACGGTCGCGACCAGATCCAGAAGCTGACGCTGGCCGCCCGCCGCGACGGCACCGTCACCGGAATGAAGGTGGAACTGCTCGCCGACATGGGCGCGTACCTGCGGCTGGTCACCTCGGGCGTGCCGATCCTGGGTGCGTTCATGTTCAACGGCATCTACAAGTTCCCGGCGTATCACTTCACGTGCACCAACGTGTTCACGAACAAGGTGCCCACCGACGCGTACCGCGGGGCGGGGCGCCCGGAGGCGACGTTCGCGATCGAGCGGATGATGGACGAACTCGCCACCGAGTTGTCGCTGGACCCACTGGAATTGCGGGCGAAGAACTGGATCACCCACGAGGAGTTCCCGTTCGACACCGTCGCGGGCCTGACATACGACTCCGGCAACTACGAGGCCGCCACCGCGCACGCGCAGGAATTGTTCGACTACGACGGGCTGCGCCGCGAACAGGCCGAGCGCCGCGAGCGGAAAGACCCGGTGCAATTGGGCATCGGGGTGTCCACGTTCACCGAGATGTGCGGGCTGGCGCCGTCGCGCACCCTCGGCGCGCTGGCCTACGGCGCCGGCGGGTGGGAACACGCGGCGATCCGGATGCTGCCCACCGGCAAGGTCGAGGTGATCACCGGCTCCTCCGCCCACGGCCAGGGCCACGAGACCGCGTGGAGCCAGGTGGTCGCGGACCAGCTCGGGGTTCCGTTCGAGGACGTCGAGGTGCTGCACGGCGACACCCAGACCTCGCCGCGGGGAATGGACACGTACGGTTCCCGGTCGCTGGCGGTCGGTGCGATCGCGGTGGTGAAGGCCGCCGAGAAGGTGATCGCCAAGGCCAGACCCATCGCGGCGCACCTGATGGAGTGCGCCGAGGACGATCTCGAGTTCACCGAAGGCCGGTTCCGGGTGAAGGGCACCGAGAAGGCGGTCGGCATCGCCGACGTCGCGCTCGCGGTGTTCGCCGCGCACGATCTGCCCGACGGCGTGGAGCCGAACCTTGACTCCGAGGCGGCGTACGACCCGGAGAACTTCTCGTTCCCGCACGGCACGCACCTGTGTGCGGTGGAGGTCGACACCGAGACCGGGAAGGTCGGCATCCGCTCGTACGTGTGCGTCGACGACATCGGGCACGTGGTCAACCCGCTGATCGTGGAGGGTCAGGTGCACGGCGGACTCGCCCAGGGCATCGCGCAGGCCCTGTACGAGGAGGCCGTGTACGACGAGGCCGGCACCCTGCTGTCGGGTTCCTTCGCCGAATATCACGTGCCGTCGGCGGCGGATCTGCCGACGTTCACCACCGGCCGCACCGAGACCCCCGCCACCGGTAACCCGCTGGGCGTCAAGGGGGTCGGCGAGGCGGGGACGATCGCGTCCACCCCGGCCGTCGTCAATGCCGTTCTCGACGCGGTCCGGCAGTTCGGGGTGCGCGACATCGAGATGCCGTGTACACCGATGCGGGTCTGGAACGCGATCCAGGGAGGTGCCCGATGATTCCGTCGACCTTCGACTACGTGGCCCCGACCTCCGTCGAGCAGGCGGTCGCCGCGCTCGCCGAGGCCGGCGAGGACGCCAAGATCCTCGCGGGCGGCCAGAGCCTGCTGCCGGTCCTGCGGCTGCGGCTGTCCTCGCCGAGCACCCTCGTCGACCTGGGCCGGATCGCCGAGTTGCGCGGCGTGCGCGAAGACGGGGACGCCGTCGTGATCGGCGCGATGACCACGTACTACGACGTGATCCGCAATCCGCTCGTCCACGAGCACGCGCTGCTGCTGGTGGAGGCGAGCCGCACCGTGGCCGATCCGCAGATCCGGCACCGCGGCACGCTGGGCGGCGCTCTCGCGCACGCCGATCCGGCGGGTGACCTGTGCGGACCCGCGCTGGCCCTCGACGCCACGCTCACCGTGGTGGGCACCGGCGGCAGACGGACCATTCCGGCCGCCGACTTCTTCGAGGGTTACTACACCACCACGATGCGACCGGACGAGATCCTCGTGGACGTACGGATCCCGAAGCACACCGGCTGGGAGGCGCGGTACGAGAAATTCAACACGGTCGCGGAGGCCTGGTCGATCGTGGGTGTGGCCGCGACGATCCAGGTGGACGGCGGCACGATCCGGCAGGCGCGGGTGGCACTGACCAACATGGGGTCGGTGCCGGTGCGCGCCCGCGGCGTCGAGGACGCGCTCGTCGGGAAGGCCGCGGACCCGGAGTCGATCCGGGCGGCGGCCGAGCACGCCGCCGAGGGCACCGACCCCGTCACCGACGGCAACGCCGACGCCGAGTACCGCACCCACCTCGCGAGGGTGCTGACCCGGCGGGCCGTGGCGACGGCGGTCGGCGTCTGAACGGCTCGGTTCGGCGTCAGGACCGCGGGTCGCGGCCGGCCTCCACAGCCTGCTCCGTGGCGTCGCAGACCACCACGGGGCGCGGTTCGAGGACGTTGCGCAGTTCGATCACCGGGAGGTAGCGGCCGGCGTCCGGTCTGCGCACCTTCAGCCGCACCCGCTGGTGCCGCATCAGGTACAGCGCCGCGCCGATGCCGCTGACCAGGGAGATCGCGCCGCCGATCACGAGCGGTGCGCGGGGGTCGAGGACGTCGGCCAGCCAGCCCAGAACGGGACTGCCCAGCGGGGTGCCGCCGAGGAAACAGAGCATGTAGATGCCCATCACCCGGCCGCGCATCTCGGACGGCACGGACATCTGCAGGATGTTCATCGCCGCCGTCGTGAACGTCAGGGTGAGCGCACCGGTCGGGACGAGCATGATCGCCACCAGCGCGTAGGTGGGCATCACTCCGACCAGGATCTCGAACGCCCCGAACGTGGCCGCGGCCCCGAGGAACGTGCGCAGCCGGGGCGGGGTCCTGCGTTTCGCGGCGATCGTGGCGCCGGCCAGGGTGCCGACGGCGAGGGTCGTCGACAGGAGTCCGTAGGCGTCCGCGCCGCGATCGAACGTGTTGCGGGCGAGAACGGCGAGACTGATCGGGAAGTTCAGACCGAACGTCGACACCATGAAGACCGCCACCATCAGCACCCGCAGGTCGGTGCGCCCCCAAACATAGCGGAAACCCTCCCGGACCTGCCCCTTCCCACGTTCGGCCTGCGGGGCCGTGAACAGTTCGCGGGCGTTCATCATCAGCAGGGCGATCAGCACACCGGTGAACGTGCCCACGTTGAGCAGGAACACCCAGCCCGTGCCGATGAGGGTGATCAGCACACCGGAGATCGCCGGGCCGATGATCCGGGCCGTGTTGAACGTCATCGAGTTCAGGGCGATCGCATTGGGCAGCGCGTCCTTACCGACCATCTCGATCGTGAACGACTGCCGCGTCGGCGCGTCGATCGCGGACGCGCAGCCCATCACGAACGCGATGAGATAGACGTGCCACAGGGCCACCAGTCCGCCGACGTCGAGCAAGCCGAGTACCAGCGCGCACAACGCCATCGACACCTGGGTCGCGATGAGGATCCGCCGCTTGTCGTACCGGTCGGCGAGGACGCCGCCCCACACGGACAGGAACAGGGTCGGGCCGAACTGCAGTGCCATCACGATCCCGACCGCGAGAGCGTTGCCGTTCGACAACGTCAGGACCAGCCAGTCCTGTGCGACCCGCTGCATCCACGTGCCGACGAGGGAGACGATCTGCCCCGACGCCCACAACCGGTAGTTCCGGGTGCGGAGAGCGACGAACATGCCGGTCTTCGGCTGGTCTGGGGCGGTGGTCTCGGGTTCGGGCGGCACCCTTCCATCTTGCTCCCGTCACCGGAACGCCCTCGACCTGCCCCTGTGCGCCTCGGCGGCCGTACCGCCGGGAACTCCGATTGTGTTCTCCGGCAGATGGTTTGCTCCGCAACTTCGCGGCAACGGAGACCGGACCCGGGCTACGGGGAGCCGAATGCCGTTGTACTACTGGGCAGCTGCCACTGCGCCGCGGCGGTTCACTCCGACTCGGCGACGATGGAGGTGATGATGCCGACCGCGTCGCGGAGGGTCTTCAGCTGAGACTCGTCGAGCCCGGACAGCCGTTCGTTCATCCACGCCTCGCGGGCGTGGGTCTCGTCGGCGATCAGCGCGTGACCGGCGTCCGACAGCGTGACGATGATCTGGCGTCCGTCGGTGGGATGCGGTGCCCGCTCGACCAGTCCCAGTTCGACCAGCGACGCGATGACCCTGGTCATCGACGGCGGCTGCACCTTCTCGCGAGCCGCGAGATTGCCCGGCGTCATGGCGCCGTCGCGGGCGAGAGTGGCCAGAGCCGACAGCTGGGTCAGCGATACCTGGGCGTCGACGCGGCGCCCACGCAGGTGACGCGTGAGGCGCACGACAGCCAGGGAAAGGTCGCTGGCGAGTGCTCGCGTATCCGTGGTCACGGGAATGACAATACGGGACCGATCGGCCGCCGTTTACGTTACTGCGTCGGTGATCGGTTCGACCGCGAAGTAGGCCACGAACAGAATCGCCACCACCCACATCAACGGGTGAATCTTCTTGATACCACCGCTCGCAGCATTGAGCACGACCCACGAGACGAAACCGACGCCGATGCCGTTGGCGATCGAATACGTGAACGGCATGACGGCGATCGTGAGGAACGCCGGCAACGCGATCGAGAACTTCGTGAAGTCGATGTCGCGGACCTGGCCGATCATCATCGCGCCCACCACGACCAGCGCGGGCGCGGCCGCCTCGATCGGCACCACCGAATACAGCGGGGTCAGGAACATCGCGGCCAGGAACAGCAGTCCCGTCACCACATTCGCGAGTCCGGTGCGGGCGCCCTCGGCGATACCCGAAGCGGACTCCACGAAGACCGTGTTCGACGACGCGGAGGCCCCGCCGCCGACGATCGCGCCGGTGCCCTCGACGACGAGGGCCCGTCCGACGTTGGGCAGGTTGCCGTCCTCGTCGGTGAGGCCGGCCTCCTTGCCGAGCCCGGTCATCGTGCCCATGGCGTCGAAGAAGTTGGCGAGCACGAGCGTGAACACCAGCAGGCTGGCCGCCAGTACGCCGATGCGAGTGAACGCGCCGAAGATGCTGACGTCGCCGACGAGGCTGAGGTCCGGAAGTTCCACCAGCACATCGGGAGCTGCGGGGACGCTGAGGTTCCAGCCGTGGGGGTTGACGCCCAGCGACGGTCCGACGCCGGCGACGGCCTCGATGATCGCGGCCAGCACGGTGGTGACGACGATGCCGATCAGCAGACCGCCGCGCACCTTACGCACCACCAGGACACCCATCAGCAGCACACCGAACACGAACGTCACGGTCGGCCAGGACGAGATCGATCCGTTGATGCCCAGGCCGACGGGAACGGTGGTGCCCGCGACGTCGGGGATGCGCCGCACGAACCCGGCGTCGACGAGACCGATGAACGCGATGAACATGCCGATACCGGCGGCGATGGCGGATTTCAGCTCGGCGGGAATGGCATTGAAGACGGCTGTCCGGAAACCGGTGAGCGCCAACACGACGATGATGACCCCGTCGATCACGACGAGACCCATCGCCTCGGGCCAGGTGACCTGCGGCGCGATGGTGACGGCGAGGAGGCTGTTGATGCCGAGGCCCGCCGCGATCGCGAAGGGGTAGTTCGCGACGACCCCGAAGACAATGCTCATCAGCCCCGCCACCAGGGCTGTGACCGCGGCCACCTGGTTCACGGGGAGGATGTTGCCGAGGACGTCCGTCTTGGCGACGGCGTCGTCCGGGGAGAAACTGCCGAGGATGAGCGGGTTCAGCACCACGATGTACGCCATCGCGACGAACGTCACCACGCCGCCGCGAATCTCCGCGCCTACCGTCGAACCACGCTCGGTGATCTTGAAGTAGTTGTCGAGCAGTTTCGGAGCAGCACCCATTGTTCAGTCCCCATCGCCAGAAGTCGCGCGTCGCCCTTGGAGATTAGGGCACCACGGCGAGGGTAGCGTTCATTCGGTGAACGAAACCGCAGATCGCCGACCCCTCACTCAGCGCCTCGCCGATCCGCGACCTGCGCTGATCCTGGGAACCACCGCGTGGGCGGTCGCGACGGTCGTGGTGATCGTCACGGGCGACCGGTGGTCGGATGCGCTTCCGACGTGTATAGCCGGGGTCGTCGTCGGATTCCTCGGGTACGGATTGTTCGCGTTGCAGCGGCGGGCGGCGCGGCGCGGCAGCCGAGGGGCACAGCAGGGACTGCTCGAGTGATACAGCAGGGACTGCTCGAGTGATACAGCAGGGACTCGATCTTCGTTAGGTCCGGGCGCTGCGGGGCCGGTTGCGGGTCAGCAGGATCCAGAACGCCGCCCACAGCGCGCCGAACGCCCACCCGGCGAGGACATCGGTCATCCAGTGCGCGCCGAGGTAGACGCGCGACAGGCCCACCGCCAGCGTGTACAGCAGTAAGAGGGCGACGAGCGCGATCCGGACGTGCCGCACCAGCACCACCCGGAGCATGACGGCGACGACCACGCTCGCGAGGATCGCGGTCATCATCGCGTGACCGGACGGGAACGAGAACGACGAGATCTCCACCAGCCGATCCGGCAGTGGGGGGCGCTGCCGCTCGAACAGATTCTTGAGCGCGGTCATCACGGCCAGACCGGACAGCATCGCGCCGGCGACGAGGACGGCTTCCCGCCGGCGGTCCTGCAGCAGGAGGACCGCGGTCAGGACGGTGGACACGATCCAGGCCGCGACGGTTCCGCCGCTGTGCGTGACGACGGTGACGACGTCGATCAGCCAGGGTGCGCGGTCTTCGACCGCACTGTCGAGCACGCTCTGGTCAAACAACACCGGCGGCGCCCCACGTGCCTTCGGCCCACGACTCGGAGCAATGGGTGGTTCGCTGCTCGTCCACCCACCACGGGACCGCGATCTCGGTGTCGACCGCGCCTGTGAGCTTCACCGTGAGCCGGGGATGGACGACGACGGTACCGTGCGGCAGGTCGCGGCCGAGTGCGGCGAAGGCGAGCACGGCGGCGGGTTCGCGGTCCCATGAGGATTCACGGCCGGAACCGGTGACGGTGCCGCGGATCGCCGCGGACGCGAGGGGGAGGTCCAGCAGATCGGCGAGAGCCTCGGCGGTGTCCAGGCTTCCCACCACCAGGCGCTCGCGCGGCACCGCGGCGGCCAGCCACGGTGCGTCCAGCACCAGGGCGTCGCCGGGGTCGACGAGTGCGCCCGTCAGGCCGCGCACGTGTTCGGGCAGGTGAAGTTCCTCGAGGTCGAGAAGATGGGCGGCCGCGGCGGCCGCGAGCAGACTGTGCGCCCGCGCGATCACCGCCGGGCTCGGTTCGCGGTCCGGATCGGCCAGTCGATCCAGGAGGAGCTGCGCGAGTTCGGGAGAGTCGACCGTCGCGGGGGCCAGCGCTGCGGCGAACACGGCGGATTCCGGGTGCTCGACGGGGTCGAGCAGTCCGGCGAACGTCTCGTCGGCGGCGTCGCGGAGCAGACCGAGCACCTGACCGTCCAACTCCGCGTTGTGACGCAGCCACCAGGCCGTGTACCCGGCGCGGTCGGCGAGCAGCGGACGCGTCGCCGGGTCCCGGGCGAGCATCGTCAGCGCCTGCGGCCAGCGGTCCTCGTCCACCAGGTCCAGGTCGCGTACCGCGCCGATCACGTCGGGGTCGTCGTCGAGCGTGTCCCACCAGCGGTCCTCGTCGTCGAGGTCGTGGTCGGGGCCGGTGGGGAGTTCGGCACGCAGCACGGTGAAGCCCCAGCCGACGCCCACGGCGCGGAGGGCGTCCTCCCCGACCCGCTCGGCGAAAGCGGAGTCCACGCCCGCGAACGGCGAGTCGTCCACCAGGACCTCGGCGAGTGGCGCACCGGGCAACAGCAGTTCGTCCGCGCCGCGCAACTCCCCGTCGACATCCGGCAGGGGCAGCAGACCGAGCCACGACGGCAGAACGCCGGGGTCGACGCGGCCGGCGAGTGCGAGGACCGCGCTCGACAGTTCCTCGGCCGCCGCCGCGTCGTCGGGGTCGAGGTCCTCGATCTCGGCGCGCAACGCCGGATCCGAGAGCAGGTCGACGGCCGTGGCGGTCTTCGCGCCGAGCCTCGACAGCAGCGGGTGCGCGGCGTCGGGGTGGACGAGCCTCGTCCAGTCGACACCCAGCACACCGTCGATGTCGTGACCCAGCAACACCGTTCGCGGTCCGGTCACGGTGCGGCCGTCGGACAGCGGGACCGGGATCGACGCCAGTTCCTCCGCAGCGAGGGCGTCGACGGCCAGCGGTTCGAGCGCGGCGTACAGGCGCTGCCACCAGGACGGTGCGCGCTCGGCGCCGCTGAGGAGTTCGGTGAGGCGGGCCAGGCCGAGGCGATGGGCGTCGACCGCGGCCAGCGCAGGCGCCCAGCGGGGGCCGGACAGATCCGGGACGACCAGTCCGTCGACGATCTCGGCGAGCAGTTCGGCGAGTTCGTCGGTGAGCCCGGGGACCACCGACGCCCGGCCCGGGGCCTTGTCCGTGCCGTCGACGGTCGGCAGCCAGGGCTGTTCCCGGAGTTCGGCGACGAGGTGGTCCCGCAACGCGGAGTCCACCTCGCTGCGTGCGAACGCGGGGACGGGAACCAGCGACAGTCGCTGTTCGGGCGGCATCGCGGCCACGAACTCGGCGTATCCGGTGGCCAATTCGGCGATCGCGGCGCCGGGCAGAATCCGCCTGCGGTCGGGTTGCATGGCGATGTCCGCGACGAGGATCGCCGGTACCGACAGTTCCTCGTCCGACCGGGTGGGGGCGCGCAGGACGTCCTCGGTCACGGGTGCGACGACGCCGTCCCGGACCGGGACGAGCCAACGTGCCCGCCCGGACTCGTACTGCCACCAGCGGTCGTCGCCGATCGCGACCTCGGTCAGCCCGGAATCGAGTGGCCGTTCGCGCCGGCGGAACTGCTTGTCGCCCACGGTGATCGACACGAGCGCCGGGAGTTCGAGCAGAAGGTCGGGTGCCTCGCGTGCCATGTACGCGAGCAGCGACTCGGCGTCCACGTCCTCGCGCAGCGTCAGCACGACTTCCGACTCCGCGCCGGCGGCGGGGCGGTTCCCGGTGGGCCACGCCAGCCGGAGGGCAGGCACACCCGCGCCCGGGTCGGCGCCGTCGAGGTCCCGCAGTTCCGCCCGGGTGCGGTCCGCGGAGAACAGCACCGAACCGGACGTCGACCGCAGTTCGACCTCGTCGCTCACCGACAGCACCGCCGTGAAGCCGACGCCGTACCGGCCGACGGTCGTCCCGGACTTGTTCGACGCCCGCAGCGCGACCAGCGCCTGCACTCCCGGCTCGTCCAGCGGTGTGCCGGTGTTGGACACGCTCAGGACTCGTCCGTCGAGTTGCACGGACAGCTCACCGGGCACTTCGGCGCGGGCCGCGGCGTCGGCCGCGTTCTGCGCCAGCTCGGTGAGGAGCCGGTCGCGGTAGCCGGCCCGGGCCAGGTCGGATTCGGCCGCGGCGTCCTCCCGCAGGCGGGTCGGGGACGTGCGCCACGCGAGGAGCGTCGAATCCCTCAGTGCGGCGGTGCCGAAAGGATCGGCTAGCTGGTCGATGCGGATTCCTCGGCCTCGGTGACCTCGGCAGCGGCCCCCGTCTCGGTGTCGGCCTGCTCGACGACCTCGACGGCGCCGTCGTCGTACGCGTCGTACTGCGGCGAACCGGCGCCCGAGGGCAGCGAGGTGTCGGAGTGGGCGCCGCACCCGTACATGACGTCGACGACGTGCCCGTCGGCGGCCATCTCGTTGCCGCACACGCCGAACGCCCCGTGCAGGGCGCCGGCGAGCGGGAGGTAGAAACCGCACAGCCCGCACGTCGACGGCGCGGCCTTGGCCATCTCGGAATCGGGGCCGTAGTCGCCGTCGTGCCAGCGCTGGGCGGCGTCGAGGCGACCCTCGAGGCTCAGCGCCTGCTTACGGCCCAGGCCCAGTTCGAGGGCGGCGTCGTCGATCTCGGGGTCACCCGTCGCGACATAGCCGGGGACGAGGCGGGGGTCACCGGCCGGCGGTGCCAGCAGATCGCCCGCGGACAGGTCTCCGGGGCGGATCCGCTGGTCCCACGGAATCCAGTCGGGCGCCACCAGGGCGTCGGGTCCGGGGAGGAGGGCGAGCTCGCTGACGGTGGCACGGTCCGACTCCGGATCGGCGGCCACCACCACCGCCCACTGCCAGCCCCGGTAGCCGGGAAGGTCCGCAACGAAACGGTGAGTCGCGGCGCACTCGTCCTCGGACGTGACGCCCAGGTAGTCGCCGACTCCCCCTTCCTGCAGTTCGACCACTGCGGTTCGGGCGAGCTCGACGGCGTCGGTCAGTACGGGACGCGCAACTGCGCGCTCGTCGGAAGAAGCAACACTCACACCACCAGTTTGCCGCACCACCGCAAGTGCGTGCCCACCTGGGCTGTCATGCTGGTCCGATGACCGGCCGGAGGCACCTCGTCCCAGCCCTGCTCGCGGTGGCCCTGCTCTCGGTGGCATGGATGGTCACCGCATGCTCGCCGCAGAGCCCGGTGGCGGCGGGCGCGCCCCGCGCGGACCTTCACACCGAGATCGTCCGCACCGTCGGCCACGACCCGAACGCGTTCACCCAGGGACTCGAGATCGACGGCACCGAACTGCTCGAGGGCACCGGCCGCCCCGGCGAATCCTGGGTGCAGGCCACCGACCTCGACAGCGGCGCCGTTCGGGTGCGCGCCGAACTGCCGTCTCCCCTGTTCGGCGAGGGCATCACGGTGAGCGGCGACACGATCTGGCAGCTGACGTGGCGCGACGGGGTCGCCGTCGTCCGGGATCGCGCGACACTCGCCGAACAGCGGCGGGTCCCGTTCGACGGCGAGGGGTGGGGCATCTGCGCGCTGCCCGGCGCGCTGGTCACGAGCGACGGCTCCCCCACCCTCACGTTCCGCGACCCGGTCACATTCGAGCCCCGGCGCAGCGTGCAGGTGGTGCAGGACGGAAACCCCGTCTCCCGGCTCAACGAACTCGAATGCGCGGACGACGGCGCGATCTACGCGAACGTCTGGACCACCGACACCCTCGTCCGCATCGATCCGTCGGACGGGCGGGTCACCGCGGACATCGACGCCTCCGCCGTCCGCGATGCGCTTCCGCCCGGCCCGCGGGACGTCGACGTCCTCAACGGCATCGCCCAGATCCCGGGAACCGACCGGTTCCTCGTCACCGGAAAGTACTGGCCGGCCATGTTCGAGGTGCGGTTCGTTCCCTGACAGGCCGATCTGACCAGCATTGGCCGGGGTTGCTGTGGTCGCATGTCTCCCGACTAGGACAGAATTAGGGAGTGACCGGACCGCGCGAACCCCACGAGCCTGACGGCGGTCGGGCTCCCGACGAGAATTCCGGGCCCCCCGTTCATCCCGGCTACGACAAATACCCGCCGGCGGCCCGCCCGGGAGGCCGGCGGACGCCGCTGCCGCCCCTGCACCCGGTCGGCGGCGGGCAACGTCCCCGGTCCGACGAGGAGCGGGCGGACGCCCCCAAGGCGCCGCCGATGCCGCGCAAGCTCACCGTCACCCGGGTGGCGGCGATGCGCAGCCGGGAACTCACCAACAAGGGCATCGCGACGTTCCACCGCGCCGCGAAGGCGGACGGTGCGGACAAGTCGGGACTCACTGCGCTCACCTACGCGGTGATGGCCAACAACGCGACCGACGCGGCCATCGCCGTCGCCCTGGCGAACACGCTGTTCTTCTCGGCCGCGACGGGCGAGGACAAGACGAAGGTCGCGCTGTACCTGCTGATCACGATCGCCCCGTTCGCCGTCATCGCTCCCCTGATCGGTCCGATGCTCGACCGTCTCCAGCACGGCCGCCGCGTCGCGCTGGCCACGTCGTTCGGTCTCCGGACGATCCTGGCGATCGTTCTCGTCTTCAACTTCGACAGCTGGGTGCTGTATCCGGCGGCGCTCGGAATGATGGTGCTCAGCAAATCGTTCTCGGTGCTCAAGAGTGCGGTCACGCCACGGGTGCTGCCACCGGAGATCGACCTCGTGCGCGTCAACTCCCGGCTCACCGTGTTCGGGCTGCTCGGCGGAACCATCGGCGCGGGCGCCCTCGCGGGTGGTCTGGCCATGGCCACCGGTTCCGTGGGCGCGCTGTGGCTGGCGGCCGTCATCACCGCGCTCGGCGCGTACCTCTCCATGCGGATCCCGTCGTGGGTCGAGGTCACCGAAGGCGAGGTCCCCGCCACCCTCACGTACCACGGCGACGAACACCCGACCGAGGTGATCGGACGCACCCGCGTGCTGCAGCCCGAGGCCCCGGCCACCGCCAAGACCGGCAAACGCAGGCAACCGCTGGGCCGCGCGGTCATCACCGGGTTGTGGGGAAACAGCACCATCCGCGTGCTCACCGGGTTCCTCACGCTGTACATCGCGTTCGTCGCGAAGTCGAAGACCGACCACGAGCCGCTGGTCCAGGCCGCGATGCTCGGCCTGGTCGGCGCGGCCGCCGGCATCGGCAACTTCGCCGGAAACGCGGCGGGCGCCCGGATCAAGCTGGGCCGCCCGGCCCTCATCGTGCTGCGCTGCACGGGTGCCGTGTGGATCATCGCCGTCCTCGCCGCGATCACCGACAATCTCCTGACCGCCGCCCTCGCCACGCTCGTCGCGTCGGCCGCCAGCGCCCTGGCCAAGGTGTCGCTGGACGCGTCGCTGCAGCACGACCTGCCCGAGGAGTCGATCGCGTCCGGATTCGGAAGGTCGGAGACCGTTCTACAGCTGAGCTGGGTGGTGGGCGGCGCGCTGGGCGTCCTGCTGCCCACCGAATACTGGATCGGGTTCTCGGTGGTCTCCGCCGTCATGACCGTCGGGCTCGTCCAGACCATCCTCACGTACCGCGGCAGCACCCTCCTGCCGGGGCTCGGAGGAAAACGCCCCGACCTGGCCGAACAAGAAGTGACCGAGCACCTCTCGACCCACCGGGCCGACCGATCGACAGGAAATGTGAAGTAAGTGAGAATGCAGGCGCGAACCAAGAAGATCCTGGCACTGATCACGGTGGGCCTGGTGGTGGTCCTGGTGGCCTTCGTCGGAGTCCTCTACACACTGGTCCGCAACTCCTCGCCCCGCCTGCCCGAGATCACGGCCTTCGCGCACGACCGGGCCGAGCAGGTCGCCCCGCTCGGCTACTGCAACCTGTACCTCGAGGACTGCGAGACCGGCGACATCGCCGAACTCGACGTGCCCCCCGGCTCGTCGCTGCAGCTGTCGTTGCCGCCGGAGATCGTCGACGCGCCGTGGCGGATGCTGGTCGTCTACCAGGATTCTTCGGGCCAGGTCCTCGTCCAGGAACAGGCGCACCGCGCCGGCGAGACCCGCGCCGTGACCGTGCCCTCGTCGGACGACCTGCAACTGGCCGGCGTCGAGATCCAGCTGCCGTCCGCCGTCATCGACGAGCAGGGGCTCACGCAGGCCCGGGCCGCCTGGTCGATCAAGACCGCGTAGAACGGCACGCTCACGAAGAAGGGCCCCGCGCTGTCGCAGCGCGGGGCCCTTCTTCTCGGAAAATCAGCTGTCGAGCTCGCGTGCGACGGCGCGGACCACCTCGGAGATGCGCTGGGCGGTCTTGCGGTCGGGGTACTTGCCCTTGCGCAGGTCCGGCTGGACCTTCGCCTCGAGCAGCGTGATCATGTCCTCGACCATGCCGTGCAGTTCGTCCGGCGTGTGCTTCTTGGCGGACGGCTCCTTGCGCGCGGCGTTCTGACGCAGCGACGGCGCCGGGTCGAGCACCTTCAGGCTCAGCGCCTGGGGTCCGCGCCGACCGGCGGCCATACCGAACTCGACACGCTGACCGGCCTTGAGGCCCTCGACGCCCTCGGGAAGAGCGGACGAACGCACATAGACGTCCTCCCCCTCCTCCTGCGACAGAAAGCCGAAGCCCTTTTCGACGTCGTACCACTTCACCTTGCCGGTCGGCACCGCGTTCACCCGCTCATCACTTGGAGTGCAGTTGGTTGCACTTGGTATTGGTTGCACTTGGTATGCAAAACAGCGCGCCCCACCTCTGGTGCGGGACGCGCAGTGCCCACAGTCTACCTTGGACCCACCCCCTCCGGCATTCGGGTTTCCAGGCACTATCGTTGCTGGTGTGGCCCACGAATCGACTCCTTCGAGCACTCCTCAGACACCCCGGAGGGGCGACGGACTCCTGCGGGTCGCGCTCGCCCTCTTCGCGATCGGCTTCGTCGCGATCGTGGCGATCTTCCTGACCCCGGTGCTCTCCGATTCCGAACCGGGTCTCGTTCTCTACCTCATCGCCCTCGCCTGCCCGATCGGATTCCTCCTCGGAATCGTCGCGGCGCTGAGTCAGGGCAGACGCTCGCGCTGACACACCCGACCACCGATGCATTCCCGACCACCGAGGGGACGATCATGAGAATTCTGCTCAACATCATCTGGCTGATCTTCGGCGGTCTGTGGCTGGCGCTGGGGTACTTCGTCGCCGGGATCCTGTGCTGCATCCTGATCATCACGATCCCGTTCGGCATCGCGTCGTTCCGGGTCGGGGTCTACGCGCTGTGGCCGTTCGGGAAGACCGTGATCGACAAGCCGACGGCCGGGGTCGCCTCGCTGATCGGCAACGTCATCTGGTTCATCATCGCAGGTCTGTGGCTCGCGATCGGGCACATCGTCACGGCCGTCGCGATGGCGATCACGATCATCGGGATCCCGCTCGCCGTCGCGAATATCAAGATGATTCCCATCTCGCTCATGCCCCTCGGCAAGGACATCGTCGACGCTCCGTAACGCTGTGAGCTTCCTCACATAACGACCGGGTAACGGAAGGGCAACAGCTCGGGGATACGCGCGTCTCGCCCCCACTAGCTGGGAAGAGTTCCCGCGCGCCGAATGCGGCCCCGCAACAGGCGAAGACACTCCGCGTTATCAAATGGTGACACTGCGGCCTCGGCCCGTTACCGTCGTCACCGGCCGAGGAAACATCGGCCACGTCCGGCCCGCCGCGCCAAACCTCGTCCCGCGGGTACCGGAGTCCCGACGAAGCATTTCAGGGACGAGGACGGGGGACCCAAAGTCCTCCAGGGAACGCAAGTTTCCAGACGGACACCGGTCCGAATGTGCCTCGCACAGTCGGATCTTGGGGTGAAGCCAGACCCTCTCCAGCCAGGAGAGGCGAGGCCGGGCGACCTCTCAGCCCGAACCCGACAGCTGACCTCGCAGGCGCGTGTGGAGAGGATCTCGACCACTATGAGCGGACGCCATCGCAAGCCCACCACCACCGGCCGCACCGTCGCCAAGGTCGCCGTTACCGGCGCCATCATGGGCGTCGCCGGAGCAGCCTTCTCGGGCACCGCGAACGCGGCACCCGACTCCGACTGGGACCGCCTCGCGCAGTGCGAGTCCGGCGGCAACTGGGGCATCAACACCGGAAACGGCTTCCAGGGCGGACTCCAGTTCTCCCCGAGCACCTGGAACGCACACGGTGGAACCCAGTACGCAGCCACCGCCAACCAGGCCTCGCGTGAAGAGCAGATCGTCGTCGCCGAGAAGGTTCTCGACTCCCAGGGCTGGGGCGCATGGCCGTCCTGCTCCTCGAGCCTCGGCCTGAGCAGCGCACCCACCCAGCGCACCGCCCCCGCCACCGTGCCCGAGGCCCCCGCGGCGCCGGCACTCCCCGACATCACCGGCGGCGTCCCCAGCACCAACGGCACCTCGCAGTACGCGGGCGTCGTCGACAGCGCGATCGAGGCCGTCAAGGCCCAGGGCATCGCGATCGATCCCCAGATCCTGCAGCTCATCGACGCGAACAAGGGACTGCTCCCGCAGTAATCCCCGCACCTCACAGAAGAGGGGCCTTGCACCGATCCGGTGCAGGGCCCCTCTTCTGTCGCGTGGTCAGCGGTTGATCACCGTGTGCGGGTGCGCGTACGGCAACGACTCCGCCGGCAACGGGAACTCGGTGTCCTCGCCGAACGGGGACAATCCGCCCGCACGGGTCGACGACAGTTCGGTCACGGCGTGATCTCCATCGGCGGTTTCGGGCCACCCTGGATCCACGTACTGCTTCTTCGAATTGTTAGCCACGGTGCCATTTTGACAGGAGCATTCGGCGACGTACAGCCCAGGTCTCTAATCTGATAGTCGATGACCGACACCGACGACACCACCGCGAGCACCAACGGCACCGCAGTCTCCCCCCGCGGCGCCGCGACGCTCGCGGACTGGCTGGCCGCTCGAAGCGACGCCGAACTGACGGATCTGCTCCGGAGGCGCCCGGATCTCGCGGTCCCGCCGCCGGCCACGATCGCCGTCCTCGCCGGCCGCGCCGAGCAACGGGCCTCGGTCGCCCGTGCGGCCGACAACCTGACGTCCCTGGACTTCGGTGTCCTCGAACTCCTGGCACTGGGGCGTGCCGACGAGGTGCCCGTGCCCCGGGCCACCCTGCAGGAGGCGGTGGGGTCGCGGGCGACGAAGAAGACCGTCGACGCCACCCTCGACGGCCTGCGGTCCGTCGGGATCGTCTGGGGCGACAAGACGTCGCTGCGGATCGTTCCCGCCGTGGTGGCCGCCATCCCGTGGCGCGTCGGGCGCAGCGCCGAACCCGTCGAGACGCTCGACGAAGCCGGGATCACGGCAGCGCTGGCCGGACTGCAGACCGCCGAACGGGACATCCTCGAGACCCTGGCGAAGTCGAGTTCGATCGGGCGCACCCGGGACGCGGCTCCCGGGACACCTCCCGACCGTCCCGTTCAGCGGCTCCTCGCCGCCGGGCTGCTGCGGTGGATCGACGACGAGACCGTCGAACTGCCGTTCCAGGTGCGGCAGGTCCTGCGCGGGGAAGCTGTCTTCGACCCCACCTCGCTGGCCGCGCCCGGAGTGGCGGGCCGCAAACACAAGCCGGCCGACATCAACGCCGCCGCCGCCGGTGAGGCTCTCGAACTGGTTCGCCACTGCGAGGACGTCGTCAAGGCGCTCGGCGAGATCCCGGCACCGGCTCTGCGGGCGGGAGGTCTCGGGGTCCGGGAACTGCGGCGGATCGCCAAGACGTCCGGCATCGACGAGAACCGGCTGAGCCTGCTCGTCGAACTGCTGTCGGCGGCGGGACTGATCGCGAGCGGCACCCCGGACCCGGCCCCCACGACCGACACCGGGGAGAACTACTGGGCCCCGACCACCGCCGTCGACAACTGGCTGACCGCCCCGGTCGCCCGGCGGTGGCATGCCCTGGCCGCGGCGTGGCTGGAACTGCCGCGCATGGCGTGGTTCATCGGCATGCGCGACGCCAACGACAAACCGGTGGCCGCGCTGTCCGAGGAGGTGCGCGCGCCGTCCGCGCCGCGGGATCGGCAGGCGATCCTGGGGCTGCTGGCCGAACTGGGCAGCGGGCACTCGGCCGACCCCGCCGAGGTCAGTCGCCTGCTGGCCTGGCGCCGGCCCCGCTGGGGTGCCCGGCTGCGGGTCCACGCGGTGGAACGCACCCTCGAGGAGGCCGCGACCCTCGGGCTCGTCGCCCGCGGCGCGCTCAGCTCCCCGGGACGAGCGCTGCTCCACGGCGGCGACGCCGAGTCCGAGATGCACGCGTCGCTGCCCGAACCCGTCGACCACGTCCTCGTGCAGGCCGACCTCACCGTCGTCGCCCCGGGACCGCTGACCCCGGACCTGCTGGAGCAGATCACCCTCGTCGCGGACATCGAGTCCGCCGGTGCGGCGTCGATGTACCGGATCAGCGAGGACAGCGTGCGGCGCGCCCTCGACGTCGGGATGACGGCGGCCGAACTGCACAGCCTCTTCGCGACCCGGTCGCGCACCCCCGTCCCGCAGTCGCTGTCGTATCTGATCGACGACGTCGCGCGGCGCCACGGCCGGCTCCGGGCCGGTGTCGCGGCGTCGTTCGTCCGCTGCGAGGACCCGACGCTGCTCGCGGAGGTCCTGGCGTCACCGGTCGCTGCATCTTTGGCCCTGCGCGCGCTGGCTCCGACGGTGGCGGTGTCGCAGGCACCGCTGCGGGAAGTGCTGGGCGAATTGCGGGCGGCCGGGTTCGCGCCGGCGGGCGAGGACTCGTCCGGCGCCCTCGTCGACCTGCGCCCGCGCGGCGCCCGGGTCGTGACCCGGCGCAAGGCCCCGGCCCGCACCCCCGCCGTGGCCACGGATGCCCAGCTCGACGCCGTCGTCCGAACCCTGCGCGCCGGTGATCTGGCGGCGTCGGCCCGCGGTTCCGGCGGCATCCGGTCCGACGGGTCGCGGGCCAGCAGCGCCGCGACCATCGCCCTGCTCAACGCTGCGGCGCGGGAACGCTCCAGCGTGACCATCGGTTACGTCGACGCGCAGGGTGTGGCGACGCACCGCATCGTCGACCCGGTCAGCGTCGGCGGCGGCCAGCTCGACGCGTTCGACCCGGCGAGCGGCGCGGTCCGCCGGTTCACCCTCCACCGCATCACATCGGTCGCCCGCGTCGACCCGTGAGTACTCGTCAACCGCGGGACGTTAACAAGTACTCACAGCTCGGATAACGATTCCGCGCAAACGCCGAGGAATTCCGGGCCGCGCAATACCGTGTTGCTGGTATGTACCTGGCCGGGGACGACTTCCAGGAGGCAGAACCATGAGTGTCACAGCAACGAAGCCGTTACACGGTTGGTTACGGGGCGTCGTCCGGCTGATGATTGCGGTGGTGGTGCTGCCTCTCGCGTTCGTCCTCGTCGGCGGCGGGACGGCGTCCGCCGACCCGTACAGCCGTCTGCGCGAGCACTGGGTCGACGCACCCGGCGGGGTCGGGCAGATCAAGATCCGCATGTGGCTCGCGAACAACGGCAGCAACAAGGCCGTGTACCTCCTCGACGGACTCCGCGCCACCAACGACGTCAGCGGGTGGGAGCACGAGACCAACGCCGCGTGGTTGTCCGATCACGGGATCACCGTGGTCGAACCGGTCGGCGGACAGTCCAGCTTCTACACGGACTGGTACGCGCCCAGCAACACCAACGGGCAGCCGTACACGTACAAATGGGAGTCATTCCTCACCCAGAACCTGCCCGACTTCCTGGCGAACAATTACGGCATCAGCCGCACCAGCAACGCCATCGCCGGATTGTCGATGGGCGGCAACGCGGCGTTGATCCTCGCCGCCTACCATCGCGACCAGTTTACGTTCGCCGGGTCGATGTCGGGATATCTGAACCTGTCGGCGCCGGGCATGCGTGAGGCGATCCGCATCGCGATGCTCGACTCCGGTGGTTACAACGCCGACTGCATGTGGGGCCCGCCGTGGGATCCCGCCTGGCTGCGGAACGACCCGTTCGTCGCGGCGCCGCTGATGCGCGGGCTGCCGATGTGGATCTCGGCGGGTGCCGGCCTCCCCGGCCCGCACGATCAGCCGCAGTCCGCGATCGACGTCTTCAACGTCGGCACCGGCATGGGACTCGAGGCCATCGCGCTGGCCCAGAACCGTGCCTTCCAGGTGCGGCTCGACACCCTCGGCATCCCGGCGCACTACGACTTCCCGGCGACGGGAACCCACAGCTGGGGCTACTGGCAGGACCAGCTGTGGGCGATGCTCCCGATGATGAAGGCGTCGATCGGCGCGTAGGCCTGCGGCCCGTGAGTACTTGTCAACCGCGGGACGTTGATAAGTACTCACGGGGCCGGAGGCCATCCTTCTCGACCGCAAACTGATTTGCGGGCCGCGGCAGGCCGTAGTGCCCGCGCAACGTGGTCTCGGTGTAGTCGGTGCGGAACAGTCCGCGTTCCTGCAGGATCGGGACCACGGAGTCGACGAACTTCTCCAGCCCGGACGGCAGGACGGCGGGCATGATGTTGAACCCGTCGGCGGCGCCGTTGCGGAACCAGTGCTCGATCGTGTCGGCCACCTGGAGCGGGGTGCCCGCGAACGTGCGGTGACCTCGACCGCCACCGAGTCGCCCGATCAGTTGCCTGACGGTGAGCTTCTCCCGGCGGGCGAGGTCCACGATCAGCGTGTACCGGCTCTTCGCGCCCTCGATCTCGTCCTCGGACGGCAGGTCGTCGGGCAGTTCCTCGTCGAGCGGGAGTTGCTCGGGTTCGAGATTGAACCGCTGCGCCAACTGCTTCCGGGCGTATTCCGGCGAGATCAGCCGCTCCAGTTCGGCCTCGAGTTCACGGGCCTCCTCCTCGGTGTCCGCGATGACCGGCACGATGCCGGGCAGGATCAGCACCTGCTCCGGGTCCCTTCCCACTGCCGCGACGCGGTCCTTGACGTCGGCGTAGAACGCCTTCCCTTCGTCCAGGGTGGGCTGGGCGGTGAAGATGGCCTCCGAGTAGCGGGCGGCGAAATCCTTTCCGTCCTCGGACGATCCCGCCTGCACGAGCAGCGGGTATCCCTGCGGCGACCGCGGCACGTTGAGCGGTCCCCGCACCTTGAAGAACCGGCCCTCGTGCTCGATGACGTGGACCTTGGCGGAGTCGGCGTGGATCGCGACGTCCTTGTCCGCGACGATGGCGTCGTCCTCCCAGCTGTCCCACAACTTGGTGGACACCTCGACGAATTCCGCGGCCCGCTCGTAGCGGCTGCGGTGTGCGGGGGTGTCGTCGAGCCCGAAGTTCTGCGCGGCGTCGGCGCCGGCGGTGGTGACGATGTTCCAGCCGGCGCGGCCGCTGCTGACGAAGTCGAGGGACGCGAACCGCCGCGCCAGGTTGTACGGCTCGTTGTAACTGGTCGACGCGGTCGCGATCAGGCCGATCTTCTCGGTGGCCGCGGAGATCGCAGTGAGGATGATGGTCGGCTCCAGCTTGCCGCTCGGCCTGCGTTCCGGATTGCTGAACAGCACCGGGCTGTCGGCGAGGAACACCGAGTCGAACTTTCCGCGTTCGGCGGTCTGCGCCAGCGAGATGTAGTGCTTGATGTCGAGGTTGGCGTTCGGGTCGCTCTCGGGCAGGCGCCAGGCCGCCTCGTGGTGTCCGATCGCCATCAGGAATGCGTTGAGATGCAGCCGGCGCTGTGGTGACGAACTCATGGTGTAACTCCTCACTGTGCCGCTACCTCGACGCCGAGGGCGCCGAGCAGCGTATTGCGAAACTCGTGGAACTTGCTGTCGCCGAGCGCTCTCGGCCTCGGAATGTCGACGATCTCGTCGACGACGATCTGCCCGCGGTCGAGGACGAGCACCCGGTCGGCGAGCGCGATCGCCTCGTCGACGTCGTGGGTGACGAGCAGGACGGTCGGGCGGTGGCGGCGGATCAACTCCTGCAGCAGCGCGTGCATCTTGATCCGGGTCAGCGCGTCGAGGGCGCCGAACGGCTCGTCCGCGAGGAACAGCTGAGGCTCGCGGACCAGCGCCCGCGCCAGCGCCACCCGCTGCTGTTCACCGCCGGATAATTCACTGGGCCATGCCTTCTCGCGGCCGGCGAGCCCCACCTCCGCGAGGGCGGAGGCGCCCCTGCTCGTGCCGGTGCGGCCCAGCCCGAGCGTCACGTTGTCGAGCACCCGCAGCCACGGCAGCAGCCGTGAGTCCTGGAAAGCCACCGACACTTCCGCGGGCACGGTGAGCGTTCCGCCGCGGCCCTCGACGTCGTAGTCGAGGCCCGCGAGCGCGCGCAGCAGTGTGCTCTTGCCGGACCCGCTCTTGCCGAGCAGGGCCACGAACTGGCCTTCGGGAATGTCGAGGTCCAGGTGGTCGAGGACGGTCTTGTCGCCGAATCCGCGAACGAGGGACCGCACCTGCACGGCGGCGAGTTCTAGCCTGCGAGCGTCTTGCGCCATGACAGCGACCGCCTTTCGATGTAGCGGAGGACGGCGTCGGACAGCAGACCGAAGATGCCGTAGACGGCGAGCCCCACCAGAATCACGTCGGACTGGCCGTAGTTCTGCGCGTTGTACATCATCTTCCCCAGACCGGTCACCGCGTTGATTCCCTCGACGACGATGAGGGTGAGCCAGGCACCGGTCACCGAGAGACGCAGTCCGAGAAAGAATCCCGGCATCGCACCCGGCAGCACCACCTTGCGGATGAACGTGGCCCGGGACAGCCCGAGGATCTCGGCGAGTTCGACGTACCGGTTGTCGATCGACGTCAGCGAGTTGTGGGTCTGGATGTACATGTGGACGACGACACCGAGCGCGATGATCACGATCTTGAACGTTTCGCCGATGCCGAGCCAGAGGATCAGCAGCGGGATCAGGCCGAGCGTCGGGATGGCCCGTTTGAGCTGGATCGGCCCGTCGATGAGGGCGTCACCGGAACGTGTCAGACCGGCGACGACGGCCAGGGCCGTCCCGATCACCACACCGAACACGAACCCGACGGCGGCGCGGCTCAACGACGCGGCGATGTGCTCCTGCAGGATGCCGGTGGAGATCAGGTCGACGGCCGTGGTGACCACCGTCCACGGCGCGGACAGCTTTCGCGCGTCGATCATGCCCGCCAGGCTGCCCACCGCCCACACCGCGAGGAGAAGCAGCACCCCGGCCAGCCGGGAGAAGGGGAGACCCTTGCGCAGGCCGAGGCGGCGGATCTGCCGGTCGGCGGCGCCGGGCCTGTCGAGACCGGGGGCGACCGTACGGGCCGGTGCGGGCGCGGAGAGAATGCTGGTCATCGCTGCACACCGCCTCGGTATTCGGTCGGGACGGCGTCGGCGGCGACGGTTTCGAATCGGCGGTCGAACAGCTCGTTCGCATCGAATTCACTGAAGTAGCCGGCGTCGGAGAGCAATTGGACGGTGTCCTGCGTCCACTCGACGGCCGCGTCCCAGTTTGCCGGGTACGACGGCCGCTGCCCGACGGCGGCGACGATGCGCTTGCCGTCCTCGGCCGACACCTGCTCGCTCTCCACGTAGTACTTCTGGATCCACGCGTCCTGGTTCTCCCACGCCCAGATCTCCCCGCGGCTCCAGAACGGAATGAACGCCTTGATCGCCGCGGCCTTGGCCGGATCCTGCAGGACCTCCACCGGCGCCCAGAGCACGGTGAGCGCGTCCACCGCGTCGGTCTGCAACGCCTTCGCTCCGTCCGGACCGTACTGGTTCAGGTACTTCGTCACCGTCGGCTCCGACAGCGGCGCGACATCCACCTGCTTCGACTGCAGCGCGGTGAGGAACTGCGGGCTGGGCAGCTCGACGAGCTGGACGTCTTTCGTGGTCAGGCCCTGCGCCTTCAGCGTCCGCAGGATCACCACACCCTGCGCCTGCCCGGGCGAGAACGCGATCTTCTTGCCCCGCAGGTCCGGCAGTTCCGCGATGTCCGAGCCGGGGGCGGTGGCCAGCACGTACTGCGGCTGTTCCTTCTCCCGGACCGCGACGATCTTCGCGTCGAGCCCCGTGGCGTGCGCCTGGATCGGCGGGATCGCGGCATTGGTGGCCAGATCGACCGCGTTGCCGCGGAAGGCCTGGATCACGTCGGGTCCGGCGCTGACGTCCGGCCAGTCCGACACGGTGAACGGGAGATCGGCGGTCTGGTCGGTCGCCTCGAGCTGCAGCCGGGTGGTCTTGATCGACACGCTGAGCGAGGTTCCGTCCGGAACCTGATCGGGGACAGCATCATCGAGCGCGAGCTCGCCGGAGGAACCGGTGGAGCAGGACGCGAGCCCGAGCGCCACGACGCCGGCGAAGGCGGCGCGCGTGAGTCGCCGGTACCCGGCGGAAGACACGTGTGAACTGGACATGATTGATCCTTCGAAGGATGTGATCTCCGGTCGGGCACCCCGGGACTCAGTAGGTCGGGTGCCGCGCAGGAGCGAGAAAGGAAGAACGGAAGAATGTTTCGGCCGGCGTCAGGCCGGAGACGTCAGACGCGAGCCGGTCGCGAGCGGCGACAACAGGCACCGGAGCGACACGAGGTGGTACTCACGCTGTCGGACATCGAGGTGTTCACACCAATATCCTTGCGATCCAGCACAATCCCCGTCAACATTGCTTCCCACCGAATTAACTCCGGACCTGTGATGCGCGTCACGAGATTCCGGCCAGCGGCCGCACGAAGCTGGTGAGCGGCGCCCGGTAGAGCTCCGCGAGGATCACGGAACCGGCGGACACCGGCAGTGCCCGTCCCGGAAAGCTGGTGGGCAGCACGGACCACGAGGGATCGTCGCAGGTCGCCGACGACTCCGCGACCGCCCACCGTACTGTGTCCAGGCAACCGGGAATCCCGCTCACACTCTGGTCGCAGACGATGAGGACCTCCGGATTGAACAGATCCAGCAGGCGCGCCGCCACCACCCCGACACCGTGCGCGCGTTCGGTGAACAGGGCCAGCGCCTCCGGGTGCCTGCGACGGCCCGCGTCGAGAAGGTCACGGAAGATCGGCCGCTCGATGATGCCCAGCTCCATCGCCCTGCGCACCAGCACCCGATCCGACAGGGTGGCCTGCACACACCCGGTGCGCCCGCAGGCGCACTCCTCGGCACTGTTCTCGACGGGCACGTGCGCCACCGCGCCGGCCGCCGCGCGAGGACCGTGGTGGACTACGCCGCCGGTCGCGAACGCGGCGTCCACCATGTTCCCGACGAAGAGTTGCACCACGCTCTCCCGCGCCCTCGGTTCCCCGAACAGCACCTCGGCGTCGATGAGAGCGCGTGCGTGCGAATCCATCCGGACGTCCAGGCCAGTGCGGCGCTCGAGATCCGCGCGCACCGGGTACCCGTTCCATCCCGGGATCGGATGATCGCGCACCACACCCGATTCGGAGTCGATCCAGCCGCCCGCCGCGAAACCGACACCGATCGGAACCGCTGGCCCACCGTGCCGGACGGCCAGCGCCTCCAGGGTCGTCACGGCGTTCCGCAGAACCTCTTCCGGTCCCCGCCCGTAGTGCGGATCGCGGGACCGCGTCAGCACCTGCCCGCGCAGGTCGAGCAATGCGGTGGTCACGTGCGTGATCGCCAGATGGATGCCGTAGACGACGTAACGGCTGTCGTCGACGTCCACCGGCACGTGTGGCCGTCCGAGCCCTGTGGGACCCGCGATCTCCGGTAGTTCGCGCAGCAGGCCGTGGTCGACGAGCTGCGCGCTGGCCGTGGTCACCGTCGCGGGTGAGAGTCCGGTGACGCGGGCGATCGTGCTGCGTGCGATCGGCCCGCTGTCGAGGACCGTACGCAGCACCGTGCCCGCGCCGGCGCCGGAACGTCCGGCGCCGCGCCGGGTGACGGGCTGGGTTCGCGCCATCGTTCCCCCTCGCCGCGCGCAGTGATGTGGCCTGATCTCGAACGCTAGCGAAGGGGAACGTGCAGTTCAACGGACTCGATTCCGGAGATTTTAACTCCCTGTGAGTACTTGTTAACCGCGGGACGTTGATAAGTACTCACGGGGCGGCTAGCCACCGAGGTTGACCTCGATGCAATACGTGCGCTGGGGTTCGGAGAAGGCGATGGGGAATGCGGAGTCGAACTCGTTGCACAGGGTTTCGTCGTCCTGGCCGTCGGCGCGCCGGACGACCTTGACGGTCTGCATGTCGGAGCAGTCGGACGGCACGATCCGGCCGTCGTCCTCGAGCAGGTAGCAGGAGTCCTCGATCATGTTCGGGACGAGGCACAGCGTGGTCTGCACGTCCTTGTCCTCGCCGACGAGGGTGTAGGAGAAGTAGTCCTCCCCGCACTGGACGTCGCCGTCGTTCTTCTGCGCCACCTCGTACGTGGCCTCGCTGTCGGAGCAGTCCCGCTTCTCGTGTGAGGTGTCGGCCGCGGTGGTCGACGCGGACTCGAAGAACAGGCAGTCGCCGACGTCGAGGGCGTTCTCGTCGGCACTCTTGACCGCGTACACGCCGAACGCGGCGACGGCGGCGAGGATCACGACGGCGACAATCCCGAGAGTGATGAACAACCCTTTCCGCGACTTCTTCGGCTGCGGTGGGTACTGGCCGGGCGGGTACTGCCCGGGCCCGCCCGGCGGATACTGGCCGGGCTGCTGCGCGTACTGCCCCTGCTGGTAGGGCTGGTGCGGGTGCTGACTCTGCTGGTACGGCTGCTGCGGCCCACCCTGCGGGTACGGTTGCTGCGGGTTGTTCGGCGGTTCGCCGGGGACGCTCGGATCGGGTCGGTTCGGGTCGTCGGGGGGCTGGGTCATCGCGAGCCTCGTCTCTGGGTCGATCCATCCGGCTGCCCCTCAATTTAGGCCCCGACCGCCGCGGATGTGCAGGTATCGGCCCTGCCGGGGGCAGCGACGTGGCGCGCCGCCGCCCGGATCAGGACAATGGACAGGCTGGCTACATCCGGCACCGCATTTTCGAGGAGGCTTCCGTGACCGACGGACCGTTGATCGTCCAATCCGACAAGACCCTGCTGTTGGAGGTCGATCACGAACGAGCGAACGACGCCCGCCAGGCGATCGCCCCGTTCGCGGAACTCGAGCGCGCGCCCGAACACGTCCACACCTACCGCATCACGCCGCTGGCGCTGTGGAACGCGCGCGCCGCCGGGCACGACGCCGAGCAGGTGGTCGACGCGCTGGTCAACTTCTCCCGGTACGCCGTGCCGCAGCCGCTGCTGGTCGACATCGTCGACACGATGGCCCGGTACGGGCGCCTGCAGCTGGTGAAGAATCCCGCCCACGGCCTGACGCTGGTCAGCCTCGACCGCGCGGTCCTCACCGAGGTGACCCGGCACAAGAAGATCGCCCCGATGCTCGGGGCCCGCGTCGACGACGACACGGTGGTCGTCCACCCGAGTGAGCGCGGCCGGCTCAAGCAGCTGCTGCTCAAGGTCGGCTGGCCGGCGGAGGACCTCGCCGGGTACGTCGACGGCGAGGCCCACCCCATCGATCTGGACTTCGACGGCACCTCCCCCGGGTCCGCGGACGGCCACTGGCACCTGCGCGACTACCAGGAGATGGCGGCCGATTCGTTCTGGGCCGGCGGGTCCGGCGTCGTCGTCCTGCCGTGCGGTGCGGGCAAGACGATGGTCGGTGCGGCGGCGATGGCCAAGGCGAAGGCCACCACGTTGATCCTGGTGACGAACACGGTCGCGGGACGGCAGTGGAAGCGTGAGCTGATCGCGCGCACGTCGCTCACCGAGGAGGAGATCGGCGAGTACTCCGGCGAACGCAAGGAGATCCGCCCGGTCACGATCGCCACGTACCAGGTGATCACCCGGCGAACGAAGGGCGAGTACAAGCATCTCGAACTGTTCGATTCCCGCGACTGGGGTCTGGTGATCTACGACGAGGTGCACCTGCTGCCCGCGCCCGTGTTCCGGATGACCGCCGACCTGCAGTCCCGCCGGCGCCTCGGGCTCACCGCCACCCTGGTGCGCGAGGACGGCCGCGAGGGCGACGTGTTCTCACTGATCGGGCCGAAGCGGTACGACGCGCCGTGGAAGGACATCGAGGCGCAGGGGTGGATCGCCCCCGCCGACTGCGTCGAGGTGCGGGTGACGCTGACGGACGCCGAACGCATGGCGTACGCCGTCGCCGAACCCGACGAGCGATACAAGCTGTGTTCCACCGCACACACCAAGATCGCGGTGGTGAAGTCGATCCTGGAACGGCACACCGACGCACCGACGTTGATCATCGGCGCGTACCTCGATCAGCTCGACGAACTGGGTGAGGCGTTGAACGCCCCGGTCATCAAGGGGTCGACCAAGAACAAGGAGCGGGAGGAGCTGTTCGACCGTTTCCGGGCGGGCGAAATCCAGACGCTGGTGGTCAGCAAGGTCGCGAACTTCTCGATCGACCTTCCGGAAGCGTCTGTCGCCGTGCAGGTTTCGGGTACGTTCGGGTCCCGACAGGAGGAGGCTCAGCGGCTGGGGCGCCTCCTGCGGCCCAAGCACGACGGCGGTCAGGCCCACTTCTACTCGGTGGTGGCGCGGGACACGCTCGACGCGGAGTACGCCGCCCACCGGCAGCGCTTCCTCGCCGAGCAGGGTTACGCCTATCGGATCACCGACGCCGACGACCTGCTGGGCCCGGCCATCGGGTGACCGCCCGGACCTCCGGCCCCACGCTCTAAGCTGGGCCCGTGCGACATTTCGAGTTCACCGTCGACCGGCCCTACGCGAAGTCCGTCAACCAGACGTTCGCCGACATGCGACGCCTGCAGGTGTCGGCGATCGTCGTGGCGTTGCTGTTCGCGGCCGCGGCTGTCGGTCTGATCCTGCTCGCCCACCCCTGGTCGATCATTCTGGGTGCCGTCGTGGCGATCGCCGCGCTGACGTCCGTGTGGGTGGCGTTCTGGGTGCCGAAGAAGGTCGGCAGCATCGAGGAGTTGTACGCGAAGAGCCCGCTGGTGCCTGCCGTCGTCTCTGAGGTTCATCCCCGCGCGGTGACGCTGCTGTCGCTGATCGACGTCGCGAAGCCGTCCGCGGGCCGCCCCTCGTACGCGCTCGTCACCCGCAACGTTCCGATCCGCACCGGGCAGATGCAGCGGGTGGGTGACCGGGTGCCGTCCGTCGCACTGCTGAACGACCGCAGCACCCACAGCGGGGCCGGCACCTGGGAGATGGTCAGCCCGATGCCGATCGCGTGGGGCACCCGCGACGCGGCCGTGCGGTCCCGTGCGGAGGACGCGATCGATCAGGTGGAGTGGGATTTCCTGCAGAGCCGGATCGCCGAGTCGGAGCAGATCCGGACCAGCCCCGACCAGCGAGTCGCGGTGTCCGAGCACGACCTTCCGGAGGGCCTGCGCTGACCGGCCGCTAGCCGGGCCAGCCCTCGGCCGGTTGCCGCGGGTCGCCGGCGAGCAGGGCGGCGGCCCACGAATCGCGCCGGACGCCGCGCTGCACGAGTCCGGCGCGCTGGACTCCCTCGAACCGGAAGCCCACCCGGCGGGCGACTGCCGCCGAGTCCGCGTTGCCGACGAACGCGCGCCATTCGATGCGTTCGAGTCCCATCCCGTCCGGCCGAAACGCGTAATCGCACACCAGGTTCACCGCGCTCGTCATCAGTCCCCGCGAGCGTGCGGACGGTGCCAGCCAGTACCCGATCTCCGCTGCGGTCAGGTCCCGCGCCATCAGGCCGATCATCCCCAGCACCGGGCCGTTCTCGCGTTCGCGCACCGCCCAGGTGGGGCTGCGGTCGGCCCAGCCGGTCGGCACCGTCTGCCGGACGAACTGCTCGGCGTCCGAACGTGCATACGGGGCGGGCATCGTCGTCCACTCGGCGATCGAGGCCTCGCTGCACGCGGCGCAGATCGCGTCGATGTCGGTGACGACCGGCGGGCTCAGCCACACATTGCCGGCGGCGAGGGTGACGACGAACATGCCCGCCACTCTATGCCGACCGACCACTACCGCAGCGCCGGCAGGACCTCTTTCTCGAAGAGTTCGATGCCCGAGGTGTCGTAGGCGGCTTCGGGGAAGTAGAAGATGCCGTAGGACATGCCGAGTTCCTTCAGCGCCGACAGTTTCTCGACGATCTGTTCCGGCGTTCCCACACCGGGCATGCCCCGGAAGGCTCCGAGCGCACCCTCGGCGGCGTCGGCGCCGACGTGCGGGGTGAGACGGTCCTTCAGGGTGAGCAACCGCTGCTCGACCTCCGCCTCGGTGGTGCCGATCGCGACGTTGTAGTTGGCCGATCGGACGATGGCATCGAAGTCGGTGCCGACGGTGTCGCAGTGCTTCCGCAGGATCTCGGACTTCTGCGCGAATCCGTCGGGTGTGCCGTCGAAGTTGGTGTACTGCGCGTACTTTGCCGCGATCTTCAATGTCACCTTCTCGCCGCCGCCGGCGATCCACAGCGGAATTCCGCCGTCCTGCAGCGGAAGTGGGCGGACGATGGCGCCGTCGACCTGGTAGTGCTTGCCTTCGAGGGTCGCGGTGCCGTTGGCCCAGGCCTGCCGCATGATCTGCACGCCCTCGTCGAGTCGGCCGAGACGCGTACCGGCGGAGGGGAATCCGTATCCGTAGGCCCGCCATTCGTGTTCGTACCAGCCGCCGCCGATGCCCATCTCGACGCGTCCGCCGGAGATGAGGTCGGTGGTGGCGGCGACCTTGGCGAGGTAGGCGGGGTTGCGGTAGCTCATCGCCGTACACATCTGGCCGAGACGCACCCGCGACGTGACGGCCGCGAACGCGGACATGAGGGTCCACGCCTCGTGCGTGGCCTCCTCGGTGGGTGCCGGGACGGTGTGGAAGTGGTCGTAGACCCACAGTGAATCCCAGGACGACCCCTGGTCGGCGCGCAACGCGAAGTCGCGCATCACCGACCATTGATCCGCGGGATCGATTCCGACGAGATCCAGACGCCAACCTTGAGGAACGAACAATCCGAAGCGCATGAAACGAATGTACCTATGCTTCCTGTTTTTCGAGCGGTGAGGAACCCGGCTCCGCCGCGGGCGGCGGTGGCCAGGGCGAATAGACCGGGATGAACCGGAACAGCAGTCCGGCGCCGACCAGCGCCGCTCCCCCGATCGCGGCGACAGCGGCGCCGAGCGGGACCACCGCGGCGAGCGCGCCGACCCCGAACGGTCCGGCGAACATGCCGGTGTCGTGGGTGAGCCGCCACGCCGCGAGGAATTCGGCGCGCGTGGCCGGTGGCGCGATGTCGGCACCGAGCGTCATGATGACGCCGTTGCCGAGGCCGTTGCCGATTCCCATCACGACGGCGACGATCCCGATCGTCCACAGGTCGTGCGAGAACGGCAACGCCAGGTACGACGTGCCGATCACCAGCAGCGACGGCACCGCGATGAACCTGCGGCCGTACCGGTCCATGAAATGCCCGGCCGGATACGAGCACAGCAGGTCGACGGCCGCACCGACACCGAAGACGAGGCTGACCTGGGCCGCGTCGAGTCCGAGGTGGGCGGCCCACAGCGGGAGCACCGCCTCCCGGGAGGCGCGGGCCGCGCCCATCAGAAGCGACCCGGCGCCGAGTGTGGCCAGCAATTTCCGGTGGCGACGCAGGATCGACGGCAACGTGGCGTGTCCGCCCACGGCGGCTGCACTGCGGCGCGGCGGATCCGGGACCCTCGACATCAGCCACCCGGACAGCACGACGCCTACGAATTGCACCAGGAACCCGCCCCGCGCCCCGACCACCAGGATCACGGCGGCACCGAGCAGCGGGCCCACGAAGAAGCCGAGCCGCCACATCGCCGCGAACGACGACATCGCCCGGGCCCGCAGCCCGATCGGCACGGCGTCGGCGAGGTAGCTCTGGCGGGCCAGCCCCCACACGGCGTTGGCGAGCCCGGTCAGCAGTGCGCCGACACCGAGCATCCAGGGTGTCTGCGCGAGCAGGCAGACCAGCACCCCGGTGGCGCCGACGGCACTGCCGCCGATGATGGACCGACGCTCCCCGAACCTCGCGACGATCCGGCCCGCGGGCAGGTCGCCGAGGACGGCGCCGAGCCCGACGACCGCGACGATCAGCCCGGACACGGCCACCGACGCACCCAGTTCGCGGGCGGTCAGCGCCATGACCGGGGCGGCCGCTCCCTGGCCGATACCGAAGATCGCGGCAGGAACGAAGACGGTGGTGACGAGAGGTTTCAGGCCGGTCTCGCCGCTCATGCGCTCGCTTCGTCGACCGCGTCCGCGAACCGGTTGTCGACGTCCGCGAGTCCGTAGTGACCGCGCAGGGTGGTCGCCGTGTACTCCGTGCGGAACAGTCCGCGCTGCTGCAGGATCGGGACGACCCGGTCGACGAAATCGTCCAGCCCGCCGGGCAGGTACGGCGGCATGATGTTGAAACCGTCGGCCGCGCCCTGCTCGAACCACGTCTGCAGTTCGTCGGCCACCTGTTTCGGGGTGCCGGCGAACGTGCGGTGCCCGCGGCCGCCGCCGAGCAGTCCGATCAGCTGCCGGACGGTGAGCGATCCGTCCGCCGCGAGATCCTTCACCAGCTGGTAGCGGCTCTTGTTGCCCTGGATCTCGTCCAGCGGGGGAAGCGGCGGCAGCGGCGCGTCGAGGGAGTGCCTCGTGAGGTCGACCCCGAGCATCGTGGACAGCTGCCGCAGCGAGTACTCGGGCGAGATCAGGTCGGTGAACGACTGCTCGAGCGCCTCCGCCTCCTCCTTCGTGTCCGCGATGAACGGCACGATGCCGGGCAGCACCTTGAGGTCGCCGGCATTGCGGCCGTGCTTCACGACCCGTGCCTTCAGGTCACGGTAGAATTCCTGGCCCTGGTCGAGGGTGCGCTGCGCGGTGAACACGGCCTCGGCGTACCGGGCCGCGAACTCCTTGCCGCTCTCGGACGATCCGGCCTGCACCAGCAGCGGCCGTCCCTGGGCGGATCTCGGCGAGTTCAGCGGACCCTTGACCCGGAACCGCGGTCCGTCGTGGTCGATGGTGTGGACCTTGCCGGGGTCGGCGAACGTGCCGGTCTCCGGGTCCAGCACCACCGCGCCGTCCTCCCAGCTGTCCCACAGCGCGAGGGTGACGTCGACGAATTCCTCTGCGCGCTCGTACCGTCCGCTGTGCGCGGGGATGCCGTCGACGCCGAAGTTGGCCGCCTCGTCCGCGCCGGCCGAGGTCACGATGTTCCACCCCGCCCGGCCGCCGCTGATGTGGTCGAGCGAGGTGAACTTGCGGGCCAGGGTGTACGGGTCGGAGTAGCTCGTCGACGCCGTGGCGATCAGCCCGACGCGTTCGGTGGCGACGGCGATCGCCGAGAGCAGCGTGACGGGTTCGAAGATCGCCTGCGTGTTGTGCTTGATCCGCGGTCCGACGGCGAGACCGTCGGCGAAGAACACCGAGTCGAGCTTGCCGCGCTCCGCGATCCGGCCGAGTTCCTGGAAGTGCGCGACGTCCAGTACGCGGTGCGCCTCGGTGCGGGGGTGGCGCCACGCGGCCTCGTGATGTCCCACGCCCATGAGGAAGGCGTTGAGGTGGAACTGGGAATCCTGTGACATGTGGAGTTTCTTTTCGGTAGGGAGCTAGACCCGCCAGCGGGACAGCCTGCGTTCGATCAGGACGAGGACGGCGTTGAGCGACAGCCCGAGAACCGAGATCGCGACGATGCCCGCGTACATGTTGGGGATCTGGAAGTTGAACTGGGAGGCCGTGATCAGGTAACCGAGTCCGGCCTTGGCCCCGACCATCTCGGCGGCGATCAGCACGAGGATCGACGACGCAGCCGCCATGCGGATGCCGGTGAAGATGGTGGGGACGGCGGCGGGCAGCACCACCTTCTGGAACAGGCGTACCGGCGACAGTCCCAGCGAGGACGCCGATTTGATCAGCAGCGGGTCGACGGTGCGGACACCGGAGATCGTGTTCAGCAGGATCGGGAAGGTGCACGCGTAGATCACCAGGGCGATCTTGGACTCCTCACCGATGCCGAGGATCAGGATGAAGACGGGGAGCAACGCCAGCGCCGCCGTGTTGCGGAACAACTCCAGGATCGGGTTCAGGAAATCCGACACGGGCCGGTACCAGGCGATGGCGATGCCCAGCGGAATCGCGATCACGACGGCCACGAAGAAGCCGATCAGTGCGCGGGAGAGGCTGGCGGATACGTGCTGCCACAGCTCCCCGCTCTGGACCAGGTCGAAGAACGCCTCGATCACCGTGCTGAACGGGGGCAGGAACACCTCGTCGACGAGACCGACGCGGGGGGCGATCTCCCACAGCGCCAGGAACGCGACGATCGCGATGGACGGCTTCAGGATCCGCCACGCGAGCGGCCCCAGTGCCGCACCGGCACGCCGGCCGACGCCCGGCTCGGGCGGGGTGGAAGCGGGCGTCGGAACCGCGGTCCGGGCCGCGGTCCGGGCCGGATCGGCGGTGACGGGACTTTCCGGTGTCGCGAGTGCGCTAGACATGTGCTTCCTCCTTCTCGATTACCTGTGCACGCTCCACTTCGCCGTGCAGCAGCGTCCAGATGCGGTGCCGGTAGTGCCGGAACTGCTCGTTGGACCGGACGTCCTCGCCGCTGCGGTCGATGTCGATGTCCACGAACGTCTTCACTCGGCCGGGCCGGGACGTCAGGACGGCGACGCGCTGGCCGAGGTAGATGGCCTCGTCGATGCCGTGGGTGATGAACAGGATGGTCTTGCCGGTGGCCTTCCAGATCCGCAGCAGTTCGTCCTGCAGCGACTCGCGGGTCTGCGCGTCGAGCGCCGCGAACGGCTCGTCCATCAGCAGCACCTCGGGGTCGAACGCGAGGCTGCGGGCGATCGCGACGCGCTGCTTCATGCCACCCGACAACTCGTGCGGGTAGCGGTCGCCGAAGCCCTTCAGCCCGACGAGTTCGAGGTAGTGCTCGGCGAGTTCACGCCGTTCCTTCTTGGGCAGTCCCTTGGCCTCGAGCCCGAACTCGATGTTGTGCCGGGCCGTCCGCCACGGCAGGAGCGCGTACTGCTGGAAGACGATGCCGCGGTCGAGACCGGGGCCGGTGACCGGCTGCCCGTCGAGCAGGATCCGCCCCGACGTGGGGGTGCTGAGCCCGCCGAGCAGGTCGAGCAGCGTGGACTTTCCGCACCCGCTCGGTCCGACGAGGACGAGGAATTCGCCGTCCGCGAGATCGATGTCGATGTCCTCGATCGCGGTGAACTTGTCCTTCGACCCGCGCACGTCGAACTGTTTGGTGACGTGCTCGAGGCGGAGCTTGGGCGTGGTGCTCATTTCTGTCCTTCCAGTACTTCTCCGTCGGGCCCGCTCTCGGGCTGGAACGTGCCGTTGGCGTACGGGTTGTATTCGTTGGTGTAGAGGTCGGTTGCGGTCAACTTGCCCTCGTCGAGCTCACCGTTGCGGACGAGCCAGTCGATCCAGGTCTGCAGCTCCTTCTCCTGGATCACGGCCCCGGCAATGGGAATTCCGGAGCTGCGCCAGTAGTCGATGGCCTCGTCGCTCTCGTTGCGGCCACGCCTGTCGATGATGCTCTTCAGCCGTGCGACGACCTCGTCGCGCGGGGTCACCTGGGTCCACCGGATGGCCCGGGCCGTACCCTGCACGAAGTCGGCGACGGCGTCCTTGTTCTTCGCCAGGAAGTCGTCGCGCACCACGTAGGTGCCGTAGCTGAACGCGCCGAACAGATCCCGGTCCGTGAACAGCGGCCGGATACCCCCACGCTCCTGGGCTGTTTCGCGGTAGATGCCGTTGATGGCGGCCACGTCGATCTGGCCTTCCCGGAGGGCCGTTTCGTTGTTCACCGGCGGAACGACGGTCAGCTCCACCTGCTTGATCTCGTCCTGGGTCAGGCCCTGCGTGGCCAGCCACTCCCGGACCAGGAACTCGTGGTGCGCACCGAGCGTGTTCATCCCGACCTTCTTGCCGATCAGGTCCCGCGCCGAGCGGATGGGGCTGCCGTCGAGCACGAAGTATCCGGTGTATTCGCCGGCGTCCGCACCGTAGGAACTCAGCACCGACGTGATCGGCGCTCCCGCCGCGTTGAGTTTGACGACGGCTCCGTTGAAGGCCGAGCCGAACTCGATGTCCCCGGTCGCCGCCGATTGGATGTCCTGCGGACCGCTGGTGGTGTCGCCGACCCATTCGAGCTTGATCTTGTCGTAATACCCCAGATCCTCGGCGAGTTCGTGGAATCCCACGTCCCCGGCCCACCCCTGGTACCGCAGAACCGTCTTCCCGTCCCCTGTGGTGGCGGTATCCGACGAGCCGGCACACCCCGCCACCCCCGAGGCCAACGTGAACAGTGCTGCGGTCGCCGCGAGTGCGCGCACGGCGCCGCGCCGGAACCGGGAGTGGGACATCGACTTCACTTTCTTCTCGTGGGGATCCGGGGTGGAGTTCACTTGGCGGCCAGCGCTTGTCCGTCGGGGCCGCTGTCGGCGGGGTAGGTGCCGTTGGCGTACGGGTTGTACTCGTTGGTGTAGACATCGGCCGGCGTGAGCTTGCCGTCCTCGAGTTCCCCGTTGCGGACGAGCCAGTCGATCCAGGTCTGAATTTCCTTGTCGGTGATCACGCCACCGGGGCCGGCGACGCCGGGAGACTTCCAGTAGTCGACAAGGTCGGTGGTCTCGTTGCGACCGCGCCCGGTGATGATCTCCTTGTACTTCGCGATCACCTCGTCCCGCGGCGTCACCTGCGTCCAGCGGATCGCCCGGGCCGTGCCCTGCACGAAGTCGGCGACCGCATCCTTGTTCTTGGAAATGAAGTCGTTGCGGAACAGCAGCGATCCGTACGTGAAGGAACCGAAGATGGACTCGTCGGTGAACAGCGGGCGAATGCCACCGCGTTCGACGGCCTTGTCGCGGAACACGCTTCCGAGCGTGCCGACGTCGATCTGCCCCTGCCGCAGCGCCTGCTCGGTGTTCACCGGCGGCACGACGGTCAGCTCGACCTGCTTGATCTCGTCCGGCGTCAGGCCCTCCCGAGCCAGCCACTCACGCACGAGGAACTCGTGGTGCGCGCCGAGCGTGTTCATGCCGACCTTCTTGCCGATCAGGTCACGCGCCGACGTGATCGGGCTTCCGTCGAGCACGTAGTACCCGTTGAACGTCTCCTTGTCGGAGCCGTAGTAGCCGATGACCGACGTGATCGGGGAATCGGCGGCCGCGAGCTTCAGCACCGCGCCGTTGAACGCCCCACCGAAATCGGTCTGCCCGGTGGCGGCGTTCTGAATGCTCTGCGGCCCACTGGTAGTGTCGCCGATCCAGTTCAGTTCGACCTTCTGGTAGTAACCCAGGTCGGCCGCGAGTTCCGGGAACGAGACCTGGCCCGTGGTCCCTTCGTAACGCAGCACGGTCTTTCCGTCGGCGGTCGTGGTGGTTTCGGAACTGGAGCAGGCGACCGCGAGACTGGTCAGGGAGAGCAGGGCGGCCGCGGCCGCCAGAGTCCGCGCGAAACGGGGACGAATCATCGAAGGTCTTCCTAGTGTGTGATGCCCGCGAACGACGAGGCAGCGGGTCGTGCGAGCGCACTCCGGCCGGCCCGGCGGTCGCCGGAGGGAGTCGACAGGACGTGCAGAAGAAAAAGGGGTGCGGAAAAGCCAGGTCAGCTACGACAGCTGGAACACTGGAACATGGCAGACTCCCTGGACGTGGTGTGGTCGCCACACCATACGTCCGGACCCACCACCAGGGTCAACGGTTACGCACACGACGGATTTTATGTCTGGACCGCACGTAGGATATCGGCATGCCCACTGCGACGCTGGTAGACGAATTCGAGTCCCACCGGCGGCATCTGCTCTCGGTAGCGTACCGGCTGACGGGAAGTGTCAGCGACGCCGAGGACGCCGTGCAGGAGTCGTGGCTGCGACTCGACGACGCGAACGCCGCGACCATCCGCGACCTCGGGGCCTGGCTGACCACGGTGGTCGGGCGGATCTGCCTCGACCGGTTGCGTTCTGCCGCGGTGCGTAGGGAACAGTATGTCGGCCAATGGCTTCCGGAACCGGTCGTCACCGGGCTGTCACCGTCTGCGGAGCCGGACCCCCTGGAAGCGGTCGTGCAGGACGAGGACAACCGGCTCGCGGCGCTGATCGTGCTCGACACCCTCACCCCGGCACAACGAGTCGCGTTCGTGCTGCACGACGGATTCGGGGTGCCGTTCGACGAGGTGGCGGGGATTCTCGGCATCGAGACCCCCGCGGCGCGTCAGCTCGCGTCGAGAGCCCGCAAGGCGGCTGCCGCAACGACACCCGCCGTTCCCGACGAGGAGCATGCGCTCGCCGTGCAGCGGCTGCTCGAGGCACTCGCCGGCGGCGACGTCGACGCGGTGGTCGCGGCCCTGCACCCGGATGCCCTCGTCATCGGCGACGCCAACGGCACCACGAGCACCGCCGTCAACGTCATCCGCGGCGCGGACAGGTTCGCCCGCTTCTTCCTCGGCCTCGTCCAGCGGTACGGGCCGGAGGTGTTCACCGCCATGCAGCTGGTTCTGGTCAACGGTCAGCTCGGCTACTTCACCGCCGGATTCACCGGAGACGATGCCCACCGCAGCTCGCCGGCGCGAGTGGGTGGGTTCACCGTCCGCGACGGTCTCGTCTACGCGGCGTACGACATCGCCAACCCGGAGAAGTTCGCCGGGATCATGCTCCCGGACCGTCCTTCGTGACCGCGGCGTTCTCGGCCCACGGCACCCGGCACGAATCGGTGCCGAAACCCTGCTCCGTGATGCCCAGCGCCGAGTACATCCGGGCTCGCATGTTCTCGATACCGATCTGATAGGACAGTTCGACGACCCCGGCGCGGCCGAACCGGCGCTCGAGGTCCGCCACCTGCTCGTCGGTGACGGTGGTGGGCGTCGCCGTCATCGCGTCGGCGTACGCGATGGCCGCGCGCTCGTCTTCGCTGTACGCGGGCGAGTCGGCGTACTCGGCGATGTGCCGGAGCCGCTCCACGTCCAGGCCGTCGAGGCGTTGCAGCATCGTGCCGAAGTCCACGCACCACGAGCAGCCGATCGTCCACGCCACGCGGAAGACCGCGATCTCCCGCACACTCGCCGGCAGGACGGTCGACGCCTTCTGCACCGCCAACTCGTGCCGGGCGGAGGCGACGAACAGTTTGCGGTGATGGGCGAGCACGGCGAACGGCTCGGGCACCTCGTCGAACTTGTGGGCAGCATATTTGTAGGCGACCTTCACCAGCGGGCTCGCGTTCGCGGGGGCCACTGCGGGTATGCGGGGCATTGCGTCCTCCATCGTCACCGGGCGCCCTTCGCGCGCCGTCTACAGAAGATGACGAGACAACCCCGCAGAACGTGACGCGGCCGTGTGCAACCGTCGCCGTCACACCGACTACGCTGCAGTAATGCCCGCAACGCCGCGCAACCGCACCGTCCAGCGCTTGCAGCCGTTCGCGTCCACCATCTTTGCCGAGATGACCGCGCTCGCCGTGCGTCACGACGCGATCAACCTCGGTCAGGGTTTCCCCGACACCGACGGTCCCGCGTCGATGCTCGACACCGCGCGGCAGGCGATCGCGGACGGGCTCAACCAGTACCCACCCGGTCCCGGCATGCCCGTGCTCCGGCAGGCGGTCGCGGCCGACCGCCTGGCCCGGTACGGGCTCGACCACGACCCCGACTCGGAGGTGCTGATCACCGTCGGCGCCACCGAGGCCATCAGCGCCGCCATCCTGGGTCTGGTCGAACCGGGTGAGGAGGTGGTGCTGATCGAGCCGTACTACGACTCCTACGCCGCCTCGGTCGCACTGGCGGGGGCCGTGCGACGCAGTGTGCCGCTCGCCCGCTCCGGCACGAAGTTCGTCGTCGACCTCGACGCCCTGCGCGCCGCGATCACGCCGAAGACCCGCATGCTGGTGATCAACACCCCGCACAACCCGACGGGCACCGTGTTCACGCCGGACGAGGTCGCCGCCGTCGCAGAACTGGCCTGCGAGCACGACCTGCTGGTGCTGAGCGACGAGGTGTACGAGCATCTGGTGTTCGACGGCCGGACGCACACCGCCCTGGCCACCCTGCCGGGAATGTACGAACGGACCATCTCGGTGTCGAGTGCCGCGAAGACGTTCAACGTCACCGGGTGGAAGATCGGCTGGGCGTGTGGGCCGGCCGAACTGATCGACGCGGTCCGCACCGCGAAGCAGTACATGTCGTTCGTCGGCGGCGGCCCGTTCCAGCCCGCGGTGGCGCACGCGCTGAGCCACGAGCAGCAGTGGGTGGAGGAACTCCGCGGCAGTCTCCAGGCCAAGCGCGACGTGTTGTACGACGCCCTCGTCGCATCCGGTCTGGAGGTCCATTCGGGCGGCGGCACGTACTACCTGTGCGCCGACATCACCGCGATCGGCGAACACGACGGCATCGACTTCTGCCGCACACTGCCGGAGCGCATCGGTGTGGCCGCCGTGCCGGTCAGTGTCTTCACCGACCATCCGCAGCCGTGGAACCCGCTGGTGCGGTTTGCCTTCTGCAAACAGGATTCCGTGCTCGAGGAGGCCGCACGACGGCTCCGGACACTCGGGAAACCCGGATCGTGACTGTCCGCACCATTCCCGCCGACTTCGTCCGGCGGTCGCTCGAACTGTCGGTGCGCAGCGGGGCGGACCTCTCCCCCGCACTGTCGGCCGCGGGGATCACGACGGCGTCGCTCGAGGACCCGCTCGCCCGGCTGACGCCGACCCAGGTCACCGCGTTCACCCAGGCCGTCTGGCAGATCACGGGTGACGAATTGTTCGGGCTCGGACCGGCCCCGGTCCCGCGCGGCACGTTCCGGCTCGTGTGCCTCGCCCTGATCCACACCCCGGACCTGTCCACCGCCCTCGAGCGGATGGCCGACATCCTCCGTGCCCTGCCGTCCCTGCCCGCGCTGCACATCGGTCCCGGCGCCCACGGCGGTACCCGCATGACCATCGACATCCGTCCGGCGGCCGAACTGTCCACCGAGGACGTGCAGTCGTCGCTCGAGGCGACGCGGGTCACCACCGATTTCCTGCTGATCCTGCTCCACCGGTTCGCGGCATGGCTCGTGGGCAAAAGGGTCCGGTTGCTGGCGGTGGAACTGCCGTATCCGGCGCCGCTCCCGCAGCTCGCCGAGAACTACGATCACATCTTCGGTGTGCCCGTGACGTTCGATTCCGCCATTCCCGCAGTCGAATTCGACAACGCGGTGATGCGGGCGCCCATCATCCAGACCGAGGAGACGCTCGAGGAGTACCTACGGGAGTCGCCGACGCTGCTGATGTCCGAGCGCGACTACGACAGCACCGCATCCGCGCAGGTACGCCGGGTGCTCGAACACGGCATGAAGGGCCGCACGTCGACGGCCGAGGACATCGCGGAGATGCTGTCGATCAGCGTCCCCCACCTGCGCCGGCTGCTCCGGCAGGAGGGGACGTCGCTGAACCAGCTGCGGGAGGAAGTGCTCCGCGACGCCGCCGTCGCCGGGCTCCGGCGTGGCGAGTCCGTGGACGACCTGTCGGCGCGGCTCGGCTTCTCCGAGCCCAGCGCGTTCCGCCGCGCCTTCAAGCGCTGGACCGGCAGCACCCCGAGTTCCTACCGCTGACCGGTCGGCGCGTTCAGCTGACGCAGAACTCGTTGCCCTCCGGGTCGGTCATCGTGACCCACTCGCTCGGCCCCTGGCGGCCTCGGTGGAGCACGGTGGCGCCGGCCTGCTCGAGCTTCTCGGCGACCTCGTCGCGGGCGTCCCCGACCCTGATGTCGAGGTGAAGCCGGTTCTTCACCGTCTTCCGTTCGGGAACCAGCTGGAACAGCACGCGCGGACGCTCGGGGTGCTCCGGATCGCGGATCGCCTGGCCCTCGCGCCAAACCAGGACACCCTCGAACTCGATGGTGTCGGACTCCTGCGCGTGGCCGGCCTGCACCAGCCCGCGGATGAACTCCTCGTCGCTCGGCTCCACCTCCCAGCCGAGCGCCTGGGCCCACCACTTGGCCAGGGTATGCGGGTTCTCCGAGTCCACTGTGACTTGAAATTCATATCCCATGGCCCGACGGTACAGCGGGGCACCGACAGGTCCCGCTGAGCCGCGTCGAGCCCGGCCCGGGTCAGGGTCTGACGAGGATCCGGATCGGATCGCCCTCGTGGTTCGCGAGCTTCTCGATGCCCTTCGCGACGTCCTCGAGCGGGACGATCTCGCTGATCGACCGAGACAGGTCGAGGCGGCCACGCGACACCAGTTCGGCGAGGGTTTCGATGTCGACGTTCTTGTACCCCAGATGGCCGAGGACCTGCTTCTGCGACAACCCGAACTGCGCCGTGGTGCCCACCGACGCCTCCTGCGCACTCAGCCCGACCGCGACGAGACGGCCGCCCACCGTCAGGCAGTCGAGTGCCTGCTCGAACGTCACCTTCAGCCCGGCCGCGTCGAACGCGACGTCCAGCATCCGGCCGCCCGTCGCCTCCGCGACCTTCGCCTTCAGATCCTCGTCCCGGGAGTCGAACGCGTAATCGGCCCCGAGTTCCAGAGCGCGTTCCCGCACAGCGGGATTGATGTCGAACGCGATCACCGGAACGGCCCCCACCAGGCGTGCCAGCTGCACGATGTGGGTGCCGACGCCGCCCACGCCCCACACCCCGACGGTCTCGCCGACAACGACCTTGCCGGTGCGCACGACGGCACCGAACGGCGTCGACACCGCGTCGGCGAGGATGGCCGCCTGCTCGAACGGAACGTTGTCGGGGATGCGGGTCAGTCCCCCGGCCTGCGCCACGGTGTACTCGGCCCACGCGCCGTCGTAGGCGAACGCCATGAGCTGGATGTTCAGGCAGTTCGTGAGGTCGCCGCGGCGGCAGTTGCGGCACGTGAGGCAGGGCCTGCCCGCGGACGGCACGACGCGGTCGCCCTCGGCCCAGCCGGTCACTCCGGCACCGACTTTCGCGATGGTGCCCGACGCCTCGTGGCCCTGGGTGACCTCGGGCAGCAGCGCGGGGAACGTGCCGTCGATCAGACTCAGGTCGGAATGGCAGATGCCGCAGAACTCCACCTTGACGAGCACTTCGCCAGGGCCGGGCTCCGGGATCGGAACATCCTCCACAGCAATCGTTTTCGTGTCGGCGTGGAATCGTTCCGCCCGCATGGTCCCGGCCATCGCTCGCCCCTTCGTCGTCGTTGCCTCGACGGTACCCGCGAAGAATGCCCGGGTGTGCATGATTCAGGCCACTGCCGGTTCAGACCACCGCCGGACGTGTCCGGTCGAGTGCGAGGTGGACGGCGAGGCCGCCGAGGACGCTTCCCATCACGAACTTCTGCGCACGCAGCCACGCCGGGCGGCCCGACAGGAATTTCGCGACAGTTCCTGCGACGCAGACGATCAGCGCGTTCACGGCGAGCGCGACCACGATCTGCACACTGCCCAGCAGCAGGCTCTGAAACCAGACCGGTCCGGCGCCGGCGTGCACGAACTGCGGGATCAGCGCCAGATACATCACCGCGATCTTGGGGTTGAGCAGGTTTGTCGTGAGGCCCGTCAGGAACAGCCGGAGGGACGAATCCCGGGGCAGTGCCCGGGCAGGCACGAACGGCGAATGTCCGCCCGGCCGCAACGCCTGCCACGCCAGCCATCCCAGATAGCACGCGCCCGCCACCTTCAGCGCGGCATATGCCTGCGGGACGGCGGAGAACACCGCCGAAATACCCAGTGCCGCAGCGGCCAGATAGCACAGGAACCCGAGAGCGACACCGGCCAGCGAGACCAGGCCCGCCGCCCTGCCCTGAGTGATGCTGCGCGAGACCAGATACAGCATGTTGGGTCCCGGTGTGAGAACCATGCCGAGCGCGATCGCCGCCACCCCGAGTACCGCCACCGAATCGATCATGCCCGTCACGATCCCACCGCGGCGACGCGCCGTCGCGGTCCAGTCCGGCCTCGGTGGACCCGTGTCCGGGTTGCATTCGTCGACGACCAGTGAGAACGTCGGAAGAGTAAAGCGTTGTCCAATCCGAAAGGGTGAAACACGAGTTATGCGTACGGCCGTAGCCGACAACTACCCCACGAGGGACCGCGACGAGTGCACGATGACCGTCCGTCAGGACCCGGTCACCTGGTTCGATCCGAAACGGGGTGATGCCCGGCCCGGTCCACTCAGCGCCACTCAGATTGCCGACTACGACAGGCGCGGATATCACTCCGCCGACGCCATCATCCCGCCACGCGACGTGTTCAACCTGGTCGACGAGATGACGCGCCTCTCCGAGACCGACACGTTGCGCGGCGACGACCGCATCGTGCGGGAGAACGGTGACGGCGCCGTCCGCTCCGTGTTCGACGTCCACCGTCTCAGCGACGTCGTCGACGAGATCGTCCGCCGCCCAGAAGTGGTGGGTATCGCCCGGCAGATACTCGGTTCGGACGTCTACGTCCACCAGTCGCGGCTCAACTTCAAACCGGGTTTCACCGGTGGCCCGTTCTACTGGCACTCCGATTTCGAGACCTGGCACGCGGAGGACGGGATGCCCGCTCCCCGCGCCGCGAGCATCTCGATCGCGCTGACCGAGAACTACGGGCACAACGGCGGGCTGATGATCATGCCCGGATCGCACCGCGCGTTCGTGTCCTGCGCCGGCGAGACACCCGAGGACTACTTCAAGGAATCGCTGGTCAGCTACGTTCCGCCCACCGGGTCGCCGGATCAGCCGACACTCACCCGGATGGCCAACGAGTACGGCATCGACATGATGACCGGGCCTGCGGGTTCCGCCACCGTCTTCGATTCGAACTGCATGCACGGTTCGAACGGCAACATCACGCCGTTCGCGCGTTCCAACCTCTTCATCGTCTTCAACAGTGTCGAAAACACTCTGACGGATCCGTTCTCGGCGCCTGCACCGCGCCCCGGCTACCTCGGTAGCCGGGATTTCACGCCCCTGCGGTAACGAGCACCACGACGTACCGTGTCCCCGCTCCGGGACGTCGGAGCGGGGATACGGTGCTCTCGATGCCGCGAAACCCGTAGCCTTCGCGGCGCCCTGCATGCGACGATGACTTGGCACGGTTCGACCGCCCGGCTCCGGGCGCCGGCCGAACCTTCATCTCCCGGAACGGGGAATGATGTTTGCCTACATCGCGCGCACCGTCGTCGCCCACCCGTGGCGAGTCATTGCTGCCTGGGTGGTGGCCGCAATAGCGGTCATTCTGTTCGCACCCAGCCTCGACGACTACACCACCGGTAACCAGCAGACGTTCCTGCCCAGTTCATTCGAGTCCTCCGAGGCGCAGGCCGTCGGCAACCAGTACTTCCCCAGCCTGTCCGGCGCCACCGGCAGCCTGGTGGTGGTCCGTGCCGACGACGCTCCGCTGTCCCCCACCGACCAGCAGACGGCCCTGAATCTCGCTACCGCACTGCAGAATTCGGCGATCCCGGGAGTGCTGAGCGTCCAGGGGTCGCCCACCTCGCTGTCCGCCGACGGGAAGGCCGCCGCACTGCAGGTGGTGTTCGACGGACAACCCGGCGACGACCAGGTCAACGCCGCCGTGCCGGTCGTCCGGAACGACGCCGAACAACAACTCGACGGCACCGGACTGGTGAGCGGGCTGACCGGCAACGCGGCCATCCAGGTCGACACCACCGCCGCCTACGACAACGCCGACAAGGTCATCACGATCGCCACGGTGATCGTCATCCTCACCCTGCTCGGCCTTATCTTCCGCAGCCCCGTCATCGCGGTCCTGCCGGTCCTCGTGATCGGCGTCGTGCTGTCGGTGGTCACCGGGCTCACCGCCGTGCTCGCCGATCTGTTCGACTTCCAGGTCAGCACGTCGCTGCAATCGATCCTCGTGGTCGTCCTGTTCGGTGTCGGCACCGACTACATCGTCTTCCTGCTGTTCCGGTATCGCGAGCGTCTCCGGCAGCAGGCCGCGGCAGGCTCCACCGCCGACACGCACCGGGAAGCGCTCGTGTTCTCCACCGACGTCGTCGGGCGGGTCGTCGCGTCGTCCGCGCTCACGGTCATCGTCGCGTTCGCCGCGCTCCTGCTGGCGAAACTCGGTTCGCTCACCACGCTCGCCCCGGGGCTCATCGTCGCGGTGGCCGCCATGTTGGTGACGGCGCTGACGCTCATCCCCGCAGTGTTCACCGTGCTGGGCCGCCACCTGTTCTGGCCGCTCGGCCCGGGACACGACAGCCCCCACACACCGTTCGCCTCGATCGGCGCCGCGATCGGGCGCCGCCCCGCGGTGTTCGCCGTCGTGATCGGCGTCGTGCTGATCGCGCTCGCCTCGTTCGCCTCCGGCTACAAGTCGACGTACAACACGCTGGGCGAACTGCCCGCCAACACACCGTCGCAGCAGGCGTTCGACACCCTCGGCAAGTCTTTTCCCGCGGGCGCGCTCAGCCCCACCCAGGTGTACGTCGTGGCTCCCGGACCGCTCGACCCCGCGTCGCTGACCCCCCTCGTCACCACCCTGACGCAGGTGCCGGGGGTGTCGTCGGTGGCCCCGCCGCGGCCGAGTCAGGACGGCCGCGCCGCGCTCGTCAACGTCATCCTCGCCGACGACCCCTACTCGAACGAGTCGCTCGACCTCGTCGAAGGACCGATCCGCGACGCCGCCCACGGAGCGGTCCCCGGCTCGGAAGTCGTTGTGGGAGGACAGACGTCCACGTTCGTCGACGTCCGCGCTCAACTCGCGGCGGACACGCGCCGCGTCTTCCCCGTCGCCGCGGTCGCGATCGCACTGATCCTCGCGCTGCTCCTGCTGGCGGTGCTCGCGCCGCTCAACCTGCTGGTGTGCGTGGCACTCACGTTCGTCGCCACCCTCGGCGCCGTCGTGCTCCTGTTCCTGCACGGCCTCGGCTACGACGGCATCGACTTCTCGATTCCCATCGTGCTCTACCTGTTCGTCGTCGCGATCGGCACCGACTACAACATCCTGCTCGCCTCCCGGTTGCGTGAGGAATTCCGCAACGGGTACGCCCCTCGTGACGCGGCACGGATCGCCGTCGCCAACGACGCCCCCACCGTGGCCGCCGCCGGCCTGATTCTCGCGCTGACGTTCGCGTCCCTGACCCTCACCGGTCTGGCCAACCTCGCCGAACTCGGCTTCGGGGTCGCGATCGGCGTCGCGCTCGCCGCGTTCGCGATGGCGCCGATGCTGGTGCCCAGCCTGTCTGCACTCGAACGTCGCGCGTTCTGGTGGCCGAGCAGGCAGAAGTCGTCCGTCGACACCGGCGACGACCGCGAGCCCGCGGTGCCGCGGTAGCCGTCGCCGTCAACCCACCCTCCCCACCGTGGCCCCAAATGGGAACATACGTTCGACAACGGGGGTAGTATGGCCGCATGACTTCCGCGGATGCGCGGTATGCGCTGCAGGCTTCGCTGTTCGACGACTCGTCGTTCGGTGTCGAACTGGGCGAACTCGGGCCGACGGTGCAGCGTCGGACGCTGACCGCGGGGGCGTGGGTCGACGTCCGACCGGGGTGGATGACCGGCTCCGACGAGCTGTTCACGACGCTTGCGGAGACGGTGCCGTGGAATGCGGAGCGGCGCCAGATGTACGACCGGGTGGTGGACGTGCCGCGGCTCGTCCGGTTCTACCCGGAGGGCGAACCGCTCCCCGACCCACTGCTGGCCTCCGCACGAGACGCCCTGAGCAGGCACTACCTGCCCGAACTCCGCGAGGAGTTCGCCACGTCCGGACTGTGCTTCTACCGCGACGGGTCCGACAGCGTCGCCTGGCACGGCGACGACACCGGCCGCAGCCGGACCGAGGACACGATGGTCGCCATCCTCTCGCTCGGCGCCTCACGTCCGCTGCTGCTGCGTCCGCGCGGCGGCGGACACTCGATCCGGTACTCGCTCGGCCACGGTGACCTGCTGGTGATGGGTGGTTCCTGCCAGCGCACCTGGGAGCATTGCGTACCGAAGAGTGCCCGCCCGCTCGGACCGCGGATCAGCGTCCAGTTCCGGACGCGGGGCGTGCGGTGACTATCCGCGCCGGGCCGCGACGGCCTGCGCCAGCCGGTCGAGTTGCGCGGCCGTGGTGTTCCAGTCGATGCAGGCATCGGTGATCGACTGGCCGTAGGTGAGCTCCTCGGACTTTCCGAGGGTGAGGTCCTGGCGTCCGGCCTCGATGAAGCTCTCCACCATCACACCGACGATTCCCTTCTCCCCTGCCTCGAGGCGGGCCGCGATGTCGTCCAGCACGTCGACCTGCTTCTCGTGGTTCTTGCTGCTGTTGCCGTGGCTGGCGTCGATGACGACGCGCTCCGGCAGACCGGACTTGTTCAGCCGGGCGAGGGTGTCCGCCACCGTCTCGGCGTCGTAGTTCGGTCCGTCGCTGCCGCCGCGGAGGATGACGTGGCAGTCGGGATTGCCCATGGTGCGGATCAACGCGGCCTGGCCGTCGAGGTCGGTGCCGGGGAACACGTGGCTCGCCGCGGCGGCGCGCGTGCCGTCGACCGCCACCTGCACGTCGCCCTCCGTCGAGTTCTTGATTCCGACGGGCATCGACAGCGCGCTGCACAGCTGCCGGTGCACCTGACTGGCGGCGGTGCGGGCACCGATCGCGCCGTAGGTGACGAGGTCGGCGATGTACTGCGGCATGATCGGGTCGAGGAACTCGCAGCCGACCGGCAGGCCGAGCGAGGACACGTCGAGCAGCAGCTTGCGGCCCATGCGGATCCCGGTGTCGATGTCGAACGTGCCGTCCAGGTGCGGGTCGTTGAGCAGGCCCTTCCAGCCCAGCGTGGTGCGCGGCTTCTCGAAGTAGACCCGCATCACGATGTGCAGGTCGTCGCGCAGTTCCTCGGCCTTGGCGGCGAGCCGGCGGGCGTAGTCCATGGCGGCGACGGGATCGTGCACGGAGCACGGGCCGACCACGACGAGCAGGCGGTCGTCGTCGCCGTTCAGCACGTTCACCGTGTCGGCGCGGCCCGAGCGGACGGTCGCGGACGCGACGTCGTCGGGGGCGTGTTCGCGGCGCACGACGGACGGCGCCACCAGCGGGCTGATGCTCACGGTGCGCTGGGCGTCCAGGCGATCACTGCTGGTAGTGGTGTCGAGAGTGGCAGTCATGGGTTCGGGTTCCTGTTCTCAGGCCGGCCCTCGAAGACTGTGGAGATTCCCGCGAGCCGGTCTGTAATCCGGCTCTGGGGTGGGGGAGGTCAGCGCGTGGTTACGCCGACCGGCCCACCCGGGGCCGGCCTGCTAAACCAGAAATATGCGCGCTGCATGACGGCCACAGTAACGGCTGGCCCGCATCGGCGCCACACCTACCCCTCCCCCTGACATCTGTCGCGGTGAGGGTAGGCGCTTCGCGCCTGTGCGCCTTTTTGGTCGTCGCAGCTACCAGAAAGGCGCACAGGGCCGTAGGCCCATTGCTTATATCGTGAGTGTGTGCTCATAATATGGGTGTACCTGTGACACCAGTCACTGCCCCGCCTCCTCGATAAGGACGCGCACATGTCAGATGTAGGAATCCTGATCAACACCGCGATCGCCGTAGCGGCGGTGGTGCTGTTGATCGTGCGTTTCAAGTTCAACCCGGTGGTGTCGCTGGTCGTCGGCTCCGCCTATCTCGGACTCACGACGGGTCTCGGCACGGCCGAGACGGTGAAGGTCATCAGCACCGGTTTCGGCGACATCATGGCCGAAGTGGGACTGCTGATCGCCTTCGGCGTCCTGATGGGCGCCATGTTGAAGGAAATGGGCGCCATCCAGCGCCTGGTAGGGACGCTGCTACGCGTATTCGGTCCGAAACGGATGCCCTATGCGCTGTCGCTGACGATCGCGACGCTGCTGCAATCGATCTTCCTCGACGTCCTGCTGGTGATTTCGGCACCGCTCGCCCGCAACCTCGCACCGAAGGTCGGACGGGTCGGCACCGCGCGCATGGCCACCGCGCTGGCCATCGGCCTGGAGTGCGGCATCGTGCTCATGGTTCCCGGCGTCGGGGCGCTCGCCCTCGCCGGACTTCTCGGTGTGCCTCTCGGCAAGATGCTGATCTGCGGATTGATCCTGGTGATACCGACCGTCGCGATCTCGGTGGCGATCATGTCGTTCCTGTTCACCCGCGGGTGGTGGAATCCGGAGAAGGACGAGGAGCACTTCCACCAGACGGTCGTCGACGACGAGGAAGAGACCTGGACCGACGGCGGCAGCGGCGGGACCACCCCGCGGCCCGACACCGGCGGCGGCGTCGCCCAGGCACAACGCGCCACGGCCGTCACCGCCGAGCGGACGCAGCACGACCGCCCCCTGATCCTGCTCCTCGCCCCGCTGCTCCTCTCGCTCCTGCTCATCGCGACCGGCGCGATCCTGGACATCGCCGAGATCAGCAACCCGGTCGTCTCGTTCGTGTCGGAACCGCTGATCGCGCTGCTGATCGGCCTGATCGGCACCAGCTTCGTCGGACGGCTCACCGTCGGGCAGCATCGCGTGCAGAAGGCGATCGCCAGCGGCTTCAGCGAGAGCGGCCAGATCCTCATCCTCACCGGCGTGGGCGGGTCGCTGGCCGCGACGATCGCCGCCGCCGGACTCGGCGACATCCTCGGTCAGTACTTCACCGCCAATCACGCGGCTCCGCTGCTGATGGTGTGGGTGATCGCCGCAGTCCTGCACGTCGCCGTCGGTTCCGTGACCATCTCCGCCATCACCGCGGCCGGTGTCCTCGCTCCCATCGCCCCGACCCTCGGACTCGACCCCGTCCTCATCGCCCTCGCGGCCGGCGCCGGTTCCCTGTTCGCGGTGCACGTCACCAGCAACACGTTCTGGTTGCTGCAGTCCTTGATGGGTCAGACCACACGGGGCACGCTGAAGACGTGTTCGGTGGGAGTATCGGTGGCATCGGTCGTCGCAATACTGCTCGTCCTGCCCATGAGCCTCGTTCTCTGAGCGTCACTATCAGTTAAGGATCACCATGTTCTCCGACAACACCATTCGGCCGCTCGACGGCGTTCGGGTACTCGAGCTGGGCAATTACATCGCCGCACCGACCGCGGGCCGGATGCTCGCCGACTTCGGCGCCGAGGTCATCAAGGTGGAGCGCCCGAAGACCGGCGACGAACTCCGCAACTGGCGGCTGTACTCCGGCGACACGTCGATGCTGTACCGCACGATCAACCGCAACAAGAAGTCGATCGTGCTGGACCTGCGCACCGAGGAGGGCCGGCAACTGGTCCTGGACCTCGCCGCCGAGTGCGACATCCTGCTGGAGAATTTCCGGCCCGGCACCCTGGAGAAGTGGGGCATCGGACCGGACGCGCTGAACGCGGCCAACCCGGAACTCGTGATCACCCGCATCTCGGCGTTCGGGCAGACCGGGCCGATGTCACAGCGACCGGGGTTCGCCGCCGTCGCGGAAGCCGCGGGCGGATTCCGCGAACTCGTCGGCGATCCCGACCGGCCCCCGGTGCGGGTGGGGGTGTCGATCGGCGATTCGATCGCCGGCCTCTACGCGGCGTTCGGGGCGGTGATGGCGCTGTTTCAGCGGGAAGCCGCGAAGGTCGCCGGAACGCCGGGCCCGTCCCTGCCGCATCGGATCATCGATGTCGCGCTGAACGAATCGATCCTGTCGATGATGGAGTCGCTGATCCCCGACTACCTTGCGTACGGCATCAAGCGCGAACGCGTCGGCGGCCGGATGGAGGGCATCGCCCCGTCGAACGCGTACATCTGCAGTGACGGCAACAGCATCATCATCGCCGGCAACGGTGACGCCATCTTCCAGCGCTACATGGAGACCATCGGCCGCCCCGACCTCGGTGCCGACCCGGACCTGTCCACCAACGCCGGACGGTGGGCGCGCCGCGACGAACTCGACACGGCGATCGGTGAGTGGACGATCCAGTACTCGCGTGACGAGGCCCTGAAGATCCTCGACACGGCCGGCGTGCCGTCGGGTCCGATCAACACGGCCGCCGACATCTGCAGCGACGAACAGTACGCGGCCCGCAACATGATTCAGCAGTTCACCGTCGACACCGGTGAGGCCGAGCCGAAGCAGGTCGGTTTCCCCGGCATCGTACCGGTGATCGGCGGGCAGTCGCTGCCCATCCGCAACGTCGGACCGGACCTCGGTGAGCACACCCGGGAGGTCCTCGAGACACTGCTCGGCAAGACCCCGGAACAGATCGACTCCATCGTCGACAACACAGTAGGTGGCACCTCATGACGCAGACCTTCGAATCACGCACCCTGCTCCGCGACGTCACGTTGCGCGACGGACTGCAGCTGACGGGCAAGATGCTGCCCACCGCGAGGAAGCTCGAGATCGCCCGCAGACTCCTCGAACTCGGTGTGCCCGCGCTCGAGATCGGGTCGATGGCCCGCCCAGACCTGGTGCCGCCGATGGCGAATACCGTCGAGGTGATCTCCGAGCTGACCGAGGAGGAACTCGACCGCTGCTGGGTGTGGGTGGCGACACCCCGGCACGTGGAGAAGGCCGCCGCCGCCGGCGCCCGCCATTTCCAGTACTGCTTCTCCGCCTCCGATTCCCACAACCAGGCGAACATCGGCCGTTCCACCGAGGACAGCCTCGCCGCGATGCCCGCGGCGATCGAACTCGCGCGGGAGGTCGGCGGCAGCATCCAGCTGTGTATCGCGACGTCGTTCACGTGCCCGTTCGAGGGCCGGGTCCCGGAACAGCGGGTCATCGACATCGCCAACGACCCGCGCGCCCACGGCGCCGTCGACGTCGTCGTCTGCGACACCCTCGGCCAAGCCGTCCCCGCCGAGGTGTACTCGCTCGTCTCCCGGGTCCGGCTGGAAACCCCGCAGCGCGGCATCGTCTATCACGGCCACGACACCTGGGGTCTGGGCGTCGCGAACAGCCTCGCCGCGGTCGCGGCAGGCGCGATGACCGTCGACGGCGCCCTCGGCGGACTCGGCGGCTGCCCCTTCGCTCCCGGTGCCAGCGGCAACACCGCCAGCGAGGATCTGCTGTTCGCCACCCGCCCCGACTGGCTCACCCCCTCCGTCTTCGGGTCGCTCGTCGAACTGTCCGAGAAGACGCTCGCGGAACTCGGTGAGGCCAACCGGTCCAAGGCCGCCCAGGGCGCACGCTCCAACGCCGCCGCGTTCGAGTGGGTCATCGGCGGCGGCCGATGAGCGACGCCCGGTTCTACGTCACCACCCCGATCCCCGAACCCGCCCTCACGCTGCTGCGCGCCGCGGGCAGCGTCCATGTCCCCGACGAGTTGCCCGACGCCGCCCAACTCCGGGACGCGTGTCTGTCCGGGGACTACGACGTGGTCGTCTCCCAGCTGCGCGACACGTTCGACGCAGACCTTCTGGCCGCCGCGAAGATCCGCGGCATCTCCAACTACGCGGTCGGATTCAACAACGTCGACGTCGGCGCGGCCACCGCCAACTCGATACTCGTCGGCAACACCCCCGGCGTGCTCACCGACGCCACCGCCGACGTCGCGATGCTGCTGATCCTCGCCACCGGCCGTCGGGCGGTGGAGGCCGACACCTTCGTCCGCGCTGGAAAATTCACCGGCTGGGAGCCGAACCTGCTACTCGGCCAGGACATCTCGGGACGAAACCTCGGGCTCGCGGGCTTCGGGCGGATCGCCCGTGCCACCGCGCGACGGGCACTCGCGTTCGGCATGCAGGTGCAGTTCTGCCCGCGGCCACCCGGTGACCGGCCGGTGCCGGACGCCGAACTCGGCGAATTCGCCGGACGCGTCACCCACACCGACTGGGACACCCTCGTCACCACCAGCGACTATCTGTCCCTGCACGTTCCGCTGAACGAGCAGACCCGGCACCTGGTGGACGCGGACGTGCTGCGTGCGATGAAGCCGACCGCGATTCTCGTCAACACGGCGCGCGGTCCCGTCGTCGACGAGGCCGCCCTCGTCGATGCCCTGAAGTCCGGGGAGATCGCCGGGGCCGGACTGGACGTGTACGAGGACGAGCCCGCGCTCGCACCGGGGCTCGCGGAACTGCCGAACACCGTGCTGCTCCCCCACGTCGGCAGCGCCACCGTCGCCGTACGGTCCGAGATGGCGCGGCTGTGCGCCGAGAACGCGGTGGCCATGGCGCGGAACCGGATCCCACCGCACCCGGTCAACCCGGAGGCGTGGAGATCATGACGGGTAGCGGCCGCCCAGCGTCCGGGTAACCTGCTCGGCGCTGCCGACGAGCAGATCCACCCATTTCTCGCACTGTTCGCGGGGCATGCGGAGGGTCGGCCCGCTGATCGCCAGCGCGCCGAGCACGTCGCCGGACGAATCGAACACGGGTGCAGCCAATCCCGAAGCGCTGTCCTCCCGCTCTCCTGCCGTGATCGCATATCCGTCGGCCCGCGCCTGGTGGATCAATTCGCGCAGCACCTCGGTGTCGGTGACGGTGCCCTCCGTCATCGGCTCGATGGGTCCGGCCAGCACCTGTTCGGTGAGGTCCGGGTTCCAGGCGAGCAGCACCCGGCCCGCCGAGCCCGCGGGGAGCGGGACGATCTTCCCGACGTACATGTTCCGTCGCAGCGCGTGCTCGGTCTCCGCGATGGCCACACACACGCGGTACCCCTGCTCCACCCGGAAGAAGCTGGCGGTCTCGCCGGTGGCGTCGCGGATCTCCTTGAGCACCGGGGTGACGACGGCGAGGACGTCCAGCCCTTTGGTGGCCGTCGCCGCCCAGAACGCCATCTTGACGCCGATCCGGATCTGGTCGCCGGAGCGGTCGAGGAACTCCTGTGCCACCAGGTTGCTGACCAGCCGTTGCACCGTCGACGTCGGCAGCCCCGTGGCCTGGTGGATCTCACCGAGGGTCATCGACGGCCGCGCCAGGCTGAAGGCATCGAGAATCTCCGTGATCTTGCTCAGCACCAGCAACGGTTGGTGCTTGGAGGTCAATTCGCCGTCGTCCGCTCGCATACCCCCGACGATAGTCGCCCCCACCAGCACGTGAGCGCCAACGGGCGGCGGAACACACTTCGGCACTCACCTGGGCAACATTGGCTGTCGCCACACGAGCCGGGATGTGGTACCAATTGAAGATGCTCGATTCCCAGTCGACGAAAGGCGCATGAGCGCCCACCGAGATATCTCTCCGGCACCACGGTTCGGAGAATTCGCCCGCGCGTTCGAAGCGCTGAGATCGCCACCCTCACGGTGCCGCGACCCCTCCACAGCATTGCCGGCAGTTCCCCCATTTGTGATGCCACGCAACGATTTCGAGAAAGGAGGTACACATGAAGTTGGCTGAGGCACTGGCCGAGCGCGGCGATCTGACACGCCGGGTGGAGCAGCTGAAGTCGCGCATCCTCACGAATGCGCGGCATCAGGAGGGCGAGGCGCCGGCGGAGGACGCGGCGGTACTGCTCCTCGAGCTCGAGGAGGTCCTGGACCGCATGGAGGTCCTCGTCCGGCGCATCAATCGGACGAATACTGCGGCGCCGCTCGGCGACGCGACCATCACGGACGCACTGGCGCGCCGGGACATGCTCCGAGTGCGGCACCGGGTGGTGTCCGCTGCCGCGGATGCCGCGTCGGGGCGTGAACAGGACCGCTACGGCAGGCAGCTCCGCTCCGAACTCGTCTTCGTCGCCGCGTTGCCTGTGCGGGATCTGCGGCGTCGGGCCGACGAGCTCGCCCGGAAGATACGCGAGATCGATCTGCAAGTGCAGAAAGAGAATTGGGAAGTCGAGTTGCTCGACTGACTTCCGCCGGGTAGCAGGTAACCGTTTCCGGAGGCGAGCACACACCGCGGTCGGCGGCAATCCGGCCACTTCTCCTGCGCGGAGGGCGGCGCACCCCGGGCAAAACCCGGATCACAGTGCAGCCCTGCACAATGCACAGGTGACGGTGCACGACGCACACCTCAACACCGGGTGCTGATTCGGAAACGGCGAGGGCGGGCAAGGGGCCTACCCGGACAGGTGAGCGGCAAAGCGTGCCCGAGCACACTTTGCCACTCACCTGGGGGATCAGCCGACCACGAGGTCCAGCTCGTCGTCGGACACTCCGACCGCGACGCTGCCACCCTCGACGAGCACGTCGTCGAGCAGCAGATCGGCGATCCGGTCGTCGACGGCCCGCTGGATCGACCGGCGCAGCGGACGCGCCCCGAACTCGGGCTGGTGCCCGTGCTCGGCGATCCAGTCGACCGCGGCGTCGCTGAACGAGATCTCGATGCCCTTGGACTGCAGCCGCTTCCGGCTGTCGTCCAGCAGCAGGTCGGTGATCCGGTGCAGCTGATCGGTGTCGAGCTTGCGGAAGATCACGATCTCGTCGATCCGGTTCAGGAACTCCGGACGCATCGACTCGCGCAGCCGGCCCATCACCCGATCCCGCAGCGGCTTCTCCGCAGCCTCGGCGTCACCGGTGGCGAAGCCCAGCGCACCCGACTTGCTGGAGATGATGTCGGATCCCAGGTTGCTGGTCATGATCAGGACGGTGTTCTTGAAGTCCACCGTCCGGCCCTGACCGTCCGTGAGCCGGCCGTCGTCGAGCACCTGCAGGAGCGTGTTGAACACGTCGGGGTGCGCCTTCTCGATCTCGTCGAGCAGGATCACCGAGTACGGGTTGCGGCGGACCTGCTCGGTGAGCTGTCCCGCCTCCCCGTATCCGACGTAGCCGGGAGGGGCACCGACGAGCCGGCTGACCGTGTGCCGTTCGCCGAACTCGCTCATGTCGAGCCGCAGCATCTTGTTCTCGTCACCGAACAGGGTGGCGGCCAGCGCCTTTGCCAGCTCGGTCTTCCCGACGCCGGTCGGTCCGAGGAACAGGAAGCTGCCCACGGGACGGTCCGGATCGTTCATGCCGGTGCGGCTGCGGCGCACCGCCCGGGCGATGGCCCGCACGGCGTCGTCCTGGCCGACGACCCGACGGTGCAGTTCGTCCTCGAGCCGGCGGAGTCGTTCCTTCTCCTCCTCCGTCATCTGGCTGGCCGGGATGCCGGTGGCCCGCGACACGACCTCGGCGATCTGTTCGGCGGTTACCTCGGGTGCGACGTCGGACGCGTCGGCCTTGCCGTCGATCCGGGCCTGGACACCCACGATCTGGTCGCGCAGCGCCGATGCCTTCTCGTACTCCTCGTCTGCGACGGCCTGCTCCTTCGACTTTTCGAGTTCCGCGAGCGTCGCCCGCAGTGCCTCGACGTCGACGCTCGGCATCCGCAGCCGCAACCGGGCGCCGGCCTGATCGATCAGGTCGATCGCCTTGTCCGGCAGGAAGCGGTCGCCGATGTAGCGGGCCGACAGCTCGACGGCGGCCGTGATCGCCTCGTCGGCGTACCGGACACCGTGATGCTCCTCGTACCGGTCGCGCAGACCGGACAGGATCGCCACCGCGTCTTCGATGCTGGGCTCCGCGACGGTCACCGGCTGGAAGCGCCGTTCGAGCGCCGGATCCTTCTCGATGTGCTTGCGGTACTCGTCGAGCGTCGTCGCACCGACGATGTGCAGCTCACCTCGGGCGAGCTTCGGCTTGAGGATGTTGCCCGCGTCCATCGCACCGTCGGCGCCACCACCGGCACCGGCGATGGAGTGCACCTCGTCGATGAAGACGATCAGCTCGTCCGAGTGAGCCGAGATCTCATCGATCACGTTGTTCAGGCGTTCCTCGAAGTCACCGCGGTACCGGGTGCCCGACACCATGCTCGACAGGTCGAGTTGGACGATGCGCTTGCCGATCAGGCGATCGGGGACGTCGCCGTCGACGATGCGCTGGGCCAGGCCCTCGACGACCGCCGTCTTGCCGACGCCGGCCTCACCGACCAGCACGGGGTTGTTCTTGGTGCGGCGCGAGAGGATCTCGATGGTCTGCTCGATCTCGTCGGCGCGCCCGATCACCGGGTCGACTCCGCCGCCGCGCGCACGTTCGGTGAGGTCGAAGCCGTACTTGTCGAGCGTGGGTGTCGCGGAGTCCGGGGACTCCTCCACCGACCCGCCTTGCACCGCCGTCTGCAGGCGCTCGGGGGTGATGCCCTCGGAGGCGAGCAGGCGTCCGGCGGCGTGGTCCTGATCCGCGGCGAGTGCCAGGAAGAGGTGCTCGGGATCGATGTAGGTGGACCCGAGAGCGCGCGCGAGCTGGTGCGCCTCGAGCAGCGCCGTCTTGAGCGCACCGCTCAGGGCGGGTGTTGCGAAGCCTGACGTGTCGCGGCCCTGGGGCAGTCGCAGTTCGACGGCATCGGCGACGGCCGACGTGTCGGCGCCTGCGCGTTGCATCAGGGATTTGACGGGGTCGTGTTCTGCCATGACACGCAGAACGTGGAGTGCATCGAGGTCCGAATCGCCGCGACCTGCGGCGAACCGTGCAGCAGCTGCCATGAGCTCCTGGGTGGAGCGACTCATGAGCCGACTGATGTCGATGCGACCTGGGCCCTCCGGCCCGAAGAATGCTGGCATTCCTCAGCCTCCTACTAGTTGAGCGTTACTGACTCAACTAACGTGCCAACCCTCCGATCAATTCCCGACGGCAGCGGATGTGGTCGCGGTCACAGAGGCGCTTCGCGCTCGTGCGCCTTTCTGGTTGTTCCAGCTACCAGAAAGGCGCACGGGCGCGGAGCGCCTACCACGGCACGATTTGCATCGGCAGTTCGTCCTCGTCGAACACCCGGCCCATGCGTTTGCGGACGCCGAGGACCAGGCATCGGTCGAGGATGCTGACCGCGGGCAGTTTCTGTTCGACGACGGCCTCGAGCCCCTCGACGTCGGACAGTTCCCGCAACCACACGGACACGAGCAGGTTGGCGGGTCCGGCGACCGACAGCACCGTCCGCACCGCGGGCAGCCCGCTCAGGTTGGCGCCGACCCGCACCATCTGGACGGCGGGGACGCGGAGGAAATACCACGCGCAGACCGGATAGCCCGAGGCCCAGCGCGGCATGTCGGTGCGGAGTTCCATCGCCCCGGACGCGAGCGTCGCACCGAGACGTTCGCGCGCACGCCGGGTGGACGTTCCCAGCGCCTCCGCGACCGTCCGTGTGGTCGCGCGACCGTCCCGGGACAGGATGGAGACGATGTCGCGCTCGGCGACGGGCGGACGAGCGAACATCGCGGAGAGCCGGGCGGCGTCGCGGTGCCGGGCGGCGTCGATCGCGCTCGACTCGTCGGCGTCGAGTGCACGCAGACGCCACTGCGAAGCGCCGGAGATCGCGGTGACGACCGGGTGCGTCCGGACGGTGCGGACGTCGGGGATGCCCGGAATTCGGGCCACGACATACCGGTTGAACGCGGTCGGGTTCTGACAGCCGACGGTGAGGATCAGATCGCGGCCGCCCGAGGTGATGTCGATGGACATGCACTCGCTGTCCTGGGACAACTCGGTGATCACGGTGTCGATCGACCCGGCGACGCACTCGACCTCCACGATCGCGCCGCGAGCCGTCTCGGACATCGGCGGCTGGGCGGTCACCCAGGCCATCCCCCGTTCGGTGAGTCCGGACCACCGCCGCGCGAGGGTGACCGGGTCGGCGTCGAGGATCGGACCCAGTTGCGACCACGGGGCCCGCGGCCACACCTGCAGGGCGTGAATAAGCCGAAGTTCGTCCTCCGTGGGCTTCTTCTCCTGCATAACTGCGGCTCCTCAGGTACAAAATCTGCGCATTTACATCGCAGAAACTCACTCACCCAACACTCGGACGCATCGATTCGGTCGTTTCGCTCATATTGTCATGTCGCCGCTTCCGGCGACCCGCCACCTTGGAGGTCACACATGGGAGCACTCCGATCCCCCATTCCCACCGGGTCCGGTCCCGATCGGCGCCTCGGCGCCGCGGCCGGTTTCGTCGGTTTCCTCTTCGCCATGGAACTGTCCAGCGGATTCCTCCAGGCCTGGTTCAGCCCGGTCCTCTCGGCAATCGGTGAGAAGTACTCGATCGGTCCCGCCGACCTGAACTGGGTGCAGACGAGTTACCTGCTCGCGACCGCGGTTCTCGTGCCGGTGCTCGCCAAGATGGGCGACCGGTACGGGCACAAGAGGATGCTCGTCGTCGCGACGGCGATGGTCACCGTCGGCAGCGTCGTGTCGGCGCTGGCCCCGACGTACGGCATCTTCATCCTGGGCCGGGCGATCACCGGCGCGCTCGCCGCGTTCCTGCCGCTCGAATTCGCGATCGTGCGTGAGCGCGCCGGGGAGCAGTCGGGGAAGGCGATCGGTTTGCTGGTCGGTGGGCTCACACTCGGCGCCAGCGTCGGCGTCGTCCTGTCCGGGATCCTCGCGTCGTTCCTGAGTCTCACTGTGCTGCTTCTCGTTCCGGCGGCGCTCATGGCGCTCGCGCTCGTGGTGGTGATCTTCTTCGTACCGGAGACGACGGCCCGGACCACCGGCCGCCTCGACTGGGCCGGCGCGATCCTGCTGGGCTCGGGACTGGCGTCCGCGCTGTTCGCGATCAGCACCGGCAACAGGTTCGGGTGGTCGTCGGGGCCGGTGCTCGGCGGACTCCTGCTCGGCGGTGTACTGCTCGCCCTGTGGGTAGTGGTCGAGCGGCGCGTGGCCTCGCCGCTGGTCGATTTCGGGATGCTGTCCGGCCGCGCCGGCGTCGGACTACCGATCCTGCTCGCGGCCCTGTTCGGTGCCCAGTTGTTCGGCAGCCAGACCCCGATCGCCCTCTTCGTGGGCACCGACCCGGCGGCGGCCGGATTCGGGCTCGGCCTGACGTCGTCGATGATCGGGCTGGTCCTCGTGTTCGCGTCGATCGCGGCGTTCGCCGGCACCTTCGTCGGACCCCGGCTCGGTGCGCGGGCCGGCGACGTCACGGCCGTCATCGTCGGCGCCGTCACCGCCACAGTGGGCTACGCCCTGCTCACCGTGCTGCACTCGGACACCGTCAGTGTGCTCGCGTGGCTCGTGGTGTCGGGTCTCGGCAACGGCATCATCATCGCCGCCCTCCCCAACCTGGTGGTGGCGCGGGCGCCGCGGGACTCGGTCGGCATCGCGTCGGGCCTGTACAACAGTGCCCGAACGGTGGCCGGCGCCGTCGCCGGAGCCAGCTTCACCGCAGTGATGTCCGGATTCACGGCGACGCTCGACAGCGGGGCCGTGATCACGAGTGAAGCGGGATACCAAGCCGTGTGGGTGATCTGCGGCCTCCTCTCGCTCGCCGTCGCCGGCCTCGCGGTGGTGACGCGCGGCCCGGCCGCCGACCGCGGCGCATCCACCGCCCCTGCCGCCGTTCCCACCGAAGCGTAGTTCCCAACCCCTGAAGAGAAGGAAACTTCATGACCGACAATGCAATTGCCGCCAACATCGATACCCCCGCCGGTCCGCACGGGACAGCGGAGAAGCTGAAGCGACGCGTCGAGGACACCGTCCTCGAATGGCGCGACCGGCTCGTCGCCGCGAGTCACGATCTGCACGCCCACCCGGAACTCGCGTTCGAGGAACATCGTTCGGCGGCGCTCGTCGCCGACCTGCTCCGCGACGCCGGGTTCGCGGTGGAAGTGGGTGTGTGGGGGCAGGCCACCGCACTGGAAGCCGTGTACGGCAGCGGTGAGCTGACGGTCGTGGTGTGCGCCGAGTACGACGCCCTGCCCGGGATCGGACACGCGTGCGGCCACAACATCATCGCGACCGCAGGTGCCGGGGCGGCGATCGCACTGTCCCGGGTGGCGGACGAACTCGGGATCCGGGTGAAGCTGCTCGGCACTCCCGCCGAGGAGAAGGGTGCCGGAAAGGCCCACATGCTCGAGGCCGGCGCCTGGGAGGACGCGACGGTGTCGCTGATGGTCCATCCCGGCCCCGGTGTGGTCGTGCCCACCGCCGGCAGCACGTCGCAGTCCCGCGACCGGTTCCGGGTCGAGTTCACCGGCCGGGCATCGCATGCGGCGGCCGCACCGACCGTGGGAATCAATGCCGGCGACGCGGCGACGGTGATGCAGGTGTCGGTGGGTCTGCTGCGGCAGCATCTGCCCGACACGGTGCGCGTCAGCGCCGTCACCCTGTCCGGCGGCGACGTCTCGAACATCATCCCGGCCTCGGCGGTCGTGGAAGCGGAGGTGCGGTCGTTCGACCTCGCGGAAACCGCCGACCTGAAGAAGAAGGTGCTCGCCTGCGTCGACGGCGCCGCGACGGCCACCGGCTGCACGTACGCGGTCACCCCGGTCGACCCGATCTACGAGCCCCTCGTCCAGCACCCGTTCCTCGCGGACCGTTTCGACGCCGCACTCGAACACCGGGGCCGGGTGATGCCGCCCCGGGAAGGCAGCGCACTCGGCGGCGGATCCACCGACATGGGCAACGTCTCCCAGGCGGTGCCGTCGATCCACCCGTTGATCGGGGTGATGGGGTCGACGGCCGCGCCGCACACGGCCGCCTTCGCGGCCGATGCGGTCACACCGGGCGCCGACGACGCCGTCGTCGACGGGGCCTACGCCCTCGCTGCCGCGATCGTCGACCTCGCCACCGACAGCGAGGCGCGAGCCGCCGTCCTCGAGCAGCAGCACAACCGGGCACCCGGCGCCACGCGGCGACCGGCGTACGTGTAGACGGGGACGGATCAGACTCGACCTGCCGATCGCAATGCCCGCCGTCTTCTCCGCTCGGACAGCTGGGCGCACAGCCGGTCTCGGATATCGGGGGGCACCTCTCGTCCCGCAGCGGTATCCAAGATCTTGGCCAGTCGCTGTTCGTATCTGGGCGCCGTCATGCCGAACCCGATCCAGATCTCGTCGGCCGGTGGACCACCGTACGGTAGCCACCGGCACGCGAATTCGAGTATCGCCGCAGTGACGTTGTCCACGATCCCGGCACCTTTCCTAGACGGCGAGGTTCTCGAAGACGGTGGCGTTGGCCATCCCGCCGCCTTCGCACATCGTCTGCAGTCCGTAGCGGACGCCGTCGGCGCGCATGCGGTGCACGAGGGTGGTCGCGAGCGAGGACTGCATCACGCATGGTGTGTTCCTGTTCTCTCGTTCTCGGTGATCACGTCGCGGTCCAGACCGGGGCGCGACGTTCGGTGAAGGTGGCCGCGCCTTCGCGGGCATCGCTCGAGTCGAACACCGGACGCTCGTCGTCGACGGAGGGTCGATCCGCCGCTAGACCGCGGTTCGTGGAGATTGTCTCGGTCCGCGGACCCGGTGCGGCGATCCCGGCGATAGTCTGGGAAGGCGTCGTCGAGAGGTAGGCGGATGACACCACGGTTTCCGGGGCGGCACAGGGGCGGATAGCGCGTTGGCAACCGACGGCGATCCGCTCCGCACACAGCGCGATACCGACACCGCGACGACGGATGAACTGCGCGCGGCCGGGTTCGACGATGCCCGGGAGATCGGGCGTGGGGGCTTCGGCGTGGTGTATCGGTGCACCCAGTCCGCCCTGGACCGCGCGGTGGCCGTGAAGGTTCTCAGCGGCGACCTCGACGACGAGAGCCGGGCCAGGTTCCTCCGGGAGCAGCGGGCGATGGGCAGGCTGACCGGGCACCCGAACGTCGTGAGCGTGCTCGAGGTCGGCGTCACGCCGAGCGGGCGTCCGTTCCTGGTGATGCCCTACCATCCGCAGGACTCCCTCGACGCACGGATTCGCCGGCACGGTCCGCTTACCGTCACCGAGGCGTTGCGGTTGGGCGTGAAGATCGCCGGCGCCCTCGAGACGGCGCACCGGTACGGCATCGTGCACCGCGACGTCAAACCCAGCAACATCCTGCTCACCGACTACGACGAACCGGCGCTGACGGACTTCGGCATCGCGCACATCACCGGCGGTTTCCAGACCGCCACGGGAACCATCACCGGATCACCCGCGTACACCGCCCCGGAGGTCCTGGAGGGCGACACCCCGAGTCCGTCCTCGGACGTCTACGGACTCGGGGCGACCCTGTTCGCCGCGCTGACCGGGCACGCGGCATTCGAGCGCCGCAGCGGCGAACAGGTGGTGGCGCAGTTCCTGCGGATCGCCACGCAACCGGCGCCGGACCTCCGTGAGTCCGGTATCGACGCCGACGTCGCCGCCCTGCTCGAGCACGCCATGTCGCGAGACTCGCACGAGCGCCCGTCCGCGGCGGCGCTGGGTGAAACGCTGCAGGGCATCCAATTTCGCCGCGGCTTTCCCGTCGACACGATGGCGTTGGGCCCGGACCCCGCCACGGACGAACCGCCGCAACGCCCCGCACGGCCGCCGGCCGGACGATCATCGACCGGCTCCGCGGGATCGCCGACCGACGGGAGCCTTCCCCTGGACTTGACGAGCTTCGTCGGCCGACGGAAAGAGCTCGCCGAGGCCAGGAAACTGCTCTCGGCGTCACGGCTGGTCACATTGACCGGTATCGGCGGTGTGGGCAAGACCCGACTGGCACTACGGGTCGCGAGCGACATTCGGCGAGCATTCGACGACGGGGTCCGGCTGGTCGAATTGGGTGAACTGCGCGACGGATCACTGCTGGGGGAAGTCGTGGCGGCGGGGCTGGGGTTGCGGCAGCGGTCGCCGAGACCGCTGCAGACCCTCGTGGAGTTCCTGGAGCCGCGAGACATGCTCCTGGTCCTCGACAACTGCGAGCAGGTGGTGGATGCGGCAGCAGGCCTGACGGAGACAGTGCTGCGCGCCTGTCCCGGCCTGCGGATTCTGGCGACGAGTCGCGAGACCCTGGATGTCGCGGGGGAAGCCGCCCTGCGCGTTCGTCCACTGGCACTTCCGGATTCGGACAGGGAGCCGTCTCTGAAGAGTCTGCCCGGGTACGACGCCGTGACGTTGTTCGCCGAACGGGCCGCCACGGCGGTGCCCGGCTTCGAGCTCACCGAGGACAATGCGGAGACCGTCGCCCGGATCTGCATCCGGCTGGACGGCCTGCCCCTGGCCATCGAGTTGGCGGCGGCGAGGCTGCGGTCGATGTCGCCGGAACAGATCCTGCAGCGGTTGACCAACCGGTACGAGCTGTTGACCCGCGGAAGCCGGAATGCGCCGACCAGGCAGCAGACGTTGCGGTGGAGCATCGACTGGAGCTACGACCTGTGTCTCCCGGCCGAGCAGCTGCTGTGGTCGCGGCTGTCGGTGTTCGCAGGCAGCTTCGAGCTGGACGCCGCGGAGGAGGTGTCCATGTACGACGCCGAACCGGCCGGTCTCATCGATCTCGTCGCGTCGCTCGTGGACAAGTCGATCCTCATCCGCGAGGGATCGGGGGCGGTGGTGCGATTCCGGATGCTCGAAACGCTGCGCGAGTACGGCCGGGAGAAGCTCGAACAGGCAGGAACCCTCCCGGAACTCCGGCTACGGCATCACAACTGGTACCGGCAACTCGCCCTCCAAGCCGAATCCGAATGGATCGGCCCCCGGCAGGTCGCCTGGCTCGCGCGGCTCGAGCGTGAACAACCCAACCTGCGCGAAGCGATGGAGTACGGCCTGACTGCCTCGGCCGACCCGGCCGACTCGGCCGAGGCAGGGCTGGAGATCGCGACCGCTCTGTATCCGTTCTGGGTTTCTCGTGGGCTGCTGCGCGAGGGTCGCCGCTGGCTCGACCGCGCCCTGGCACGGGAGGGAGAACACGACACCGCACTCCGGGTCAAGGCGTTGCACGCGGCCAGTGTCCTCGCCAGCCGGCACGAGGACCTGGAGCGGGCGGCCGAACTGATCGACGAGGGGCGTGTACTTGCCGAGACCAGGGGAAGTGCAGTCGATCGCGCACTGATGCTTCAGGCCGACGGAGCGCACGCCGTGCACGGCGGCAACCCGGAGCGCGCCGTGAGCTCGTTCACCGAGTCGCTCGAGGTGTTACGTGGCGAGCGCAACCTCCTTGCACACGTCACTGTCCTGCATGCGCTCGGATTGGCTCACGAGATCCTCGGGCACACCGAGGCCGCCACCGGCTGTCTCGACGAGGCGATCCGGATCACCGAATCACACGGTGAATCGGTGTACCTGGGCCGCGCGTCCCTCACCCTCGGGCTGGTGGTGTGGTGGGAGGGCGACCGTGATCGCGCGGTGCTGCTGCTGCGACGGGGACTCGAGCTGGCCCGCTTGGTCGACGATCCGTTCGGAGCCACCTGGTGCCTCGAAATCCTCGCCTGGATCTCGTCCCGCGAGAACGATTTCCATCGCGCCGCCGTCCTGCTGGCAGCGGCCGAGGTGCTTCGACGGAGGGTGGGTACCTCCATTGTCCAGATCCCCGACCTGACCGAATCCCACAAGGAATGCGAGCTCGTCACGCGGCACTCGCTCGGTGCCCGGGCGTTCGAGACTGCGTCCCGCGAGGGCGAGGCGCTGGGCTTCGCCGCCGCCGCCTCGTATGCCCTGGGCGAATCACTCCCGGCAGCGCCACGGCGCGGCGATCCTGCGGCGGCACTGACGAAGCGTGAACGCCAGGTCGCCGGCCTGGTTGCACAGGGCCTGACCAACAAGGCGATCGCCGCCCGCCTCGTGATCTCTCAACGCACCGCGCAGGGTCACGTCGAACACGTACTCGCCAAACTCGGATTCTCGTCCCGGGCGCAGATCGCGGCCTGGGTCGCACGGCAGTCCGACGACGAAACCACCTGAAACCCTGACATCGCCGATCCGGGGCGGATAACGAAATGCGGCCGGACATCGAAAGCCGCGCCCCCGCCCCGCCGCGGTTCTACGCTGAACGTGTGGTGGCTCTGGTGCGGGCGGTCCGGCGGCTGGCTCTGGGACGCCCGCTGCGCAGTGACGATCTCGGGGAGCAGTTGCTGACCAAGCGTCTGGCGCTGCCGATTTTCGCGTCCGACCCGCTGTCGTCGGTGGCGTATGCGACGCAGGAGATCCTGCTGATCCTGTCGCTGGGCGGTCTCGCGTACTTCTATCTGACACCGTATCTGGCGGTCGGCGTGGTGGTACTTCTCGCCGTCGTCGCCCTGTCGTACCGCCAGGTGGTGTACGCCTATCCGAGCGGGGGCGGCTCGTACGAGGTGGCCACGAAGAACCTCGGCCCGTCCGCGGGGTTGACGGTGGCGTCCGCGCTGCTCATCGATTACGTGATGACGGTGGCGGTGTCGGTCTCGGCCGGCGTCGACAATCTGATCTCGGCGGTGCCTGCGCTGAACACGCACCGGGTGGCGTTGGCCGTGGCGTTCGTGGTGCTGCTGACGGTGATGAACCTGCGCGGGATCCGCGAATCGGGGACCATGTTCGCGTTCCCGACGTACGGGTTCATCGCCGGTGTGATGATCCTGATCGTGACGGGGTTCATCCGCGTCGCGGCCGGTTCGACGCCCGTCGCCGAAAGCGCCGGCTACACCATCGAACCGGAACTGTCCGGGCTGACCGGCCTGGCTCTGGTGTTCTTCGCGCTGCGCGCGTTCTCGTCAGGATGTACGGCACTGACGGGGGTCGAGGCGATCTCCAACGGGGTACCCGCGTTCCGTAAACCGAAGAGCGCCAACGCCGCGAAAACCCTCATGGCGATGGCGGCGACGGCCATCGTGATGTTCGCCGGAATCACCGCGCTGGCGATCGTCACGAAGGTGCACGTCGCGGTGAACCCGTGCGATCTGATCGGGTTCGCCGGAAACTGCGAGACCGACCCGCAGCGCACCGTCATCGCCCAGATCGCGGCCGCGGTGTTCGGCGGCACCACCAACTTCGGCTTCTTCTACGTGCAGGCCGCGACCGTGCTGATCCTCGTGCTCGCCGCGAACACGGCCTACAACGGCTTCCCGCTGCTCGCCTCGGTACTCGGCCGCGACCGTTACCTTCCCGTCCAGCTCAACACTCGCGGCGACCGGTTGGCGTTCAGCAACGGCATCGTGCTTCTCGCGGTGACGGCGGGCGGACTGATCGTCCTGTTCGAGGCGTCCGTCACCCACCTCATCCAGCTGTACATCCTCGGCGTGTTCACGTCCTTCACACTCAGCCAGGCGGGCATGGTCCGGCACTGGAACGGTGTGCTGGCAACCGAATCCGACTCCCGCGAACGCCACAAGATACGGGCACGGCGGGCACTCAACGGTACCGGCGCCCTCCTCACCGGCACCGTCCTGATCATCGTCACGGTCACGAAGTTCACCCAGGGCGCCTACCTGGTGGTCATCGCGATGCCGATCCTGTTCTTCCTGATGCGCGGGGTCCGGCGGCACTACGACCGGATCGCGGCGCTTCTCGTCGTCGACGAGGACAGCTTCACCCTCCCCTCCCAGGTGCACACCATCGTGCTGGTGTCCGTGCTCAACAAACCCACCGCCCGCGCCCTCGCCTACGCCCGCGCCACCCACCCGACGACGCTCGAGGCCGTCACCGTGCTGGGCGCCGACACCGCGAAGCTGCAACGGGAGTGGGAGAAGTACGAGATTCCGGTGCCACTGAAGGTTCTCGAATCGCCCTACCGCGAAGTCACCGGCCCCATCGTGGGATACGTGAAATCCGTCCGGAAACGGGTCCCCGGCGGAGTCGTCACCATCTTCATCCCCGAATACGTGGTCGGTCGCTGGTGGGAACACCTGCTGCACAACCAGAATGCGCTGCGCCTCAAGGGCCGGTTGCTGTTCACGTCCGGGGTGATGGTCACGAGCGTGCCGTGGCTGCTCGATTCGGCCACCCGGGCCGGCGCCCCGCTCGGCAAGCCCGCGCCGGGCGACATCCGGCGCGGCCTGCCCACCACCGTCGAACTCAGCGGAAAGTCGGCTTCAGGTACTCCGTGAGGCCGTCGACGGCGACCGGACTCTGCCGGAACCCCAGATAGCCGTCCGGCCGGACGACGAACGCAGCGGAACCCTCGGCACCGTAGGCGCGCGCGAACCCGCCGTCGCGGTCCCGGATCAGCGGCAGCACCGTCTCCCCGACCTCGGCGCCCGGCGAGGCGACGAGGTACGTGTCGACGAGTCCGCCGGTCGCCGCGTCCACCGACGTCGCGGCGGCCTCGAGCAGTTCCAGCCCGCGCGCGTCGACCGACTCGTCGGCGTACAGCAGCAGCGTGTGGTTCGGTCCCGCGAGCAGTGTGAACAGCCGGAGGGGGAACGCGACCGTGCTGCGGGTCAGCCCGCGGGCGTCCGGTGCCCGGCTGCCGGGCGCGAGGGCCGCATCGGGCGCCGGTCGGCCGACGATCGGACTGTCGGCGTAGCTGATGAGAAGTTGTGCCTCGCGGCGGATCACGTAATCGGGATCCGAAGACCCCGCCCCGATCCCCTCCCGGGCGCTGCGCACGGTGCGTCCCACCACCTCCTCCCCGACGGGCCGCCGCTCGGCGTCGTAGCTGTCCAGCAGATCGGAGGCTGCGGCGCCGGACACCGCCAGCGCGACCTTCCACGCCAGATTGTGAGCGTCCTGGATGCCGGTGTTCATGCCCTGCGCGCCGGTCGGCGGATGGATGTGTGCGGCGTCGCCCGCGACGAACACCCGTCCGCGCCCGTACGAGTCGACGATGCGGTGGCTGATCCGGAAGACGGACGACCATCGGAGATTCGAGGCCCGCGTCGGCTGGGGCGAGAGACGGTCGAGCACGGCCTGAATGTGGCCGAGCTCCGGTTTCGGTCCCGCCTCGAAACCGTGCGCGATCTTGTCGGCCGCCGGAGTTCCGGTGCCGGCGAGGTCGTCGGGCACCAGCATCGACATCCGGTAGCGGTGGCGTCCGGGCAGCGGAATGCACACGAGCAGGTCGTCGGTCTCGCCGTCCGTCTGATGCATCGACCGGATTCCGTAGCCATGCGGCATCGCCCAGTCGACCTCGACATCGCCGAGCATGTACTGCTCGACGAACGCGCCACCCTCGAAGGTGAGACCGAGGCCCTTGCGGACCACGCTGTGGGCGCCGTCGCAGCCGAAAAGGTATTGCGTTCGGACGGTTTCGTCGCCGTCCGCTCCGGTGACCGTCGCGACGACGCCGTCGTCGTCCTGTTCGAACGCCGTCAGCCGGGTTCCGCGTTCGACCGTGGTGCCGAACGTGGCCAGGTACTCGGTGAGGATGCGTTCGGTCTCGTACTGGGGCAGCCCGAGAAATTCGAACGGGATGTCCGCCGGGAGCGACAATTCCAGCCGGGCCACCTCGTCGCCGTTGACGTACACGATCTGCCCGCGCATCTCGATCGACGCGTCCAGGATGTTCCGCAGCACACCCATGCTCTCGAACACCTCGAGAGTGCGCGGCTGGATTCCCACCGCCTTCGCATACTGCGGGGGCTCGAGCAGCGGATCGATGATGCGGCAGGCGACGCCTCGCCTGCGCAGTTCGATCGCCGCCGTCAGACCGACGGGACCCGCTCCGACCACCAATACCTCGGGATGCACCACAGACACCGCCTCGTCAGCAGGGACCGACCACCGCCCAGTATGCGGGACCGACCACGGGTTCGACCGGGGTTCGGGCCAGACGGGGCCACAGCCGGATCGGCCATCCGCGGCTTTCAGGTGGACATCGCATGCTCTCGCGGCCGGCGGACGGCCTCCCTGGCGACCAGTTCGATCGTCACGGCCACCGAGCAGGTCTGCGCGAGCAGCAGACCCACGAGCACGAGGATCTGGACGGCGCCGGCCTGAACGGCGGAACCGCTCGCGAGCAGCACCCCGACGAACGCCCCGGGCAGGGTGACGAGCCCGACGGTCCGGGTCTGGTCGAGCCCCGGAAGCAGTGCATCTGCGGCGGCGGACCGGACCACCTCCAAGCGGGCGTCGCGGGCGCTGAGTCCGAGACTGAGTGCCGCCTCCACCTCGCCCCACCGCTGTTCGACGGCGTCGAGCCCGCGACGCGACGCGAGCGAGGTGGCCGTCATCGCGCCACCGAGCACGATCCCGCCGACCGGAACGAGAGCCACACCTTCGAGCGGGACCACGCCGCTCACCAGCATCAACGGCAGAACGATGCCCACTCCCGCCGCGAGCGACAGCGCCAGCCACACCGCGGACCTCCCGGCCTTCGCGCGCCGGGCGGACGTTCCCACCGCCGCCGCGAACATGACGACCAGCACGAGGATCGAGGACCACAGCTGCGCGAGAGCGGCGGCCAGGATCAGGGACACCGCGGCGAGCTGGGCGGCGCCCCGGATCGCCGCGGCGGGCACGATCAGTGGGTTACCGAGACGGGTGAAGCGGTAGACCCCGACCGCGCACAGAACCATCACGGTGCACAGCACGGCCAGTCCGACACCGGGATTCGCCAGGGACGTACTCACCCGGCCCAGTGTTCCTCACGTGCGGCCCCGGGGTTCGGAGTACCGGTTCTGCCCACGCGGCCCGGGGAGTGCGTGCGACCATGGAGGAGTCGACGCTCTACGCCCGATGACGCTGACCGGAGGCCGTGGCGATGGACGACCGGGGGAACACAGCGCACCCGCGAGTCGTGGTCGAGACCGACCACGGCCGCACGAGCCACAGTGCGGGCAGAGCCGTACGCATCGGCCGGGACCCGCAGTTGGAGGTCACGATCGTCGACCCCGTGGTCTCGCGCGAACATGCACGGCTCACCTGGGACGACGGCTGGCAGCTCGTCGACTCCGGCAGCAAGAACGGGCTCTACGTCGACGGTGAGCGCCGCGAGAAGGTCCCCGTCACGAGCCCCGTCCGCGTCCGGCTGGGGGACGCGACCGAGGGCCCGGTCGTGCGGATCTCGGTCGAGGACCCGGACGCGACGCGACAGGACGTGGGCGCGCGATGGGACGAGTCGACGGTCAGTGTCGGGACGGCCGGCGCCCCGGCCGAGCCGCGGCACGAGGCGACTCCGGCGGGATCCCTCACGGTGGGACGGTCGCCCGACAACGACCTCGTCGTGCGGGACGTGCTGGCCTCACGCCACCACGCGATCGTCCACCGCGTGCCGTCCGGCCTCGAGATCGACGACCTGGGGAGCGTCAACGGAACGTTCGTCGGCGGCGCGCGGGTGTCGCGCGCGCAGCTGACCGACGGCGACGTCGTCACCATCGGCAATACCGATTTCGGCGTGCGGGAAGGCCGGCTCGTTCCCCGCCGGGTAGTGGCTCCGACCGCGGGCGGCCTGCGCGTGGACGGCGTCGGACTCACCATCGAAGGCGGGCGGCGCCTGCTCGAGGACGTCACCTTCACTGCCCAGCCGGGCAGCCTCACCGCCGTGATCGGCCCCTCCGGCGCGGGTAAGACCACGGTGGCCACCATCATCTCCGGTTCGGAGCGCCCGACGGAGGGCGTGGTCGAGTTCGAGGGACGCAGCGTGCACGCCGAATACCAGGTGCTGCGCTCCCGCATCGGGATGGTCCCCCAGGACGACGTCGTGCACCGCCAGTTGACCATCCGGCAGGCACTCGGCTACGCGGCGGAGCTGCGGCTGCCGCCGGACACCAGCCGCGCCGACCGGGAGGAGGTGATCGCGACGGTCCTCGACGAACTGCAGCTGTCCGAGCACGCCGACACCAGGGTCGACCGACTGTCCGGCGGGCAGCGCAAACGCGCGTCCGTCGCCATGGAGTTGCTCACCGGTCCGTCCCTGCTGATCCTCGACGAACCGACTTCGGGCCTCGACCCCGCGCTCGACCGGCAGATCATGGCGACGTTGCGCCGGCTCGCCGACTCGGGCCGCGTCGTCGTCATCGTCACCCATTCGCTGTCGTACCTCGAGATGTGCGATCAGGTGCTGCTCCTCGCACCGGGTGGCAAGACCGCCTATGTGGGCCCGCCGGACCGGGTCGGGGCCGCGCTGGGCAGCACCGATTGGGCCGACATCTTCGCCCGGGTCGCGGCCGACCCCGACGGGGTGTTCGCCGAGTACCGCGCCACCCGCCCCGCCGTGGAGGTGCCACCACCGAGCCCGCCCGGACCTCTCGGCAGTCCCGCGCACACGTCGCGGCGCAAGCAGCTGAGCACCGTCGTCCGCCGCCAGGCGCGGCTGATCCGCGCGGACCGCGGGTACCTGATCTTCCTGTCCCTGCTGCCGTTCGTGCTCGGCGGCCTGGCCGTGCTCGTGCCGGGCGACACCGGGTTCGGCCCGTCCGGCCTCGACGAATCCGGCGAGCTCACCCAGATTCTGGTCGTGCTGATCCTCGGCGCCGCCTTCATGGGGTGCTCCCTGACCATCCGCGACCTGGTCGGCGAGCGCATGATCTATCACCGCGAACGCGCCGCCGGGCTGCTCCCGTCCGCCTACCTGACGGCGAAGATCGTCGTGTTCTGCGCCGCCGCGATCGTGCAGTCGGTGATCATGGTGCTGATCGTGTTCGCAGGCAAGGGTTTTCCGGGCCGGGGCAGCCTGATTCCCTCCGGCTCCGTCGAACTGATCGTGGACATCGCCGTCACCACCTGTTCCTGCGTCCTCGTCGGTCTGGCGCTGTCTTCGGTGGCGCGCTCCAACGAGCAGGTGATGCCGATGCTGGTGGTCACGATCATGGTGCAGCTGGTGATGTGCGGAGGATTGATCACCATCACCGGACGCGCCGTGCTCGAACAGGTGTCGTGGCTCTTCCCGTCCCGCTGGGGGTTCGCGGCCGCCGCCTCGACGGTCGACCTGCGCACCAACGCCACCGGCACCGAGCCCGACACGCTGTGGCAGCACGCCGCGTCGTGGTGGCTGCTCAGCATCGGCATGCTGGTGCTCATCAGCTGCGTGCTCGCGGTCGCCACCTACGCCCGGCTCCGACTGCGCCGTTCCCGCCGGGGCTGACTTCGGACGCTAGCTCAGCTCGACGACTGTCCCCAGGTCGTGCACGTGCTCCTGGTCGGACGACGTGGGGTCCGGCGTGATGTCGCCTCGTGCCGTGTGTGCCATCGTTCTCGCCTCGCCCGCGACGAAGGCGACCGGTACGGCCACGGCAACGGACAGAAGGGCGGCTGCTGCGTCGAACGCCAGGCGGGCGACTCCGAATGCACAGTTCGCCGTCTCTCGGATCCTCATCGTCCGCCTTCCTTCATCCCAGCCCACAGGACGCAGCGGACCACTCCTCTTTGCAGAATCATTACCTGTCCTACGCTATTAGGGGACAGGTACTACTCGCGAGTACCAAACCGACCAGATCGAATGGTCTTCTGGCGGCCGGCGCAGACGCAGGGAAGACAGGCACATATCCAGGTAATTCGGCCGGTGCGCCCGGCCCGTGCCTAGACCACCCTGTAATTCAGAGCGCGCCCTCGCAGACGCGACACCACACCGAACGCACTGGAGTACCGACGGCATGAACCCCCACACCGGAAACCACGGTCTTCACTTGGTTCAGACGTTTCGCGCCGACCCGGTCCGGCCGGGACGCCACGCCCTGCGCGCCGCCGCCAGCAGAATAGGCATCGCCTGCACGCGCGGCGCCGGCGACCACCGCGCCTTCGACAGCTCCGGCCTCGTCCAGTGGGCGTACAAACAGGCGGGCGTATCGGTTCCGCGCACCACCCACGAGCAACTCCTGCACGGAACCGCCGTCGACCGGGACGACCTGCAGCCCGGTGACGTCGTCCTCTTCTACGGGGGCGGCCACGCCGGGATCTATGCGGGCAACGACACCGTCGTCCACGCCCCCGCCCCCGGCCGGCCGGTCACGCGAGTGGCCTTGAACTCCATGTCGTTTCACGCAGCGCGACGATACTGACCGCGCGCCGAAGCGGTCTCAGTGCGCCGCGTTGTACGCTTCCTCGATCTGCGCGGGAATACGTCCACGCGCAGACAACTCGTAGCCCTGCGCCGTCGCCCATTCGCGGATTTCCTTTGCCTGCCCGCGCCCCTGCGACGGATCCACCGCAGTGGTCGACCGGCGCTTCCGTCCCCCGACCCGAGTTGCATGCTCGATGTAGAAATCGAGAGTCTTGTGGAATTCCCTGGCGTTCTTGAGCTTCAGATCGATCTCGTAGTCGACGCCGTCGACCGAGAACGGAATGGTCTCCCCCTTACCGCTCTTGATCGGAGTTCCGTCGATGTCGTCGATGCGTTCGACAACAACTTTGCGCGCCACAGTTCCACTCCTCATCGTCGATAACCCGGGGAACACTACGTCGAAGTATCGTTCACCTGCCAATCCCTGACCGGGTTTCGGATTGGAATGCCCCACATTCCGGGTACTCGCGGGAGATGACACCGAAGGACGATTCCGGACCGAAGACCACGCCCACCGACAGCGGCGCCCCCGGCGCGGACAAGGACGTGATGTCCGATCCCGCCGAGGACGACAAGGGTTCCGGCGCCGACTGGAGCGGCGAAGGTGGCGCAACCCCCGAGGGGCCCGCCACCGACTCCGATTCCGACTCCGCCGACTAGGTCACCAGGGGATCTGCCCCAGGACCACGCCGACCACCAGCATCGACAGCGACACCAGCGCCGCGCGCCACAGCACCTTCTTGTGGTGGTCCGCCAGCGGGACACCCGCGAGGGTGACGAGCAGCAGGATGGCCGGGACGAGGGGGCTCTGCATGTGGAACGTCTGGCCGGTGATGGACGCGCGGGCCATCTCGACCGGCTCGATGCCGTACGTGGACGCCGTCTCGGCGAGCACCGGCATGACGCCGAAGTAGAAGGCGTCGTTGCTCATGAAGAACGTGAACGGCAGGCTCAGAATGCCGGTGATGACGGCCAAGTGCGGTCCGAGCGCGGACGGGATGACCTCGAGCAGCCACTGCGCCATCGCCTCGACCATTCCGGTGCCCTGGAACACGCCGGTGAGCACGGCCGCGGCGAACACCATCGCGACGACGGAGACGATGCTCGACGAGTGCCGGGTGATCGCTTCCTGCTGTTCCTTGACCCGCGGGAAGTTCACGGTCAGCGCGATGGATGCGGCCACCATGAACAGCACCGGAATCGGCAGCACGTCCATCACGAGCACGACGAGCAGTGCCACGGTCACGAGCATGTTGAACCACAACAGCTTCGGTCGCAGCGTGGGCCGCTCGGGGTCGAGGCCGTCGACGAAGCCCCGCTCGTCGTCGGAACCGCCGTCGTCCGAACCGGCGTCGCCGGAACCGCCACCCGTGCGGGGTGCGTCACCGTTGCCGCCGGATCCGGTCCCGGCCCGGCGAAGGCTCGCGCCGGCGGAGACGAGGAGGCGCTCGTCGGTGAGTTCGAGTGTGCCGATGCGGCGGCGTTCGCTGTAACCGAGCTGCACGGCGAACAGCAGCACGACGACGAGTCCGACCACCAGCGACGGGATCATCGGGACGAAGACGTCCGACGGCGAGATGCCGAGCGCCGAGGCGGCCCGGACCGTCGGCCCGCCCCACGGGACGATGTTCATCGCGCCGTTCGCCAGGCCTGCGACCACCGTGAGAACGACCGGGCTGACTTTCAGCTTCATGTACAGCGGCAGCAGCGCGGACGTGACGATGATGAACGTCGTGGATCCGTCACCGTCCAGCGACACCACCATCGCGAGCACCGCGGTGCCCACGACGAGCCGCATGGGGTCGTTGCGGACGAGCCGGAGGATCAGTTTCACCAGCGGATCGAACAGGCCGACGTCGATCATGATCCCGAAGAAGATGATCGCGAAGAACAGCAGCGCGGCCGTCGGGGCCAGCGATTTGATCCCGTCGGTGATCATGTCGCCGATGCCGAGGCCTGCCCCGGCCGCGATGCCGAATGCGACCGGGACGGCGATCAGCCCGACCACGGGAGTGGCCCGTTTGGACATGATCAAGAACATGAACACGGCCACCATCAGAAAGCCGAGCGCTACCAGCATTGCCACTCCTCGTCCGAGCTTTGCGTCGCGATGTGATCGCGATAACAGCCAGTGTCGGGGGGAGGGACGCTCACAGTCACTGTTGCGTACTTAGAGAAGGTTGTGTTCTTTGTGGTGGCAACTATCGGCGACCCCGGAGATGGTCGCGCAGGGTCGCCGTCTCATACTCCGCGCGGAACAGCCCCCGCTTCTGCAGGACGGGAATGACCTCGTCGACGAAGTCGGCGAGCCCATTCGGGTAGAGCGGGGGCATCAGGTTGAAGCCGTCGGCGCCGCCGCTGCGGAACCACACCTCGATCTCGTCGGCGATCGATTCCGGTGTGCCGATCATGGTGCAGTGCCCGCCGCCTGCCGCCAGCGTGCCCAGCAGCGACCGCACGGTGGGACGGTCCTTCTCGATGATCCGCAGAATCGTGTCGTACCGCCCCTGCGGTCCGGTGAACTCCGACAGCGGCGGCAGCGCGGGGACGGGTGCGTCCAGTTCCCATGCGCTGCAGTCCTGCTGGACGAACATCGACAATTGCGCCAGCGACTGTTCGACCGGAAGGAGCGCGTCGAGTTCCGCCTTCTTCCGGTGCGCCTCCTCGGTGGTCGAGCCCACGTAGGTGACGAGACCGGGCATCACGGTCACCGCGTCGGCGTCGCGGCCCGCAGCGCGGATGCGCCGCTTCACGTCGCCGTAGTAGCTCTGCGCGGCCGTGAGGTCGTAGGCGACGGCATAGATGCCCTCGGCGCACCGGGCGGCCAGGTCGCGGCCCTGATCGGACGCGCCCGCCTGGAACAGCACCGGACGCCCCTGCGGCGAGTGCGGCACGGTCAGCGGACCGTCGACGAGGAAGTGCTTGCCCCGGTGCGCGATCGGATGCACCTTGGCCGGATCCGCGAAGATGCCGTCCCGGTCGAGCACGAGCGCGTCGGGCTCCCACGAATCCCACAGCGCGAGCGCCACGTCGACGAACTCGGCGGCGCGCGAGTAGCGGTCGTCGTGCGGCGGCATCTCCTCGAGACCGTGATTGCGCGCCTCGGCGTCGAACATCGACGTCACCACGTTCCAGCCGACGCGGCCGCCGCTGATGTGGTCGAGCGACGCCAGCATCCGCGCGGCGTGGAACGGGGTGTAGAACGTGGTGGACACGGTCGTCACGAGTCCGACCCGCTCGGTCGCCCGCGCCATCGCCGACAGCGCGGTGAGCGGTTCGAGGAACCACATGCCCCCGGACGCGGGGTCGCGCACCGAGTGCCCGTCGGCGAAGAACACCGCGTCGAGACAACCCCGCTCCGCGGTCTGCGCGAGTTCCTCGTAGTAGGCGATGTCGCCGAGCCGCTCCACCTGTGAGGCGGGGTGCCGCCACGCGGCGCCGTGGTGCCCGCAGCCGTACAGGAATGCGTTGAAATGCAGTTGCCTGCCGTCGCTCATGTCAGTCCTTGACCAGTCCGCCGTCGACGACGAGGTTCTGGCCGGTCACCGAACGCGACCACGGCGACGCGAAGAACAGCACTGCGTCCGCGAACTCGTCCGGGGTGGTGACCCGCTGCAGTGGAGTGCTCGCGGCGATGAGGTCGAACACCTCGTCGGGGGTGGCGGCGCTCGCGTCGGTGGTGCGGAGCAGTCCGCCCGAGACCATGTTGACGGTGATGCCGTCGGGCCCGAGGTCGGCGGCGAGGGTACGGGTCAGCGACAACGCGGCGGCCTTGGCGGCGGTGTAGTCGTGGTACGGGACGACGGGGTTCTGGAACAGGTTGGTGCCGATGTTCACGATGCGGCCGAACCCGAGCGCGCGCATGCCCGGCAACGCGGCCTGCGTGGTGTTCAGGGTCGCCTGCACGCTGCCGCGCAGTTGCGAGTCGAATGCCTCCCACGTGATGACGTCCGCCTTGTCGCGTGCGTCGCCGTTGAAGGAGAAGTCGGCGAGGGCGTTGTTGATCACGGTGGTCACCGGCGATCCGAAGTGCTCTTCCGCGGCGGCGAACAGCGCTGCCACCTGCGCGGCGTCGGTGACGTCGGCTTGTAGCGCGACCGCGCGGTCCGCGCCCAGGGATGCCGCGAGTTCCTCCGCCGCATCCCGGCTGTTGCGGTAGTTCACGACCACCCGCGCGTGCTGCGCCGCGAACGAACGCACGATGGCGGAACCGAGACCCCGGCCACCGCCGGTCACCAGGACGATCTGCTTGTCGAGCTGCATTGCTGTCACCTTCCGTTCGGTCGGCGACGAGACATCGGATGAGCGCATACGGCCGTCTCCGCGACATCCCTTCGCCGGCATTACCCAGTTCAGGTTCGACGGGTGTCTTCTCAGCCGCCCGGATCTTCGCCGGGCAGCACCCCGTGTCACTGGCCAACAGTGTAAGGCCAATCACCGCCAACGCCTTCTAGGTTGTGCACAATCTAGTTGTGTGCAACCATTCAAGGGTGACCGACAACCTCGCCCTCGACCGCCAGGTGTGCTTCGCGCTGTACTCGGCGTCCCGGGCGATGACGGCGAGATACCGGTCGATGCTCGACTCGCTGGGAGTGACCTACCCGCAGTACCTCGTGCTGCTGGTGCTCTGGGAACAGGACGGTCGCGGGGTGCGTGAGATCTGCGAAGCCCTCGATCTCGACACCGGCACCCTGTCCCCACTGCTCAAGCGGCTCGACGCGCTGGGCCTGGTCGAACGCCGGCGCGACTCGGCGGACGAACGCCGGGTCGGAATCCACCTCACCGAGAAGGGCGCGAGCCTCCGCGCCGCCGCGGAGGGCATCCCCACCGAACTCGCCCGCTCGACGGGAATGGCCGTCGACGAACTCGTCGCCCTGCGCGACACCCTGTCGCGACTCACCGAATCGCTCCACAGTTTCGACACCCCTACAGGAGAGAAGTAACCATGAAGATCATTTACACCGCAGAAGCCCTCGCGACCGGGGAAGGCCGCAACGGCCACGCCCGCACGTCGGACGGCCGGCTCGACCTGAACCTCGCCATCCCCACCGAGATGGGCGGGTCCGGCGACGGCACCAACCCCGAGCAGCTGTTCGCCGCCGGATACGCGGCCTGCTTCCACTCCGCACTCCAGCTTGTTGCCCGTCAGGCCGGGGCGAACGTCGCCGACTCGGCCGTCGGCGCCCGCGTCGGGATCGGTTCCACGGACGGCGGCGGATTCGGTCTCGCGGTCACCCTCGAGGTCTCGCTCCCCCACCTGCCGCGCGCGGAGGCGCTCGAACTGACGGAGAAGGCGCACCAGGTGTGCCCGTATTCCAACGCCACCCGCGGCAACATCGACGTCACCCTCGAGGTCACCGAAGACTGAGACACCGGCACGGGCGTCGGGTCACCCGAATTTGTACTCGACGCCCGTCAGGTTCTCCGACAGCGACCACAGCGCCTTCGCGGTCTGCTCGTCCCGCGACTTCTTGTTGGAGCCCACCACCTTCGGGTGGCCACGCTGCTCGAACAGGCCGTCCGGCCCGATGTAACTTCCGCCGATCACGTCGGGGGCGGTGGCCGCGAACAACATCGGCAGCGCCCCCATCTCCGCCGACTGCGCGAAGATCCGGTTGCCGACGGCCATCAGAGTGTCCTGCACCGATTCGGTGTGCGCCTGCAGATTGGTCGACGCGTAGCCGGGGTGCGCGGCCACCGCTTTGACGGAAGACCCGGCTGCGGCCAGCCTGCGCTGCAATTCGTACGTGAACAACAGATTCGCGAGTTTCGACTGGCCGTACGCGCTCCAGCGGTTGTACTTGCGGTGTTCCCAGTTGAGATCGTCGAGATGGATCGTTCCCGCCTGGTGTGCCGCGCTCGACATCGTGGCGACCCGATCGGTGATCTTGCCGAGCAGCAGTCCGGTCAACGCGAAGTGCCCGAGATGATTTGTGCCGATCTGCATTTCGAACCCGTCCGCGGTCTTGCGCTGCGGAACCGCCATCACCCCGGCATTATTCACGAGCACGTCGACGGAATCGACACCGGCGGCGAACTCGCGCACCGACGCGAGGTCGGACAGGTCGAGTCGGCGCACCTCGGCATTGTCACCGATCGACTTTGCGACCACCTCACCCTTGTGGGTGTTGCGGCAGGCCAGCACGACGTGGGCTCCTGCCTTGCCGAGGGCCCGCGCAGCCACCTCCCCCAGACCACTGTTGGCGCCCGTGACGACGAATGTGCGGCCGCGCTGATCGACGATGTCCGAAGCTGTCCACTTGGTCATGCCGTCAACCCTACGGATCCCGGGACGCGGCGTGAACCCGTCACCACGCCTGCGCCCCGACCAGCGGCAGATTGAGGAAACTCGGCCGGTCCGGCGACAGCGCCACGTGCTGCGGCTTCAGCTGACTGTCGGCCAGAATCGGTCCGAGCGGCAGATACCGGGGAATGCTGCCCGCATACACGTCGACGCGCAACCGATGCCCCGGCGCGAGGACCGCGTCGGTGGGCACGAAGTTGATGTCGACCGGCGTCACCTCACCCGGAACCAGCGGCTGACGCGCGGCCACCGTCAGGTAGTGGTGCGGTTGGGTGTAGTCGCCGTTCGACGACCTGGTGCTCTTCGAATCGTCCACCGCCCGCATCGAAGCGGTGAGCGCGCCGTTGGTGAGCGGGGTCGACGTGCCGTCCGGTGCGACGTCGTTCAGCGTCACCGCCCAGAATCCGTCCGGCGCGTCGAGCACGGTTTCGAGGTGCAGGTTGACCGGACCCGACAGTTCCGTCGGCCGCGCGACGGGAGCACTGGTGAATGTCAGGCCCTCCGCCTCGTTGAAGCGGGAGTCCTTGCTGCACACCGATCCGAAGACGACGGCCGCGCCCGCGGTGCCCTGCGTTCCGTCGCGGGAGCAGAGCCCGCGGAGACCGGGCGCGACCGAGAGCCGCGCGCTGTCGCCGGGTTTCGCCGGCACCAGGCTGCCGTCGTGGGCGGCGTGCCCGGCGGTGCCGCTGGAGGCACCCGACAGGTACATCCGCTGATAGTCGACGCCGGCCCGCGGGAACTGGTCGGTGGTGGTCCAGCCGTTGCCCTGCTGGTACAGCGTGACCGGGCCGTACTCGTCGATGCCGTTGTCGATGCCCCTCAGCCACTTGTCGAACCATGCGCGTTCGAGGACGTCGAGTCGCGGCGGCGCGCCCGGCTCGCCGAAGCCCCCACCGAACGAGACGTGGTAGGCGTCGCTCATGATCAGCTGCTTCTCACCGGCGGGCAGCGGAATGTCGTTGTAGACCCGCGGCTCGCTGTTCGCGAAAATGTCGTGCCAGGCGCCGTACAGCATGGTCGGCACGTCGATGTTCCCCGCCTGCGCCTTCCGTTCCTCGTAGAACTGGCCGTCCTGCGCCACCCGAAGGGTGCCCGGGTCGAGGTCGCCGATCTTCGACGCCGTCATCGCCTCGATCAGTGCGGGGAACAGCGTCAGCGGATCCCGCAACCGATCCTGCAGCCACCGCTCGTCGAAATTTCCCTGGGCGAGGGCCTGGACGTCGGGTACGAATTTGAGCCCGTTGACCAGCGACAGCCACAGCGGCATGAAGCCCACCCCCAGACCGCCGCCGGTTCCGACGATGTCGCGGAGCAGGTCGTTGCCCGGCTCGGTCGGGAAGATCGCCTTCAGCGCCGGCGGCCGATGCCCCGCGGCCTGCAGCGAGTTGATGCCCGAATAGGACACCCCCGCCATCCCGACCGTGCCGTCGGACCATCCCTGCCTGCTCATCCAGTCGATGATCTCGACGGAGTCCTGCTGCTCGAGCGGGCCGAGCGCCTGCCATTCCCCCTGCGAGAAGCCGGTGCCGCGCGCATCGACCACCACCTGGGTGTATCCGTTCCGGACGAGGTCGCGGTTGACGCCGAAGACGCGCATGCCGCCGCCGGTGAGTACCTTCGCCACTTCCCCGACGCCGTCGAACGGTGTTCCGGCGAGATCGAAGGAGTTCACCAGGTCGACGACCGTGTGCTCGAGCCCCGGTACCGCGAGCACGGAATCGACGAGGTTGCCGACCAATTTCGTGTACGGCGTGACGTTGAGAACGGACGGCATCCGGGTGTCGATCGGCGTGCCCGACACGTCCGCGGGCCGATAGACGTTGGCCTTCAACACCGTTCCGTCGCTCATGGTGATGGGAACGTCCCAGTCGATCGCGATCACCGGGTACTCGGGCGGGGCATCGACCGCGGCGTTCCACTGCGCGCCCGCCGCTCCTCCCGTCGGATCAGCCGACGCCGTCAGCGCCGGAGCGACAGCGAGACCCACCGCCATCGCAAGAACAACTGCCACCGCACCCGGACGAAACGCCCATCGACGCACGATCACCACGACCCCCGTGAAAATCCTCCGGTGACGCGCCTCAGCGGCCATCAGGGTGGCCCGCGTCACAAACTTACCGGATAGTAACCATGAGTCCTCCCGCGGTCAACGACGGGTTTCGGCGCCCTTTCGACTACCGTGGCGAACGTGCCCGACGCCCCACTTCCCGTCCGCGACGGCCTCAACCCGACGCGGCTGAGGATGCCGGACACCGGCCCGTGGCCCACCGTGCTCGGGTACCTCGTCGCACGTTTTCCGCACGACGAGACCCGCCTCCGCGAGAAGGTCGCCACGGCCGAAGTCGTCGACGAGCGCGGGCAGCCGATCACCGAGTCGACGCCGTTCGCACCCCGCAGATTCGTGTACCTGTACCGGGATCCGCCGGTCGAGAAGCGGGTGCCGTTCGAGATCGAGATCCTCCACCGCGACGAGAACCTCCTCGTCGTGGACAAACCCCATTTCCTGGCCAGCACGCCGCGCGGCGCGTACGTCGCCGAGTCGGCGCTGGTGCGGTTGCGCCGAGACCTCGACCTCCCGGAGCTGACACCCGCGCACCGGCTCGACCGGTTGACCGCCGGGGTGCTCATCTTCACGGTTCGGCGTGAGGTCCGCCGCGACTACCAGTCGCTGTTCGATCAGCGCCGGGTGACCAAGGAGTACGAGGCCGTCGCCCGCTACGACCCCGATCTCCTGCTGCCCGCCACGGTCCGCAGTCGGATCGTCAAGGAACGCGGGGTCCTGAAGGCGTACGAGGTGGACGGGCCCGCCAACAGCGAGAGCCGGATCGAACTGCTCGAGGTCCACGGCGCCGCGGCCCGGTACCGGCTGCTGCCGCACACCGGCAAGACACACCAGTTGCGGGTGCACATGAGTTCTCTCGGCATCCCGATCCACGGCGACAACTTCTATCCCGATTTCTACGACGTTGCCGCCGACGACTATTCGACGCCGCTGCGGCTGCTGGCGCGGTCCGTCGAGTTCGCCGATCCCTGCTCGGGCGTCACCCGACGCTTCGCGAGCGTCCGGAGCCTCGACTGGCCGCTGTGACCTCGGCTTCTTTCGCCCGGCCCGCTCAGCCGGAAAGATGGTGTCATGAGTACCGCGACGTCCGTCTCCGAAGTGGAACGCAAGTACGAAGCGACATCCGAGCAGCAACTCCCGGCGCTGTCGGGGCTCCCCGGAGTAGACGGTGAGCCGCGACGCGACACCGTCCAGCTGTCCGCCCTGTATTACGACACCGGCGAACTGCTGCTGCTCCGCGCCGGAATCACGCTCCGCCGCCGAGAGGGCGGCGACGACGCCGGCTGGCATCTGAAGATCCCGGCGGGCGCGGACGAGCGGACCGAGCTGCAGCTGGCGCCCGACGCCGAGCTTCCCGAGACGGAGGTGCCGCGCGAGTTCGCGGAACTGCTCACGGCCTTCACCCGCGGAGCCGCCCTCAACCCGGTGGCGCTCATCAGCACCGACCGCGAGCGGCAGCGGCTCGTGGACGCGGCGGGAACGACGCTCGCCGAGGTCGTGTCGGATGTCGTGATCGCCGCCGTCCCCGAGACGGGCACCGGAACCGACGAGCGGGTGTGGCGGGAGATCGAAGTCGAACTCGCGGCCGGCGACCGAAAACTGTTCGACGCCATAGACTCCCGGCTGACCGACGCCGGAATAACCCGCTCCGACGCGCCGTCGAAGCTGCGGCGTGCACTCGGCGACGCGGCGGGTGACGCCGCGACCCCCGAGCGCGGGAAGAAGCGGTCGGCGCCGCGGACGCTGCTACTGGAGTATCTGGCCGAACAGAAAGACAATCTCGTGACGGCCGACCTCGGCGTGCGGCGTGACCTCGAGGAGTCCGTCCACGATCTCAGAGTCTCGGCCCGGCGGATCCGGAGTATCCTGCAGGTGTACGGGCCGAGCCTGCGCGACCAGGAGACGGTCGACGAGTTGATCGTCGAACTGCGCTGGGTCGGTCAGGCCCTCGGCCCGGCCCGGGACACCGAGGTGCAGTGGAGCCGGCTCGTGGACCGGCTGGACGACGCCGAGGAGATACCCGACCGCGAGGTCGTGCGGGCGCGCCTCGACGAATACTTCTCGGGACTCGCCGCGGCGGCAAGGCCCGGGGCCCTGGCCGCCCTGAACTCCCGGCGCTACCTCGACCTGCTCGCCGGACTCGACACGTTCCTCGCCGCCGTCGAGGCGTCCGAGGGCTCGGGCCCGTCGAAGAAGGACGTCCGGAAGTCCCTGCGCTCGATGTCGAAGTCCGTCCACGGGCGGGTCCGGAAGGCGGCGGCCGCGACCACCCGGGCCGAGCGCGACGAACTGACGCACCGAGCACGCAAGCGCGCCAAGCGAATGCGCTACGCGATCGAGGCCACGCGGCCACTGGCACCGAAGGCGTCCGCCCGCGCGCAGAAGAAGTTCAAGGGCTTCCAGGACGTACTCGGCGACTACCAGGACGCCGTCGTCGCCCGGGAGCACATCCTCGCGGCGGTAGCGGAAGATCAGCATTCCGCCGAGTCGAGCCTCGGCCTCGGAATGCTGCTGCAGCGTGAACTCGACCGCGGGGACGCCACGGCAGCCGATCTCGAACCGGAATGGAAGAGGGCGAAGAAGGTGGCCCGAAAAGTCTGGAAGTAGGGCACAGTCGGGGAGTACCCACCAGCGTGAGCGAAGGGAACCGGACGTGAGCACACCCGCCAGTCATTCCGTCGTCGTCGGCCTGGACGGATCCGACGCGTCCACCGCAGCCGCCCTGTGGGGAGCGTCAGTCGCGTCGAAGTGGGGTGCCACGCTGTCGCTGGTACACGCGCTGCCGCAGGACGGCCCGCTGTACAGCCCGGCGGCGATCATGCTGGAATCGCAGTTCCTCAGTCAGTTGCGCGAGGACGGCGAGGCCATCATCGGGACGGCGAGGCGGCTGCTGGGACCGAAGTTCCCCGGCCTCGAGATCGAGACGACCATCAGTCCCGGTCCGGCGGGCACGGCGCTGCTCGAGGCCGCCGACTGGGCGCGGTTGATCGTCCTCGGATCCACGGGAGCGGGCGCGTTCCGTTCGGTGCTGGTCGGTTCGACGGCACTGCACGTGGCCAACCGCGCACCCTGTCCGGTGACCGTTCTGCGCGGCGAGGTCACCACCCCGGATCAGCGTCCGGTGGTGGTCGGGGTCGACGGCAGCGACCTCAGCAGCGAAGCGGTGGGTCACGCGTTCGAGTTCGCGTCGTTCTTCGAAGCGCCGCTGAGCGCCGTCCACACCTGGCAGGGCTCCCCGACGCTCGGCGCCGGCGGCACCGGCATGCTCGTCGACTGGGACGCCGTGAAACAGGAAGAGGAGGCGCTGCTGTCCGAGGGCCTCGCGGGTGAGGCGGAACGGTACCCGGACGTGTCCGTGACCCGGGTGGCCGAGCAGGGCGCCGCCGCGGACGTCATCCTTCGGCATTCGGCCGAGGCCCAGCTGATCGTCGTCGGCAGCCACGGCCGGGGACCGCTGCTCGGCGCGCTGATGGGCTCGACGAGCCAGAATCTGCTCCACCACGCCACCTGCCCGGTCATGATCTGCCGGAACGAGTGACGGGCGGGGCGTGTTTCCCAAGGCTGACGGTCGGATAGCCAGGAAAGGCTGTGCTCGGCCACCGGAGACGGTTCAGCCCACACCGAAACCAAGCAGTTGCTAGGTTAGGGGTCGCCGTCCCCACACGCTTGGAGTTCCTCATGGCGACACCCGCCACCAGCACCCCCCGACGTCGCTGCGCCGCACTGGTCACCGGCGGCACCGGCGGCATCGGCTCCGCCATCGCACGGCAGCTCGCGGCCCTCGGCCACGACGTCGCCATCACCTACCGGTCCAACGCCGAAGTCGCCGCGGACCTCGTCGGCGAACTGGAAGGCAGCGGCGTCGCCGCGCAGGCGTTCTCCGCCGACCTCACCGACCGGCCCCGGGTCGCGAGCGTCGTCGAGCAGACGCTCGAACACTTCGGCGGCCTCGGCATCCTGGTCCACGCCGCCGGACCGCACGTCCCGATGATCCACCTGTCCGAGGTCGCTCCCGAGGACTACGCCGAGCACCTCCAGCAGGAGGCGGTCGCATTCTTCACCGTCGTCAAGGCCGCCCTGCCCGCGCTACGGGACGCGTCCGGATCCGTCGTCGCCGTCACGACCGCGGCCACCAGCCGGTTCCCGGTGCGCGACGGCCTCTCCCCGGGAACCAAAGGCGCGATCGAACAACTGGTCAAGGGGTTCGCCGCCGAGGAGGGCCGTTTCGGCGTCCGCTTCAACGCGGTCGGCCCGGGGATGCTCACCGACGGCATGGCCGAGCGGCTGATCGCCTCCGAAGAACTCGACCGGCGCGCACTCGACGCCGCGATGAGCCGGATACCGTTACGCCGGTTCGGCACCGCCGCCGACGTCGCCGAGGCCGTCTGCTTCCTCGCGAGCGACCGGGCCGGGTTCGTCACCGGGCAGAAGCTCGACGTCGACGGCGGATACACGGTCTGATCACCCGCCATGTGTAATGGACGCGTATGACTGACGCCGAAGACACCCGCCCGACGCCCCGCAGGCGTCGTGTCGAATGGGTGATCGGCGGCCTGCTCGTCGTGGTGCTCACGGTGGAGATCGTCCTCATCTGGCCGGATCTCTCGGAGAGCGTCCAGAACCTCGGCGACCTGAAATGGGGATGGGTGGCCGCGGCCGTCGCCGCGTCGCTGGCGTCGATGTCGAGCTTCGCCCGGGTCCAGCGCTGCCTGCTGGGTGTCGCGGGTGTGCACATCAGGCAGCGGCAGTCCCTCGCCGTGACGTTCGCCTCCAACTCGATGAGCGTGACGCTGCCGGGCGGCCCGGTTCTCGCGACGACGTTCACGTACCGGCAGACGCGGCTCTGGGGTGCGTCGCCGGTGATCGCGACGTGGCAACTGGTGATGGCCGGCGTCCTCCAGGCGATCGGCCTGGCGCTCGTCGGCCTGGGAGGCGCACTGCTCGTCGGCGCCAAGACCAACCCTTTCTCGCTGATCTTCACGTTCGGCGGCCTGTGCGCCTTCCTCGTCCTGGCCCAGTACGCCGCTTCGCGACCCGACGCACTCGAGGGTGTGGGCATCACCGCGCTGCGCGGCGTCAACGCGCTGCGAAAGAAGCCGCCGCTGAACGGGGTTCGTCAGTGGAAGCACATCGTCGACCAGATGAGCGCCGTCCGGATGGATCGCCGCGACACGGCCCGCGCGTTCGGGTGGTCGCTGTTCAACTGGATCGCCGACGCCTCGTGCCTCGCGTTCGCGTGCTACGCGGTCGGCGCCCATCCCGGGTTCGCCGGCCTCGCCGTCGCGTACGCGGCGGGCAACGCCGCCGGTTCGGCCATCCCGCTCCTACCCGCAGGACTCGGCGTCATGGACGCCGTGCTGGTGCCCGCCCTGACCGCCAGCGGAATGGCCGGCTCCGAAGCGGTCTCCGCGATCGTCGTGTACCGACTGGTCAGCTTCCTCCTGATGGCCGCCATCGGCTGGATCGTCTTCGCGGCGCGCTTCCGGGGTGCGCAGCAGGGCGAGGAGGGCCCCGACCTCGAACCGCTGTGGGGTCGCGGCACCTGAATCCCTCCCGCTGAGAGAGGGCCGGGCCGAGGCCACCGTCGACGGACCTACCGTCGAGCCGTGACGAAACCGGAATCGGATGAGAAGCAGGTTGTCGTCGTCACCGGCGCGGCCTCGGGTATCGGCGCGGGGATTGCCCGGCACGCGCACTCCCGCGGCATGGCGGTGGTGCTCGCCGACATCGACGCGGACGCGCTGGACCGTGCGGCCGCGGACCTCGGCGGCGCCCTCACCCGCGTCACCGACGTGTCCGACTCCCGATCCGTCCACGCCCTCGCCGAACTCGCGTTCGACTCGTTCGGCCGGGTGGACCTGCTCTTCAACAACGCAGGCATCATGCGAGCCGGATTCCTCTGGCAACTCGGCGAATCCGACTGGGACGCCGCACTCGGCGTCAACATCACGGGCGTCGTCAACGGGATCCGCGCGTTCGTTCCGCGGATGCTCGACCAGGGCGGCGCCGGCCGCGTCGTCAACACGGCATCGGTCGGCGGCTTCGCACCCGGTCCGATGATGTCGCCGTACAGCGCATCGAAATTCGCGGTCGTCGCGATCACCGAATGCCTGCAGATGGAGTTGAGCATGATCGAGGCCCCGGTGTCCGCGAGTGTGCTCGCGCCGGGGCCCGTCGTCACATCCGTGTTCGACAACCCGTTCGGGGCCGTCTCCCACCCGGCCGTCGATCGGATGGTCACCCAGATGCGCGAATTGCTCGACACCGACGGACTCGACGCAGACACGTTCGCCGAGTTGGTCTTCGCGGGCATCGACCGGGGCGACTTCTGGCTCGCACCGCAGGGTGAGCACCTCGACACCATGGTCCGGCAGCACACCGCCACCATCCTTGAACGGCGAGAACCGGTGATCCGGCAGTCGTTTCGCTGAGATCGACGCGGTCCGGTCGAGATCCTCCCGCCGAGTGAGACATTCCGCGAACACTGACCGTTAGTTCTGCTACCTTTTGCCGAACCAAGCACTTGCTTGCTGACGTCAAAGGGGCGCCCATGCGAATTCGATCCTCAGCACTCACTGCGGCGCTCGCCGTGACCGCACTCGCTCTCACCGGGTGTTCCGGGGCGGGCGCAGACGACGCCGACGCCGACGGCGGCCCCTACCGGGTTCTCGTCACCGGCGGAATCAGCGGCCAGGGCGCGCTCGCCGCGAACGCACAGACGTCCGTGCTCGCAGCGAAAGCGAGCGCCGAGGCCGTCAACAGGGCAGGCGGCGTGGGCGGACGCCAAGTGGAGATCACCGTCGTCGACGATGCAGGCGACGCGACGACGGCCGTGTCCAAGCTGCGGGAGGCCATCGCGTCGGGGAAGAAGCCCGACCTCTTCCTCAACTCCGGCCCGTCGACCATCACCACCGCGACACTGCCGATCCTCGCGCAGAACAAGATCCTCTCGTTCAACATCGGGCCCACCGAGGATTCGGCGAACCCGGAGAAGTACCCGCTCAACTTCGACCTCGCCTCGGGACCGTCCGAAAACGCCGAGACCATCGCCCGATACATCAAGGGCAAGGGATACCAGTCGGTCGGCGTCGTCCACGGGAGCAGCGCCTACGGTGAAGTGTTCGGACAGGCGATGGAAGACGCGCTGGGCGGTGAAGGTGTGAGCAGCACCGGATCCGAGGAGTACGACACCGCAGCACTCGACATGACCGCACAGCTGCAGTCGCTGAAGAACCGGGGCACGCAGGCGCTCGTCGTGGACGCCTACGGGGCGCCGCTCGGATATCTGCTCACGAGCCTCCAGCGGCTCGACTGGAACATCCCGCTCATCGGAAACACCTCGGTCGCAGGAACTTCGCTCGTCTCCAAGCCGGCGCCGGACGGTGTGCTCGGCACTCCGGCCACGGCGAACCTGGTCATGCACGCGCTCTCGAGCACGGTCTACGACGCGAACGACACCGCCGTGAACACCATGGTCGACAACATGACGGCGATGGGCGACATCCCGTCGACGCTGATCCTCGCCGACAACTACGACGCACTCCCCCTCGTCGTGGCCGCCGCGAACAAGACCGGATCCTCGTCCGATCCCGAAGCCCTCGCCGAGGCCCTCGAGAACCAAGAGGTCCTCGACGGCGCCGAGACCGCGTTCTCCCCGTCCTATCACTTCTCCGCCGACTCGCACGCGTCGAAGCCCGGAGACGAGGCGTACAAGTTCGTGCCCCCGAGCCCACTCCTGAACGGCCAGTACGGAAACCCGAGCGCGTGACACCCGACCACAGGAGATACCGGTGACCATAGTCTGGTCGGGCCTCGCGCTGGGGGCGGTCTACACGCTCGTGGCGATCGGCTACAACATCGTCTTCATCTCGTCCCACACATTCAATTTCGCTCAGGCGCAGCTGATGATGGTCGGAACCTTCGTCGCCTACACCGGCCTGGTCACCCTGAAGCTGCCGATCCTCGTCGTCGCGGTCACGGCGACGGTCGCCGTGATGATCCTGGCCGGGATCGAGGAGATCGTCGCGGTCCGGCCGGTCCGTGATCACCAGAATCAGCTCGTCACCACGCTCGGCGCCGCCACCCTGATCAACGGTGCGACGCAGCTGATCTGGGGAAGCGAACCGCTCACCGTCCCGTTCTTCGGTTCGAACGATCCGATCACGGTCCTCGGCGGCCGCACGTATCCCGTCGAGATCGTGCTGCTGATCCTGGCGGTCGTGCTGGTGGTCGCCCTCGGCCGGGTCGGCACGAAGACCATGACCGGTCTCGCGCTCCTGGGCATCTCCGAGGACCGCGAAGCCGCCCTGTTGCGCGGCGTCAACGTCCGGGCGCTGGCCCTCGGCGCGTTCGCCTTCTCCGGTGCGCTCGCCGGATTCCTCGGGCTCTTCGTGGGTCCCAAGACGTTCGCGGTGGCCACCCTGGGTTCGGCGCTGGCGATCAAGGGCTTCGTCGCCCTGGCAATCGGCGGTTTCGGCTCGCTCCCCGGCGCACTCGTCGGTGGCCTGACCGTCGGTCTCGTCGAGTCGTTCGCCGCTCTCGAACTGGGTAGCCAGTACAGCAACATCGCGGTCTTCGTGGTCCTCATCACGATCCTCATGGTGCGTCCGGCCGGACTGTTCGGCCGGACGCGGGAACGGGTGGTGTAAGCAATGGCTCTGTGGCGCCTGATTCGATCGGCTCCGGGTTGGCTCTTCCCGCTCGCCGTCGGCCTCGTCGTGCTGTTCCTGCCGGAATTCGGTCTGGGCTTCGCGTTGTCCCGGCAGGTACAACTCGCCTGCATCCTCGCACTGGTCGTCAGTGGCCTCAATCTCAGTCTCGGCTATGCGGGTGAACTCGCGCTCGGCCAGGCCGCGATGTACGCCGCCGGAGCGTACACCGCAGGGCTCCTGTCGATCGCCGGACACACGGACATCGTGCTGCAGTTGGCCGCCTCGGGGCTGGTCGCGCTCGCGGTGGGCATCGTCACCGGTATTCCGGGATTGCGGCTCGGCAGTTGGTCATTGGCGATGACGTCGTTCTTCCTCGTTCTCCTCGTACCGGACATCATCGCCGTCTTCGGGGACACCACCGGCGGTCGCAACGGACTCAGCGGGATCGAACCGGCCACCCTGTTCGGTGAGGCGATCGACGCCGACCGGTTCTACACGGTGGTCGTCATCGTCGCGATCCTCTGGTTCGCGGTCCTGCGCAACCTGGTGGTCTCCCGGCACGGCATCGCTTTCCGCACACTGAAGCAGAGCCCGGTACTCGCGTCCTCGGTGGGTATCTCGGTGTTCAGGATGAAGCTTCTCGGCTACGCGATCGGCGCCTTCCCCGCCGGCCTCGCGGGCGCCCTGTTCGCGAACATCGACATGTACGTCTCACCCGAGGCATTCGGATTCACCTTCGCGACAGCAGTTCTGGCGGCGTGCATCCTCGGGGGCGCGACCAGCGTGTACGGCGCGGCGGTCGGGGCGGCGATCATGCAACTCGGCCCGAACCAATCGTCCGAGTTCCAGCAGTACGCACTCGTCTTCTACGGCGGGTTCCTGATCCTCGGCGGCGTCCTCCTCAGTGGCGGCCTCGCGAAGGTCGCCAAGCAGGCCGCGGCGCGGTTGGATCGCGCGGCAGGCGTGACCCGCCGTGGAACACGCACTCGCCCCGGGGACACGGATCGGCCGGCGATGCAACCGATGTCGGGCCAGGTGCTCGTGGTGGACGGCATCTCGAAGGCATTCGGCGGCAACCAGGCACTCGACGACGCGTCGCTGCGAGCGGAACCGGGCAGCATCACCGCACTCATCGGACCGAACGGCTCGGGCAAGACGACGATGCTGAACATGATCTGCGGGTTCTACCGCCCCGACAGCGGCCGAATCCTGATCGGTGACACCGAGGTCCAGGGCAAGGCTCCCGAACGGGTCGCCGGATGCGGTGTGGCCCGGACGTTCCAGACACCCGACATCCCCGACGGCGTCACCGTCCTCGAGGCCGTGGCCTCGGGTCGATACAGCTCCGATCGCGTGTCGATGCTCACGACCGTGCTGCGACTTCCCCGTCACCACAGGGTCCGCGCCGCCGACATCGTCGAGGCCGAACGCGCGCTGGACGTCGTGGGACTGTCGCACCTACGCGACGAGACGGCGACGGCACTCCCCCTGGGAATGCGGCGGCTGCTCGAGGTCGCCCGCTCGGTGGTGGCCGAACCGCGGGTCCTGCTGCTCGACGAGGTCGCGTCCGGCCTCGACGAGGACGAGGTGGAACGACTGGCCGGCGTGATCCGGCAACTCAGCGCGGCCGGCTGCACGATCGTCCTGGTCGAGCACAACTTCCGCCTGGTACTGGCACTCGCCGACACCATCGTCGTGCTCGCCCAGGGTCGCGTGATCGCCGAAGGTCCACCGTCCGAGATCGAACACAACCCCCGGGTACTCAGCGAATACCTCGGCGTAGTCGCCGAAGACACGGAACTGGCCGGAGAGGCGACCTCATGAGCGAGCAGACGACGCCACCGCTGCTGAGTCTGCGGAACGTGCAATCCGGTTACGGCGACCTCCGGGTGGTTTGGGACGTCTCTCTCGACGTGTGGCCCGGCAAGGTCACCGCGCTGCTCGGACGGAACGGTGCCGGGAAGACCAGCACCCTGCGTGCCATTTCGGGACTGAACAGGGTTTCCGGCGGGACGATCGAGTTCGACGGCCGCGACATCGCGAAGGTGGCGCCGCACCGGCGGGTCCGCCAGGGGATGGCCTACGTGCAGGAGGGGAAGCGGGTCTTCCACCGGCAGACCGTGGAACAGAACCTGATTCTCGGCGGGTACGTCCGCAGGATGAGCCGGTCGGCCGTCCGCGTGGAGGTCGAGCGCATCTACGAGCTGTTCCCCGCCCTCGGCCGGAAACGCGGCCTGCTCGCGGGTGCGATGTCCGGCGGGCAGCAGCAGATGCTGGCGATCGGGCAGGCGCTGATGGCGAAACCTACCCTGCTACTGCTCGACGAGCCTTCCGGCGGACTGGCGCCCGTGATCGTAGGCGAAGTCATGGAACGCGTGAGCATCCTGAAGGACGCCGGGCTGGCGGTGCTCCTCGTCGAGCAGGCCGTCGACGCCGCGATGAGCGTGGCCGATCACGTCACCGTCCTCGACGTCGGACGCGTCGTCATGGCTGCCGATGCGGGCGACATCGACGACAGGGCGGTGATCCGGGACGCCTACTTCGGACGCGTCGGCTGAAAAACTAGCCGCCGAGGCGGCGGAACACGAGACGGACGGCGAGCCCCAGGTGGGCCATCACCTCGTCGACCGAGATGCGGCCGGCCACCCAGGACACCAGGCTCGACATCCAGACGTCGCCGATCACGCGGATGGCGTTCAACTGGTCGTCGGAGATCTGCTCGACACCGATGGTCTTGGCGAACATCTCCGTCATCAGGGCGCCGAACGCATCCAGCTCGGCCGACGCCGACGCGTCCGCGAACATGAATGCACGCACGAGGGCCTCGTACCGCGGCCGGTCCTTCTCGAGGACTTCGGTGTTCTTCCGGAGGACGAACAGGATCCGCTCCGACGGTGTGTCGCCGGGGATCGTGACGTCCTCGAACCGGGACCGCATGCCCTCGAACACCATCAGCAGGCCCATCACCAGCATGTGGTTCTTCGACGGGAAGTACCGGTACACGGTGCCCAGCGCGACGCCCGCCCGATCCGCGATGGCCCGCATCTGCACGGCGTCGTACCCGCCTTCGGAGGCGAGTTCCATCGCCGCTGCGACGATCCGCTGGTAACGCTCCCGCTGCGGGGCTTTGGCCCCGCGCGAGGGCAGCTGCCCGTTGCGGAGCAACGACAACAGCCCGTCGCGGCCCGCCGTCAGCGGCTCTTCAGCAGTGCTCATGGTCGTCAGCCTAGCGACAGTCACTTCGCCGCCGTCGGGCGACGGTATCCCCATGTGAGTGCCAAAGTGTGTTCCTGCACACTTTGGCACTCACCTGGGGTGGGAACGAAAAAACTCCGCTGTCGACGTTCTCGACAACGGAGTCTCTGTAATCGTGGTGGCCAGGGCCGGGATCGAACCGGCGACCTTCCGCTTTTCAGGCGGACGCTCGTACCAACTGAGCTACCTGGCCGGACGGCACCCGAACCGAATGCCTATCGCATTATGTTGCCGATACCGAGTATCGGCAACATACTTGCGACCCTGACGGGACTCGAACCCGCGACCTCCGCCGTGACAGGGCGGCGCGCTAACCAACTGCGCCACAGGGCCTTGCTTTCCTGCTGTGCTTCACAAGTGTAAAGCGTTACTGCGTGTCACTTTTACTGCTGTCGAACCATACCGCATGCTCGACACCGGTCAAACGTACCCCCTACGGGATTCGAACCCGCGCTACCGCCTTGAAAGGGCGGCGTCCTAGGCCGCTAGACGAAGGGGGCCCGTCGGATTTCTCCGAACCAGTACCTCAACGGCGTTCCGTTGGGAGCTTGGATAGCTTAGGACACGGATCGAGAATTTCCCAAATCGCCAGGTCAGACTACGAATCGGGCAGTTCTGACGCGGAATCCGGCCATCCGTCCCTCGCAAACTTCTCCAGCCATTCGGGTGAAGCCATCGCTTCGAGGATCACTTCGAGCGATTCCGCGAATCGGGCACCGAGGTCGCCTTCCAGCGCGGTCATGTCGGACATGTACCGCTGGCCGGCGAGAGACGCCGCCAGGACCCGGGTGAACTTCTCCGGGTCGGCGTCGGCGCGCAGCGACCCGTCCCGCTGGGCGCGGATCGCGAACTCGTGCGCGGCCCGGCCCCACACCTGCGAGCCACCGGACTGCACGTCCGGATAGAACTCGGGTTCGACGATCAGCCGGAATTCGGCTCGCACGATGACACTCGAATGGAACAGCTTCGCCAGGTCGATCACGAATCCGTGCAGGGCCTCGAACGGCCCGATGTCCGTGCGGCTCGTCCACCGGTCGGTCAGGGCGGTGAATTGCTCCACCCCGGACTGGAGGACGGCGCGGGCGAGTTCCTCCTTCGACTGGAAGTGGAAGTACATCGCCCCCTTGGTGGCGTTCGAGCCCTCCAGGATCGTGTTGACCGACGCCGCCGCATAGCCGCGCTTCGCGAACTCGATCGCGGCCGACTCCACCAGTGCAGCGCGAGTGCGTCGCGCACGCTCCTGCTGACGTGCCATGACGGTGAATCCCTCTCCCAGATGTAGTAACCCCCGCTTTCGCCCCGCAGAGGCGAGCTTGGAGCCATACATAACAGTATCCCTGTTTTGAAAAAACCGACACAACAGTCCACAAATCATTAAAACTTCTTCAAACAGACCTCAAGCCCGTTATGGGCTCGAAATGTGGTCGCTGCCGAAAACACACCAGGTGGTATAATTTGGGTCGGCTCGGGTGCGCTGCAGGGGGTGCGCACCCGAGCCGACCACTTCGATCCCCTGGGCGGCGCGCCGTGCCGGGGGTCCTGTTTTCCCGGTCACTGTCTGCGCACTAGACTCTGGCCCCGCGCCCCTATAGCTCAGTTGGTAGAGCTACGGACTTTTAATCCGCAGGTCGTAGGTTCGAGCCCTACTGGGGGCACCGTCTCGACCAGTTCATCCTGGTCGGGTGGTGCGATAAACGCGTTCGGAGCGGCGGGCGGTCACGTGACCGCCCGCCGGCCCGGCATCGTGCTCACCTGTGGTCGCGGAGATGTCGAGAATCCGCGGCCCGCTCCGTCCCCGCAGTGAACACGGCCACAACGGGCCGTACCTCGCCAAGGAGTGTCGCGATGGCCACGTACCTGCTGCTCGAGCACGACCTCACTGCACCCCCGACCGTCTCGGAGAGCCACGGTGGATGAGTCGGTGCTGCGCACCCTCACCCCCACCGTGATCGGGATCCTCGTCCACCGCGGAGCCGACTTCTCGGCGGCCGAGGATGCCGTGCAGGACGCCCTGGTGGAAGCCGTGCGCGTGTGGCCGGACGACCCGCCGCGGGACCCCAAGGGCTGGCTTGTCACCGTGGCCTGGCGGAAGTTCCTCGACACCGCCCGCGCACACTCCTCCCGCCGGCAGCGTGAGGAACGCATCGAGGCCGAGCCCGAGCCCGGACCGGTCGAGGCGGTGGACGACACGCTCCAGCTGTACTTCCTGTGCGCGCACCCCTCCCTGACACCGGCGTCGTCCGTCGCACTCACGCTGCGCGCGGTCGGCGGCCTGACGACGCGTCAGATCGCGCAGGCCTACCTGGTGCCGGAGGCGACGATGGCCCAGCGCATCAGCCGGGCCAAGAAGACCGTCTCGGGCGTCCGCTTCACCCAGCCCGGCGACGTCGCCACGGTGCTGCGGGTGCTCTACCTGGTGTTCAACGAGGGCTATTCCGGCGAGGTCGACCTCGCCGCCGAGGCGATCCGCCTCAACCGCCAGCTCGCGGCCGCGATCGACCATCCGGAGGTCGCGGGGCTGCTCGCGCTCATGCTGCTCCACCATGCGCGGCGCCCGGCCCGGACCGGCCCCGACGGCAGCCTGGTACCCCTCGCCGAGCAGGACCGCGGCCTCTGGGACACCCGCCTGATCGCCGAGGGCGTCGACATCCTCCAGGCGGCCCTGGCCCGCGACCGCCTGGGCGAGTTCCAGGCCCAGGCCGCCATCGCCGCGCTCCACGCCGACGCCCGGACCGCCGAGGAGACCGACTGGGTGCAGATCGTCGAGTGGTACGACGAACTGGTGCACCTCACCGACAGCCCGGTGGCCCGCCTGAACCGGGCTGTCGCGGTCGGCGAGGCCGACGGCCCGCGCGCCGGGCTGGCCGCGCTCGCGGCGCTGGACGACGCACTGCCCCGTCACACCGCCGTGGCGGCGTACCTCCACGAGCAGGACGGCGACCTGGCAACGGCGGCGCGGCTCTACACCGAGGCGGCCGCGAAGGCGTCGAATCTCCCCGAACGCGACCATCTCACGCGACAGGCCGCTCGGCTCAACACGCTGCTGCGCGGCTGAGCGGCACTCACCCGCGGTCCTGCGCGTCCTCCACCGAGGGCACCCGGATCAACCGCCGAACCGCCTCGACAGCGGTCTGCCGTCGCTGCGCCACCGTACGCTCCCCCGACTTCGTGCCGCCGGGTGCGGTGGCCAGCGATCGGGCGATGTCGGTGATCACGAGCAGTAGTTCGCCGGCGTTCCACGACGGGTCGACGAACCCCTCCTGCTGCCCTCGGCGAATCTCGGCGGCCTTGGGCCGCAGGGTGGCGATCCGAGCGTCGCTGTCCGCGATCTGGTCCCGCATCTCGAGGTCGGCCCACTCCTGCAGCCGCGCGTTCTCGGGGTGCGCCACGTAGTCGTCGAACAAGCGGCCCGCATACCCCGGCAGATCGTCGCCCCTCAGCGCCGTCTGTTCCGTCGTCTCCGCGATCCATCGCTGGATGACGGCGTCGAACAGTGCTTCCTTGCTGTCGAAGTAGGCGTACAGGCGATCCTTGCTCGCCCGGGCCGCCTCCGCGATGCGGTTGATCCGGGCCCCCGCGACGCCGTAGCGGGCGAACTCGTCCTTGGCCGCGGCGAGGATCCGGTCGCGCGTGGCTTCTCCCGCTGATCGCATGCCGTCATCCTAAATTGCCCGTTGCCGAACCGTTTGGTTCGGCGTAGCGTGCGCATTTGACGAACAATTTGGTTCGGAAACTCTCCGACCTGCCCGTCCGCGACGAGACCCGAGGTACGACCATGGACATCGATCAGGCCCGCAGCACGTTCCACGCGCTCCGACAGCACGACACCGGCGTCTCCCCCGACGAACTCGACGTCGTGTGGGCGGCACTCGACACCGTCAGGGCCGAGGACATCCTCGGCAACTGGAAGGGCGACGACTTCGCCACCGGACACCGGCTGCACGACAAGCTGGTCGCGAGCCGCTGGCACGGAAAGACGTTCGTCTCCCTCGAGGATGCGAAGCCGTTGATCTGCCGGGACGCGGACGGAAACCTCTATTCCGACGTCGAGGGCGGCAACGGTGAGGCAAGCCTGTGGAACATCGAGTTCCGGGGCGAGGTCACCGCGACCATGGTGTACGACGGCGCCCCCATCTTCGATCACTTCAAGAAGGTCGACGACTCGACGCTCATGGGGATCATGAACGGCAAGTCGGCTCTGGTCCTCGACGGCGGCCGGCACTACTACTTCCTGCTCGAACGGGACTGAGATCCCGAAGGCGTCCCAGCCCCCACTGCGCGGAATCCGAGGAACAGCAATGCAGATCACGGCAGCCGTCTCCCGCGGCCCCGATTCTCCGTTCACGCTGGAGACGGTCCAGCTCGACGAGCCCCGCGCGGACGAAGTTCTGGTGCGGATCGCCGCCACCGGCCTGTGCCACACGGATCTCTTCACCAAGGCGGCGCTCCCCCACACCGCCGGTCCGGCCGTCCTCGGGCACGAGGGTGCCGGGATCGTCGTGGAGGTGGGGTCACGCGTGAGCGGGATAGCGCCCGGCGATCACGTGATTCTCAGCTACCGCCACTGCGGTGACTGCGACCAATGCCGAAGTGCGGGTCCGGCTTACTGCGTCGACGCGCACCGGTTGAACAGTTCGGGCAGGCGCGCGGACGGTTCGGCCACCGTCACCCAGAACGGCGAACCGGTGCGCGCCGCCTTCTTCGGCCAGTCCAGTTTCGCCGACCACGTTCTCGCGACGGCCGACAACATCGTCGTCGTCGACGAGTCCGTCGACCTGGCCGCCGCCGCGCCGCTCGGCTGCGGGTTCCAGACGGGTGCCGGTGCGGTACTGAACGTGCTCCGCCCCGGCAGTGATTCGAGTGTGGTCGTCTTCGGCGCGGGCAGCGTCGGGTTCGCCGCACTGCTCGCCGCCCGATCGGTGGGCGTCGCAGCGCTTTTCGCGGTCGATCCGGTACCGGCGCGACGCGCGCTCGCGACGGAGTTCGGTGCGGTCGCGATCGATCCCGGGACGCAGGACGTCGCCGCGGCGATCCGCGCGGCGACCGGCGGCGGCGCGACCCACACCCTGGACACGACGGGGATCCCCACGGTCATCGGTCAGGCGCTGTCGTCGCTGCGGGCGCGAGGCACCGCGGTGGTCGTCGGACTGGGCGCACCCGAAATGGCGGTGAACATTCAGGACCTGATGTTGAACGGCAAGACTCTCCGCGGCTGCGTCGAGGGCGATTCGTCCGTGCAGCAGTTCATTCCGCGATTGCTGGCGTTGCACGCCGAGGGGAGGTTCCCGTTCGACCGTCTCGTCACCGAGTACCGGTTCGAGGACATCAACCACGCCGTCGCCGATCAGGCTGCAGGCTCGGTGATCAAGCCGGTGCTCGTGTGGTGAATCAGGGCGCAGCAGGTGACGGCCCGTCGCCCGCGGCCTGCCCGTCCTTCGCTTTCGTGTCCCTGCGCATCTCGGCGAGATCCTCACCGCGCTTGCGGTACGTGAAGCTGACCCCGGCGACGCCGAGGAACAGCACCACTCCGACGATGGCGCCCGCGAGCGACGCACCGCGGAATCCGGGCGCGTCGACGTCCATGATCCGTTCGCCGGCGTGCGCCGCGCTGTTGCCACCGAGCACGACGCTGAGCGTCAGCAGATTGGGCAGCACCACAAGGACTCCGAGGATCAGTAACACGATCTGCACGGGCTTGAACCGGCGCCGGCGGAACAGCCGCCACGCCCAGCGGAACAGCAGCAGGGGCAGCAGCGTGCACAGGGTGCCGAACAACAGTCCCCACAGGATGCCGCCGCCGAAGCTGCCGTCGGCCAGTCCGCCTACGTTCTGCGCCCACGCCCGCGGGAGGTACGCCGCGAGGATGAAGTAGGCGATGACCAGAACCACCAGGAGGACGGCGATGCCGATGGCCCTTCTCGCCCACGACGGCAGTCCCGACCTCGCGGGTGTCGTGGTGGATGCGCTGTCGTCGGTCGTCATGACTGGTCTCCCTGCGTCGGCAACGGTTCTTCGTCCAGCACCTGCTTCGCCAGTCGCTTCGGCGCGACGAGCGTGTACGACGTCCTGATCCACTCACGCAGCTGTTCCCACCGGGCACCGTCCGCGTCCGCGACGTCCACTGCGATCCAGCCGTGTCTACCGAGACCGTATCCCGCGGGCTCCGCCCCCGGTTCCGTCGCAACCACCGCTTCTGCTTCGTCGACGGTGAGCTTGACCGTCAACCGGGTGGCCTCCACGTCACTGAACACGAAGTTCTTGCCCCGCACCCGGAACGTCGGGTGCCCGTCCCACTGGGCGATGTCCACCCGCACGGCTTCGGGCAACTCGGCGACGATCTCTTCCAGGCGGCTCATGTTGTTGCCCATGTGACGATTGTCGGCAGCACTCCGACCGACCGCAACAGGCATAACGGACATACGGGATTCACTATCGTCGGACGTCCGGGGGTTTCGACGAAGAGCCCCATGACGAGGCAGGCATCCATGGCATCGATCGACGACCTTCTGTCCCAGATTCCGATCAACCAGATCGCCCGGCAACTCGGCGTCGACGAGGCCACCGCGGAGACCGCGGTGAAGTCGGCGCTGCCGACGCTCGTCGGCGGGCTCGGCGCCAACGCCGAAGATCCGGGCGGCGCCGCGTCCCTGCAGAGCGCGCTGCACGATCACAGTGACACGACGCTCCTCGACGGCGGAATCGACATCGACCAGGTCGACACCGACGACGGCGACAAGATCGTGTCCAACATCTTCGGCGGCGAACGCGACCGGGTGGCGAACACTCTGGGCGGGGTGGGCAGCGGCACTGGAGCGGGAAGCGGTACGGGGGTGGGTAGCGACCTCATGAAGCAATTGCTGCCGATCCTCGCGCCGATCGTGCTGGCCTACATCGCCAAGCAGGTGACGGGCGGCAGCGGTTCCGCTCCGCAGACCCAAGGCGCCGGCCAGGCAGGCGGAGGTCTCGGGGACGTACTGGGCGGACTGCTCGGCGGCGGCGGTTCCGGCGGACTCGGCGGAGTTCTCGGTGGCCTCCTCGGGAAGGGTGCGGGCGGCGGACTGGGCGACGTGCTGGGCGGACTGCTCGGCGGCGGAAAGAAGTAGCGACAGGGGCGGCGGGCTACCGTCGCCCCCGCGGGGTGTCGATGTTCACATCTGGGACGGATCGAATTCCCAGGAGACTCGGAGCCCGGACGAACCGCCTCCTACGCAACCGTCGACACGGCTCGAGTTGAGGTGGGGAATCTGTGGAGACCCACAAATCTGTGATCGTCCACAACTGCCCGCGCGTCGCTGTGATGATCTCTCCCTGCGATGATTACGCTGGTCACCGCATACGCAACCTCATCAGTACACTGTCATGTAACGGTTCGCCGCGTGGCGGCGACACATCCCGGACGGTCCATTACGGATCGGTAACTTCGACGGTTCCCGGGCCGCCGACGGCGTTTACCAACCTACTTACGGTGCCGTAGGCTGAACAAAGTCAAATTTGAGCTACTGGAGGCATTACACATGGCGAGGGACCTGACCCAACTCGAACTGCTGCAGGAGTTGTCGCCGGTTGCAGAAGAGAACGTCAACCGCCACCTCTCCATGGCCAAGGAATGGCATCCCCACGACTATGTTCCGTGGGACGAGGGACGCAACTTCGCCGCGATGGGCGGCACCGATTGGGACCCCGAGCAGTCGCAGCTCGACGAGGTCGCCAAGGCCGCGATGATCACGAACCTCCTCACCGAGGACAACCTGCCGTCGTACCACCGCGAGATCGCGGAGAACTTTTCCCAGGACGGCGCATGGGGAACGTGGGTCGGCCGCTGGACCGCCGAGGAGAACCGTCACGGAATCGTGATGCGCGATTACCTCGTCGTGACCCGGGCCGTCGATCCCGTCCAGCTCGAGCGCTTCCGCATGGAGCACATGACGAACGGCTTCGCGTCCCCCGCCGACGTCGACGCCGGCTTCCTCCACTCCGTCGCGTACGTCACGTTCCAGGAACTCGCCACCCGCGTGAGCCACCGCAACACCGGTAAGGCGTGCAAGGACCCGATCGCCGACAAGATGCTGCAGCGCATCGCGGCCGACGAGAACCTGCACATGATCTTCTACCGCAACATGTGCGGTGCGGCCCTCGACCTCGCGCCCGACCAGGCGCTCGAGGCCGTCAACATGATCGTCCAGAACTTCCAGATGCCGGGCGCCGGCATGCCGAACTTCCGGCGCAACGGTGTCCTCATGGCCAAGCACGGCATCTACGACCTGCGTCAGCACCTCGAAGAGGTCGTGATGCCCGTTCTGCGTAAGTGGAACATCTTCGAGCGGAACGATTTCACCGCCCGCGGCGAAGAGATCCGCGAGAGCCTCGGCAATTTCCTCGAGAACCTCGAGGGCCAGGCCTCCAAGTTCGAGGAGCAGCGCGACCGCATGCTGGCCCGCGAGGCGAAGAAGCGCGAGCAGAAGGCTTCGTGACGTAAACAGTTATCCTGTGCCCGGTACCGGATTCGGTGCCGGGCACAGTTTTTTCCAGCACTTTCCCAGAGGTCGTCAATGTCATCCCTTCGTATCGGATCGCTCGAGCTGCGCAGTCCGGTGGTTCTGGCCCCCATGGCCGGGATCACCAACGTCGCCTTCCGCACCCTGTGCCGTGAGCTCGAGACTGAACGCGCGGGCAGCACGTCCGGCCTGTACGTCTGCGAGATGGTGACCGCGCGGGCGCTCGTCGAGCGGCAGCCCGCGACCCTGCACATGACGACGTTCGGCCCCACCGAGACGCCGCGGTCGCTGCAGCTGTACACCGTCGACCCGGACACCACGTACGCAGCGGCCAAGATGATCGTGGACGAGAACATGGCCGACCACATCGACATGAACTTCGGCTGCCCCGTCCCCAAGGTGACCCGTAAGGGCGGCGGTGCGGCGCTGCCGTACAAGCGCACCCTGTTCGGCCGCATCGTCGCGGCGGCGGTGAAGGCCACCGAGGGCACCGACGTTCCGGTGACCGTCAAGTTCCGCGTCGGCATCGACGCCGACCATCACACACATCTCGACGCCGGCCGGATCGCCGCCGGCGAGGGTGCCGCCGCCGTCGCACTGCACGCACGCACCGCCTCGCAGCGGTACTCCGGCACGGCCGACTGGAACGAGATCGCCCGGCTCAAGGAGCACGTCACGGACGTGCCCGTCCTCGGGAACGGCGACATCTTCGCGGCCGAGGACGCCGCCCGCATGATGGAGCAGACCGGGTGCGACGGCGTCGTCGTCGGGCGTGGGTGCCTCGGCAGGCCGTGGCTGTTCGCGGAGCTGAGCGCGGCACTGAACGGAAAGCCGCAGCCCACTCCGCCCAACCTCGGCGAGGTGGCCACGATCATCCGCAGGCACGCCGAACTCCTCGCCGATCACCACGGCGAGGACAAGGGCCTGCGTGAACTGCGCAAGCACGTCTCCTGGTACCTGCGGGGCTTCCCCGCCGGGTCCGAACTGCGGGTCGCGATGGCCCTCGTGAGCACGCTCACCGAACTCGACGATCTCCTCGTCCAGCTCGATCCGACCATCCCGTTCCCCAAGGACGCCGAAGGGCCGCGTGGGCGGCAGGGTTCGCCCGGCACGGTCGCGCTCCCCGAGGGGTGGCTCGACGACCCCGAAGACTGCCTGGTGCCCGCCGGCGCCGACCTCATGCATTCCGGTGGTTAGCGGCACGAACGCGCGTCACCTGGCTACATGTGGGGAGCTTCGACGTTCGATAAGTACTATGGCTGGAATCCGTCGGGGCCGACGGAGGTCCGAGTCGGCGGAGAGGTCAGGTTGCATCGGTGGGTGATGATCACAGTTCGGACTCACCGACTCCCGAATCCCGCGCCCCGTGGGAGCGTCCTCTAGCGGATCCCAGCTACCGGGAAGCCCAATCGGGCCGGCCGCGACGACTCCCGCCGCGACAGCCACCTCCCGAACGGCGGCCTCCCGAACAGCCCGCGGCCCCCGAGCGCCGTGCACCGGTCGAACGCACCGAACCGTCCCGCCACGACAGCGGCCGGATCGGCCGCCGGGCTGCGGGCGGCCCCACCGAGGGGCTTTCCGTCGCCGACCTGGTGAAGAAGGTCTCCGAGGACGAGGCGAACGATCCGGAGAAGACGGAGACGATCCCCCCGATCGACGAGCGGCAGCCGCCGCCTCCCGGGGTTCCGCCGCGCAGCACCCCTCCGGCGGCACCGCCGCCGGAGCCGCCCGAGAGCCCACCCGAACCCGAATGGGTCACAGATTCCGCCGAGACCACCGCGGTACCGCAGGTGGTCGGCAACCCGGGCACCACGCGCCTGGCCCTCAACAAGTCCCGCAAACGCAAGCGTCTGCGCGCAGCGGGACGCGCCGTCGTCGCGCTCGTGGCGGTGGTCGCACTCGCCGGAACCGGCATCGTCTGGGGGTACCTCCGCTCCACCGAGGGCAAGTTCGACCAGATCGCGGCACTCGACACGGAGTCGACCGACATCGTCGACGCCGTCGGGCAGACCGGTGACGAGACCTATCTCATCGTCGGCACCGACACCCGCGCCGGCGCGAGCGGCGAGGTCGGCGCCGGAACCATCGACGACGCCGAGGGCTCCCGCGCCGACACGGTGATGCTCGTCAACATTCCCGCCGACCGTAGCCGGGTGGTCGCGGTGTCGTTCCCCCGCGACCTCGACGTCGAGCGGCCCGTCTGCCAGGGCTGGGACAACGACAGCGGAACCTACACCGAGGAGACCTTCCCCGCAGCGGACGGCGACAAACTCAACGCCACCTACGCGCTCGGCGGGCCGAAGTGCCTGGTGAAGGTGATCCAGAAGATGTCGGGTCTGAAGATCGGCCACTTCGTGGGCATGGACTTCGCCGGTTTCGAGTCGATGGTCAACGAGATCGGCGGGGTGAAGGTCTGTACCACCCAGCCGCTCGAGGACGACGTGCTCGGCACCGTCCTGCCACACCCGGGCACCCAGATGCTCGACGGCAAGACGGCCCTGAATTTCGTCCGCGCCAGACACGTCGAGGCGGAGGGCAACGGCGACTACGGCCGCATCAACCGGCAGCAGAGATTCCTGTCCGCTCTGCTGCGGGGCGCCCTGTCCAGCCAGGTGCTACTCAATCCCGGGAAACTGAACGGCTTCATCAACGCGTTCACCCGAGACACGTTCGTGGAGAACATCGACACGAAGTCGCTGGTCACGCTCGGGCGCTCGCTGCAGAACGTCGACGCGGGCGCCGTCACCTTCCTGACCGTGCCCACCGCGGGCACCACCGAGTGGGGCAACGAGATTCCCCGCACCGACGACATCAAGGCCATCTTCCGCGCCATCATCGACGACGAGGCGCTCCCCGGCGAGAAGCGGGCGGAACCGCTGCCCTCGACCGCCCCCGAACCGCAGGCCGCGCCGCCCACACCGCAGACGGTCCAGGCCGTCGACCCGTCCAGCGTGACGGTGCAGGTGTCGAACGCATCGGGTGAGTCGGGACTGGCCGCGACCGTCGCCGACACCCTGGCCGCCGAGGGCTTCCAGATCTACAACGTCGGCAACTACACGGGCACCAGCAGCGAGACCGTCATCCGGTTCTCGCCGGGCCACGAGGCCGAGGCGGCGACCCTGGCATCGTCCTTCCCGGGTGCGGTGCTCGAAGCGACCACCGGACTCGGAACGGTCGTCGAGGTCGCGATCGGTTCGAGCTTCACCGGGACGGTGCAGACACCCAGCCCGATCGACACTCCGCTGAGCGTGTCGGACGTGCGAATCGGTCAGCCGGAGGATGCGGAAATCCCCGCGGACCTGGCGGTTGTGAACGCGGGCGACACGTCCTGCGATTGAGCGCCCGTTCAGCAGCGTCGTTCACCCTGCGTTCACCGTGCGATCGTGACTTGGTTTCCCGTGCACCGTAGGCTGTGACCTCATGCGCGTGGCTTACAACGAACAGATGACCGAGCTTGCCGACCTGCTCGGTGAGATGGCGGGGCTTGCGGGGGTCGCCATGGAGCGAGCCACCCAGTCGCTGCTCCAGGCAGACCTCTCGCTCGCCGAGCAGGTCATCGGCGAGCACGACAAGATCACCGAGCTCAGCACCATCTGCGAGGAGCGGGCCTTCGCCCTCCTCGCCCTGCAGGCACCGGTCGCCGGCGACCTCCGATCCGTCGTCAGCGGAATCCAGATCGTCGCCGACATCGACCGGATGGGTGCGCTGGCGCTCCACGTCGCCAAGATCGCGCGCCGCCGACATCCCAACCACGTGCTCCCCGAGGAAGTCAACGGCTACTTCGCCGAGATGGGACGCATCGCCGTCTCCATCGGTGCCGCCGCCCGCGAGGTTCTCGAGACCCGCGATCCCGAGCGCGCCGCGCGCCTGCGCGAAGAGGACGAGGCGATGGACGACCTCCACCGGCACCTGTTCACCGTGCTCATGGACCGCGAGTGGAAGCACGGCGTGGCCGCCGCCGTCGACGTCACCCTGCTCGGCCGCTTCTACGAGCGTTTCGCCGACCACGCCGTCGAGGTCGGCCGCCGGGTGATCTTCCTGGTCACCGGCAAGCTGCCCGACGACACCGAGACCGCCGTGAAAGACGCCGACAACCTCACCTCCTACCCGGAACTGTAGAACTCCCCCAACACTTTTCGCGCGAACGGGACGCTCGTACGGCCTGACCGTACGAGCGTCCCGTTCGTTCGTCCCGTTCGTTCACCCGACGTCGTCGGGCCCGCACACGAGAACGCCCCGGCCGATTTCCCGGCCGGGGCGTTCTGGTGTGGTGTGGCTATCCGAAGCGGCCCGAGATGTAGTCCTCGGTGGCCTTCTGCGTCGGGTTGGAGAAGATCTTCTCGGTGTCGTCGATCTCGACGAGACGTCCCGGCTTGCCGGTGGCCTCGAGGTTGAAGAACGCGGTCTGGTCACTCACACGCGCCGCCTGCTGCATGTTGTGGGTGACGATCACGATGGTGAAGTCCTTCTTCAACTCCGTGATCAGGTCCTCGATCGCGAGGGTCGAGATGGGGTCGAGCGCCGAGCAGGGCTCGTCCATCAGCAGGACGTCCGGCGAGACGGCGATGGCCCGGGCGATGCACAGACGCTGCTGCTGACCGCCGGACAATCCGCCACCCGGCTTGTCGAGACGGTCCTTGACCTCGTTCCACAGGTTGGCGCCGCGCAGCGACCGCTCGGCCACCTCGTCGAGACGCTTCTTGCTGCGCTCGCCCTGCAACTTCAGTCCGGCCACCACGTTGTCCTTGATGGACATCGTCGGGAACGGGTTGGGACGCTGGAACACCATGCCGATCGTCTTGCGGACGCCGACCGGGTCGATGCCGGAACCGTAGATGTCCTCACCGTCGAGCAGGATCGAACCCTCCACGCGCGCACCGGGAGTCACCTCGTGCATGCGGTTCAGCGAACGCAGCACCGTCGACTTGCCGCAACCGGACGGGCCGATGAAAGCGGTCACGTTCCGCGGGGGGACGGACAGCCCGACATCGGCGACGGCGTGGAACTTGCCGTAGTAGATGTTGACGTCCTTGAGATCCAGACGCTTGGCCATTACCGGCTCCCTACTGATTGGTGTTCGAAATCGAGTGGATGAATCACTTGCTGCGGACCTGTGAGAAGTGGCCGACGATCTTGGCCAGGATGTTGAGGATGGCGATGAGGAGGATCAACGTCAGCGCCGCGCCCCAGATGCGGTTGGTACCGGCATCGGTCGGGTTGTTCATCTCGGCGACCATGACGCCGGGCAGCGTGCCCATCTCGCCACCGAACAGATTGAAGTTGATGAAGGGCGCGTACCCCACGAGGATCAGCAGCGGCGCGGTCTCGCCCATCACCCGGGCCAGCGCCAGCATGACGCCCGTGATGATGCCGGGCAGTGCCGTGGGCAGCACGATCTTGGCGATCGTCTTCCACTTCGGAACACCCAGCGCGTACGACGCCTCCCGCAGGTCCTGCGGAACGATGCGGAGCATCTCCTCCGTGCTGCGGACGACGACGGGGACCATCAGCAGCACCAGGGCGAGCGCCACCGCGAAGCCGGACTTGGGGAAACCGAACGTCGCGATCCACAGGGCGTAGATGAACAGGGCGGCCACGATGGACGGGACACCGCTGAGGATGTCGACCATGAACGTGGTCAGCTTCGCGAGTCGCGACTTCCGGTCGGCGTACTCGACGAGATAGATCGCGACGAACAGTCCGAGCGGAATGGACAGCACCGCGCAGACGAGTCCCTGCAGAATCGTGCCGACCAGCGCGTGATAGATGCCGCCGCCCGCCGCGGAGGACGTCAGTCCGCTGAGCGAGTGGGTGAACCACGTGGCCGACGTCAGGGCAGGGATTCCCTTGATGACGGCGGTGACCAGGACCCACACCAGTGGGACCAGCGCCACGAGCACTGCCAGCGTCACCAGGACGGTGGCGGTGAGGTCGGTGATGCGCCGGCGGACACCGACCCCCTGGAAGGTGGGGGCCTTGACCGGCTTGTCGAGTGTCGCGGTCATGGGTCAGTCCTTCTTTCCTGCGATCACGGCGCGGGCCGCGGCGTTCACGACGAAGGTGAGCACGAAGAGCACCAGGCCTGCGGCGATGTAGGCGCCGGCCTGAATGTTGTTGTTGAACTCCGCGTAGCCGAGAGCGATCTTGGAGGCGATGGTGGCGCCGCCGTCGAACAGCGACCATCCGAAGGGCTGCGACGTGGTGCGCAGGATCAGGTAGAGCGCCATGGTCTCACCGAGGGCGCGACCCAGACCGAGCATCGATCCGCTGATGTAGCCGGACTTGCCGAACGGAATGATCGTGGTCCGCACCACTTCCCACCGGGTGGCGCCCAGCGCGAGCGCAGCCTCGATCTGGGGCGTCGGCGTCTGCACGAACACCTCGCGAGTGACCGCGGTGATGACGGGAAGGATCATGACGGCGAGGACGATGCCCGCGGTGAAGATGGTGCCACCGCCGGTGATGGAACCGCTTCCTGTCGCGAACAGCGGGAACCAGCCGAGCTTTTCGTTGAGCCACACGGCAAGCGGCTTGATCGCGGGAGCGAACACCAGCAGGCCCCAGAGGCCGTAGACGATCGACGGCACGGCGGCCAGCAGGTCGATGACGTACGCCAGCGGACGTTTGAGCCAGTTCGGCGAGTACTCGGTGAGGAAGATGGCGATGCCGAGGGCGACGGGCATCGCGAGGATCAGCGCGAACAGCGAGACGAGCACCGTCACCTGGAACAGGTCGAGCACACCGAACGCCATGGCGTTGATGTTCTGAGTGACCCACTCACGGCTGGTGAGGAAGTTGACCTGGTTCCTGCTCAGTGCGGGGACTGCGCGCCAGATCAGGAAGATGCCGATCGCGGCGATGAGGACGGAGATGAAGATGGCCGAGGTGGTTGCGAGGGACTTGAAGATCCGGTCCCCCGGCCTGGCGACGGCCTTGCCGCGGGGTGCACCTGTCGGAGTCGGGGTTTCGGCCTTGGTGGTACTCAACTCGGCCTCCGGGGTGCCGTTCGGACCGCCCACCCCGACTCCGCCAGAAGCGGAGCCGGAGGCGCGAGGTGCTGATTCGATGTGCGCTTCACTCATCTGCGCTCGCAATCTTTCCTGGTCAGAATATCGAGTCATGGGCGGGTCCGAACGACTAACGGTGCGATCAGCCGATGGCGGCGACCGACGCGTTCAGCTTCTCCTTCATGGAGTCGGGCAGCGGCACGTAGCCCTGCTCGGCCAGGTTGTCCTGACCCTCGTTGGCTGCGCTGGTCAGGAACGACTTGACCGCCGCGGAGGTGTCGGCGTCGTAGCCCTTCGAGCACACGATCTCGTAGGTGGCGAGCACCAACGGGTACGCACCCGCTTCCTTGGTACCGAAGATCGAGCCGAGGTCGAGCGTCAGGTCGCCCACGCCCGAACCCTTGAACTGCGCACCCTCGATCGCCTTCGCCGCAGACTCGTCGGACAGAGCGACGGGGCCGGAGCCGGTGTCGATCTGCGCGGCCGACAGCTTGTTCTGGTCGGCGTAGGACTTCTCGACGTAGGTGATCGAGCCCGGGGCGGAGGCCACTGCCTGCGCGACACCGGCCGAACCCTTGGCTCCCTCACCGATTCCGCCGGTGAAGTCGGAGCCCGCACCGGTGGTCCACGCGCCGTTGGAGGCGGCCGTGAGGTACTGCTGGAAGTTGTCGGTGGTTCCCGACGAATCCGAGCGGATGATCGCGGTGATGTCCTGGTCCGGCAGGGTGGCGCCCGGGTTGAGCGCGGCGATGGCCGGGTCGTTCCACTTCTTGATGGTGCCGTTGAAGATCTTGGCGGTCACTTCGCCGTTCAGGACCAGGTCCTCGACGCCGTCGAGGTTGTAGGCGACAGCGACGGGTCCGAAGACGAGCGGAAGGTTCCAGGCCTCGCCGCCGACGCAACGGGCCTTGGCCTGCTCGGCCTGCTCGGCCTTGATCGCCGAGTCGGAGCCGGCGAAGTCGATCTGGCTCGCGATGAACTGCGTACGTCCGTCGCCGGAACCGCTGGGGTTGTACGCCAGGTTGACGGTCTTGCCCTTTTCCTGGCAGACGGAGATGTAGGTGGAGACGAACTGGTCCATGGCATTCTTCTGGGCCGAGGAACCGGCCGAGGAGAGGTTGGCCTTGCCCTCGCACGTCGCGTTGGACGACGCTGCGTCGACGCCGCTCGACGCCGCGTTGTTGTCGCTGCCACACGCGGCCAAGGTCATGGCACCCAGGGCCACTGCACCGAGCAGGGCGCCACTGCGCTTGAGATTCACCTAGTCCTCCGGAAATACCGTCTCGCCCGCGATCGGGCGGCGACATGAGGTGCGCTTCGTTGAAATCTGCACCAGGCAACACGGCGCTGCCCACGGAGAAACCTAGAGGTAGCTAATGTCCAGTTGGACCACGATCGGTGAACGGAAGGTGAACAGACCGAGCATTTGTCCACATTTCCGAGACGAACAACAGGTGCGGAAGTAAAGAAGCCCCTCAGGCGCGCGCGTAGGCGACGTCGGTGTGGAACCGCTCGAACCCGAGCCGGTCGTAGGTGTGCAGCGCCGAGGCGTTGTCGCCCTCGACGTAGAGCAGCACCGCACCGAGCCCGCGGTCACGCAGGTAGTGCAGTCCGGCGAGCGTCAGCAACCGGCCGAGACCACGCCCCTGGGCGTCGGGACCGATCGCCACCACGTAGACCTCACCGATGGCCGGCTCGTCGCCCTGCTTCGGATGCACCTTGGTCCAGTGGAATCCGAGCAGCCGCTTCTCGTCCGACGTGGCGAACGCCATGAACAGTCCGGCCGGATCGAACCAGGCCTCCGCGCGGCGTTCGGCCATCTCACGTTCGGTCCACGACCCCTGCTCGGGATGCCAGGCGAACGCGGCGGCGTTGACCCGCAGCACCTCTGGATCATCCTCGACACCGCGGTACACGCGGAGTGAAATACCCTCCAGCACAACGAGTTCCGGGAGTTCCGCACCGGCGAGCGGACGCCGGAGCTGCAGGAGTTCACGCGCACCGGTCAGCCCCAGACGCTGCGCCACCGCCTGCGCCGCAGGCAGGTTGCCGTGCGCCCACACCCTCGTGTCCGGACCACCCGCGGACAGGACCTCTGCGACCAGCCGGCCACCGATCCCCCGGCCACGCGCCTCGGGATCGACCGCGAGTTCGGCCATCGCGGGGTGCTCGCCGTGCCCCGGCTGCAGCTGCGCGTATCCGACGATGCGATCGGCGTCGGTCTCCACGAGATGACGCACGCCGTCGCCCCCGGCGCCGGACACGGCGTGCACACCCTGCTCCGACACGGGCGCGGTTCCGTCGGCTGCCGTCGCGCGGCCGAGCAGTGCGGACACGTCCGCGGCCTGCGCGCCGTCGAGTCGATCGGTCCAGGACTGCACCGAAGCGCTCACTGGATCACAGGTCCTTCCGCGGATTCGAAATCTGCATCTTCGGCGTCGAGATCGTCGACCGGCGGCACCGGCGCACCCGACTTGCTGCGGGTGGGACGCACGGCCTTGTATCCGACGTTGCGGACTGTACCGATCAAGGATTCGTACTCACTGCCCAGCTTGGCGCGCAGACGACGCACGTGGACGTCGACCGTGCGGGTGCCACCGAAGAAGTCGTATCCCCACACCTCCTGCAGCAACTGTGCGCGGGTGAAGACGCGACCCGCGTGCTGCGCCAGGTACTTGAGGAGTTCGAACTCCTTGTAGGTGAGGTCGAGGGGACGGCCACGCAGCCGGGCCGTGTACGTGCCCTCGTCGATGACCAGTTCGCCGAGCGTGATCTTGCCCGACGCCTCCGGGCTGGCGACGCCGCCGGTGCGTCCGACCAGCAGCCGGAGGCGGGCATCCACCTCGGCCGGCCCGGTGCCCGGAAGCAGGATGTCGTCGAGACCCCAGTCGGAATTGACCGCCACCAGGCCACCCTCGGTGAGCACCGCCACCACGGGGACCGCGGAACCCGTGCTGCCCAGCAGCCGGCAGAGGCCGCGAGCCGCCGCGAGATCGGTGCGCGCATCCACCAGGGCGATGTCGGCGGAGCTCGCTTCCAGGAGTGAGGACACCTCCGTCGGGGCAGGCCGCACCGAATGCGCCAGCAGGGCGAGGGCAGGCAGCACTGCCTCGGGGTTCGGGTCGGAGGTAAGAAGCAGTAGCTCCACACAGCCTCCCATCTCGTCGCCGTCGTACCCGGCCGGCCGACGGGTCGTTCGTCCGCCGGTCCAGGTAGATCGACACTGAAGGTATCGACACTTTTGTCGGTGACAGAGTAGCGCGCCGCCGTCAAGGTCCGTCGCACCGAACCCCGGCAACCGGCGCGGAGGTTGCACCGGCACCGCCCGGAACCGTGTCCGTCACAATGGGGCCGTGCGGAAACTCATCATCGGAATCGTCTTCCTCGTGGCACTCGGTCTCGTCGTCGACTTCGGTTCGGCGGCCTATGCGGAGTACCGGGTGTCGCGGGAACTGCGGGCGGGCGCGTCCCTCACCGCGGATCCCGAGGTGACGGTGCACGGCTTCCCCTTCCTCACCCAGGCGTGGAACGGAAAGTACGAGAACATCGAGATCCGTGCCCAGGGAGTACAGAGCGACGTGGTCGGTGAGGTGACGATCGAGTCCACCCTTCTGGGCGTGTCCGCGCCGCTGTCCGACCTCGTCGACGGGTCCGTCACGAGCCTTCCCGTCGACCACCTCTCCGGCCGCATGCTCATCGACGCCACCGACCTGGGACGGTTCCTCGACATCCCCGACCTGCAGGTTTCGGCCCCACCGGCCAGCAAGTCGGACGGGACCGGCGGATCCGGCGGCTCCGGAATGCCGACCGCGGGCGGCGTCGTCCTCACCGGCACCGTCCCCGTCGGCCCCCTCGAGACCACCGTCAGCGTGCAAGCCGACCTGGTCCTCGACGGTGGTCAGGTGAAGATCGTCGCCAGCGACTTCTACTTCGGGCCCGAGGGCCACGCCGACTTCACCATCCCCGAGCCCCTCGCTCCCGCGATCCTCGGCCTGTTCACCCGGACGATCGACCCCAAGGAGCTGCCGTTCGGCGTCCAGCCGACGGAGGTGTACGCGGAGGGCTCGCAGATCGTCATCGAGGGCGTCGGCGACAACGTCACGATCGACCTGAACGAACTGCAGAACCGATGACCGGAATCACACTGTTACTGATCGCACTGTTCGCGGCTCTCGCGTTCGGGCTCGTCTGGCAGCGGCGCCAGGGGAAGGTCCGGACCACCGGCGAGACGACCGCGGTCGTGACCGACCAGCGACGGCTGCTCCTCGAGGCGGCGGGCATCGGGCCGCAGTCGCCCGAACACCCTCGGCGGGCCACCGTTCTCCACTTCTCCGCCGACTGGTGCGGACCCTGCGCAGCGGTGCGCAGGGTCGTCGGACAGGTCGTCGCGGACCTCGCCGGCGAGCCGGAACCTCCCGTCGAGGTGGAAGTCGACATCGACGAGTATCCCGCTCTCGCCAAGGAACTCGGCGTTCTGTCGTTGCCGACGACGTTCATTCTCGACGCCGACCTGCAGCAACGCTTCCGGGTGTCCGGGGTGCCCACCGCGGCCGACCTCAGGGCGGCGCTCGGACCCCTCACCCGGCCCCCGGCTTCAAATTCCTGAAGAACCGGGTAAACTCGTCGCCGTGCAATCCAGCCACGAGCTCATGCTCACCCGACGCCGCACGGTAGACCTGTGCCGCCTCGGGGCTTGTTGCTGTACCTGTTGCTGATCACCAGGGCTGTCGCTTTCTGCTGACACCGCGGACTCCGCGCACGTGATCGAAATCCCGATGACGACGTCGACCGTCGCTCTTCGGCGCCAGGCAAGCATTCAGGACTCAACGCAGGAGCACTTCTCATGTCCACAACACTCGAGGTCGAGCAGGTCGACGTTCGTGGCCCCCGGTTCGCCGCCTGGGTCACCACCGCGGTCCTCGTCGCCGTCCTCGTCGTGTCGACGTTCTCGCTGGTCGCCGCAGGAATCCTGCTGGCCCTGCAGGCCGTCGTCTTCGCGGCGGGCGCAGCCACCGGTCCGCGGCGCAGCCCATACGGCCGGATCTTCGGCTCCCTCGTCGCGCCGCGACTCGCTCCGGTGAGCGAACGCGAACCCGTCGCACCGCTGCGGTTCGCGCAGCTCGTCGGATTCGTCTTCGCCGCCGCCGGCACCCTCGGCTTCCTCGCCGGCTCCGGCGTCATCGGCGCCGTTGCCACCGCATTCGCCCTGTTCGCGGCGTTTCTCAACGCCGCATTCGGGTTCTGCCTCGGCTGCCAGATCTACCCGCTCGTGACGCGGCTACGCCCCGCCTGAACGCTTCGACCACCGCACGATCCACCCGACAGAAGTAAGAACACATCGAAAGGAACACCATGGCTCGCTCCGATGTCCTAGTCTCCGCCGACTGGGCTGAGCAGAACCTCAACGCCCCCAAGACCGTTTTCGTCGAGGTGGATGAGGACACCAGCGCATACGACGGCGGCCACATCGAAGGCGCCATCCGCCTCGACTGGCGGAAGGACCTGCAGGACGGAGTCCGTCGTGACTTCCTGAACCAGCAGCAGTTCTCCGACCTCCTGTCCGCCAAGGGCGTCGCCAACGACGACACCATCGTTCTCTACGGCGGCAACAACAACTGGTTCGCGGCATACGCGTACTGGTACTTCAAGCTGTACGGCCACCAGGACGTCAAGCTGATCGACGGCGGCCGCAAGAAGTGGGAGCTCGACGGGCGCCCCCTCTCCAAGGAGACCGTCTCCCGCGAGGCCACCCAGTACAAGGCCGACGCACCCGACCTGACGATCCGCGCGTTCCGCGACGAGGTCATCGACGCCATCGGCAACAAGAACCTCGTCGACGTGCGTTCGCCCGACGAGTTCTCCGGCAAGATCCTCGCCCCCGCGCACCTGCCGCAGGAGCAGGCGCAGCAGCGTGGACACGTCCCCACGGCCATCAACATCCCGTGGAGCACCACCGCAAACGAGGACGGCACGTTCAAGTCGGACGACGACCTGGAGAAGCTGTACTCGGAGAAGGGCTACGACGAGTCCAAGCCCACCATCGCGTACTGCCGTATCGGCGAGCGCTCCAGCCACACCTGGTTCGTGCTCAAGGAGATCCTCGGCAAGTCCGATGTCAAGAACTACGACGGCAGCTGGGTCGAATACGGCTCACTCGTCGGCGCACCCATCGAGTTGGAGGTTCACTGAGCCATGTGTGGAGCACCTGTACAGACCCAGACCCTGCCCGCGGGCGTCGACGTCGAGAAGGAAACGGTCATCACCGGCCGCGTTCTCGCCACTGACGGCCAGCCGATCGGTGGAGCGTTCGTGCGTCTCCTCGACGGCGGCGGAGAGTTCACCGCCGAGGTCGTCGCCTCGGGCACCGGAGACTTCCGCTTCTTCGCCGCTCCCGGCGACTGGACCGTGCGTGCACTCTCCAGCTCCGGCAACGGCACCGCCACGGTGAGCCCGACGAGCGCAGGCGTGCACAACGTCGACGTCACGGTCGGCGAGTAGGACCCAGCACCACAGAAAGGCCCCGCTCCGGCATTCGGAGCGGGGCCTTTCTCGTGCGGCTCCGCCACCTGTGCGCCCTTCTGGTTGCGCCGACAACCAGAAAGGCGCACGAGCGCGAAGCGCCTACTGCTCCTGCGCGAGCGCGGTGATCCAGTCGACGACCTTCTCGCTCTCCCAGTACCAGGGGTCGTTCGGGTTGTTGTTCCAGTAGAACAGGTGCTGGATGAAGCCCAGGAAGATGTACGGCTTGGTCACGAGTTCGAAGACGTCCCGGTTGTCCTCGACGAACCCGGGCCCCTCTGCCGCGAGCTTCGCCTTCACGACCTCGGAACCGGGGCCCATGGCCCAGTTCAGCGCCTCGACCATCTGCTCCCGGGACACCTGCGTGTTCCGGTCCGGCCCGTCGGGGTCGTAGGTCCGGTCGGCCACCTTGCGCAGTACGTCGAGGAAGGACTCGTCGGAGGCGAACCAGTCGTCGTGGGTGACGATGTGGACGATCGTCCGCGCCGCCATGTTCGTCACTGCATTCGCGAAGTCGGAGACGGTTTGGCCCGGGTTCAGCAGGGTGAAGTGCAGCTGTCCCAGCACCCCGAGCGCCAGCTCGAGGACGGCGATCTCCTGCGGCGCGTCGCACGCGATGTCGTAGGGGCGGCACGCGTAGGTGATCTTGCCGTCGAGAGCGCCGTAGTCGGCAGGCCCGGAAGACATGAATCCGCCTCCGGGAGGGCCCGGCTCGCCCATCGACGGTGTCCCCGCGGGGCGGTACGGGTCGCCGATCAACGCGACACCGGCGATGTCGTCGGCGGTAACCAGAGCATTGCTGTCGCGGTGGCCGAGTTCGCGCGCCACCCGTTCGACCACCTCGCCGCCGACGCTGTACCCGAGGAGGACGTACTTGGTGTCGTCGCCGCACTTCGCCTTGTTCTCGTCGAGGATCCTGTTCGTCGACGCGACACCGGCCGCCATCGAATCCTGGTATGTCGGAACAGGTTGCAGCAAACCGAGACCGTATGTGGACGGATAGGGCACGTACATCCACCCCACCGTCCCGGGCTCGTCCGCGTTGGCCTGCCCGGTCGGCACCGTCACGTTGCCCAGCCAGTTGGACCACGCCTCACCGCTCTCCTCGAGCGGGTTACGGTCTGCTTCAGAATCCGTCGCACCCGACACCGCGACGATGAGGACATCGGGGCAGTCGGTGGCGTAGTTGTTCGGATCGACGCTGTCGGTCTCGTCACTTCCCGAACCGGCGCTACCGGGGTCCGCGCTGCCGGAGTTCGGGGCCGCGACGGCCGGACCGGGAGCGCCGAACGCGGACACCGTGAGCAGCAGCACCGTCGCCGTCACCGCGGCTCGGGCCAGGCCGGGAAGCACAGGACTGGATCGAAGCATGGGACCTCCGGGAGGAGTGGGAGACGAGACGACGGCATGAGGATATCCGGAACCGACCGGGTGGTCGCCTTCGAGAAACCGTAGCCGCAGTGACGGTAAGCCGCCTCCCGTTTCGACCGCTCGACGGGTTCGGTTTAGGATGTCACCGTGGTTATCTTCTTCGAGGTACTTCTTGTCCTTGCCGCCGTGTTGATCACGTGGTTCTCCCTCTACACGATCTACCGCCTGGTCACCGACGAGTCGTGAGTCAAACCCCGGACGCAGGCGCAGATTCGCCTTCCGAGCACCCGACTACGAGCGACCCCGCTGGGGGCACCCCCACCGTGCGTCGTGGTAGCGGTGACGCAGCTGTCGCTGACGCCGTCGAGCGTGCCAAGACGACGGCGTCGCGGAACATCCCGCAGCTTCCGGACCTTCCGCTGCCCGAGGACACCGCAAATCTTCGCCTCGGCCCGGATCTGAACAACGAACTCCTCGCGGTACTGCCGCTCGTGGGTGTCTGGCGCGGCGAAGGGGAAGGCCACGACCCCGACACCGGCGACTACCACTTCGGGCAGCAGATCATCGTCTCCCACAACGGTGGCAACTACCTCGAGTGGAAATCCCAGACCTGGGTTCTGGGCACCGACGGCGAATACGTGCGCCCCGACCTCCACGAGACCGGCTTCTGGCGGATCAGCGGAGACGGCATTCCCGGCAGCACCAACGAGGAAGTCGTCGAACTTCTCCTCGCCCACAGCTCCGGCATCGTCGAACTGTTCTACGGCCGCGCCCTCACCCAGTCGTCGTGGGAGCTCGCGACCGATGTCGTGATCCGCAGCACCTCCGGTGTTCTGGTCGGGGGCGCCAAGCGTCTCTACGGCATCGTCGAGGGCGGCGACCTCGCGTACGTCGAGGAACGCATCATCGCCGACGGGGAACTGCGCCCCCACCTCTCCGCGCGGCTGTCCCGCTACGTTGGCTAGCGCCCGTGAGTACTTATTAACCGCGGGCGGTTGACAAGTACTCACGGCTCGGGTTATCCACAACCTGACGTTCATCCGCAGGCCAGTTGAAATCGGCCTTCTTCGGGCGTTTCCTGTCGGCCTGCGTGCGCACCGTCGCGTCCATGACACCTGCGACGATCGACTTCAAGCCCGAGTTCCAGCGCGTCCTCGACCACCAGCACGGCCTGGTCACGGCCCGGCAATTGCGCGGGCTGGGCATCTCGACCCGGCAGATTCAGCACATGGTGGAATCCGGCCAGTGGTCGGCGGTCCTGCACGGCGTGTACGCCGTCACCAACGGCCCCCTCGACCGGCCGATGATGCTGTGGGCGGCGCTGCTGTTCGGCGGTCCCCGCGCGATTCTCAGCCACCGGACCCCGGCCGAGGAGTGGGCGCTGGTGCCCGTCGATCCCGAGGGGCCGATCCACGTCACCGTGCCCTACGGGTTGTCGGCCGAGCCCCAGGGACCGACGTATCGCAAGGTCGGACGGCGATCCGACCGTCTGGTCCCCCGTGAGGGCGATCTCCTCCACCCGGGGGTCGTGGTGCACCGGTCCCGGGCGCACGCTCACATCCTCGTCCCGACGCTCCTGCCGCGGACGTCCCTGGCCGACACCGTCGTCGATCTGGCCGTCGAGGAGCCGTCGGCGCCGGAAGCCGCGCGTGTCGTCGTCGCGGCGGTCACCGGCAGCAACGTGTCGGTGACCGCGTTGCTTCGACGCATCGAGCAGCGTCCGCCGCGCCGATACCGCAAGGCGCTGACCGACGCGCTGACGTTCGTCTCGAGCGGTGTCCAGTCGATTCTGGAGCACCGGTACGCCGTCGACGTCGAACTCGCCCATGGACAGCCGGCCGCTCGGCGACAGTCGCCGATGCTCGTCGACGGGAAGACGCTGTACGAGGACGTGGACTACTCGGACAGCGGCGTTCCGCTCCTCGTGCGGCTGGACGGGCTGCGATACCACTCGTCGCGGTCGGTGACTCTGCGCGACCGGCGTCGCGGCAACGCGGCGGAACTCGCGGGGAAGGCGACACTGGTGTACGGCTGGGAGGAGGTGACGAGGCGCTCGTGCGACGTCGCGGCCGAGGTGCGGGCGGTTCTCGAGCGGGGCGGTTGGAGTGGGCCGAACCCGTGCCCGCGCGGCCGTGAGTACTTATTAACGTCGGGCGGTTAAGAAGTACTCACGGGCGCGAAGCGCACAACGGCCCCCGAGCCTTCCGGTGCTGGTGCACCGGTCCCGATCTGGACCAGACCGGGGGCTCGGGGGCCGGGTAGCTGCCTGGGATTCGCTCGCCGCTCGCGCGGTCAGTGAATTCCGTCAGCGGTAGCGGCTAGCTGGCAGCCACCTCACGTGTCCGTCTGTCATTCAATTTCAGACCACCTCCTTCCTCGTGTACTCAAGAACGTACGCCGCCCTCACGGACTCGGCAACGCATTTTCGCTCTCAGCTTTCTCCACGCGTATCACCAGGTCAGCGCTGGTATCCTCCGGAAGCTGGTGAGTGACCACCACGATGGTGCGCTGCGGCGACACCAGTCCGCCGTCGCGTGCGAGCAGTCTCCGCAGCAGGTCGGCGCCCGCGTCGGCGTCGAGATGCTCGGTCGGCTCGTCCAGCAACAGCACCCGGTCGGGCGACAGCAGCGCGCGGGCGAGAAGCAGTCGGCGACGCTGCCCGCCCGACACCGCCCGGGCTCCGCCGGCGAGGGTGGTGCGCACGCCCTCCGGCAGCCCGGACACCCAGCCCCCGAGCCCGACGGACTCCAGGACGGCGAGGGCCTCCGCCTCGTCGATGTCGCCCCGCGCCACCCGCAGATTCTCGATCACGGACGTGTCGAAGAGGTGCGCGTCCTCCGCGAAGAACCCGACGTTCCGGCGCAGGGCCCCGGACCTGATGCGGTGGAGGTCGACGCCGTCGACCCGGACCGTCCCCGACACGGGTGGGAGCAACCCGGCGAGGGTCATCAGGGTGGTCGTCTTCCCGGACCCGCTGCCCCCGACGATCGCGACCCGGGCGCCCGGCGGCAGGTCGAGATCGAGCGGCGCGGTGACCTGACCTCCGGGCCACCCGCATCGCAGATCCTTCGCGACCACCTCTGCCGGTCCGTCGAGGTCCCGGTCTCCGGGGTGTGGGTCCGCGACCGCGGAGTCCAGCACGGCGAGGATGCGACGGGACGCGATCCGGGCCCGGGTCAGCGCGACCGCCGCCGCGGGCAGTGCCGCCGTCGCCTCGAACGCGGACAGCGGCAGCAGCACGAGGATGCCCATCGCCATCGGGCTCATGGTCCCCGACGAGTACAGGTCCATGCCGATGAGCAGCGACGCGATCACGCTCACCCCGACCGCCAGCGGAGTGGCGGCGTCCGCGAACGCGCTGGGTGCGGCGGCGCGGTCGGTGGCCGAGACCGCGGCGCGCTCGGCGTCGACGGCCCGCGACTCCGCGCGGTCGAGGCGACCTGCGACGCGGAGTTCCGCGGCGTGATCGAGGGCGGTGACGGCGTCCCCGCTGAACCGGGCGCGCGCCTGCGCCCCGGACGTCTCGGCGAGGCGGGCGGCCCGTGCAGACAACCAGGGTGCCGCGACCCCCGACACCGCGAGCGCCACCGCGAGTACGAGCGCCGCGGCAGGCGAGATCACCGCGAGGATGCCGACGGCGGCGACGGCCAGGACCACGGACACCGCGATCGGGACGAGCGCGCGGACCACGACGTCACCGAGGGTGTCGACGTCGGCCCCGGTGCGCGCGAGCAGTTCGCCGCGGCGGAGTCCGGCAGCGGCGGCGGGGTCCCCGTCCGCGAGCCGCTGGTACAGCCGGGTGCGGGCGGAGGTGGTTCCGCGGAGGGCGGTGTCGTGGGTGGCGAGCCGCTCGAGGTAGCGGAAGACGCCGCGGGAGATGCCGAGGGCCCGTACCGCCACCACGGCCACGCTGAGGTCCAGGACGGGCGGCATCTGCCATGCCCTCGTGATCAGCCACGCCGACAGCGCCGCCAGCGCGAGAGCGCTCCCCAGGGTGGCGACACCCGCGGCGACGGCACGCAGCACCCGCCCGGGTTGCAGGTCGAGGAGCGGCAGCGCCCGGAGCAGCGGGTCACGCGACATCGGCGCTCACCCCGATCACCCGGTCGGCGGCCGCGAGCACGGCCGGCCGGTGCCCGACGACCACGACCGTCCGGCCTGCGGCGGCGAGGTGCCGCAGGGAATCCAGCACGGTGCGCTCCGACGCGTCGTCGAGGTGTGCGGTCGGTTCGTCGAGCACCAGCACCGGACGCCGGGTGGCGAGCACCCGGGTCAGCGCGAGACGCTGCCGCTGACCGAGCGACAGTCCCGTTCCGCCGGATCCGACCCGCGTGTTCCACCCGTCGGGAAGTTCGGCGAGCACCTCGTCGAAACCCGTGGCGGCGCACGCCTGTTCGAGGTCGACGACGTCTCCGGTCAGCCGCAGGTTCTCGTCCAGGGTGCCGGGAACGAGAACGGGATGCTGGGGCAGCCACGCCACCTGCGCCCACCACGCGGACCGGTCGAGCGAGCCCACGGGTGCGCCGGCCACGCGCACGTCGCCCCGCGCCGGTTCTACGAGACCGAGAAGTGCGTGTACCGCAGTCGTTTTCCCGGATCCGTTCGGTCCGGTCAGCACGGTCACCACGCCGGGTTCGACGACCCCCGTCAGTCGGTGCGGCGCCGGTCCGCGCCGGGACCGGACGTCCAGGCCGTCGAATTCGAGACGCGCCCCGTTCGCGTCCACCACGACCGCGCCGTCGGAGTCGACTGAAAGGTCGGTATCGATCACGGCGAAGGCCCTGCTCGCGGCGGCCATTCCGTCCTCGGCGGCGTGGAACTGGGTTCCGACCCTCCGCAGCGGGAGGTACACCTCGGGCGCGAGGATCAGTGCCACGATTCCCGCTTCGAGTTCCATCCCCCCGTACACCAGCCGGAGTCCGATGCTCACGGCGACGAGCGCGACGCACAGCGTGGCCAGCAGTTCGAGCACCATCGACGACAGGAACGCCACCCGCAGCGCCGACATCGTGGTGCGGCGGTGGGCGTCGCCGAGTTCACGTACCCGCGTCACCGGGCCCTGCTCGCGGCCGAGCGCCCGCAGCGTGGGCAGACCTGCCAGCAGGTCGAGGAGTTGTGAGGACAACGTGGTCATCGCGGTCAGGGTCTTGGCGGCCTTGCCCTTGGTGAGCAGGCCGATGAGGATCATGAAGACCGGGATCAGCGGCAGCGTGACGAAGATGATGGCCGCGGACGTCAGATCCTGAAACGCGATGACCACCAACGTCGCCGGAGTGAGCGTGCCCGCGAGCACCAGGGCTGGAAGATACCCGGTGAGGTACGGCACGAGCCCGTCGATGCCGCGGGTGAGCACGGTCGCGATCTCGTCCCGGCGCGGATCGAGTTCACGCGGCCGCATCCGCGTGGCGACACCGAGCACCTCCCCCTTCAGTTCCGCCACGACCCGGGTCGCGGACCGGTGCGCGAAGCGGGACTGCAGCCAGGTGCCGAGAACCCGGATCCCCACCGCGACGGCGAGCACCACCAGTTCGGTGGACCACCGGCCGAGGTCGGTGGCGTCGTCGACGATCACCCCGCCGAGCACGCGGCCGATCATGAGCGCCGACACGATGACCATCGCGACATCGACCATCGACAGCCCGACCGTGAGGACGAGATATCCGCGGGCGGCCGCCGAGTACCGCCACAACCGGGGGTCGACGGGACGCCGGGACGCACCCTCCCGTGCCGGGCGGGGTGCGTCGCCTACCGCTGTGCTCATCTGCGCTCGAGTGGGAGACCGATCGACGGCGGGATGTGCTTGGTCGAGATCCGTTGCCGGAACACCCAGTACGTCCAGCCCTGGTAGATCAGCACCACCGGGGTGAGGAAGGCTGCGGCCCACGTCATCACCTTCAGGGTGTACGGACTCGACGACGCGTTCTCGATGGTCAGGCTGTAGGCGGCGTCCAGGGTGGACGGCATGACGTCGGGGAACAGCGAACCGAACAGCAGTGCCACCGTGGCGATGACGGCGATCGACGTGAGCAGGAACGCCCAGCCTTCCCGCTCGGCGCGGGTGAACGCGACCACCCCGAGGAGGGCGCCGGCGGCGATCACGACGAGGAACCACGTCCAGCCCGTGCCGTGCGCCAGCTGCGTCCACAGCACGAACGCGCCCGCCACCGGAACGGCCGGGAGGGCCAGTCGGGACGCCAGTTCGACGGCGTCCGTGCGTACTTCGTCGGCCGTCTTGAGCGCGAGGAACACCGCGCCGTGCAGGGCGAACACGAGTGCGGTCGTCAGACCACCCAGCAGGGCATAGGGGTTGAGCAGATCGAACAGGTTCGACGTGACCTGCTTGTCGGCGTCGATGTCGACGCCCCGCACGATGTTCGCGAACGCGACACCCCACAGCACGGCGGGCACCCAGGACCCGAAGACGATGCCCCAGTCACACCGTCGGCGCCAGGTGTCGTCGTCGATCTTGCCGCGGTACTCGATGGCGCAGATCCGGACGATCAGCGCGACGAGAATGATCAGCAGCGGCAGGTAGAAGCCGGAGAACAGGGTGGCGTACCACTCCGGGAACGCCGCGAACAACGCACCGCCGCCGGTGATCAACCACACCTCGTTGCCGTCCCATACCGGGCCGATCGTGTTGAGCACCACCCGTCGACGGGTGTCGCCTTCGGGGTCCTTGCGCCTGCCCAGCACCGGCATCAGCATGCCGACACCGAAATCGAATCCCTCGAGGACGAAATACCCGATGAAGAGCACCGCGATCAGGATGAACCACACCTCTTGAAGTCCCATGACCGTCTCCCCTAGTACGCGAACGAGAGTTGTTCGGGTTTGCCCGGTTCTTCGGGCTCGTCGTGGTCGTCACCCGGTGGATGCGCGTCGTGTTCGAGTGGCCCCTCCACCGTGTAGCGGCGGATCAGCGTGAACCACACGACGGCCAGTGCTCCGTAGACCACGGTGAACGTGATGAGCGAGACCCAGACGGTCCACGGCGAGTGATTCGAGACACCTTGGTCGACAGTCAGTCTGATCATGTCCACACCTGTCGGGTTGGGTGCCACGACCCACGGCTGGCGGCCCATCTCGGTGAACACCCAGCCCGCGCTGTTCCCGAGGAACGGCGTCGGGATGACGGCGATCGACAGCCAGCCGAACCACTTCTTGTCCGGGACCCGGCCGCCGCGGGTCATCCACAGGCCGACCACGGCGAGCAGCGCCGACCCCGCGGCCCAGCCGATCATCGCGCGGAACGTCCAGTAGGTGACGAACAGGTTGGGCTTGTAGTTGCCGGGCCCGTACATCTCCTCGTAGCGGGCCTGGATCTCGGTGACGCCCTCGACGGTGGAGTCGAAGGTGCCGTCCGCCAGGAACGAGGTGAGCCCGGGAATCTTGATGAGCTGGGTGATGCTCTCGCAGTTGTTCTGGGTTCCGACGGTGAGGATCGAGAAGTCGGCACCGGTTTCGGTGTGGCACAGCGATTCGGCCGACGCCATCTTCATGGGTTGCTGTTCGAACATCAGCTTGCCCTGGATGTCGCCGGTGATCGCGAGTCCGATTCCGGAGGCCACCATGACCCACAGCGCGAGGATCGTGACCGGGCGGAACATCGTCCGGGCGGTCTCCTCGTGCTTCTTCGCGACCTCCGGTTCGGTGGCTTCCTTCGCCTTGCGCATGCTGCGGACCATCCACCAGCCGCCGACGCCGGCCACGAACGTGCCTGCGGTGAGGAAGGCTCCGGCGACGACGTGGGGGAACGCCGCGAGGGCGGTGTTGTTGGTGAGCAGCGTCCAGATGCTGGTGAGTTCCGCGCGCCCGGTCTCGGGGTTGTACACGGCCCCGACCGGGTGCTGCATGAACGAGTTGGCGGTGATGATGAAGTACGCGGACGCGTTCACGCCGATCGCCACGAGCCAGATGGTGGCCAGGTGGACGAGCTTGGGCAGCCTGCCCCAACCGAAGATCCAGAGTCCGAGGAACGTCGACTCGAGGAAGAACGCCACCAGTCCCTCGAGTGCGAGGGGCGCGCCGAACACGTCGCCGACGAAGCGCGAGTACTCGCTCCAGTTCATCCCGAACTGGAATTCCTGCACGATGCCGGTGGCGACGCCGAGCGCGAAGTTGATCAGGAAGAGTTTCCCGAAGAACTTGGTGAGCCGGTACCAGTGGTCCTTTCCGGTGACCACCCACATCGTCTGCATGACGGCGATCAGCGGGGCGAGGCCGATCGTCAGCGGAACGAGGATGAAGTGATACACGGTGGTTATGCCGAACTGCCACCGGGAGACATCCAAGGCATCCATGGCTACTCCGAAACTGGGCCCGTAGGACAGGCTTCAGGGCCGGAGCGTGGGCTTCCGCCCGACCCTTGAAAACAACGTACTGCGGGGGCGTTTCCCCCGCAGGACTTTGTTACTACGAAATGTAGTAGACCTGTCAAGCCTCCGCGGACTCGGCACCCGACGTCTCGACCGCGAGGCCGACCAGCTCCACGATCTCGTCGGCGAGGGGCGCGTCCGGCAGGGCGAGGCCGTCGATCTTACGCACCCGCGCGGCCATGGTGATGCTGGAGATGAGCCAAACACCTTCCGCCGTAATGAGATCCGCCGGACGCAGCGCCGCGTACTCGCAGCGGAAGCCCTTACCGGACGCCACCTCGTAGAGGGCCTGCTGCGTGGTGCCCGGCAGAATTCCGTGCTCCGGCGGCGGCGTGAGGAGCGTCTTCTCGCGGGCGATGACCACCGTCGAACGTGGCCCTTCCAACACATTGCCCTCACTGCTGACGAAGATCACATCGTCGGCTCCGAACGTCGCCGCGTACCGCAGGGCGGCCATGTTCGTGGCATACGACAAGGTCTTCGCCCCGAGCAACTGCCACGGCGCGCTCGCCGACAGATCCACCGAATAGCCCCGGGCCAGTGTGAGTACCGACACCCCGTCGCGGCGCGCCTGCAGGATCCGGTCCGAGACCGGCCCGACGGTGACGAAGGCGGTCGGGTCGCCGCCGGACTCCCGGCCGCGGCTGAGCACGAGGCGCATCGCGCCCTCCCGCTCGGACCCCCACTCCTCGACCGCCAACTCCAGTGCCAGCCGCCAGTCGTCCAGGTCCTGCACGGGCAGACCGAGGGCCCGCGCCGACGCGACCAGCCGAGTGAGGTGCGGCTCCACCTTCAGTGCGCGACCGCCGCGCACCAACAGCGTCTCGAAGACACCGTCGCCGCGCACCACCGCCAGATCGTCCGCGTGCAGCAGCGGGGCATCCGCGTCGCGCACCTCGTGGTCCAGCGTCACCAGCACTCGATCAGACATGGGACCCAGCCTATCGACCCTGCTGACCGCCACCCGGGGTCCATGGTCCCTAGACTGGGTTCGTGGTCGACAAACTGCCCGTCTCACCCAGTCCACTCGTCACGGCCCCGGACGCGGTCCCGGCGCCCGCAGGCTCCCCCGACGCCGGCGTCGCCTGGCACCACGGCGATCCGCTCGGCGAACAGCGCAGCGCCGAGCGTTCCGCGGTGGTCGTCGACCGCTCCCACCGGTTCGTCATCGCGATCAGCGGACCCGAACGACTCACCTGGCTGCACACCATCTCCAGCCAGCACGTCGCCGCACTCCCCGACGGCGCGAGTGCCGAGAACCTCAGCCTCGACGTCAACGGCCGCGTCGAACACCACTTCGTCCAGACCGATCTCGACGGCGTCACCTGGATCGACACCGAAGCCGACCGCGGACCCGACCTTCTCTCGTTCCTCACCAAGATGGTGTTCTGGTCCAAGGCCGAGCCGCGCGACGGCAACGAACTCGCCGTCCTCAATGTGATCGGCCCCGACGCCCCGTCGGTTCTCGGTGCCGCCGGGGTCGCGGTGCCCGCCGCGCCGTACGCCGCGGTCGCGGTGGCGGGGGGCGGTTTCGTCCGCCGCATGCCGTGGCCGACCGCCGACTCCTTCGACCTGCTGGTCCCGCGGGAAGGACTCGCGACCTGGTGGGGCCGGCTCACCGCCGCCGGCGCCGCCCCCGCCGGAACGTGGGCGTTCGAGGCGCTCCGGGTGGCCGCCGTGCGTCCCCGGATCGGGCTCGACACCGACGACCGCACCATCCCGCACGAGGTCCGCTGGATCGGCGGTCCCGCCGAGCACGGCGCCGTCCACCTCGAGAAGGGCTGCTACCGCGGTCAGGAGACGGTGGCCCGCGTCCACAACCTCGGCAAGCCGCCGCGGCACCTGGTTCTGCTGCACCTCGACGGCAGCGCCGAGGGCCGGCCGGAACCGGGCGACCCGGTGACGGCGGGAGGCCGCGCGGTCGGGCGGATCGGCACGGTGATCGACCATCACGAACTCGGTCCCATCGCGCTGGCCCTCGTCAAACGGTCCGTCCCCACCGACACCGAACTGGTGACCGGCCCGTGCGCGGCGTCCATCGACCCCGACTCCGTGCCCGTCGACGACGCGGTCCAGGCGGGCCGCGCCGCCGTCGACCGGCTCCGCGGCCGGTGAGCGGGACGACCGCGGCGGCCGGCAAGGTGCTGGCCGTCTGCGTCCTGCACGCCGAACGCGACAGCGGCACCCGGCGGGTGACCCGCACGGCCATCGACAAGCGGCCCGTCGACGGCCCGGTGTCGGTCACGACCACCGGGCTGGCCGGCGACCGCGTCTGCGACACCGAATACCACGGCGGACCGTTCAAGGCCGTCTACGCGTACCAGGAGGACGAGGCGCAGCGCTGGGCGACGGAACTCGGCCGCGAACTGCCGCCGGGATGGTTCGGCGAGAACCTCCGGCTGAGCGGCATCGCCGCGAGCGACGCCGTGATCGGTGAACGCTGGCGGATCGGGACCACCGAACTGGAGGTGGCCGGCCCGCGGACGCCGTGCGGCACGTTCGGCGTCTGGGCCGCCGAGCCGAGGTGGGTCAAGCGGTTCTCCGAACGCGGCGACACGGGCGCGTACCTGCGGGTGGTGACCGAGGGGTCGATCACCGCAGGCGACGCCGTCCACCGCCTCCACGTGCCCGGCCACGGCGTCACCGTCCGTGACCTGTTCACCGGCCGCGACCCGGAACGGTTCGTGGCACTGCTCGAACAGCAGGAGAACCTCGCTCCGACCGTCGCGGACAAGGCCCGCCGACGGATCGCCGGATTGGAAGTGCAGGTCACGTATTGAGCATCGAACTGGTCGAGGTCGTGCGTTCCGGATTCCGTGAGTGCGTGCACCGCGGCTCCGCGGTGATCCTGAGCGCGGACGGCGAGATCGCGCTCGCCCTCGGCGAGGTGCACACGCCGATCTATCCGCGGTCGTCGAACAAGCCGTGGCAGGCCGTGACGATGCTGCGGAACGGCTTCGAACCGACCAGTTCCGAAGAACTCGCGATCGCGACCGCATCCCACGAGGGCGAGTCGGACCACGTCGAACTCGTCGAGCGGCTGCTCGCCCGGTACGGCCTCGACGAGGATCAGCTCCGCTGCCCCGCGGACCTGCCCTCCAACGAGCTCGCGCGCGCCGAACTGCTGGCCGCCGGTGAACTCCCCCGCCCGGTGTACATGAACTGCTCGGGCAAGCACGCCGCGATGCTGGCCACGTGCCTGACCGCCGACTGGCCGCTGGACAGCTACCTGGAGCCGACGCATCCCCTGCAGCTCGCCGTGGTCGAGACGCTCGGCTCGATCAGCGGCGACGTCGACGCCGAACTCGGCATCGACGGGTGCGGGCTGCCGATCGTCCCGCTGTCGCTGACACATCTGGCGCGGGCGTTCGCGCGGCTCGTCACCGCCGAGCCCGGCTCCCCCGAGCTCGCCGTCGCCGACGCCGTCCGCGAGCACCCGTATCTCGTCTCGGGTACCGGCAAGGACGACGCGCGCCTGATGCCGGTGGTCCCCGGGCTGATGACGAAGGCCGGCGCCGACGGGGTCTACGCGGGCGCGCTCCCCGACGGCTCGGCGTTCGCGCTGAAGATCGACGACGGTCACGAACGGGCCCGGTTGCCCCTCGCCGCAGCGCTTCTCCACCGGATGGGCGCCGAGTGGACCGAGGACCTGGCGGCCCTCGCATCGCAGCCCGTGCTCGGCGGCGGCGTCCGGGTGGGGACGGTCCGGGCAATTCCGGGAGTGTTCTGAAGGAGAAATACCGGCATCGGGGCAGCTCGCGACCTCGATGAGACTAAACAGACACCGGTTCGGGGTGTGGATGGAAGCGCGAGGGACTTTTCCACGCTAGAGTGTGGGGCAGGAACTTACACACTCAAACGGGGCCGCCAAATTCCCCAGGCCGCCCCGCGAAAGCGCGAGGGGGTCAGCCATGGGCCGCGGCCGGGCTAAGGCAAAGCAGACCAAGGTTGCACGCGAGCTGAAGTACAGCGTACCGACCACGGATTTTGACAGCCTGCAACGAGAGCTCTCAGGTGGGTCGTCCAACTCGCATCGGGACGAGGTCTTCGCTGACCAGCGTGCCGACAGGGAGGGTCACTCCCGGGAGGACGACGACGACTGGCGGCGCTGAGATCTGAAGACACAGAAATGAGGGGGAGCCGGTACCGGCTCCCCCTCATTTCCACATCTTCAGCCGGTCGGGGCCACTAGCTCGCCCCGTTCCGACAACAGCTTCCGACCCTAGAACCTCGGGTGATCGCCGGCGAGAATCGCGCGCTCGGCCGACACGTCGTGCGACTTCTTGATGCTTCCCAGCGTCCAGCAGTCGATGTGCCGCGCCGTCAGGACGGCCAGCGCACGATCGACGTCCTCGGGTGCCACGATCGCGACCATGCCGACGCCCATGTTGAACGTCTGCTCCATCTCGGCGCGCTCCACGCGTCCGCGCTGCGCGATCATCGCGAAGATCGGAGCGGGGCTCCACGTGCCGCGGTCGAGTTCGGCGACCAGGCCCTTGGGCATGACCCGCGCGAGGTTGTTGGCCAGTCCGCCGCCGGTGACGTGGCAGAACGTGCGCACGTCGGTCTCGGCGGCGAGCGCCAGACAGTCCTTGGCGTAGATCTTCGTGGGCTCGAGCATCTCCTCGCCCAGGGTGCGGCCGAATTCGTCGACGTGCGCCGTCAGGCTCATGTGATCGATCTCGAGCAGCACCTTGCGGGCCAGCGAGTAACCGTTGGAATGCAGTCCGGACGAACCCATCGCGATCACGACGTCGCCGGGACGGACCCGGTCGGGGCCCAGCACCTGATCGGCCTCGACCACGCCGACACCGGTCGCGGACAGGTCGTAGTCGCCGTCCGCCATCACACCGGGGTGCTCGGCCGTCTCGCCACCGAGCAGCGCGCAACCGGCCTGGATGCAGCCTTCGGCGATGCCGCTGACCAGTTCGGCGACCCGCTCCGGGACGACTCGCCCGACGGCGATGTAGTCCTGCAGGAACAGCGGCTCGGCGCCGCAGACGACGAGGTCGTCGACGACCATCGCGACCAGGTCGAGGCCCACGGTGTCGTGCTTGTCGAGTGCCTGGGCGACGGCGAGCTTGGTGCCCACGCCGTCGGTGGACGCCGCCAGCAGCGGCTCCTTGTAGTCACCCTTGAGCGAGAACAGTCCCGCGAATCCACCGAGACCACCGAGAACCTCGGGACGGCTGGCACGCTTGGCCAAGGGAGCGAAGAGTTCCACCGCCCGATCGCCTGCGGCGATGTCCACTCCTGCGGCGGCGTAGGACGCGCCAGGGCGACTTGTCGGATCCTCGGTCATGTGGTTGTTACTCCAGCCTTCTGTTGCTCGTCAAAATCGTGTCGGTCGGGCAATCGAGTGCTGTGATTGCGTCCTTACGGTACCGGAGTACGTTCTCCGGCCGGCTCCCGATGTACCGGCCTACGGCCGACTGAGGGCGTTCGCGTTGTCGTTCTCCCGCGTCGCGGGACCACCTGCCGCGCTCTCGAGCATTCCCTCGAGAACGTTCTTCCCGATCGACGTCTCCGTGGGGAGCGCGATGGGGTACGTGCCGTCGAAGCAGGCCGCGCACAGTCGCGACGCCGGCTGCTCGGTGGCCGCGATCATGCCGTCCGTGGAGATGTAGCCGAGGGTGTCGGCGCCGATGGAGCGGCGCACCCCTTCGAGCATCTCGTCGAAGCTGCCGGGTTCGCCGCTGCCGCCCGCACCGTTGGCGATCAGCTCGGCCGGGGAGGCGAAGTCGATGCCGTAGAAGCAGGGCCACTTGACCGGCGGCGACGCGATCCGGACATGGATCTCCAAGGCGCCGGCCTCGCGGAGCATCCGGATGAGCGCGCGCTGAGTGTTGCCGCGGACGATCGAGTCGTCCACCACCACGAGACGCTTGCCGCGGATGACTTCCTTCAGCGGGTTGAGTTTGAGGCGGATACCGAGCTGGCGGATCGTCTGCGAAGGCTGGATGAACGTGCGGCCCACGTACGCGTTCTTCATCAGACCCTGGCCGTACGGGATGCCCGACCCCTGCGCGTACCCGACCGCGGCGGGAGTGCCCGACTCGGGGACCGGGATGACGAGGTCGCCCTCGGCGGGATGCTCGGTGGCGAGGCGACGGCCGATCTCGACGCGGGTGGAGTGCACCGACCGTCCGCCGATGACGCTGTCCGGACGAGCCAGATACACGTACTCGAACACGCAGCCCTTGGGCTCGGGGTTCGCGAAGCGAGACGAGCGGACGCCGTCGGCGTCGATGGCAAGCAGTTCGCCGGGCTCGATGTCGCGGACGAACGACGCGCCGACGATGTCGAGTGCGGCCGTCTCGCTGGCCACGACCCAGCCGCGGTCCAGTCGTCCGAGGCACAGCGGGCGGATGCCGTGCGGGTCACGCGCCGCGTAGAGCGTGTGCTCGTCCATGAACGTGAGGCAGAACGCGCCGCGCAGCGTCGGCAGCAGCCTCATGGCCGCCTGCTCGATGGTGCTGTCCGCGGCGGCGTGCGCGAGGAGGGCGCCGACGACGTCCGAGTCGGACGTGGCGCCGCCGGGACGCTTGTCGTTGACGAGACCCGCCGCACGGGCGCGCTGCGCCAGTTCCGCCGTGTTGACGAGGTTGCCGTTGTGCCCGAGGGCGATGCCGCTGCCCGCGGCGGTGGTGCGGAAGATCGGCTGCGCGTTCTCCCAGGTGGTCGAGCCCGTGGTGGAGTACCGACAGTGCCCGACGGCGACGTGGCCCGGCATCGCTGCCAGGGTCTGCTCGTCGAACACCTGGCTGACCAACCCGAGGTCCTTGAACACCAGCACCTGCGAACCGTCGGCGACGGCGATGCCCGCCGCTTCCTGACCACGGTGTTGCAGAGCATAAAGCCCGTAGTAGGTGAGTTTCGCCACATCCTCTCCCGGCGCCCAGACGCCGAAGACTCCGCATTCTTCGCGGGGCTCGTTCTCGTCCTCGTCGGACGGGTTCGAGGTGAGGAGATTAGGACTGTGGACCGACAGATCGGCTCTGGTCACCGGGGTGCTCCCTGGGGATGGGCGTGTGAGGGGCAAGGTCAGTCTACGTGCCCGGCGCCGCTGCTTCGCCCACGGTGCCCTTCGAACCGGCCCGGCTCCCGGACGACGGGCCGGAAACAGATCAGTTTCGGAATCGGTCAGCACCCTCGAACCACAGGATCGAGCGGCCTGCGCGGCTGAGGCGACTACACGCGCAGCAGCGGCAGCCAGTGGGCGATCTCCCCGGCGCGGCTCCCCGACACCGACACCCCGCCGCCGGAGGTCGCGCCGTCGAAATCCAGCAGTCCCGTCACCAGCAGCAGCCACGTCCGGGGATCGGTCTCCACGACGTTGGGCGGGGTGCCGCGGGTGTGCCGGGGACCCTCGATGCACTGGACCGCGACAAACGGAGGCACCCGCACCTCCACACTCGACCCGGGTGCCACCTGCTCGAGCGTGCGCGCGCTGAGCCGGACCGCCGCGGCCAGCTGGGTGCGGGACGGCTTCTCCTCGGTGTCGCCGCGCAACCACGGACCGACCTCGAGTACGGCGGCCCTCAGTTCGGCGGGATCTACGGCTCGACGCGACGGCATCCGCTCAATCTACTGGGCGGGACCGCGCAGCTTCGGCGGCCAGCACCCCGCCGACGTTGACCGAAAGATGCAGCAGAGCGGGGGCTACGACGCTGCCACTGCGGCGTCGCAACCATTCGAACAGCCACGCGGAGGCACCGGTGAGCAGCACACTCGCGACGATCGGGTCGCGGGCGATCCGGGCCGCGCGCACGTGCCACAGCCCGAACGTCGCGGCGTGCAGGACGTCCGCCGCGGTGGGCGTCCAGCCGCGGCGGAGCATCGCGGACAGGACGCTGCGGAACAGCAGTTCCTCGTGCGCGACGGTCCCCACCGGGATCCGGAACCCGACCCAGCCCGCGACATCGCCGACGCGGTCGCCGGTCGGAACCTGCCTGCGCGCGGCGGGCACACCCAGCGCGATCGCGTATCCGGCGAGCGGGACCACCGACGCCGCGGCGCCGTACCGCAACCCGGACCGCACCGCCGACGCGGACAGACCGAGTTCGTCGACGCCGTACCCCGCGGTGCGGGCGGCTCCCACGACCGACAGTCCGAGCGCGCCGCCCGCGACGGCCCGCCCGTACGGGCCGAGCCCCGAACCGGGCAGCACCACGTTGTTCCACAGCACGGCCGCCGCCGCACCGGCCACGGAGGCGAGCCTGCTCACTTCTCCGGACCCTCTGTCCCGGCGAGGGATTCGAGGGTGGACCGGACGCGCTCGGTGTCGGCGGGCGTCCACCCCTCGGGCTGGGCCACCGTGATCCAGCCGTCGAGAACGAGCGTCCCGTAGTTGTGACCGTGCCCGTCCGGGACCCCGGCCGCGTTGGTGAGATCGGCGGACACCTGCCAGAACGTCACGAACGGAAACCACTTCATGGACGGTGACCGATCGTCGCCCGGTGGTTCCTTCAGCCAGTCGGGCCGGGTGAACGCGAGGTCGGGCGACCACCACACGACCGGATCGGACGGGTGCTGGACGTACAGGATGCGCGGCGACAACCACTCGCCGGTGTCTTCGACCATGTCGGCGGAGTCGTCGGCGAACCGCACCACCAGACCCGCCGCGTACTCGGGGTCCACCTCGGGAGTGCCGGGGTCGCGGCGCTGGATCAGCTGACCCCACAGCCGGTTCGAGTTGGGCGGGCCGACCCACAGCACGCCGTCGACGGTCTGCCGGATGTCGCTCAGTGTGTCGAAGGCGCCCTCCCCTGCCTGGGTGCCGAGGCTTTCGCCGTAGACGAGCAGCTTGGGGCGGGTAGCCTCGGGTTCCTGCAGCCACCGTTCGTGCACGCGGTCGATCAGCATCTTCCCCGCCTCCGCGGCCTTCTCCCGGTCGGCGAGGAACGAGATCCAGCTCGGCAGGAACGAGTACTGGCCGGCGACCAGCGCCGTGTCACCGTTGTGGACCAGCTCGATCGCCTGCGCCGCAGTGGGATTGACCCAGCCCGTGCCCGTGGTGGGGATGACGACGAGGACCTTGCGGGTGAACGCGCCGGTCCGCTCGAGTTCGTCGATGACGACGTCCATGCGTTCGTCCGGGTCCTCGGCCGTCTCGAGTCCGGCGTACACCCGGATCGGGTCCTTGGCCGGGGTGCCGTTGGCCGCCGTGAGTTCGTCGGCGTCGAGGCCACGGGACACGAAGTTCCGGCCCTCGTACCCGAGGGTGTCCCAGGGCGCCAGCGACTCCGGGCTGCCCGACTTCTCGGGATCGAGCGGCTGCTCGACGCCGTCGCGGGTGGTCGAATTCTGCAGGCTGAACACCGCATTCGTCGCGGCGTAGAGGCCGCGCATCAGGACACCGTCGACGAGCAGGAAGAACAGCACCGTCACGATGAGGATGCCGACGGTGGTGGCCGTCGGGATCGCGAGGTGCCACCGCCGGATGAGTCGCCCCGCGATCCACCGCACCAGTTCGCGCAGCAGCCGCCACACCGAGATGACCGAGGCGCCGACGAGCAGGCTCAGACCACCGGTGCGGATGTAGCCGGTGGTGGTGGTGCCCTCCGCACCCATCAGCGCGGCGAGTTCACGCTGCCACGCCGCGGAGTACGCGAGCATCACGAGACTGACCGACGCGCACGTCACCGTCACGAGTACGCGCAGGCCGGTGGACCACGGTTCCGGCAGCGGCCACCACGACCGGTCCCGCAATAGGTAGCGGCGCACCAGCCAGCCGATCGCGGTACCCACCGCGTAGCCGATCGCGGCGTTGATGCCGCCGATCAGCCCCTGGAACAGCCAGTCGCGGGGCAGCAGCGACGGCGTCAGCGACCAGCAGAAGAACAGCGTCGCGAACGCGATACCGGTGAAGTCGAGGCGAAGGAAACGCCAGGTCCGATCGAGTCGGGGACCGTGGAGGAGTGCAGGATCGACCAGCCGCGAGAGTTCCCGCGGCCCCCTGTCAACCCTCTCCAATGCCCCCGATTCGACCATTCATCACCCGAACAATGCCGGCAGAGTTCCCTCGAACGTCGTGCGCAGTTCGGCGAGCGAGACCGAGAACTGGCCCTGGACCTCGACGGAATCGGACCCTTCGTCGACCACACCGATGCGCACCCACGGGAGATTACGGGCCGTGCACATACCCGTAAAGCGAGTTTCCTCGGTGCGCGGGACCGCGACGAGCACACGGCCGGAAGACTCCGAGAACAGGGTGACGAACGGATCGGCGTCGTCGGGAAGCAGGATGCGGCAGCCGGTCTCCCCGGCCAGCGCGGCCTCGACGACGGCCTGCGCGAGACCACCCTCGGACAGGTCGTGCGCCGCGGAGACGAGGCCGTCGCGGGATGCCGCGAGCAGGATGTCTGCGAGCAACTGCTCCCGCTCGAGGTCGACCTTCGGCGGGACACCACCGAGGTGGCCGTGCTCGACCTGCGACCAGATGGACCCGTCGAACTCGTCGTTCGTGTCGCCGAGCAGGATCAAGGTCTCGCCCGGTTCCAGTCCGAGACCGGTGGGGATGCGCCGGTGCACGTCGTCGATGACGCCGAGCACGGCGACCACCGGGGTGGGGAGGATCGCGGTCGAGCCGGTCTGGTTGTAGAAGCTGACGTTGCCGCCGGTGACGGGGATGCCGAGCGTCGCGCAGCCGTCCGCCAGACCGCGCACGGCCTGCTGGAACTGCCACATGACGCCCGGGTCCTCGGGGGATCCGAAGTTCAGGCAGTTGCTGACGGCCTTGGGGGTGGCGCCGGTGACGGCGACGTTGCGGAACGCCTCGGCGAGGGCGAGCTGCGCACCCGCGTACGGGTCGAGCGCGGTGTAGCGGCCGGACGCGTCGGTGGCCAGCGCGATGCCGCGGCCCGTCTTCTCGTCGACGCGGATCACGCCGGAGTCGGCGTTCTCGGCGAGGACGGTGTTGCCGCGCACGTAGCGGTCGTACTGCTCGGTGATCCACTTGCGGCTGCACAGCGCCGGCGAGGCGATCATCTTCAGCAGCGTCGCCTTCAGCTCGTCGGCGGACTCGGGGCGCTTCAGGCCGGCGGTGGTGTTCGCGACCAGGGCGTCCTGGCTCGCGGGACGCTGCACGGGGCGCTCGTACACGGGGCCCTCGTGGGCGACGGTGCGCGGCGGCACGTCGACGACGGTCTCGCCGTGCCAGGAGATGGTGAGCCGGTCGCCGTCGGTGACCTCACCGATGTCGGTGGCGAGGACGTCCCACTTCTTGCAGACCGCCATGAACGCATCGACGTTCTCGGGGGTGACGACCGCGCACATGCGCTCCTGCGACTCGCTGGAGAGCACCTCGGCCGCGGTCATGCCGGTGGCCCGCATCGGGACCTGCTCGAGGTTGATGTGCATGCCGCCGTCGCCGGCGGCGGCCAGCTCGGACGTGGCGCAGGACAGACCGGCGCCGCCGAGGTCCTGGATGCCGACCACGAGCTTCGCGGCGTACAGCTCGAGACAGCACTCGATGAGCACCTTCTCGGTGAACGGATCGCCCACCTGCACTGCCGGCAGCTTCTTCCGTCCGGTGCCGGATTCGTCGCCGTCGAACGTCTCCGACGCCAGCACGGACACGCCGCCGATGCCGTCGAGGCCGGTGCGCGCACCGAACAGGATGATCTTGTTGCCGGCGCCGGACGCGAACGCGAGGTGCAGGTCCTCGACGCGCATCGTTCCGGCACACAGGGCGTTGACCAGGGGGTTACCGGCGTAGGACTCGTCGAACACGGTCTCGCCGCCGATGTTGGGCAGGCCGAGGGAGTTGCCGTAGCCGCCGACGCCGCGCACGACACCGTCGACGACGCGGCGGGTGTCGGGGGCGTCCGCCGCACCGAACCGCAGCTGGTCCATGACGGCGATCGGGCGGGCGCCCATGGCCATGATGTCGCGGACGATGCCGCCGACGCCGGTGGCCGCGCCCTGGTAGGGCTCCACGTAGGACGGGTGGTTGTGGCTCTCGACCTTGAACGTGACCGCCCAGCCGTCGCCGATGTCGACGACGCCGGCATTCTCGCCGATGCCCGCGAGCATCGAGGACCGCATCTCGTCGGTCGTGGTCTCACCGAAGTACCGCAGGTGCACCTTGGACGACTTGTAGGAGCAGTGCTCACTCCACATCACCGAGTACATCGCGAGCTCGGCCTCGGTGGGGCGCCGGCCCAGGATCTCCTTGATGCGGGCGTACTCGTCGTCCTTGAGACCCAGCTCCTTGAAAGGCTGTGCGACGTCGGGGGTCGCGGTGGCGGCGGTGACGGTATCGACCGGGTGTGCTGACACTGGAGGTGGGGTCCCTTCCCTACGGGAGTCAAGAGAGGCAAGCCGGGAGTCACGGTCGGCGCAAGCCGGGTGGCGACGAGCCGTACGTCAGTCTATCCGGCGGCTCGTTCCGGCACCGACCTGGCGCTCCCCGCCCCTCCCCGTCACGCCGTCGGTGTGAGGAAGGCCGCAAGGGCGTCGGAATAGGCCCGCACGTCACGCGCACCCATCAACTCCCGCGAGGAATGCATTCCCAGCTGCGCGGCGCCGACGTCGACGGTGCTCAGCCCCGTCCTGGACGCGGTGATCGGGCCGATGGTCGAACCGCACGGCAGATCGGCCCGGTGCACATACCGCTGGAGCGGCACACCGGCCTGATCGCAGGCGAGCGCGAACGCGCCCGCCCCGGCCGCGTCGGTGGCGTAGCGCAGGTTCTGGTTGACCTTGAGCACCGGTCCCCCGTTGACGGCGATGTGGTGGGCGGGCTCGTGCCGGTCCGGGTAGTTGGGGTGGGTCGCGTGCGCCATGTCGCCGGACGCGCAGATCGAGCCGGCCATGGTCTGCAGGAATTCCTCGCGCCCGCCGCCGCGGCCGAGGACGATCCGCTCGAGCACGGTGCTCAGCAGATCGGAGAACGCGCCCCGATCCGACATGCTCCCCACCTCCTCGTGGTCGAACAGTGCGAGCACCGGCACCTGGTCGCCGGGACGCTCGACCGCCGACAGCAGCGCCTGCGTACCCGCGTAGCAGGTGCCCTGGTTGTCGAGCCGCGGCGCGCTGACGAGATCCTGTTCGGTTCCGACCAGGGCGCTGGGCGCGAGATCGTGCGTCATCAGTTCCCACCCGAGCACCGCGTCGGCAGGCACCTCCGCCCGCTCGGCGACGAAGTCGATGAACGACCGGCGGTCGGCACCCACGCCCCACACACCGTTGAGGTGGCGCTGCGGGTCGAGGTGCACACCCTTGCGGTCCTCGGACAGGTGGATGGCCAGTTGCGGCACGCGCAGGATCGGTTCGTCGACGCGGACGAGCTTCTCCTCCACCGTGTTGCCGGCCCGCACGCTCAGCCGTCCGGAGATGCCCAGGTCGCGGTCGAGCCACGAGTTGAGCCACGCTCCGCCGTACGGTTCGAGCCCGACCAGCTGCCACCCTGCCGACGAGAGGTCGGGGTGCTGCTTGACGCGCAGGTTCGGGCTGTCGGTGTGCCCGCCGACGATGCGGAACGGCGCCGTCCGGCCCACCCCCTCGGTGCTCCAGGCGATGAGGGATCCGCCGCGCACCAGGAAGTACCGGCCGGGCTCGCCGGGCCACGAGTCGGTCTCGTGCAACTCGGTGAAACCGTTGCCGGTCAGCAACATCGACACCGTCGCGCACACATGGAACGGCGACGGTGACGCATCGACGAAGGTACAGAGTCCCTGGGCGTCGGCCCACGTGGTGGAAGGCATGGGGTCAATCATGCAGGACCCCCTGTCACGTGTGTGGACCCGAGACGCAGAACTGATTGCCGTCGGGATCGGTGAGCGTGACCCATCGGAAACCGCCCATCTCGTGCTGCGCGACCTCCGTTGCGCCGTCGGCACTCAGCCTGCGCACCTCACCGTCGAGGTCTTCGGACGCCAGGTCGAGGTGGATGCGGTTCTTGCCGGGAGTGGGATCTTCGACCTTCTGGAACGCCAGCTTCTGCGCGGAATCCGGCAGGGCGACGACGTAGAACCAGCCGTCGTTCTCCTGCTCGACCGTGCCCGCCGTCTGCTTCGCCCACCACTTCGCGAGCGGCCCCGGGTCGGTGGTGTCGAACGTGATCATGCCGAGTGTGAGTGCCATGCCCGCAGAGTAGACGTGACCACCGACACGTTCCGCGGATTCACAGGAACTCCTCGATGACCCGCACGGCGGCGTCCACGCCACCGGCAGAACGTAACTCGGCAGCGAGCTCGGAGCTGCGGCGACGGACCGGCTCGGCGTCGACCCGTTCGAGCGCGTCCCGGAGTTCGTCCGCGGTCACGTCCGAACTGTCCACGCGCACCGCCACTCCCGCGGCGACGAGCGCGTCGGCGTTCTCGAACTGGTCGGTGGCCTGCGGCGCGGCGATCATCGGGGTCCCCGTGAACATGCCCTCACTGGACCCGCCCATGCCGGCGTGGGTGAGGAACGCGTCGGCCTGCCCCAGGATGTCGAACTGCGGCACCCAGCGGTGGACCTCGACGTTGCCGGGCACCGTGCCGAGGTCGTCGACGTCGACGCGCTGCCCGATCTGCAGGACGACGTGCCAGCCGTCGAGGTCGCCGAACGCCTCGAGGCAGCGGCGGTAGAAGTCGGGGTGATCGGTGAACGCGGTGCCGAGCGAGACGAGCAGCACCTTGCCCGCGCCTGCCGGGCGCTCCCACCGGCCGTCGGCAGGCCGCCGGGTGGGCAGCGCCGGTCCGACGAACGTGTAGACGTCCTCGTTCACGCGGTCGGCGTTGGGCTGCATCGATTTCGCGATCAGCACCACCGCCCGGGCCGGGCGCCCGTAGAACTCGTCCGGGTCGGTCTCGACCCCGTTGTCCCGCAGCAGCTTTCCTTGCCGCTCGTACAGTGCCGCCCCGCGCGGGTCCGCCCGCATGGTGTCCACGAACGACTTCATGTCGTTCTCGTACCCGTCCCAGGCCACGTACGTCGGCGACAGTTGCACGATCGGCACGCCCCATTCCTCGGCGAGGACGCGGGCGGGACCTCCGGCGATGTCGTAGAGGAACAGGTCTGGGCGGTCGCCCTCGTACAGTCTGCGCAGTTGCGGCAGCATCGACTCGTACTCGGCCTGGAACAGCGTGAGGTGATCGATGGTGTCGCCGTCCCACGACTGCCCGGACTCGTCCGTCGCCCCCGCGGTGTTCACGCGCGGCAACGTCGAGGCGTACTCCTTGAATTCCGCCCCGGTGCTCTCGACGACGTCCTTCACGGCGGCGTCGTTGACATACGTCACGCGGTGCCCGCGCGCGACGAGTTCGCGGAGAATCTCCAGACTGGGGTTGACGTGCCCGGGCGCCGGAATGCTGACCATGGCGATGTGAGAGCGGGTCATCTTCATCCTTTCCGAGACGGAACGGTCCGTCTCGTTTCAGGATGGCACCCGACAAGGTACGAGTCAAGACGATACGTCTCGTCTGATCTAGGATCCGTTCATGCCGTCCACCGACAATCCCCGCCGATCCGAACGGTCCCGCGCCGCGATCCTGCAGGCCACACAGGAGCTGATCCGCGAACAGCCCTACGCGAAGATCAGCATCGAAGGCATCGCCGCGCGCGCGAAGGTCGGGAAGCAGACGATCTACCGCTGGTGGCGGTCCAAGGGCGCGCTCGTCGTGGACGCCCTGCACGAACAGAACGCGGCCGGCGCCCAGGAGGTCCTCGCCCTGCCCGACACCGGCGACCTCGCCGCCGACATGCGACTGGTCCTGCGCGCGACCGTCGACGAGTTCACCTCCCCCGACTTCGAACCGCTGTTCCGGGCGCTGTCCATCGAATCGCTGCAGGATTCGGCCCTGCAGGAACAGATCGTCGAACGGATCTACCGGCCGCAGTTCGAGTTCGTCGCCACGCGGTTCCGCTCGGCGCAGGACGCCGGGCAGATGCGGTCCGACATCGACCTCGCACTCGCCTTCGAGTTGTTCATGGCGCCGATGTTCTACCGCTGGCAGAGCGGAGCGCATCCCCTCACCCACGACCACGCGGACGCCGTCGTCGACCTGGCGATGCGCGCTCTCGCCCCCTGACGTCCGGGATCAGCGGGCGTCGTCGAGGAACCCGAAATCGCCGTCCGCCAGGTCCTCGACGTGGACGGCACGCCCGGACGCGTCCGCGAGGGGAATCTTCCAGTTCGAATACTGGGTCTCGTCGGTGCCCGGCTGATTCTGGACGCGGTGCTCCCCCACCAGATCGGCGAGTGCGACACCCGACAGCAGCGAGGGACTCCGGGCGATCAGCCGGTACAGCGCCTTGACGGTGTCGGGGATCGACGCGTCGTCCGCCAGCAATCCGCGGTCGCGCGCCAGTTGCAGTACGGCCTCGCGCTGGTGCGCGTCGTGTTCCTTCTCGAGTTCGAGGTCGCGTTCGAGGAGCCCGAGCCGCGACCGCAATTCGATGTGCTCGCCGGCGAGGTATCCGGCGGTCGGCGGAAGATCGTGCGTGGTCACCGATGTCAGGCACAGCGTCCGGTACTCCTCGGGCGGCGTCGGCCGCTCGCCGTCGTGCTCGAACCACAGGATCGAGGTCCCGAGGATGCCGCGCTCGGCGAGGTAGTCCTGCACCGCGGGTTCGAACACCCCGAGGTCCTCGCCGATCACCACGGCGCCCGCGCGCTCCGCCTCGAGCGCGAGGATCCCGATCAGCGCCTCGTGGTCGTACGTGACGTACGTTCCGTCTGCCGGCGTCTCCGCGTCGGCGGGGATCCACCACAGCCGGAACAGCCCCAGGATGTGATCGACCCGCAGCCCACCCGCATGCTTCAGCACGGTGCGCAGCATGTCGCGGTACGGGGCGTATCCCAGTTCGGCCAGCCGATCCGGCCGCCACGGCGGCTGATTCCATTGCTGACCCTGCTGATTGAAGTCGTCGGGAGGAGCGCCGACGGTAATACCCTCTGCCAGAGCCGTTCCCAGCGACCACGCGTCCGCACCCCCGCGCTGGACGCCGACGGCCAGATCGTGCACGATCCCGATGTCCATGCCCGCCGCGCGTGCCGCAGCCTGGGCGTCGGAAAGCTGCTCGTCGCATACCCATTGCAGCCACGAGTAGAACTCGATGCGCGGCGCGAGCTTACGCCGCTGCGCCTGCACCCAGTCGCTGTCGGGCGCACCGGCCTTCGTCGTCCATCGCGGGTCGTCGGGCGGTAGTTTCTCGGTGAGCGCGCACCAGGTCGCGAAGTCCCGCAGTCCGTCGCCCTCGACGCGGCAGAATTCCTCGAACGCGTGCTGCCTGCTCGGGCTGCGCTCGATCCGGAAGACCCGTTCGAGTACCCGGAGTTTGGCGCGGTACGACGGGTTGCGGGCGATCCGGTCGGGCCGGTCGTTCGCCCGCTCGAATCGCGCTGCGGCGTCGCGCATCCTCGCATGACGTCGGGTCGGGAGGTACGCCGTCTCCGGGATGTCCTCGACGCGGACGTACAGCGGGTTGACGTAGCGCCGGGTGGTCGGCAGGTACGGCGACGCCTCGATCGGCGGCCGGGGCTGCGCCGCATGCAACGGATTGACGAGAACGTAGTCGGCGCCGTGGACGGAACCGAAGATCGACGCGAGATCGGCGAGATCGCCGAAATCCCCCACACCCCAGGACCGGCGCGACCGGATCGAGTACAGCTGCGTGAGCACACCCCAGCGCCGGCGGTCGCGCAGATGGTCGGACGTGGACAACCGCGCCGGTGTCACCACGAGGGTGCACGACGAGGAGGTGGCCGAGGTCGACGCCCGCACCGTGTGCCATCCGCACGGGACCCCGGGCGGAACGGCGAACGTGGCACGGCCGATCAGCTTTCCGTCGACCTCGCGTGGATCGACCCACACCTGGAGTTGGCGGGCCCGGACGGTCCCGCCCGACTCCGTGTCGATGGTGACGTCCACGTCCGCGCCGTGTGGGACGTGGACCACGAAACGGGCCTCGGATCCGTCCGTTCCGACGACGACGGGCGGCAGCATCGACCGCCACGGCGCCACGTCGCACTCGAACAGGGCGCGCCGCACCTCGTCGTCCGTTGCAGCGGGAACGTCGAGCGCTGCGAGGACGCTGCGCAGGGTGTCGTCGCGGACGTCGTGCCGCCGCTGATCCCAGCCCCGGTACGACGTCGCCACCCCGTGCCGGGCCGCGAGATCACGCAACTGCTCGGTGTACGTCACCCGTCGATCGTGCCAGTTCGCTTCGGGTTCCGCGCGTCTTCCGGGCCGTCGCCGCGGCGGCCGGACCCGCCGGCGTGATTGGCGCCGCAGCGAGTGGGGTAACTGTTCGGTAATCAGACGCACGGCGTCCACGGTGAGCGCCCGGTGGCACTCCACCGGCGTACGCGGATGCGCCCGGCAACCGAGGAGTCTTCGATGCTGCTACGTCTTCCCGGAGTCTATCGCCCGCAACACGATACGCAGTTGCTGGCGGGTGTCCTGGCGGCGGAGCCACTCGGTCCCCACTCGCGGGTGCTCGATCTGTGCGCGGGAACCGGCGCACTGAGCGTGGCCGCCGCGGCGGCCGGTGCGGGCCGGGTCACCGCGGTGGACGTGTCGAGGCGGGCGGCGATCAGCATCAGGCTCAATGCGCTCGCCCGCGGGCACCGGATCCGGGTGATCCGCGGAGACCTCACCGAACACGTCCGCGAGAACCGGTTCGACGTCGTCGTGTCGAACCCGCCGTACGTCCCGGCACCTGTCGACACGGTGCCCGACCGCGGTCCGGCGCGCGCGTGGGACGCGGGAAAGAACGGACGGGCACTACTCGATCGAATCTGCTGCGAGGCACCCGAGGTTCTCGTTCCGGGTGGCGTCCTGCTGCTCGCGCAGTCCGTTCTCAGTGGGGTCGAGAAGACGCTGACGATGCTCGAGGAACAGAACATGTGCGTCGACGTCGCCGCGACGGCCGAAATCCCGTTCGGCCCGGTCCTCGTCGAACGGCGGGAGATGCTCGAACGGAGAGGGCTCATCGAGGCCGGTCAGACCCTCGAGGAAATCGTGGTGATACGCGCCGTCAAGTAGGCGCACCGTGGCGGCGCCGTGCGTTGCCTCAGGCTCGCACGGCGCCGATCGGATCAGGCGGAGATGACGCTGTCGAGCACGGAATAGAACATGCCGAGTCCATCGTCGCTCGGGCCGGTGAGGGCCTCGGTGGCGTGCTCGGGGTGCGGCATGAGGCCCACGACGCGGCCGTTGGCCGAAGAGATGCCCGCGATGCCGCGCTGCGAACCGTTCGGGTTGTCGCCGGCGTAACGGAACACCACGCGGCCCTCACCCTCGAGTTCGTCGAGGACGTTCGCCGAAGCCTGGAAGCGACCCTCGCCGGACTTGAGCGGGACGAGGATCTCGGCGCCCGTCTCGTAGCGGGACGTCCACGCCGTCGACGTGGCCTCGACCTTCAGCCACTCGTCGCGGCAGATGAAGTGCAGGCCCTCGTTGCGGGTGAGAGCGCCGGGCAGCAGCCCCGCTTCGCACAGCACCTGGAAGCCGTTGCAGATACCGAGGACCGGCATGCCGCCCTGCGCGGCCTGGACGACCTTGCCCATGACGGGCGCGAACCGCGCGATGGCGCCGCACCGCAGGTAGTCGCCGTAGGAGAAGCCGCCGGGGACGATGACGGCGTCGACACCCTTGAGGTCAGCGTCGCCGTGCCAGAGGCTGACGGCCTCGCCGCCGGCGAGGGTCACCGCGCGGGCGGCGTCGACGTCGTCGAGGGTGCCGGGGAAAGTGATGACTCCGACGCGGGCGCTCATGCTTCGACGCGCCTCACGGTCCAGTCCTCGATCACCGTGTTGGCCAGCAGGGCCTCGGCGATCTTCTCGAGCTGAGCGTCGTCGACACTGCCGTCGACCTCGAGCTCGAAACGCTTGCCCTGACGGACATCGGACACTCCAGCGAAGCCGAGCCGCGGCAGCGCTCCGACAATGGCCTGCCCCTGGGGGTCGAGAATCTCGGCCTTGGGCATGACTTCGACGACGACACGGGCCACGTGCTGCTCCTTGTTGTAGTGCGCGAGCCCAGAGTGGAACACCGGGCACCCCGAAGTTTACCGGGCTACCTGCCTGCGGTTCGCATCGGACGAAGGGGACGGGCCATGCATGCAGGCGCATACTCGAATTCATGCGATTGACTCACTTCGGCCACAGCTGCGTCCTCGTCGAGTTGAACGGTTCCACCATCCTCTTCGATCCGGGCAACTTCTCCCACGGATTCGAGGGCATCACCGGACTCGACGCCATCCTGGTGACCCATCAGCACCCCGACCACGTCGACCAGCAACGACTGCCCGCCCTCGTCGAGGCGAACCCCGGCGCGGCGCTGTACTCGGACCCGCAGACCGCGGCGCAACTCGGCGGCGCCTGGACGGGGGTGCACGCCGGCGACGAGTTCGACATCGGCGACGTGCACGTCACCGGCACCGGCGGGCGGCACGCGGTGATCCACCCCGACATCCCGGTGATCGACAACACGGCGTTCCTCCTCGGCGACGCCGCGAACCCGGCCCGGCTGATGCACCCCGGCGACTCCCTGTTCGTCCCGGAACAGAAGGTCGACGTGCTGGCCCTGCCCGCCGCGGCACCGTGGCTGAAGATCTCCGAGGCCGTCGACTACCTGCGCGCCGTCGCACCGCGGGTCGCGGTGCCGATCCACCAGGCGATCATCGCTAACGAGGCCACCGGCATCTTCTACGGCCGGTACACGGACATGGCGCCCGAGGGCACCGAGTTCCGCACGTTGCCCGGCGAGTCGAGCGTCGAGGTGGCCTGACGGCCCCGTGGGTCAGGCCGCACCGATCTGCGAAATCCGCCGCTCCCAGCGGTACACGTCGGGCCGCGCGTCGTGGTAGAGCGCGAGGTCGACGGCGTCGAGCATCGCCTGCCGCGGTCCCGACGTGCCCAGCTGCTTGGCGGTGACGGCGAGTCGCACCACTCCCCCGCGTCTGGCGGTGCGTCCGGAGCCGAGGACGAGGGCCCGGCACCACCACGGTTCGGCTCGGAATCCCTCCCCGATCCCCAGCACCCGGGACCGCACCGACGTCCCGCGTTCGAGGTCGTGGATGGCGGTCATGCCGGCGAGCAGCCGGAACCCGGCGGACGGCAGCGCCGCGACCGCGCCCTGCGACGCCAGCCAGCGCGGCGGGGCGAAGAGCCTGGTGCGCAGCCCGGTCTGTTCCATCACCCGGTCGGCCGCGAGCAGTCGCAGCCGCGCCTCGTGCTCGGGGAGCGAGGCGAACTCGGCCCGACGGCGCTTGGTGGCGGCCTGGTCGTATCCGTGCAGGACGACGGCGTCGCCCCGGGATCGGCGCGCGCGGAGCCAGTCCTGCGTCGCGGGGTCGTTGACCAGTCGATACTTGTCTTTCAGGCGTGGGGCGACGAGCAGCGACAGCGGCACGCCGCGTGCATCCATTTCCTCGGCGAACGCGGCCGCGGAGTCGCGCGTCTCGTCCTTGATCCCCGACACCGACACGATCAGCTGTCCGGTCATGAGCCCAGCGTGGCAGGTGAACGTGAACACGAGGCAAAGCTCGTGCGCCTTTCCGGTTGTGGGAGCTACCTGAAAGGCGCACGAGCGGCGGAGCCGCCTACTTCGGCAGGATCGCCTCGATGGCCTCGACGACCTCGGGGGCGTCGGGTTCGGTGCGGGGCCGGAACCGCTTGACGACGGTGCCGTCGGGTGCGACGAGGAACTTCTCGAAGTTCCACTGGATGTCGCCCGCGGCGCCTTCGGCGTCGGTGGTCTTGGCCAGTTCCTCGTAGAGCGGGTGCCGGTTCTCCCCGTTCACCTCGATCTTCTCGAGCAACGGGAACGTGACGCCGTAGGTGGTGGAGCAGAAGGTTTCGATCTCTTCGGCGGTGCCGGGTTCCTGGCCCATGAACTGGTTGCACGGGACACCGAGGACGGTCAGGCCGCGGTCGGCGTAGTCGGTGGCGAGCTTCTCGAGGCCCTTGTACTGCGGGGTGAGTCCACACTTCGAGGCGACGTTCACCACGAGGACGGCCCGGCCGTCGTACTCGCCGAGGGAGGTCGGCGTGCCGCCGAGTGTGTTGATACCGATGTTCTGAACAGGAGTCGTCATGCGCACCAACGTAGCCAACAAACCTCTGTGCGCCCAGGCTTCGAATCGCCCGGGCGCACAGCGGTTCACTTCGGAGGGGTGTCAGCTCTTCACGAGTACCCGCGGTTCTTCGGCGGCAGAGCTCTCGGTGACCTGCTCTTCGGCGGCGTCGCCGTGGCCGTCGTCGACCATCGTGGACTCGTCGAACGGGAGCTTGCCGTCGAGGACGGTGCGGACGCGCTCGTTGTCGATCGTGTTGGTCCAGGACCCGACGAGCAGGGTGGCGACGGCGTTGCCGGAGAAGTTCGTGACCGCGCGGGCCTCGGACATGAACCGGTCGATACCGACGATGAGGCCGACGCCGTCGAGCAGTTCGGGACGGTGGCTCTGCAGGCCGCCCGCGAGGGTGGCGAGCCCGGCGCCGCTGACTCCGGCAGCACCCTTGGACGCGATGATCATGAACACCAGCAGCGACAGCTGCTCGGGGAAGGACAGCGGCTGGCCCATTGCGTCGGCGATGAAGATCGACGCCATGGTCAGGTAGATCGCCGTGCCGTCGAGGTTGAACGAGTAGCCGGTGGGGACGACGACACCGACGGTGGTGCGCTCGACGCCGACGTGTTCCATTTTCGCGATCAGGCGGGGCAGGGCGGACTCGGACGAGGACGTGGCGAAGATCAGCAGGTACTCACGGGCCAGGTACCGGACCAGCTTGAAGATGGAGACGCCGGCGACCACGCGGAGCACGGATCCGAGGACACCGAACACGAAGATCAAGCAGGTGAGGTAGAAGCCGAGCATGAGAGTGGCGAGCTGGACGACGGCGCCGAGACCGGTCTGGCCGACGACGTTCGCGATGGCGCCGAAGGCACCGATCGGTGCGAGCCACAGGATCATCGACAGGATCTTGAAGACGAGCTTCTGCACGGAGGCGACACCGCGCAGGATCGGCTCACCCTGCTTGCCGAGGGCCTGCAGTCCGAAGCCGACGAGCAGCGCGACGAACAGGGTCTGCAGCACGCTGCCCTCGGTCAGCGCCGACATCAGCGACGTGGGGATGATCGACTGGAGGAAGTCCATGGTGCCGCCGGCGCCGTGGGCCTTCTCGGCGAGCGCCGCTCCGGTGCCCGCGGTGTCGGCGCTGATGTTCAGGCCGGAGCCCGGGTTGAGCAGGTTACCCACCACCAGACCGATTCCGAGCGCGACCGTCGACATGCCGATGAAGTAGGTGAGGGCGAGTCCGCCGACCTTGCCGACCTTCGCGGCGGCCTTCACCGATCCGATGCCGAGCACGATCGTGCAGAAGATGACCGGGCTGATCATCATCTTGATCAGGTCGACGAACATCGTGCCGAGCACGCCGAGCGACTTGCCGACTCCCGGAGCCAGCCATCCGACGAGGACGCCCGCGACGACGGCGACGATGACCCCCATGTACAACCAGTGTGTCCGGTCGCGCTTCTTGGTCTTCCCTGTCGCAGTACTCATGGGATTGTCCTCCAATTCGAGTGGCAAGCTGATCGGTGAGGCCGGCTAGTGACCGCGATCACGTCTTGGAAGAATCTTCTAAGCGATCGCTTGGCTGGTGAAGTTTGTGTTCATTACGTTCAGGAGAAATGCATTGCCGCACCATTCGCCGAGACGGCCCATGAGCGTCGCGAGGCAGCTCTTTCTCCTGCAGCTCGTGGTGTTGGTGCTGGTCATCGCGGCCGGGACGGCGCTGGCCATCGTCGACCAGCGCCGCGACAGCGACGAGACCACCCGACGGGCCGTCACCGCTGTCGCCACCACGCTCGCGCTGTCGGACGGCACGGTGGAGGCGTTGCGCTCCCCCGACCCGACGGCGGTGCTCCAGCCGCAGACCGAGCGGATCCGCACCGCGACGGGCACCGATTTCATCGTCGTGATGACGCCCGCCGGCATTCGGTTCACCCACACCAACCCGGAGCTGATCGGCGGCGTGTTCTCCGGGAACATCGAGCGCGCTCTCCGCGGGGAGACGTTCACGGAGACGTACGCCGGCTCGCTGGGACCCTCGATCCGGGCCGTGGCCCCGGTGTACGACGGCGACCGGGTCGCGGGCCTGGTGTCCGTCGGCGTCACGCGTGAGAAGATCGGCGACCAGTTCGCCGCCAGCCTGCCGACCATCTTCGCGGTCGCCGCGATCGGTCTGGCGGTGTCGGCGGCCGGCTCGTTCCTGCTGAGTCGGCGCCTGCGCCGTCAGACACTGGGGATGGCGCCGGACGAGCTGCGGCAGATGTACGAGCATCACGACGCCGTCCTGCACTCGATCGGCGAGGGCCTGGTGGTGCTCGGCCGCGACAGCGGTGACACCGCGAAGGCCGAAGTGGTGAATGACGAAGCGCGCCGCCTCCTCGATCTCTCGGAGGGCCCCGTCCCGGTGACCGCGCTTCCGGAGTCGCTGCGACAATCGCAGGACGACGATTCGCGGGACGAGGTGCACGTGACCCCCGACCGTGTGCTGCTGGTCAGCCGGGAGCCCGTGAAGTGGGAGGGGCAGCGCCTCGGGACGGTGCTGACATTGCGTGATCGCACCGAAATGCAAAGCATCATGGGCGAACTCGACTCGGTTCGCGGATTCGCGGAATCGCTGCGGTCACAGGCTCACGAATCGGCGAACCGTCTGCACACGATCATCACGATGGTCGAACTGGGCCGCTACGACGACGCGATCGCGTTCGCCACCGAGGATCTGCGGTTGTCGCAGGAACTGATCGACCGCCTGATGGCGGCGGTGCACGAACCGGCGCTGGCCGCACTGCTGCTCGGCAAGGTGGGGGTGGCCGCGGAGCGCGGAGTCGACCTGACCGTCACCGAGGACACCGCCCTCGGTCCCGTGGCGCCGCTCAGTGCGCGTGAACTCGTCACGCTGGTGGGTAATCTCGTGGACAATGCGATCGACGCCGCCCGCGGCGCGGCAGGATCCCCCGGAGAGGACGCGTGGGTGGAAGTGACGGTCCGTCAGGAGGATTCGACGATGGTGGTGCAGGTGGCCGACAGCGGGCCCGGCATTCCCGCCGACGAACTCGACAAGGCGGTCACGCGCGGCTATTCCACCAAGTCGGGTCAGCGCGGGCTGGGACTGGCGCTGGTCGCGCAGGTGGTGGCCCGGCACGGCGGGACGATCCACACGGAGCCGTCGCTCGGATCGATGCTCGTCGTCGAGATCCCGATCGAGGGAGCCGCCACGTGATCCGGGTGATGATCGTCGAGGACGAACCGCTCATCGCCGAGGCGCATCGCGCCTATGTGGAACGCGTGCCCGGCTTTTCGGTCCACACCGTCGTCCACGACGGCAGCGGGGCAATGCGCGCGGTCGCCGCCGCGAACGCCGGTGACGACCCCATCGATCTGGTGCTGCTCGATATCGGCCTGCCGGACGCGAGCGGACTCGACGTGGCCGCGGCGCTCAGCGGCGTGCGGCCGAGTCCCGACGTGATCGCCGTGACCTCGGCCCGCGACCTCGAGATGGTCCGGACCGCCGTGGCGCGCGGAATCGCGCTGTATCTCCTGAAGCCGTTCACGTTCGCGGCGTTCCGCGACAAACTGGAGCGGTACCGGGAATTCCGCGACGCGCTGCCCGCCGGAAGCAACGCGCTGAGCCAGCACGACATCGACCGGGCGATGTCTGCCCTGCGCACCTCTGACGAGCGCGCGGCGTCCCCGAAAGGCGTTGCACCCCAGACCCTCGATCACGTCGCCGCCTGCGTCCGTGAGGCGGCCGGGCCGTTGACGGCGGCCGAGGTGGCGGCCGGGATCGGGGTCTCCCGGGTCACGGCGTGGCGGTATCTCGAACGGCTCGCCGACGACGGGGTGCTCACCCGGCACACCGAGTACGGCCGGGCGGGGCGTCCCCAGGTTCGCTACGCGCTGCGCTGACTCCCGCGCCGACCCGAGAAAACCCGCCCCCGACGGTTGTGACCTGCATCACATCGGTGGACGATTGAGGAGAGTCACCTCCGGCTCGTAGTCACTCAGTCAAGGACCGTCACAATGTCTAGCAGAATTGCCACCACACTCGCCGCGATCGCATTGACCCTGTCACTCGGCACCCTCGCTGCCCCCGCAGCCGTCGCCGCACCCGCAGCCCCGTCACCGACACCGGCGGTCGGTTCCATCGCGGTCTGCCTCAACCTGCCCCTGGGGTCGGCCAGCATCAGCTTCTGCATCTGAGCCCGGCGAGACGGAAAGCGGCCTGACAAGCCGACTTCCGCTCCACCCGCCGACGCGAACCACACGCCGAGATCGGACCTCGGCGCGGGTGGCGCAGTACCTAGTTGCCGATCGTGTCGAGCACCCAGGCGAATTCGAACGCTACTTCTTTCCACTTCTCGTAGCGTCCGCTGACGCCGCCGTGCCCGGCGCTCATCTCCGTCTTGAGGAGAAGCGGCGAGTCACCGGTCTTGGTGGCCCGCAGTTTGGCGACCCACTTCGCCGGTTCGACGTACAGCACCCTCGTGTCGTTGATGCTGGTGATCGCCAGGATCGCCGGGTAGTCCTTGGCCTCGACGTTCTCGTACGGGCTGTACGAGCGCATGTATTCGTAGACCTCGGCGTTCTCCAGCGGGTTGCCCCATTCGTCCCACTCGATGACGGTCAGCGGCAGCGACGGGTCGAGGATCGACGTCAGCGGGTCCACGAAGGGCACGTTGGCGAGGATTCCGGCGAAGAGTTCCGGAGCCAGGTTGGCCACGGCACCCATCAGCAGGCCGCCCGCGCTGCCGCCGTCGGCGACCAACTGCTGCGGAGTTGTGCGTCCGGTGTCGATCAAATGCCGTGCGCTCGAGACGAAATCGGTGAAGGTGTTCTTCTTCGTGAGCGTCTTGCCGGTCTCGTACCAGTGTCTGCCCATCTCCCCGCCGCCGCGCACGTGAGCGACCACGAACACCACGCCGCGATCGAGCAGCGACAGCCGGGCGACCGAGAACGCCGGGTCCATGCTGGCCTCGTACGAGCCGTACCCGTAGAGGAGCGTGGGGGCGGGCACGTCGGTGCCGTTCGTCTTGCGCCGGACGATCGAGAGCGGGATGCGCGTCCCGTCGTCGGCGACCGCCCAGTCGCGCTGCTGCTCGTAGTTGTCCGCGTCGAAGTCGCCGAGCACCGGTTGCGACTTGCGCAGGGCGAGTTCCCCCGTCGACAGCACGTAGTCGTACACCTGGCCGGGCGTGATGAACGACGTGAACGCCATCCGCAGTGTCGGCTGCCGCCATTCCGGATTGGCGCCGAGCCCGACGCTGAAGAGTTCCTCGTCGAATTCGATCTCCGTGAACTCGCCGTAGCCGTCGTCGCCGAGCGGCCAGACGGCCAGCCGGGTCAGCGCTTCCCGGCGGTAGCCGAGCACCAGGTGATCGGCGAACGCGTCGACCTCCTCCAACCGCACGTCGGAGCGGTGCGGGATGAGGATGGTCAGCGACGACGGGTCGGACACCGGCGCCTCGGCGAGCACGAAGTTCTCGGCCTTCTCACCGTCGACGACGTCGTTGTGCATGATCAGGAAGCGGTCTTCGCCGGCGACGACAGCGTGCTCGACGCCGTACTCGACGCCCTCGCGCCGCGGCAGCACCACCCGGAACTCGCCCTCGGGATTCTCCGATTCGAGCACCCAGCCTTCGCTGGTGATCTTCGACCCCACCCAGATCATGAGGTACTTCTCGCTGCGGGTGGACCCGACCGACACCCAGAACCGCTCGTCGGGTTCGTGAAACACGGTGACGTCCTGCGCGCGGTCGGTGCCGAGCTTGTGCCGCCACACGGTGTCGGGGCGCCAGGATTCGTCGACGGTGAGATAGAAGACGTGGCTGTGGTCGATGGCCCAGGTTGCGCCGGGCGCGGTGTCGGGGATCTCGTCAGGCAGCAGTTCCCCGGTCTCGAGGTTCTTGAAGCGCAGCGTGTAGCGCTCGTCGCCGACCACGTCGGTCGAGTACGCGAGGAGCGTGCCGTCGTGACTGAGGGAGAAGGCGCCGACGGAGAAGAAGTCGTGACCCTCGGCCTCGGCGTTGCCGTCGAGCAGAATCTGCTCACCGGGAAGTTCGACGCCCGGGGTCAATTCCGGCGGAGTCCAGTCGTCGGCGCCCGCGATCGGGGAACGGCACTGGACGCCGTACTGCTTGCCCTCGATGGTGCGGGCGTAGTACCACCAGTCGCCCATCCGGGTGGGAACCGACATGTCGGTTTCCTGCGTGCGGGACTTGATCTCCTGGAAGATCTGGTCCCGCAGCGGCGCCAGATGCGCGGTCTGCTGCTCGGTGTACGCGTTCTCGGCCTCGAGGTACGCGACGACCTCGGCGTCTTCCTTGGCGCGCAGCCACTCGTACTCGTCGACGAACGTGTGTCCGTGGTGGACCCGTTCGGTGGCGACCTTCTTCGCGACCGGCGGGGTGAGCTTCGCGCCTTCGGTGGTCATGGTTCAGCCCACCCAGTCCGCGAACGACAGACCCGAGATCCGCTCGTACGCCTCGATGTACCGCGCGCGGGTCGCCTCCACGATCTCCGCGGGCAACGGCGGCGGCGGGGTGTCGGAGGCCCGGTCCCAGCCCGATTCGGGGCCGGTGAGCCAGTTGCGGACGAACTGCTTGTCGAAGCTCGGCTGCACCTTCCCGGCCTCGTAGCCGTCGGCGGGCCAGTACCGGGACGAATCGGGGGTGAGGACCTCGTCCGCGAGAATCAGGTTGTTCTGCGCGTCCAATCCGAATTCGAGTTTGGTGTCGGCGAGGATGATGCCCCGGTCCGCGGCGAAGTTCGATGCCCGGCCGTAGACGTCGAGGGTGTCGTCGCGCAGCTTCACGGCCAGGTCCTGACCGACCTTCTCGACGACGGCCTCGAAGCTGATGTTCTCGTCGTGCTCGCCGAGTTCGGCCTTGCGGGCGGGCGTGAAGATCGGGTCGGGAAGCTGGCTCGCCTCCACCAGGCCCTCGGGCAGGGCGACCCCGCAGACCGCGCCGGTCTCGTTGTAGTCGATCAGCCCCGAGCCCGTGAGGTAGCCGCGGGCGACGCACTCGACAGGGACCATGTTCAGCTTCCGGACCACCAGCGCGCGGCCGAGGACCTCTTCGGGGATCCGGCTGTCGTCGGGTTCGCCGGCGAGATGGTTGTTGCCGCCGAGGACGCCGAAGAAGAAGACGCTCATCGCGGTGAGCACCCGCCCCTTGTCCGGGATCGGGGTGCTGAGGACGTGGTCGTAGGCGGAGATCCGGTCGCTCGCGACCAACAGGAGGTGCTCGTCGTCGATCGTGTAGAGGTCGCGGACCTTGCCACCGGCCAGATGGGCGTATGAATCGAGTGAGGGGCGCACGGTGATCCAGCCTATCGGTCGGGCCGGACAGAGCGGGACGGGCACCGATCGGGGCCCGGAATAGCACCGCGACCCATGTCGTTAGCCTTGAAAGAGACTTCTGTGATCTGTAAGGCGACGGCGACGGGTGGGTAATGGCGACGGACACGACCCCGGTCGACGTCGGGTTCCGTTCGGAACGCGGACCGATCCTCGTGTCGCTGATGCTGACGACGTCGCTGGTCGCGCTCGACGCGACCATCATCTCCACCGCGGTGTTCACCATCGTCGGGGATCTCGGTGGATTCACACAGTTCCCGTGGCTGTTCTCGATCTACCTGCTCACCCAGGCCGTGTCGGTACCGATCTACGGCAAACTGGCCGACATCTTCGGACGGAAACCGGTGATGCTCCTCGGCATCGCCCTGTTCGGCATCGGCTCGGTGCTCTGTGGGATCGCGTGGAGCATGCCCGCGCTCATCGCGTTCCGCGCGGTACAGGGACTCGGCGCCGGAGCGGTTCAGCCGATGAGCATGACCATCGCCGGCGACATCTACACCCTCGCCGAACGCGCCAAGGCGCAGGGCTACCTGGCCAGCGTCTGGGGAATGTCGGCGGTGGTCGGCCCGACCCTCGGCGGCCTGTTCTCCGAGTACCTGTCGTGGCGGTGGATCTTCTTCGTCAACATTCCCCTGTGCCTGCTCGCGGCCGTGATGCTGATCCGCAACTTCGACGAGCAGCGGGTGCGCACCCGGCGGTCCGTCGACTACGCGGGCGCCGGCGTCCTGGCGGTCGGGGCGACGCTGCTCATCCTGGGCCTCCTCGAAGGCGGGCAGGCCTGGGCGTGGAGTTCGCCGATCAGCCTCGGAATCTTCGCCGCGGGATTCGTGCTCCTCATCGCCTTCGTCCTCGTCGAACGGCGCGCCGCCGAACCGGTGCTGCCGCTGTGGGTGTTCACCCGCAGGGTTCTCGCGGCCAGCAATCTCGTGTCGCTGCTGGTCGGGGCGATCGTCCTCGGCCTGACCACCTACGTCCCCACGTTCACCCAGGGTGTGCTCGGGACGGGCGCACTCGTGGCCGGGTTCGCGCTGGCCACTCTGACCATCGGCTGGCCGATCGCCGCGTCGCAGTCGGGTCGGGTGTACCTGCGCTTCGGCTTCCGCGTCACGGCCACCGCGGGCAGCCTGCTGGTCGTCGCGGGCACCGCCCTCACCCTGGCCCTGTCCATCGAGTCGGCTGTGTGGCACGTGGCGATATGCTGTTTCGTCATCGGCGGCGGCATGGGTCTCGTCGCGAGCCCGACGCTCATCGCCGCGCAGTCGAGCGTCGACTGGTCGGAGCGCGGCGTCGTCACGTCGACGAACATGTTCGCCCGGTCCATCGGCAGCGCCGTGGGAGTCGCCCTGTTCGGCGCCCTCGTCAACGCGCGACTGGGCGGCGACGACGATCCCGCACCTGCCGATCTGGCCGGCGCCCTACACCTGGTGTTCCTGGCCGCTCTCGGCGCAGCAGTCGTCCTCGTGCTCGCCGCGGCGGCGATGCCGAAGTCTGCCTCCGCAGCGGAGGCCGAGCCGAGCGCGCAGTCGGCGGTGAAGGAGTGACCGTGCCCGATCCGTGCCTCGACGTGCTCATCGCGTCGTATCTCGAGCCCGACCTCGTCGACAGGATCGCGGCCGCGGACCCACGGATTCGAGTGTCGTACGCCCCCGAACTGCTGCCCCGGCCGCGGTGGCACAGCGACCACGTCGGGGAGCCGCGCGAACTGACGGCCGGTGAGCACGACCGGTGGACGTCGATGCTGCAGACCGCCGACGTCATGTTCGATTTCGACTGGCGCCACCCCGAGCGCACGCTCGAACAGTCGCCGAATCTGCAGTGGATCCAGGCGACGTCCGCGGGTGCCGGTCAGCTGATCGAGAGGTTCGGGCTGTCGGACGCCCCGCTGACGGTGACGACCGCCGCGGGAGTGCACGCCGACCCCTTGGCGGAGTTCGCGCTCGCCGGCATCCTGCATTTCGCCCGCGGGCTGCCCCGGCTGATCGCGGACCGGCGCGACCGGACGTGGCGCAAGCAGCAGACGACCGAACTCGCGGGCCGTCACACCCTGATCGTCGGGGCGGGCAAGATCGGCTCGCGCACAGCGGAACTGCTCCGCTGCTTCGCCGTCACCTCGACCGGGGTGGCACGCACCCCTCGACCCGCCCCCGAACCGTTCGACACGACGACCACCACCGACCGGATCGCCGAGCATCTGCCCACCGCAGACATACTCGTCATCTCCTGCGCCCTCACCGAACACACGCGCGGACTGATCGGACCGCGGGAACTCTCCGCCCTCCCCGACGGCGCACTGATCGTCAACCTCGGCCGCGGCCCGATCATCGACGAAGATGCTCTCGCGGAAGCACTGTCGACGGGACGGCTGGGCGGCGCGGTCCTGGACGTCACGGCCACCGAACCCCTCCGGGACGACTCACCACTGTGGACGGCCGACAACGTCCTCCTCAGCCCGCACAGCGCCGCCAACGTGCCGTCGGAGAACGGGAAGATCGTCGACCTGTTCGTCGAAAACCTCGGACGCTACCTGTCCGGTGACACCCCGCTGATCAACGAATTCGACTTCGACGCGGGTTACTGACGGTCGCCGACCGGTACCGCGTCACGCACACTCGAGCCCCCGAATGCCAACCGGCGGAGCCGGACCCAGTCCACCGGCCGGGCCGGCGGGCGGACGCCTGGACGGTTCCGCGGGACCACCACCCGCAGCGCCCCGGGAGTGACGGTGCATCGTACGGGTGTGGGAATCACCAGCGCCTCGCCGTCGATGCCTGCGGGGATCTCGGGCACGTCCGCGTCGATGACGACCTCGCGCGCGGCTCGCTGGATCAGACCGGTCTGACGCGCACGACGCAGTAGTCCGACGGCCTGGCGCGTGCTGCTCACCGAAATCGTCACCACGCCGAGGGTGCCCCGATCGATACGGGGCCGACGTCCGAGACCGGCCAGATCCTGCATCTCGTACGGACCGTTGCTCACCAGCACGGCCTGGGGCCCGTCGACCGTCCTGTCGTCGAAACGCGCGAGGAGTCGTCCGCCGCGTTGCCCCGCGATCAGATCCGGGAGCATCCGCAGAGTCGTGCCGGTCTTGTCGTCGCGATAGGCGGGGCTCTGCACCACCTCGGCGTAGGCGCCGAACGAGGCGTTGTTGACGAAGGTTCGTTCGCCGACCTTGCCGAGGTCGATCCGGAGTTCGATACCGTCCGACAGTGCGTCGAGACACCGGGACGGATCGTCGCGATCCAATCCGAGATCCAGAGCGAAATGGTTGCGCGTACCCGCGCTGATCACCAGGAACGGAAGGTCGTGCTCGGCGGCGATACCTGCGACCAGGGCCTGCGTGCCGTCGCCGCCGGCCACCCCGAGCAGGTCGGCACCGCGTGCCACGGCGTCCCGGGCCAGCGCTTCGACATCGACCGTCCCCGGACCTTCGAGCAGGACCACCTCGGCCCCGAGTTCCTCGGCCCGCCGCTTCAGGTCGAACTTCCCGACCTTCCCGCCGCCGGAGTGGGGATTCATCACCAGGAAGGCACGTTTCGGTGGTGCGGACGGATGCTCGGGCATCGCCCAGTCGGCGCGATGACGGCCCAGGGCGGCGCGGGCACAGACGACGGCGAGCACGGCGAGCCCCGCGGCGAGCAGCACCACCCACAACAGCTGGGCGCGAACGAGAAGCACGAGCACGACGATCGGTGTCAGAATCAGCACGGCCAGCGATGTCCAGCGAAGCACGCCGCGGCTCGTGAGGAACCAGAACAACGCCGCGACCTCCACCACCGCGGCGCCCACGGCAACGAACAGCAGCGTCAGGGTGTGCAGCCCGGCGAACACCACCAGCACGGCAACCGAGGCGAAGATCGCCAGGAACGCGGCCCGGGCCAGCCAGCGCCGGCGGGCGCTCTCGGAGTCCGCAGAGCTCGTCTCGTGGAGTGCCATGCCGCCACCTCGCCGTCCTCGGGTGTCCCTCCTTCAGTATTCACCCGCCGCACCGCCGACCGGGGGTGATTCGGAGTCGGTGGCGCTGCGCGCACATCACCGTCGGTCGGCCGTAGATTCACACGGATCCCGGACGCGACTGTGATTCAAAGCGTTTCCCAGGCGGTCGGTGTTCGCGCCGCATACTTGCGCGCCTCGTCCATGAGCGTGCGCGCAGGCGGCGTGAGGTGGCTCCGGCGGCAGACGGCGGCGACGTGGAGGTAGGACTCGGGGACGATGCGGTGCACGGTGGCGCCGGCCTGACGCGCGGAGGGCGCCCAGGACGACGGCATGACGGCCTGCCCGAATCCGCTCAGCACCATCGGCAGGATCGAGGTCCGGTGGGCCACCTCGGCGACGATGGTGGCTGCGACACCACTGGCGAGGACCTCGTCGACGAGGGTCCGCATCAACGATCCACGCTGCGACACGATCAACCGGAATCCGGACAGTTCCGATCTCCGGATCTCCGGCCGATCCGGTGTGTCGGCACCCGGCCCCGAGAGGAGGATCAGCGGCTGGCTTTCGAGCGCGACGACGTCGAGTTCGGGGGCACGCACGGCAGCGGGTGAACCCAGGATCCCGACCTCGCAGACGCCGGAGCGCACGGCATGCAGCACCTCCTCGGGAGTGAACGCGGCCTCGGCGTTGACGGTGACGGCGGGATAGGTGCGGCCGAAGCTGGTGAGGATCGTGGTGAGTGGTTCGATGCCGGGTGACGGCATCGTGATCAGGTCCACCCGACCGGCACGCAGCCCCTTCAGCGCATCGACGGACGCCTTCGCATCCTCGAGATCGCGCAGCACCACACGGGCGGGACCGACGAGCGTCTCGCCGGCGTCACTGAGCACCAGCCGGCGTCCGACGCGGTGGAAGAGCGGGACCCCGAGTTCCCGTTCGAGCGCTGATATCGACTGGGAGAGCGAGGGCTGCGCGATCAGCAGTGTTTCCGCTGCACGGTTGATGCCTCCCTGATCGACCACAGCCAGGAAGTACCGCAGTTGACGCGCGTCCATCCGGATCCTCGCTTCCCTGGGTTCGCGCCGAACCTGAGGCCGGTCGCGCGGAGCACTCATCCTACCTGCGGAAAGGCACTTCGATTAGGTGAAACCTATAAGCCGGATCGAGTCTTGGTCATGGACGCCCCTCTGCCTGTGCCGGGTTAATGGATGCATCACACACTGTGATCCGCACAACACGATGGAGGCAACGACATGGCACCGCAGACGTTCAAGATTGCATCGATCCCCGCCGACGGCGTCGGCAAGGAGGTCGTCGCTGCCGGACGGCGAGTGCTCGACGTCCTCGCAGAACAGTCCGGTGGGCGCTTCGCCTTCGAGTGGGAAGAATTCCCGTGGGGATGCGGGTACTACGAGCAGACCGGGAAGATGATGGCCGACGACGGCCTCGACACCCTGAAGGCGTTCGACGCCATCTACTTCGGCGCGGTCGGCTGGGAGAACGTCCCCGACCACATCAGCCTCTGGGGGCTGCGGCTCAACATCACCCAGAACTTCGACCAGTGGGCCAACGTGCGGCCCGTGAAGTTCCTCCCCGGCGTGCAGTCCCCGCTGCGCAAGGCCGACGACACCGAACTCGACTGGGTCGTCGTCCGGGAGAACAGCGAAGGCGAGTACGCCGGCCTCGGCGGACGTAACCTCAGCGGCCGCGGTCCGGGCAACGAGGTCGCGCTGCAGACAGCGCTGTTCACCGAGAAGGGCTGCGAGCGCATCATGCGGTTCGCCTTCGACCTGGCCCGCACCCGCACGGTGAAGAAGGTGTCCAGCGTCACCAAGTCCAACGCCCAGCAGTACGGCATGGTCCTGTGGGACGAGGTCTTCAACCGCGTCGCGCTCGACTACCCCGACGTCGCGACCGAAAGCGTCCTCGTCGACGCCATGAGCGCGAAGTTCATCCTGCACCCGGAAGACCTGTCCGTGGTGGTGGCGTCGAACCTCAACGCCGACATTCTCTCCGACCTCGGCTCCGCGCTCGCGGGAAGCCTCGGTGTCGCGGCGAGCGCGAACCTCAACCCGGAGCGCCGCTTCCCGAGCATGTTCGAACCCGTTCACGGTTCCGCCCCCGACATCGCCGGGCAGGGCATCAGCAACCCGATCGGCGCGATCGCCAGCGCCGCCCTGATGCTCGACCACTTCGGGCTGCACGACGAGGCACGCCGCGTCGACACCGCCATCGAAACCGCCACCGCGAGCGGAGCACTGACCCGCGACATCGGCGGCTCGTCGGACACCGACGCCGTCACCGAGGCGATCGTGCACGCTCTGCAGACGGCTCTGACCCCCGCCTGATCACGCACCACCGGCGCAGCCGGCCCGGCTCGGCAGAATCGCCGGGTCGGGCCCCCACCCCTCGAACGGTCGGTAACTCTCGGCCGCCCCGTCTTCATACCTGAACACTCTCACCGAGGTGAATGTCATGGAAACACCCAGCAGCGCAGCGAGTTACCGACCGGCCACCGTGAAGAAACCCTGGTACAGGCAACTGTACTTCTGGGTTCTCATCGCGATCGTGCTCGGCATCCTGGTCGGGTGGCTCTGGCCGGACACCGGCGAGGCCATGGAGCCGATCGGCACCACGTTCATCACGGCGATGAAGATGCTGATCTGCCCGATCGTGTTCCTGACGATCGTCGGCGGCATCGCCAGTGTCGCCGACCTGAAAAAGGTCGGGCTGACCGGAATCAAGGCGCTCACCTACTTCCAGATCGGGACGATCCTCGCGCTGCTCACCGGACTCGTCGCGATCAACCTCTTCCGCCTCGGAGACGGAGTGAATGCCGACGCATCGTCCCTCGAGACCACCGATTCCGCGAGCAAACTCATCCAGGCCGGCGAAGAGAAGCAGTGGTGGGAATTCATCACCCACCTGGTCCCCGACAGCGTGTTCGGACCGTTCGTCGAGGGCGACATCCTGCAGGTCATCTTCCTCGCCGTCATCTTCGGAGTCGCCGTCAACGCGGTGGGACAGATCGCCGCGCCGATCCGGGACGCCGTCGAACGCCTCACCGCCGTGGTCTTCAAGGTGCTGAGCTTCATCATGAAACTCGCGCCGCTCGGCGCTTTCGGGGCCATGGCCTTCGCCATCGGCAAGTACGGTGTCTCCACCCTGACCAGTCTCGGCAGCTTGATCCTGCTCTTCTACGCCACGTCCGCGTTCTTCGTGTTCGTGGTTCTCGGATCGGTCATGGCGTATCTGCGGCTCAACATCTTCCGCATGCTCGGCTTCTTCAAGGAAGAGCTTCTGCTCATTCTCGGCACGTCCACCGCCGAGCCCGCACTGCCGGGGTTGATGCGGAAGCTGGAGTACGCGGGAGTCAAGAAGACCACGGTCGGTCTCGTCGTGCCCACCGGCTACAGTTTCAACCTCGACGGGGCCGCCATCTACCTCTCCCTCGCCGCGCTGTACATCGCGCAGGCCACCAACACCGACCTGTCCATTCCGCAGCAACTCGGCCTGCTCGGGGTCATGCTGTTGACGTCGAAGGGCGCCGCCGGTGTCGCCGGAGGCGGATTCATCGCACTGACAGCAACATTGAGCACGCTCGGCACCATCCCCGCGGCCGGCATCATGCTGATCTTCGGCATCGACAAGTTCATGTCCGAATGCCGCGCCCTGGTGAACTTCATCGGCAACGCCGTCGCCACCCTGTTCGTCGCCAAATGGAACCGCGAACTCGACGTCGACCGAGCCCGCCGCGTCTTCTCCGGCGAAGCACTTCCTCCGGTCGAGGATGAGGTCGAGAACGACTTCGACCTGGAGATCCTGGAACAGCAACCGCAGGTGTCACGCATCGATCACGAACGGCTCGACGCTGCGACGACGCCCGCGCACGCCACCGGGCGCTGACCGCGACCCGGCCGTTGCACACGAATTCGCCAGATGCCGAAGCAATTGCGTCGGCATCTGGCGATTCGGTCGGCAAACGTCGCCGGGCCCCCGGTTAGACGCGTGCGGCCCCGTCGAGCAGGTGCGGTCGGGTGGCCCCGACCGGGTTGAGCTGCTCGTAGGCCCGCGCGACGTCGAGCAGGAACAGGTCGTTGCCGGGGGCGGCGACGATCTGCACGCCGACCGGCAGACCGTCGGCGCTGAACCCGGCGGGGACGGAGATCGCGGGGCACCCCAGCACCGTCACGGTCAGCGCCGACGTCATCCAGTCGAGGTAGTCGTCGCAGCGGCGGCCGTCGACCGCGGCCGGGTACTCGAGTTCGGCGTCGAACGGCAGCACCTGGGACACGGGCAGCACCAGAACGTCGTGGCGGGAGAAGAATTCGACGGCGCGAGCCTGGATCTCCGCCTGCGCCACCATGGCCTTCGCGATGTCGTCGGCGGACAGCCGGTCGGCCTGCCGGATGTTGTCGAGCAGCGACGGCTTCAACATGCCGGGGGTCGCGTCCGCCTGCGCGCCGAGGTCGATCTTGAACCGCCATGCCCGCAGGGTGCGGAACACCCACTCGGCGTCGGGAATCGACGGCGCGTCCTCGGCCACCACCGCACCCGCGGCGGCGAAGATCGACGACTGCCGGTCGTGGATGTCGCGGACCGGCGCGTCCAGGGGGAAGAGGCCGTTCAGGTCCGCGGACACCGCGACGCGCAGACCCTGCAGGCCGGCGACACCGAGCCGGGGCGCGAGCGCGTCGGCGCTGAACGAGCTGCGGATCCGCGCGTCGGGTCCGGAGATCACCGACAGCAGCAGTTCCAGGTCGTCGACGTTGCGGGCCATCGGCCCCTGTGTCACGAGCGAGTCCCACGGCGCACTGTTGGGCCAGCACGGCACGCGGCCCGGGGTGGGACGCAGACCGACGACGTTGCAGAACGACGCCGGGTTGCGCAGCGAGCCGCCCATGTCGCTGCCGTCGGCGAGCGGCACCAGCCCCGCAGCGAGCGCCGCCGCGGCACCGCCACTCGACCCGCCCGCACTCTTCGTGGCGTCGTACGGGTTGGTGGTGGTCCCGAAGACGGTGTTGAACGTGTGCGAACCCGCAGCGAATTCGGGGACGTTCGACTTGCCGATCGTGACGGCCCCGGCCCCGGTGACCCGTTCGGCGATCAGTTCACTGGTCTCCGCCACGTTGTCGACGAGCAGCGGCGAACCGGCGATCGTGGGGAACCCGGCGACGTCGTGAGTGTCCTTGAACGCGAACGGCAGTCCGTGCAGCGGACCCACCGGGGCGCCGGCGGCCGTCTGCTCGTCGGCGTCCGCGGCGGCGGCGTGCGCGCGCTCGAGGTCGAGGCTGACGAGCGCGTTGACCGTCGGATTCACCTGCGCGATCCGGTCCGTGTGCAGGCCGAGCAGCTCACGGGCCGAGATCTCCCTGCTGCGGAGTGCGGCGAGCATCTCTCGCGCGGTCGAGTAGTGGTCGATGGTCATTTCGAGGTCTCCAGGATCGGGGTGGTGGCGGTACGGTCGTCCGCCGGTGCGTGGGCCGGGGTGCGGGGACGGGTGGCGCGGACGACGGCCTCCACGACGGCGATCACCGCGAGGTTGAGGACGAGGCCGCAGATACCGGCGTCGATGTTGGCGAGGTTCAGTTCGAAGACGGTCATCACGATGACGGTGAGCATGCCTACGACGAGTCCGGCGAACACGGACTGCTTGGCGAGCAGCGGCTTCTCCGGCAGGGCCAGCGCCAGACCCGGAGCGAGCTGGCTGAGACCGCCGAACGTGAGCAGCAGCAGATTGGCCAGCAGGTCGGGGCGGGTCAGGCCGAGCACCAGGGCCATGGTGGCGGCGGCGATCACGACGAGGTGGTTGAACCGGAGTTTCGTGCGCTCGCTCTCGATCTTCACCAGGTTGTGCGACGCCAGGGTGGAGATGCCGATGCAGATGGCGCCGGCGGGCAGCATCGCGGCAGAGGCTGCGGCGATCGCGATCAGTCCGAGCGCCCAGTTCGGCAGCGCTCCCCCGGCCAGCGTGAGCAGGACCGCGTTGCTGCTGGTGTTCGGGTTCAGTGCGAGGATCCCGACGAAACCCAGCATGATCGGGAGGATCATGACGACCTGGTACATGGGAAGAAAAGTGTTGTTGGAGCGGATCACTCGACCGTTCTTCGCGGCGAGCAGCGGCGGCCACAGGTGCGGGGTGGTGAGGAAGCCGCAGCCGATCGCGGAGATCAGCAGGCTGGTGGTCCACCAGACCTTGTCGTAGGCGCCGGGGTTCACGGTGAGCATCTCGCTGTGGGTCTGCGCGATCTGGCCGAACACGTCACCGATGCCACCGGCGAAGTGCAGCGGGATCACGATGGACAGCACCACGACGGCGAGCAGGATCAGGACGTCCTTGACGTAGGCGGTGCGCGCCAGGCCGTGGATGCCGGCCCACAGCACGAACCCGACGACGAGGACGGTCGCGACGATCATGCTGAGCGTGCCCGAACTCGCGCTGCCCGTGACGAGGCGGACGATGAGGCCGAGGCCGGTGATCTGCAACTGCAGGTACGGCAGCAGGAAGATGATGCCGCACAACGCGACCAGCCGGCCGAGGAGGGGGCTGCGGTAGCGGTCGGCGAAGAAGTCGGCCTGGGTGATGTACCCGCGATCCTTGCTGAGCTTCCAGATCCGCGGTCCGATGAAGTACAGCGCCACGTAGCCGAGCGGGATGTACGGGATGGCGTAGGTGGCGCCGATGCCCGCGGTGAACGCGATACCGGCGACGCCGAGGAACGTGAACGTGGTGAACGATTCACCGGCCTGCAGGAAGAAGCTGGTCACCACACCGAAATTCCGCTTGCCGACCGTCCACTCGCTCAGGTTCTGAGCGCGCTTGCGGCGCCCGCCGACGGCGATCACGGCGAGACCGATCATGCCGGCCAGGGTGATCCACAGAGCAGAGTTCGTCATCGCGGGCTCGCTTCCTCGAGGCGGAGGCCGTCCTCGAACGGCCGGACCAGTCCGAACTCCACCGCCGCCAGCGCGGGCAGCAGCAGGAGCACCCACGCCGAGCACCAGACGAGCAGCCGGGGCATCCCCAGCCACAGATCGGCCGTGTTCACAAACGGCAGCCACACGGCGGTGACGAGCGCGAGCACCGGGGCGACCGGGACGAGCAGCAGCCAGCGGCGCTGCGGTGAATCCTCGATCGCCCCGAGAATGGCTTCTCGTTGCATGCTGTTCCTTCTTCCATCCAGGGAGTAGAGGAAGCATGCGTGGTCCGGATCACAGCACTCAACCGCTCAGGGAGGTTCGGCGAAATCGGCCACCGGACTGTCGGAGATCGCAATCAGACGCGCCGGAGGGACAGTCTGATGTCGAAATCCGTCACATCACCCGACCGCTGCGCTTGACCGCCTGCACCACCATGTTGGTTTCCAGCGCCAGCGCGTCCGCCACCCACGGGGCGGTCGTGATGTAGTCGTAGAGCACCGACTCGTCGGGCGCGGCGATGTTGGCGACCACCTGGTACTCGCCCGCCGTGCCCGCGGCGTACCGCACGTAGGGCATCTCGAGCATCCCCCGCACCAGTGGTTCGATCCGGTTGCGCTGGGTCTTGATGAACAGCATCGCCTCGGCCCGCAGCCCGAACATCGCCGGATCCACCACCACGCGGAGACTGATCGCCCCCTCGGTGAGCAGTGACTGGACGCGCCGCCGGGCCGTCGCCTCGGACACCCCCGCGGTCCGGGCGAGCGCCGTGGTGCCCACCCTTCCGTTCTGCATGAGTTCACGGATGATGGTGCGATCGACGGGATCCCGGGTGCCGCGGTCCAGATCGGTGAGGAAGGACGCTGGAGGCGCCACCCCGCCGATCGATTCCTTCTCGGCGGGGGTCAGCACCCCGGCCTCCCATTCGCGGACCGTGCGGAAGTACCGCAGCACGGGGTCGGTCCAGCTCCGGACGACGCCCATCGTCGCGGGCAGTTCGTCCATGACGAGTTTCGGGAGGCGGTCCCGGGACACGTGGATCTCCGCCACACAGTCGGCGGTGCCGGTGAGGATGTACACGAAGATGCAGTCGCTGCGCTGGGCGAGGGCGCTCGCCGCCACCCGCACCGTTCCCGGGGAGCACTGGAGGCGGACGATCGCGGTGCCGCCGCTGTTCGCGACGGCGGTGACAGCCACCCGGCCGGACTCGAGGAGCGCGATCCCGTGCCGGGTGACGTTCCGCTCGGGTTCGCCGAGCGCCTGCGCGATCCGGCTCCACGAGCACCGCCCGTCGACCTGGAGGGCAGCGACGATCCGCTGATCGAGCGAGAACCTGCGTTCGGTCATTTGCAGAAGCCTGCCCTCCATGCCACGTGTGCATGCGATGTTAGGCCACGGGCGTCGGCGTCCGGCTCTCGTCCAGTCGGCGCAGCGTCGGCAGAATCGCCCAGAGCAGCACCGTCGCCACCAACCCGGTGGCGCCGTAGACGGTCAGCGCCAGGTGCACCGGGACCACGGCCGCGACCACGCCCGCGACGAACGCGCCGACCGACGCGCCGGCGGTGACCTGCGCGGTCCACACCCCGGCGATCCGCCCGTGGTACTCGTCCGGCGTGTACTTCTGCACCGTCGCGAAGCGGAGGATGTCGGCCACCGCCTCCCCGAAGCCGTGTGCGAGCAGCCCGGCCACGGCGACGATCACCGACCCGACAGCGCCTGCCCCCACCAGTCCGGCCGCGGAGATCAGCATCGCGGCGAACACGGCGAGTCCGGACCGTCGCACCGTCCCCGTCCAGCCGCTGGTGAGGGAACCGACGACGGCGCCGATCGCGGGCGCCGCATACAGCAGACCCATGGCAGCGGGGCCGACGCCGAGTACCTCGGCGGCGTATTCGGGAATGAGGACGGCCCAGCCGGCGAGGAGCATCGATACGAACCCGGCGAGCAGCAGTCCGCCGATCACCCGGTCGCCGATCGCGAACCGGAATCCCCCGGCCACCGACCGCAGCGGCGACTCGGACACCTCGTTGGGCGGTGGGAGCGAGGGCAGCCGGGTGATGCAGAACGTCGTGATCGCGGTGGTGATCGCGGCCAGCGTGTAGTTGGCGCCGACCCCGCCGAGCGCGATCACGACACCGCCGAGCGCGGGACCGATCATCGATCCGAGATCCGCGGTCAGGGCCATGAGCGCCCCCGCCGCGGCCAGCTTGTCCCGCGGAATGAGGCTGGGGGTCACGGCCATCAGCGCCGTCGCCGAGATGCCGCCGCACGCCCCGTCCACGACGGCGCACAGGTAGATCACCCACACCTGCGGTTCGGGAAGGAACGCGTTGACGGCCAGCACGGCGAAGAACACCCCGGCCGTGCCGCGGGCGATCGCGATGACCCGTCGGCGATCACACCGATCGGCGAGTGCGCCGCCGACGAACGTGGCACCGAACGTGGTGAGTCCCAGCACCGTTGCGACGGCCGCCACGTGTGCGGTGGAGCGGGTGAGCTCGTACATCTGCAGGGGGATCGCCACGACGAGGAAGCCGAGCCCGAAGATCGACACCACCCGGGCGACGAAGATGTACCGGAACTCGCGGCTGGTCCGCAGCGGGTCGATGTCGATGACCAGTTTGTCGAGGATCTGCACGATGATCGAGCCCCGATTCACTTCGCCACGAGCTCGTCGACCCAGTTGTCGAGAACCGGTGTGCTGGCCAGCGTCACGAAGTCGACATCCGCTCCGGCGTTGCGCCATTCCTCGACGAGCGCCATCAGGCGCACGGAGTCGAGGCCCTGATCGATCAGGCTCACGTCGGCCACCAGTTCGTCCAGTTCGACGTCGAGGACGCGCGCCGTGTCGGCGAAGATCTGCGCCCGGTCGAGCGTTCCGTTGTTGTCGGTCATGCCATCTCCCTTGTCGTCCATCTGAATAGTGTTCGGTTACTTCAGTTCCGATGAGACCGCGACCAGCGCGGTCACCGCCTGCACCCACCGGTCCGCGAGGGCGCGGGTCGAGTCGGCGGTGAGAACACCGTCCGCTGCGGCGAATTCGCAATCCAGCACCGGACCGTCGTCGGTGTCCTCGGTGATCGCGTCCACCTGCAGCACGTGGTCGAGGGGGGTGGCCGGGTCGACCGAGCCGCCGAGTGCCACGCCCTCGGGCGCTCCCGACCACGCCGAGCCGGCGGACTCGCCGAGCGTCATGCGGCCCAGGTAGTTGAACACGACCGCGGGCGCCCGGTACCCGTCGAAGCGGTCCGCGAACTCCGGGTTGAGGCGACGGAGCAGGCCGAAGCCGATTCCGTTGTCCGGCACGGACCGCAGCGACCGGGACACCTCGTCGAGCGCGTCCGCGGCCGCCGGTCCCCCGGCGATCGCGTCGGCGACGTCGATCCCGCCGAGGTCGAGCGCGACCGGGAACATCGACGTGAACCAGCCGATGGTGCGGGAGATGTCGGCGCCCGGCACCACCTGTTCCTCGCGGCCGTGGCCCTCCAGATCGACGCGGACCACGTCGCCGCCGCGCTCGGACGCCACCGCCAGGGCGAGCGCCGCGAGCAGGACGTCGTTGACGGATCCCGCCGCGAGCACGCGTTCCGTGACGTCCGTCGGCACGCGGACCGAGATCGAGCAGGTGGACGACACCGTGTCCAGGGCCGGGTCGAGCGGGCGCACGCCGAGTTGCGGCTCGTCCGCAAGGGCCGCGTGCTGCCAGTGCGACCATCCCGCGGTGATCCTCTCGGTGGTCGCGGCCTCCGCGAGCCCGGCGGCCCAGGCCCGGAACGACGTTCCCGCCGAGTGCAGCGACACCTGTTCCCCCGCGGTGACCTGCGTGACGGCGAGAGCGAGGTCCGGCACCAGGATCCGCCACGACACGCCGTCGACCACCAGGTGATGCACGGCCACGAAGACGCGTCCGCGCTTGCCGGGACCGAAGTCGAAGAACACCACCTGGAGCATCACCCCGGCCGCCGGGTCCAGCGCGGCGTACGCGCGCTCCCGTTCGGTGGTGAACAGTGCCTGCCAGCCGTCGGCGGGCAGCGCGGAGACGTCCACGCGCCGCACGAGCGGTGCGACCGCACCGACCGTCTCGGGCACCACCCAGTCCGGTTCGCCGCCGGTGACCACGAACCGCGACCGCAGCAGGTGATGGGTCCGGAGCAGCCCCTCGACGGCCCGCTCCAGCACCGGAACGTCCAGGCCGAGCGGTGCCACCAGAAGCCGGGCCTGCGAGAAGCGGCTGATGTCGCCGCCCCATTCGAGCGGCTCCCACACGATCGGGGTGAGCGGGACGTCGCCGACGGCGTCCGCCTCGGTGGCCCCGACGGTCACTCCCGGCACCTCGGCGATGCCGGCGAGCGCGGCGAGCCCCGCAGCCGTGCGGAGTTCGAACACCTGCCGGGCGCTGACCTGCAGGCCGGCGGCCCGCAGCCGGGACACCAGCTGGATCGACACGATGGAATCGCCACCGAGAGCGAAGAAGTCGTCCTCGACACCCACCCGGTCGAGGCCGAGCACGTCCGCGAACACCGCGCACAGCGTCGCCTCCGTGTCGTTCCGCGGCTCACCCGATCCGACGAGGGCGCCGAAGTCCGGTTCGGGCAGCGCCTTCCGATCGACCTTGCCGTTGGCGTTGACGGGGAACGCTCCCACGACGACGATCGCCGCGGGCACCATGTAGTCGGGCAGACGTTCCGCGACCACCGACCGCACCACGGCCGGGTCGAGCGCGCCGTCCACGGTGACATAGCCGACGAGGCGGCGCACACCCCGATCGTCGGTGTGCGCGATCACCACGGCGTCGCGGACACCCGCCACGGCGGCGAGCGCCGATTCCACCTCGCCGAGTTCGACGCGGAACCCGCGGATCTTCACCTGGTCGTCGGCGCGCCCGACGTATTCGAGACCGGAACCGGTTGACGCCCACCGCACCACGTCACCCGTGCGGTACATCCGCTCCCCCGCGCCACCGAACGGGTCCGGAACGAAACGACCCGACGTGAGGTCGGGCCTGCCGAGGTAGCCGCGGGCCACACCGTTGCCCGCGAGGTACAGCTCACCGGCGACGCCGGCGGGCACCGGTCGCAGCAGCCGGTCCAGAACGTAGGCGGTGCCGCCGTGGACGGCCCGCCCGAGCAGCGGCTCCTCGGCGTCGGCGGCCTTCGCGATCAGCGCGTCGACGGTGCACTCGGTGGGCCCGTACAGGTTGAACGCCCGGCCCTCCGCGATTTCGCGCAGCGTCCGCCAGAGCGCGGGGTTGACCGCTTCGCCGCCGAAACCGACGGTGGCCGGGACGTGTTCGTGCTCGTACAGTCCGGCGGCGACCATCCGGTCGAGGAACGACGGGGTGACCTCCAGGAAGTCGAGGCGGTGCTCCCGCGTCTGCCGGACCATCAGGTCCGGGTCACGCATCGTCTCCTCGTCGAACACGTGCACCGTGTGACCGTCGAGCAGCCACAGCGTCGGCTGCCAGGACGCGTCGAAGCTGAACGACCACGCGTGCCCCACGCCGATGCTGTCGCGACCGGACGCGGCCGCCGTCGGCAGGTACAGGGACTGCCGGTGGCTGTGGAACAGGTTGAGCAGGTTCGCATGAGTGATCGACACCCCCTTCGGAACGCCGGTGGACCCGGACGTGTAGATCACGTACACGGTGTTGGCGCCGCGCAGCGGGGCACGCCGATCGGTGTCCGTGACGGGTGTGCCCGGCAGTGCGGCGAGGCGCCCCTGCACGGCGGGATCGTCCAGCACCAGCAAGCTCGCCCCGGAGTCCGAGAGAATCTCGCCGAGATTCCCGGCGACGGTCGCGGTGCTCACGACCACGGTGGGCCGCGCATCCGACACCATGTGCGCGAGCCGGTCCGCCGGGTACGACGGGTCCATCGGCACGTACGCACCGCCGGCGGAGACGACCGCGAAGATGGCCACGACCATGTCGGTCGTCCGCGGCAGCGCGAGGCCCACCTTCGACTCCGGGCCCACGCCCGCGTCGATCAGCGCGCGGGCGAGTCGCGCTACCCGTACGCCGAGTTCCGCGAACGTCAGCGTGTCGTCGCCGCAGACCACCGCTGTCGTGTCCGGTGTGCGATCGACCTGCGCGGCGAACAACTCTGCGACGGTCGAGAATCCTGATGCTGCCGCGGATTCCGTGACCGCCCATTCGCCGAGCACCTGCGCCCGCTCGGACTGCGACAGCACGTCGATGCGCGCGGTCGGCAACGTCCGGTCCGCGACGAGCTGTTCGAGGATGCGCACGAGCCGTTCACCCAGCAGGGTGGCCTCGTCGTTCGTGAACAGGGCGGGCTGGTACTCGAGCATCAGGTCGAGTTCGCCCTCGAGCCCGGCGACGAGGACGAGCGGGAAGTTGGTGGCGTCCTGCCCCTCCGAGTGCGACACCCGGATCCCGCCGGCCCGCTGCGCCGCCTCCAGCGCCTCCGTGTCCACCGGGTAGCTCTCGAACACGATGAGACTGTCGAACATTTCGCCGATGCCGACGCTGCGCTGGATGTCGGACAACCCCACGTACTGGTGGTCCATCACCTTGTTCTGTTCGCCCTGCACCCGTCGCAGGAACTCGTCGACCGTCTCCTGCGGGCGGACGCCGACGCGCACCGGCACCGTGTTGATGAACAGCCCGACCATTGTCTCGATGCCGGCCACGTCCGGCACCCGGCCGGAGACGATGGCGCCGAACACCACGTCGGGGCGGTTCAGCACCGAGCCGAGCAGCAGACCCCACGCGGCCTGCACCGCGGTGTTGACGGTGATGCCGAGGCTCCGGCTGAGGTCGAGCAGCCCGCCCGACAGTCCCTCGGGCACGGAAACACTGATTTCGCCGGGGATCTGCGGGTCGAGTGAGGATCCGGCGGCGGCCAGCAGGGTGGGCTCCTCGACCCCGGCGAGGGCCTCGGTCCACACCGCCAGGCCACGCTCGGTGTCCTGCTGCTTCAGCCACGTCAGGTAGTCGGAGTAGGGGCGGACCGGCCGCAGCACCGACGGATCGGCGGCCGCACCATACAGCTGGATCAGCTCCTGGATCAGCAGGGGCGTCGACCACCCGTCGAGCAGGAGGTGGTGCGCGGTGAACACCAGCCGGTACCGGCTCTCCCCCACCCGGACGAGCGTGAAGCGCAGCAGCGGCGCCGTGTTCGGGTCGAACCGCAGGTTCCGGTCGTCGTCGAGCAGGGCCGACCACTCCGCGGCGGCGTCGCCGGAAGGCAGCCGGTGCAGGTCCGTCTCCCGCCACGGCAGGATCGCGTCACCCAGGACGACACCGATCGGTTCACCGGCCGCGCTGATCCGGAAACCGGTGCGCAGATTGGCGTGCCGGGCCACGAGTGCCTCCGCCGACCGACGCAGGACCGCAGTGTCCAGCGCTCCCTCGATGTCCAGGACGGTGCGCATCGTGTAGACGTCCACACCGGTGGTGTCGAGTCCGGACAGGAAGAACATGCCCTGCTGCAGCGGTGTCAGCGGGACGACGTCCTCGACTGCCGCGCCGACGTTCTCGCGGGCCTCGTGCTCGAGGGCGACGAGTTCGGTCAGCGGCAGCGTGTCGTGGGTGAGGTCGGACGGGGACAGCCCGCCCGCGTCCGGATCCTCTGCGTGCCGGGCGAGCGCGGTGAGCGCCTCGACCCACACCTCGGCGATGCGGGACGTGTCCTCGGCGTCCAGCATGTCCGCCGCGGTGAACACACAGCTGAGGACGGGACCGTCCGCGGTGTCCTCGGTGATCGCATTGACGTCGAGGACGTGGTCGAGTGGCGTGCCGGGGTCGACGGTCCCGCCGAGCGCATCCGCCTCGGGGGCGCCGGACCAGGCGCCGTCGGTGTTCTCTCCCAGCGTCATTCGACCGAGGTAGTTGAACATCACGGACGGCGGCCGGTAGCCGTCGAAGCGGGCGGTGTACTCCGGATTCAGCCGGGACAGCAGCCCGAATCCGATGCCGTTGTCCGGCACGGACCGCAGGGATTCCTTCACCCGGCGGAGCGCGAGTCCGGCGGCCGGACCGCCCGTGAGGACGTCGGCCGGGTCGAGGGACGACAGATCGAGTGCCACCGGGTACAGCGACGTGAACCATCCCACGGTGCGGGAGATGTCGGCGCCCGGCACAACCTGTTCCTCACGGCCGTGCCCCTCGAGGTCCACGCGGACGACGTCGCCGCCGCGCACCGACACGACCGCCACGGCCAGCGCGGTGAGCAGGACATCGTTGACGCCGGCCCGGAACGCGGCCGGAACGGAGGTGAGCACGTGCGCGGTGACGTCCACGGGGACGTGCACCTCGACCGACCGTGCGGACGCGACGGTGTCACGGGTGCGGTCGAGCGGCCGGTGTCCCAGCGCGGGTTCATCGGCGTTCACCGCCACCTCCCACACCGGCCAGCCCGCCGTGACCCGGTCCGATGCCGCCGCCTCGACGAGGCCCGTCGCCCAGCCCCGGAACGACGTGCCGGCGGGTTCGAGCGCCACCGGGCGGCCCGCCGTGATCTGCTCGACCGCCGACGCGAGGTCCGGCACCAGAATCCGCCACGACACCCCGTCGACCACCAGGTGGTGGACGGCGGCGAACACTCTGCCCGCCCGGTCCGGTCCGAAGTCGAAGAACACCACCTGCAGCATCACCCCGGCCGCCGGGTCCAGCGCGGCGTAGGCCCGCTCCCGCTCGGCCTCGAACACGGTCTGCCACGCGTCGGCGTCCGACACCGTCACGCGGCGCACCGGATTCGGCCCCTCATCGACCGAATTCGGCACCGTCCACTGCGGCGTCCCGTCCGTCACGGCGAACCGCGACCGCAGCAGGGGGTGCGTTGCCAGCAGCGCCCGCACGGCCTCGGCGAGGACGGGTTCGGTCAGTCCGACCGGCGCGAGCAGCAACCGGGCCTGCGCGAAGCGGTCGAGATCGCCGCCCTGGCGCAGGGCTTCCCACACGATCGGGGTGACCGGTACGTCGCCCTCGGCGGGCACCTCCACGGTGTCCGGGATCTCGGCGCCGGACTCGGCGTCCACGGCCGCGGCGAGCCGCTCGGCCGTCCGCAGCTCGAACACCTGCCGCGCCGTCACGCGGATGTCGTCGCGGCGCGCACGCGACACGAGTTGGATGGACACGATGGAATCGCCGCCGAGCGCGAAGAAGTCGTCCTCGACGCCGACCCGGTCGAGTCCGAGCACCTCGGCGAACACCGCGCACAGGGCGGCTTCGGTGGCGGTGCGCGGCTCGCCCGAACCGGCCAGCGCACCGAAGTCCGGCTCCGGCAGCGCCTTCCGGTCGACCTTCCCGTTCGCGGTCACCGGAAGCGTGTCCAGGACGATGACGACGGCGGGAACCATGTAGTCCGGCAGTCGTTCCCCGGCCGCGGAGCGCACCGCCACCGCCGACGGCGACCCGTCGACGGTGACGTAGCCGACGAGACGGCGTACGTCCCGGTCGTCGGTGTGCGCGAGCACCACCGCGTCCCGCACCCCCTCGACGGCCGCGAGTGCCGTTTCCACCTCACCGAGTTCCACCCGGAAGCCGCGGATCTTGACCTGATCGTCGCCGCGGCCCACGTACTCGAGCACCCCGGACCCGGTCCACCGCACCACGTCCCCGGTGCGGTACATGCGTTGCCCCGGGGCGCTGAACGGGTCGGGGAGGAACCGTCCCGACGTCAGATCGGGCCGACCGAGATATCCGCGGGCCACACCGGCTCCGGCGACGTAGAGTTCACCGGCGACGCCGGGCGGGACCGGGCGCAGCCATCCGTCGAGCACGTACACGGACGTGCCGGGCGTCGGTTCGCCGATGGCCACGGTGCCGCCGGAGATCCGGGCGAACGCCGCGTCGACGGTGCATTCGGTCGGCCCGTAGAAGTTGTAGGCCTCGACGCCGCCGGTGCCCGCCAGCCGCTCCCACAGAGCGGGGGTGACCGCCTCGCCGCCCACCGTGACCTTCGCCGGCCGGTGGGACGCCCCCGCGTCGAGGAGTCCCTCGTCGAGGAGTTGATTCATCAGTACCGGCACGCTGTCGACGTAGTCGATGCGGTTGGCCCGCACGTACTCCACGACGAACGCGGTGTCCGATCGCCGCTCCTCCGGCAGGATGTGGAGCGCGTGACCCTCGAACAGCCACGTCAGCGCGGCGACGGAGGAGTCGAACGCGAACGGGTACGTCAGCAGCACCCGCCACGGGTCGTCGGCCGGGGTGCGGCCTGCGGCCGGCCGCATCGTCGTCGCACGCTGCGCGCCGTGGAGGTCGAGCAGGTTGGCGTGGCTGACGGTGACGCCCTTGGGCAGTCCCGTCGAACCCGACGTGTAGATGACGTAGGCCGCGTTGTCGGTGTGCAGGCGGGTGCGGCGTTCGGCGTCGGTCACCGGTCCCGTGGGCAGTGCGGCGAGTTCCGCCGCGACCGCCGGGTCGTCGAGCTTCACGACGGAAACGCCGTCCAGCACCGCGGCGAACTTCTGCGACACGGCTTCGGTGGTCACCACCACGGTCGGCGCCGAGTCGGACACCATGTGCGCGAGCCGGTCCGCCGGGTACGACGGGTCCAGCGGCAGGTAGGCGCCGCCTGCGGTGAGGACGGCGGCGATCGCGACGACCGTCTCGGCGGACCGCGGCAGCGCCAGACCCACGCGCGATTCGGGTCCGACGCCGGCGGCGATCAGCAGACGCGCGAGGCGCGCGGAGTCGGACGCCAGTTCGGCGAAGGTCAGGGAGGTGTCGCCGTACACGACGGCCGTGCCGTGCGGGGTCCGCGACATCTGCTCGGACAGCAGGTCGGCGACGGTCGGGAAACCGGATTCGACCGCGGGTTTCGCGACCGCCCATTCGGCGAGGACGAGTTCGCGCTCGGACGCGGTCAGCGCCGCGACGGACGCGGCGCGGGCGCTGCCGCCTGCGGCGAGGGTGTCCAGGATGTGCAGCAGCCGGGCGCCGATCCGTTCGGCGTCGGCGTCGCTCAGCAGCGTCGGCCGGTAGTCGATGATCAGCTTCAGCGTCTCGGCGACACCGGCGGTGAGGACGAGCGGGTAGTTGGTGCCGTCGTGGCCGTCGACACCGGCGATGGACACGCCGCCGTCCCGCTGGGCGCGTTCGAGGGCGTCGCGGTCGACGGGATAGCTCTCGAAGATGGTCAGGGTGTCGAACAGCTCACCGAGTCCGGTGTCGCGCTGGATGTCCGAGAGCCCGACGTACTGGTGGTCGAGGGTGCGGGCCTGCCCCTGTTGCACGCGCTGCAGCAGGTCGCGCACCGTTTCGGCGGCGTCGAGCCGCACCCGCACGGGCACGGTGTTGATGAACAGCCCGACCATCGACTCGACGCCCGCCAACTCGGGCGGACGGCCGGACACGGTGGCGCCGAACACCACGTCGCCACGGCCGAGCAGCCCGGACAGCAGCAGCGCCCAGCCGGTCTGCAGCACGGTGTTGAGCGTGACCCCGCTCGTGCGGGCGACCTCGGCGAGCGAGTCGCCGAGACCGGCCGGGACGTCGAGTTCGAGGGCCCGGGAGTCGGTGGTGACGCGGGTCGAGCCCGGCGGGGTGAGCAGGCACGGCTCGTCCAGCCCCGACAGGGTCTCCTGCCACAGCGCCCGGGCGCGGTCGTGATCCTGCCGCCCGAGCCAGGCGAGGTAGTCGCTGTACTTGCGCACGGCGGGAAGACCGTTCGCGGTGCCGCCCGCCGCGTAGATCTCGAGCAGTTCCCGCACCAGGATCGGCGTGGACCAGCCGTCCACCACGATGTGGTGCGCGGTGAAGAGAAGCCGGACGCTGTCGGGGGCGAGCCGCACGAGCAGCCACCGGACCAGCGGCGGCTGCGCCAGATCGAACCAGGTGCGGAGGTCGTCGACGAGGAGATCGGCGATCCGCCGTTCCTGTTCCGCCGGGTCGTATTCGGTGAGGTCGACGGTCCGCCAGGGCACCTCCACCGCGCGGACGACGAGTCCCGCGTGGCGCCCGTCCTTGCGGGGCCGGAAGCACGTGCGCATCACCGCGTGCCGGTCGAGGAGGGCCTGCGCGGAGGCGCGCATCCGGTCGTCGTCGACCGGTCCGTCCAGCCGGATCACCGATTGCACCGTGTACACGTCGGGTTCCGCACTCCCCGTGTCGTCCCCGTCGTCTGGTGCGGCGACCGTGCTGAGGAACAGCAGGCCCTGCTGGAGCGGCGAGAGCGGAACGATGTCTTCGAGCGCAGAAGTGCGGGTCATCTCAGTTTTCCGGTTCGGGTGGACCGCCGCGAGCGGACGGGCGGGGAGTATCGGAGACGGTTCGGCCCCCGGGCCCGATGGACCCGGGGGCCGAACCCGACTGTTTTACTGCTTGTTGGCGGGCAGCTTCGACAGTCCCTCGTCGATGGAATCGAGTGCGAGGAGCGCGGTCTGGTAGGTGGCGGCCAGAGCGTGCTGGACGGGCACGACGTTGCCGGCCTGCACGGCGGGCAGCGACTTCCACAGCGGCGAGTCCATCAGGGCCTGCAGTTCGGGGCTGACCTTACCGTCGGGGCCGACGCCGTAGACGATGACGTCGACGTTGCCGAGGCTTGCCGCGATCTGCTCGGTCGACACGAACTCACCGTGAACGTCCGCCGGATCGGCGGGCTGACCGGGGAATTGGAGCCCGAGGTCGTCGAACAGGTTGGTGGTGTAGGACGAGGTGAACTCACGGTAGAACTCGCCCGGGTCACCGGCGCAGGAGTCGCAGACCCCGCCGAACGTCAGCGTGCCCAGCGAATCCTTGTACTTCGCGGCGATCTGCGCGGCCTTGTCGTCGTACTGCTGCTTGAACTCGCCGTAATTGTCGGAGACACCGGCGGCGTCGGCGAACTGCTCGCCGAGCGTGCGCCACTCTCCGGGAGCCTTCGGCCCGAGGAAGACGACCGGGGCCAGCGATTGCAGCTTGGCCATGTCGACCATCGACTGCGCACGGGCGGGGACGCCCATGATGATCAGGTCGGGTTCCGCGGCCGAGACGCCCTCGTAGTTGAGGGTCGAAATGTCCGCGTCCTGGGCAACCTTCGGCAACGCGTCGTACGCGGCCTTCGTCTCGGCGTCCATGTTGTCGACCTCGCGGGTCCACTCGCACACCGCGGACAGGTTCGCCTTCGCCTGGATCAGCGGAAGGACCGCGTATCCGCAGGCAACGATGCTCTGCGGCTCGGCCGGGATCTCGATCGCGCCGTTCTGCGCCTCGAAAGTCCTCTTCTCGGAGCTCGCGGCCGCCGAGGAGGTGGCGCCGGAGTCGCTGCCGGCGCTGTCGTCGGAGCTGCTACAGCCCACGACTCCGACGGCCAAGATTGCCGTCGCACCCAAAACCACCGCCTGGCGCAACCGCGACAGTTCCTTTAACTGCATGACCCACTCCGCATCTCGAATTGCCGGACAGTTGCCCGGGCTCGGTTGGTTAGGCTATCCGAAGCAGCCATCCCCGCCAATACCTACGATTTACCAACTCTTGGTTACTGGAACTCGAGCTCGAATTCATCGATCTCCGACTGATCCAATTCGCCCAGAGTGAGATCCGACGGCGTGTACCCGCCCGCGGTCTCCAGACCTGCATGCCCGGCGAGCGCCGTCAGCGCGGCGACCCAGCCCTCGGCCAGTTCGGTGACGAGTGTCTCCGACAGGACGGACGGGCTGTACCCCCAGGTGGCGCGCAGCACCGGGCCGCCGTCCGACTCCTCCGTCAGCGCACCGATCTCCATGGCGTGGCTGACCGGCATGGCCGCGTCGGTGGCCCCGCCGAGCGCTGCCCCTTCCGGTGCCGTCGACCAGTCACCGCCGTCGGTCTCACCGAGCGTGAAACGACCCAGGTAGTTGAACCCGATCTCGGGTGCCGTCGACCCTCCGGCCCCTGCCGCCCCGTCCGGGTGCAGGTACTTCAGCATGCCGAATCCGATTCCGCTGTCCGGTATCTCGCGCAGCTGTTCCTTGACCCGCTTGAGTGCGTCACCGGCCGCTGCGCCGCCGGCGTACGCGTCGTCGAGATCGATCCCCTGCGCGTCGAGGAGCACCGGGTACAGGGTCGTGAACCAGCCGACGGTGCGGGCGAGATCCGCGCCGGGGACGGCCTGTTCCTCGCGTCCGTGACCCTCGAGGTCGACCGGGACCGCACCGCCGCCGTGCCGGGCGGCGGTCAACGCGAGTGCGGTGAGCAGCACGTCGTCGACCTTCGCGTGGAAGCGTTCCGGCACCGTCGTCAGCAGGGCCTCGGTGACCTTCGGCGGCACCTCGACCTGGATCCGGGCGGTCGCGTCGATGGTGTCGCGCCGCGGATCGAGTGGGCCGGAGGCGAGCCGGGCCCGGTGCGCGCCGTCCGCGGTCGCGCGCTGCCACAACGGCCGCTCCCCCGCGCGGCCCGCGGCCGCCTCGGTGAGCCCCGCCGACCACAGCCGGAACGGCGTGCCTGCCCGCGAAATCGGTTCCCCCGCACAGGCCGCCGCGAGGTCCGGCACCAGGATGCGCCACGAAACCCCGTCCACGACCAGGTGGTGGATCACCATCAGGACGCGGCCACCGGCGCCGCCGCCCGCGTCGAAGAACACCACCCGGACCATGGCCCCGGTCTCGGGATCGAGGGCCGCGTAGGCACGTTCGGTGGCCTCGGCGACGACGCGCTCCCGCTCGGCGGATCCGAGACCGGCGACGTCCACCCGCGAGACGACGTCGGCGGCCCGGACGGCGCCGACCGGGGGCACGTCGAACTCCGTGCCGTCGAACCGGGCTCGCAGCATGTCGTGGACGTCGAGCACCCGCTGCGCCGCGGCCGCCAGCGCCTCCGCCGTGAGCCCTGCCGGGGCGGTCAGCAGCCGGGACTGCGCGAACCTCGTGTACGGTCCGCCGCGCTCGAGCAGGTCGTGCACGATCGGGGTGGCCGGAATCCGGCCCACCGCCGACGCTTCCAGCCCGGCCTCGTCCACCTCGGCCGCGTCGATCTCCAGCACCCGCACCAGTCCGGCGACGGTCTTGTGCTCGAACACGTCCCGCGCGGTGAACCGCAAGCCGGCGGCCCGCGCCTTCGACACCAGCTGGATCGAGACGATGCTGTCGCCGCCGAGCACGAAGAAGTCGTCGTCGGGTCCCACCGTGTCCAGTCGCAGGATTTCCGCGACGACGGCACACAGCCGGCGTTCGAGGTCCGTGGCGGCTTCCCTCGACGTGCCCAGTGCCGAGAAGTCCGGCGCGGGCAGCGCCTTCCGGTCCACCTTGCCGTTCGGGGTCACCGGCAGCTCGTCCAGCAGGACGGTCGCGGCGGGCACCATGTAGTCGGGCAGTGCGGCCGCGACGTGCGCGCGCAACACCTCCGCGTCGAGGCCGCGCCCCACGGCGTACGCCACGAGGCGTTTGCGGCCCGGATCGTCCTCCCGGGCCACGACCACGGCCGCGTCCACCCCCGGATGCAGGGCCAGGACCTGCTCGATCTCACCGAGTTCGACGCGGAATCCGCGGATCTTCACCTGGTCGTCGGCGCGGCCCAGGTACTCGAGCGTCCGGTCCGCGGACCACCGCACCAGATCCCCGGTCCGGTACAGGCGCTCCCCCGGGCCGCCGTACGGATCGGCGACGTAACGCGATGCGCTCAGGCCCGGACGCCGGAGGTAGCCGCGGGTCACCCCCGGTCCCCCGACGTACAGTTCGCCGGGCACGCCGGGCGGCACCGCACGCAGTCGCCGGTCGAGGACGTACGCGCGGCCGCCGGTGACGGGGGTGCCGATGGTGGGGCGGGCGCCCGGCAGGATGTCGGCGACCGCGGCGTCGACCGTGGCCTCGGTGGGGCCGTACATGTTCCGCGACCGGATGCCGTGCGCCGCCGCGTCGCCGAGCGCCGTCCACAGGTCCGCGGGTACGGCCTCGCCGCCGACGGCGAGCACTCTGGGACGGTGGTGGGCCGGGTCGATGAGCCCATCCGCGAGGAGTTCGCTCATCAGCAGCGGCACGCAGTCCACCGCGTCGATGCGGTGACGCCGCACGTAGTCGACGATGCCCGCCGAGTCCGCGAGCAGTTCCGACTCCAGCAGGTGGAGGGTGTGACCACCGAGCATCGACAGCAGCGGATCGACGGACGAGTCGAACGCCGGCGAATAGGTGAGCAGCACGCGCAGTCGCTCGACCGACGCGTCCCCGACGGTGCGTTCGTGCTGCGTGGCGAGCAGTGCCGCGACGCCGCGGTGCGGGACGACGACGCCCTTCGGCTGACCGGTCGAACCGGACGTGTAGATCAGGTACGCGGCGTTGTCCGCGATGGCGGAGCCGCGACGTTCGTGCGGCGCGATCGGTGCGTCGCCCACCTCGCTCGCCGCCCACGCGTCGAATGTCGCCTGGTCCAGCACGACTGCGGGTTTCGCGTCGTCCCGCATGTAGGCGAGCCGCTCGGCCGGGTAGTCGGGGTCGAGTGGCAGATACGCGCCGCCGGCCTTCCAGACGGCCAGGATCGAGACGATCACCGGGATCCCGCGGGGCAGCATCAGCGCGACGACGGACTCCGGTCCGACGCCGCCGTCGATCAGGTGCCGCGCGATCCGGTTGGCGCGGCGATCCAGTTCCGCGAACGTCAGTTCCCGTTCCGCGCCGACCAGGGCGGGAGCGTCCGGGGTGCGCGCCACCTGGCGGGCGAACAGCACGTCGAGGGTGACGGCGCCGTCCCCGGCCACCACCGTCAGCCCCTGGGCGACCTCCGGCCCAGCCGTGTCGGTGCCGCCCCGGCGAAGCCACGACCGCTCCTGCGCGGACAGCAGTTCCACCGCGGACATCCGGACACCCGGATCCGCGGCGAGCGCCTCGAACACGCGGACCGTGCGCGCCGCGAGCGCGTCGGCGGTCGCCGCGTCGAACAGGTCGCGGGCGTAGTCGACACGGACGCGCATGGATCCGTCCGGCTCGTCGATCACGTCGAAGGTCAGGTCGAACATCGCCGTGTCGTTCGAAACGAACGACACCTCCGGCGAGAACTCCTCGAACAGGCTGATCGGCGGCGGCGCCTGGTGTTGCACTAGCACCTGGAACAGCGGGTGCCGGGCGGCACTGCGCTCCGGGTTGAGGGCCTCCACCAGCCGGTCGAACGACACGTCCTGATGCGCGTACGCCGCGAGGTCCGTCGCCCGGACGCGGCCGAGCAGCTCGGCGAGGGTCGGGTCGCCCGACAGGTCGGTGCGCAGCACCACCATGTTGACGAAGAACCCGACCAGTTCGTCGAGTTCGGTGCTCGGCCTGCCGGCGGTGGGGGTGCCGATCGGAATGTCCTCGCCCGCACCACTACCGGACAACGCCACCGCGACGGCGGTGTGCACGAGCATGAACATCGTCGCGCCGGCCTCGCGGGCACGGGCCCGGAGCGCGGTGACGGTGCCGAGCGACAGGGTGTGCTCGACATGCGCGCCCGCGAACGTCGCAACCGGGGCGCGGCTCCGGTCCACCGGGAGCGTCAGCTCCTCGGGCAGCCCGGCGAGCCGGTCACTCCAGTACCCGATCTGCCGGGCGGACAGGCTGTCCGGGTCGGCGGGGTCGCCGAGCAGGTTTCGCTGCCAGACCGCGAAGTCGGCGTACTGGACCGGCAGCGGTGCGGGCGGGGCCGTTCGCCCTCCGGTGCGCGTCTCGTAGGCCGCGCCCAGGTCGCGCAACAGAATCGGCGTGGACAGTTCGTCGCTCGCGATGTGGTGCACGAGCAGCAGCAGCACCGATTCCTCCGGCGACACGCGCAGCAACCGCAGCCGGATCGGGATCTCGGTCTCGAGGTCGAAGCCGTGCCGGGCGGCGGCAACGAGCCTGCCGTCGAGTTCCGCGGCCGTCACGTCCTCCACGACCAGCGGCGCGGCGACGTCGGCCAGCACGCGCTGGCGACCCACGCCGTCGACGTCCGTCAGGACGGTGCGCAGCGTCTCGTGCCGGGCGAGGAGGTCGGCGAGGGCGCCGCGGAGGGCGGTGTCGTCGACCGTGCCGTGCAACCGCATCGTCACCGGGACGTTGTAGGTGGGACTGGGCCCCTCCAACCGGAATTGGAACCACAGCCGCTGCTGCCCGAACGACAGCGGCATCATCTCGGTGCGCGCCACCGGCACCAGCAGGGGGCGACCCGGCCCGGCCGCATCCTGGGCGCACTGGGCCGCCATCGCGACCACGGTCGGGTTGTCGAAGACGGTCCGGATGCTCAGTTCCACCCCGAGCCGGTCCCGGGCCCGCGCGATCACCTTCGCCGCGGACAGCGAGTGCCCACCGAGCAGGAAGAAGTCGTCGTCGATGCCGACGGACGGCAGACCCAGCACCCCGGCGACGACGTCGCACAGTCCGGCCTCGAGTTCGGTGGACGGCGGACGGGACGTGACCAGCGATCCGAAGTCGGGGTCCGGCAAAGCCTTCCGGTCCAGTTTGCCGTTGGATGTGAGCGGCAGCGCATCGAGAACGGTGAACGCGGACGGCACCATGTACGCCGGCAGCCACTGCCCGACCTGCGCCCGCGCCGCCGCGACGTCGAACACCGCGGCCTCCGCATCCTCGTCGACCAGCAGGTACGCGACCAGCTGCGACACGCCGCTGCTGTCGGTGCGGGCCACCGCGACGGCGCGCGTCACGCCCGGCAGCCGGGTCAGCGCGGATTCGACCTCGCCGAGTTCCACCCGGAAGCCGCGGATCTTCACCTGATTGTCGCCGCGCCCGCGGTACACGATCTGCGCGGAGTTCCCGTCCGCGTCGGGCACCCACCGGACGACGTCCCCGGTCCGGTACATTCGGGACTCCCCGCCCGGGAACGGATTCGCGACGAACCGTCCCGCCGTGAGTCCGGGGGCTCCGAGGTAGCCGCGCACCACACCCGGTCCGGTGACGTACAGTTCGCCGTCCACCCCCGGCGGCACCGGCGCGAGACCGTGGTCGAGCACGTAGGCGCGAAGATTGGCGACGGGTCGCCCGATCACCGGTGTCGCGCTGTCGGCGACGGCGGCGACGAGCACGTCGACGGTGCCCTCGGTGGGGCCGTAGAAGTTGAACGCCTCGCCGTGCCTGCTGCGCAGTTGTTCCCACAGCCGGCCGGTGACGGCGTCGCCGCCGAACCCGACCGTCGGGACGGTGCCGGCGGGGAACAGGTCGGCGTCGATCACCTGCTCGAGCTGCGACGGGGACAGTTCCACGAAGTCCCAGCCCTCGGCGAGGGCGAGGACCGCGAGCTGATCCGGATCGCGTTGGGTCACTTCGTCGACGATGCGCAGGGAGTGCCCGCCCAGCATCCACAGGTGCGGGCCCCAGGACGCGTCGAACGAGAACGACCACACGTGGCCGACGCGCAGCCGAGACTTGCCCGCCGCGGTGCACGCCCGGGAGAAGACGTGGTGGCGGTGACTGTGGAACAGGTTGACCGCACCGCGATGCGGCACCTCCACGCCCTTCGGCCGCCCGGTCGAACCGGAGGTGTGGATGATGTACGCGGTCTCGAGGTCGTGTATCCGGCGTCCGCGTTCGAGGTCGGACAGGCGGTGTCCCGGAAGCGCGGCCAGCGTCGCGGTCAGGGCGGCGTCGTCCAGCACGACCGGCGCGGGCAGCCCGGCCGCCGCGGCGATTCCGGCGATGCGCGACGTGGCGTCGCCGCCGGTGAGGATGCATCCCGGTGCCGTCTCGGCGAGCACGTGGCCGAGGCGTTCGGCGGGATGGTCGGGGTCGAGGGGGATGCAGGTCGCGCCGGCCTCGAGCGCGCCGAACAGCGCCACGATCGTGTCGACCGACCGGGGCAGCGCGACGGCCACCCGCCGGTGCCTGCCCAGCCCGTGCGACAGCAGGTGCCGGGCCAGCCGCCCGACCCGCGCCTCCAGTTCGCCGTACGTGAGCGTGGTGTCCGCGTCGACGACGGCCTGCGCGTCCGGGTCACGGTCCACGACGGCGTGGAACAGGTCGACGAGCGTCAGTCCCGGCGGGACCGGCAGGTCGGATGCGTTCCAGTCGTGCAGTACCCGCTGCAGTTCCGCGTCGGAGAGGATCGGGAGACGGGCGAGCGGGATCGCGGGGTCGCCGTCGGGGAGGGCCGCCACCGCCGCGAAGAGCCGGCGCAGACGGTCCGTGTGGACGCCGAGGTCGGACTCGGTGAACGTGTCGGCGTCCGCGTCGACCCACACCTCGAGACCGCCGACGGCGTCGAGTGGCCGCACCGTCACCATGAAGTCCTGCAGCGGGCCGCGCGCCACCGAGTGCACGCCACCGCGAATGTCGCCGAACAGCAGCCGGTCTCCGAACGGTTTGACGTTGATCGACGGCCCGATCACCCCGCGGGAACCGGCGGGGAGCCGCAGGTCACGCTGAATGTCCTCGCCGCGGTACCGGTAATGCGCCCGGCACTCGGCCACCGCCGAGCGGACGTCGCCGATCAGGTCGCCGAGCGTGTGCGCGGCCGTCGGCTGCAGTCGCAGCGGAACGACATTCACCGCGGACATGGGCACACCCATCGAGGCGCTGCCGAGGCGGTTCATCACCGGGAAGCCGATGGTCAGGTCGGAACGGCCGGTGGCGGCGCGCAGGTAGGCGACGACGGTCGCGGTGACGACGTCGCCCCAACTCGCGGACATCGCCTTGCCGACCGCACTGAGACCCCGCTGCTGGTCGGCGGTGAGCGTCCACCGCACGGCGCGGGACCGGCGGGCGATCCCCCCGGACCCGTCGCTCGGGTTTTCGCTGTCCGCGCCGAGGAGAACGGCCTCGTCGACGTCGGACAGGTACCCGGACCAGAATTCGCGGTCCGCGGCGAACTCCGCGGTGTCCCGGTAGTCGAGTTCTTCCTGCACGACCGGCCCCACCGGGGTGAACTTCGACGCCGGCACGTCGTCGCCGCGCAGGTCCGCGGTGTAGCGTTCGGCGATCCGCCGGGAGAAGAGGCCGAAACCGTACGCGTCGATGACCAGATGATGGACGCAGAGATACACGACCACCCAGTCGTCGGCGAGAACGAGCAGTGCGGCACGCACACACGGGTCGGTGAGCGGATCGATGACGCCCGCGACGTCGTCGGCCATCCACTGCTGCGCGGCGGCCCACGGATCCGCGGAGTGGCTCAGATCGACGCGCACCGGTTCGGCGAGCGGGCGGGCTCCCGGATACTGGAACACCGTCCCGTCCGCTTCGACGCCGAACCCGGCGGTGAGAACCTCCGCGTCGTCGGCGGCGCCCCGCACGGCACGGGCGGCGGCGGCCAGGTCGACGGATCCGCGCAGTTCGATGCACTCCGCCGTGTTGAACACAGGGTTGTCCGGGGTCAACTGCTGGGCGAACCATACGCCCGACTGGGCGCGCGTCAAGGGCACTGCGGCGGTCGACATGAATTGACATCCTCTTCTTGGTGACGAATTCAACTGTCCGAATGGACATCACGGCCTGCAAAGCGAGCGCCGGGCGAATGGGAACAATACCAAAGGTTAGCCTTACCGTATAAGGTCTGGGTCGCGGTGCCCCCACCGCGACGAATGTCCGAGTTGTCCGTAATCGAGAGGTGATCACATGGAATCGACGGCCGTTGCCGAGTCCACAGAGACTCCGGCGGATCTACCGCCGGGCGCGCCGTTCGTCCTCTCCCGCCCGCACGGCACCGTGATCGCCGACGGCATCCGCACCGGTTTCGACTCCGCCCGCGACGCCGCCGCGGCCCTGAAGAGCGGCACCGTCACCTCGGTGGCCGGCGCGCTCGCCTTCGACCCGTCGCATCCCGCCGCCCTGGTCGCACCGCAGACGCTGCGTCATCACCCGGGACGCTGGACTCCCCGCCCGCAGACGGTTCCGCACGTGCACGCCGGTGCGTCGGTCCCCCCGGAGGACGAGCACCTCGACCGCGTCGCCGCCGCGATTTCCGTGCTGCGCGAACCCGAGGCCGCACTGCACAAGGTGGTGCTCGCCCGGTCGGTCGTACTGCACGCCGAAGAACCGCTGCACCCGCACACGCTGCTCGCCCGGCTCGTCGCGAACGACCTCGGCGGCAACGGCTTCAGCGTCGACCTGGGCGCCGCGGGCACCGGATGGTCGGGACGGCACCTCGTCGGCTCGAGCCCGGAGGTACTCATCCGCCGCCGCGGCGACACCGTGACCTGCCATCCTCTCGCCGGCTCGGCTCCCCGGCACGCCGACCCCGAGATCGACCGGCAGACAGCGGAGAATCTCGTCTCCTCGGAGAAGAACCTGCGTGAGCACGCCCTCGTCGTCGACGCACTGCGCGCGAGCCTCGAGCCGTTCTGCACCGAACTCGACATCCCCGACCGGCCCACCCTCACCAGCACACCGCAACTGTGGCACCTCGGCACACCCGTGGCGGGACGGCTGCGGGATCGCTCGGTGACCGCGCTGGATCTCGCCGTCGCCGTGCACCCGACACCGGCCGTCTGCGGCACCCCCACCGGCGCCGCGCGTGCGCTGATCGGCGAACTCGAGGGCGACCGCGGCTTCTACGCCGGCGCCGTGGGCTGGGCCGACGCCGACGGTGACGGCGAATGGATGGTCACCATCCGGTGCGCGCAGATCGACGCCGACGGCACCACCGTCACGGCCTACGCGGGCGGGGGCATCGTCGCCGCCTCCGAACCGGACGACGAACTCGCCGAGACCACAACCAAACTGGGCACCGTCCTCGCGGCACTGGGACTTCCCCGATGAGCGGCACGACACTGATCGTCGGGGCGGCGCAGGGTATCGGACGGGCCACGGCCGTCACCCTGTCGCGGTCCGGTCACCGCCTGGTGCTGCTCGATCGAGACGCCGAAGGCCTCGCCGCCACCGCCGCCCTGCTCGACACCCCTCCGCTCGGCACCGCCGTCACCGACATCCGCGATACCGCCGCGGTCACCGACACCGTCCGCCGGATCGAGGACGAGCACGGTCCCGTCACCGCCCTCGCGCACGTGGCCGGGGTGCTCGAGACCGGGTCGGTACTCGACGCCGATCCCGCGAGCTGGCAGCGCGTGTTCGACGTCAACGTCACGGGTCTGGTCAACGTGCTGCGCGCCGTCGGCACCGGAATGCGGGACCGCTCGGCCGGTTCCATAGTCGTGGTCGGCTCGAACGCCGCCGGCGTCCCCCGCACCGGGATGGGCGCGTACGGCGCGTCCAAGGCCGCCGTCGCGATGATCGTCCGGGTACTCGGCCTCGAGCTGGCCGAATACGGAATCCGCGCGAACATCGTCGCCCCCGGCTCGACGGACACCGCGATGCAGCGGTCGCTGTGGTCGGACCCCTCCGACGACACCGGGGCGCGCGGAGCGATCGACGGCGACCTGGGCTCGTTCAAGGTCGGCATCCCGCTGGGCCGCATCGCCGACGCCGCCGACATCGCCGACTCCGTCGAGTTCCTCCTGTCGGACCGGGCGCGACACATCACCATGCAGGCGCTCTACGTCGACGGCGGCGCTACCCTCCAAGCCTGACGGCCCCGAACAGCCATGCCCGTGAAAGGACTTTCGATGACCACGAGCGTTCGCGCTCCCCTGGAGACCACCACCGGCTATCCCGCCGAACTCGTCGCACGCTACCGTGCCGCCGGGTACTGGACGGACGAGACGTTCCAGCAGTTTCTGGGCGCCCGCGCCGAGCGATTCGGGGACGCGATCGCCGTGACCGGGCCGGACGCGTCCGGGTCCGACCGCGCCCTCACCTACCGCGAATTGTCCGACCGCGCCGACCGGCTCGCCGCCGGTCTGCAGTCGTCGGGGGTGCAGCCCGGCGACCGGGTGGTGGTGCAACTGCCGAACATCGTCGAGTACGTCGAGGTGATCTTCGCGGTCTTCCGGCTCGGCGCCCTGCCGGTGTTCGCGCTGCCCGCGCACCGCTCCCAGGAGATCTCCTACTTCTGCAGTTTCGCCGACGCGGCGGCCTACGTGATCACCGACACGCACGCCGGTTTCGACTACCGGGGCCTCGCCCGCGACGTAGTGTCGTCGGCGGCGAACCCGCCGCGGGTCATCGTGGCAGGCGACGCGGAGGAGTTCACCTCCCTCGACGAACTGCGGGCCTCGGAACCGATCTCGGACGCACCGGCGGCCGGTCCGGAATCCGTGGCGTTCCTGCAGCTCTCGGGCGGAACCACCGGGGTGTCGAAGCTGATCCCGCGCACCCATACCGACTACCTGTACTCGGTGCGCGAGTCGGACCGCATCTGCGGCATCGACGAAAACACCCGCCTGCTGGTCGCCCTCCCTGCGGCGCACAACTTCCCGATGAGCTCCCCGGGCATCCTCGGCGTGCTGCACGCCGGTGGCCGCGTGGTGCTCGCCCCGGATCCCAGTCCCGACACCGCGTTCGCGCTCATCGAGCGGGAGAGAGTCACGATCGCGTCGCTGGTCCCGCCGCTCGCGCTGGCGTGGCTGTCCGCCGCCGCCCGCACGGACCGGGACATCTCGAGCCTCGAGGTGCTGCAGGTCGGGGGCGCGAAGTTCAGCGCCGAGGCCGCCAAGCGGGTGCGTCCCGAACTCGGGTGCGCGCTGCAGCAGGTCTTCGGGATGGCCGAGGGACTGGTCAACTACACAAGGCTGGACGACCCGGAAGAGACGATCGTCACCACCCAGGGCAGGCCGATCAGCCCCGACGACGAGGTGCGGGTCGTCGACGACCAGGGTGCGCCCGTCCCGACCGGCACGTCCGGTCACCTGCTCACCCGCGGTCCGTACACCATCCGCGGCTACTACCGCGCCCCCGAACACAATTCGACCGCGTTCACCGAGGACGGTTTCTACCGCACCGGCGACATCGTCCGGCTCACCGACGACGGCTACCTCGTGGTCGAGGGCCGCGCGAAGGATCAGATCAACCGCGGCGGCGAGAAGGTGGCCGCCGAGGAGGTCGAGAATCACCTGCTCGCGCACCCAGCCGTCGCCGACGTCGCGGTGGTGTCGATGCCCGATCAGTATCTCGGCGAACGCAGTTGCGCGTTCGTCGTCGTCGCGGGCGAGCAGCCGAAGGCCGTCGAGCTCAAGAAGTTCGTCCGCGGCCGCGGACTCGCCGACTACAAGGTCCCCGACAAGGTCGTGTTCGTCGACGAGTTCCCGGTCACCGGTGTCGGCAAGATCAGCAAGTCGGAACTGCGCCGGGCCCTGGAGAAGACGTTCGTCACGTCCTGACCCGGCGTGATCATCGGGACAGTCTCCCGAGCAGCGCGGACGCGACGGCGATCCCGAGCACCGCGGCTGCCACGAGCACCCCGAAGTCCAGCCAGTAGTTCGTCGGCTGGCCGATGAGCAGCCCCCTGAGCGCGGACACCTCGTAGCTCAGGGGGTTCACCCGGCTGATCGCCTGGACCCACCCCGGCATGAGTTCCACCGGGTACAGCGCGTTCGACGCGAAGAACAGCGGCATGGTGATCGCCTGACCGATGCCCATCAGCCGGTCGCGTTTGAGCACCACCCCCGCGATGGCCACGGACAGGCACGAGAAGAACGCCGCCCCCAGCACCACCACCGCGACGACGCCCAGCAGGCGCAGCGGATTCCACGTCATCGCGACGCCGAGCAGCGCCGCCACGACCACCACGACCACGGCCTGGGCCACCGCGCGGACCCCGGCCGCGAACGCCTTGCCCGTCACGAGAGCCGCACGCGGAGTGGGTGTCACGAGCAATTTGGTCAGGACCCCGGCGTCGCGTTCCCAGATGATCTGGATGCCGTAGAAGATGGCGACGAACAGGGCCGACTGGGCGATGATGCCCGGGGCCAGATAGTCCAGGTAGGGGACGTCGCCGGTCGGGATCGCGCGGATGCGGCTGAACGTCTCCCCGAAGATCACGAGCCAGAGAATCGGCTGGATCGCGCGGGTCACCAACTCCGTCCGGTCGTGCCGGAGTTTCTGCAACTCGACCAGGCAGAACGTGGCGATCCGCGAGATCAGCCGGAGCGCAGGTTCACCCCAGACGACGCGCGGTGCGGCGGGTGCTACGGACATCCCGGAGTCCTCCCTTCTCGTCGGCGGTGAGACTGTCACCGGTGTGGTGGCGGAAGACGTCGTCGAGCGTCGCGTCGGGCCCGAGGTCGGCGACGAGTCCGGCCGGCGAGCCGACCGCGCGGAGTTCGCCCCGGTGCATCAGCGCGATCCGATCGCACAGTGCCTCGGCCTCTTCCATGTAGTGGGTGGTGAGCAGCACTGTCATCCCGTACTGCTTCTGCATCTCGGTGACGCGGGTCCACACCGAATCCCGCGCGACCGGATCGAGCCCGACCGTCGGTTCGTCGAGCACCAGCAGCGACGGCCGGTTCACCAGTGCCTGCGCGAGTTCGAGGCGCCGGACCATGCCGCCTGAGAAACTCGACGCCACCCGGTCGGCGACCTCGGCGAGATCCACCATCTCCAGCACCTCCTCGACCCGGCGGCGGCGTTCGGACCGCGGTACGTCGTAGAGGCGGGCGAACCAGGACACGTTCTCCCGGGCGGTGAGTGCGCCCTCGATCGACAACTGCTGCGGCACATACCCGAGGAGCCGACGAACCAACATCGCCTGGGAGCGCACGTCGTATCCGAAGACGCCGATGTCGCCGTCCTGCAGCGGAAGGAGCGTGTTGAGCAGTCGGATCGTCGTGGTCTTTCCCGCGCCGTTGGGGCCGAGCAGACCGAAGCACTCGCCCGCCTCGATCACGAGACTCAGGTCGTTCACCGCGGTGTAGTCCCCGAACCGGTAGGTCACGTGGGACAGTTCCAGCGCGTCGTGGGACGGCCGGTGTCGTGCGGCGGGCCTCTCCCTGCGAAATATCATCGGGCAACCTCCTGATCGCTGTCCTCGGCGCGATCCGGATGGAGCGCTCCGGCGAGTCGGGCGAGGGCGGGAATGGCAGATTCGATGGCCGCCCTGTCCTCGGCGCTCAGTCCGTCGAATGCGGCGGCGACCGCGAGATTGCGGCGGTCGCGCCACCGCTCGACCTGCGACCGCGCCTCGTCCGTCAGCGCCAGGCGGGCGACCCGGCGGTCGGACTCGTCCCGCACCCGTTCGATCAGCCCGGCGTCCGTGAGTTGCCGCACGAGGGTGGAAACGGTGTTCGCCGCGAGGCCCAGTGCCGCCGCCGCGTCCGCGACGGACGTCCCGGGCCTGCGGCGCAGCAGTCGCACCAACTCCACCTGCGACCCGGTCAGCGGCGTCTCCGGCCACGGCCGACCGACCCGTCGGCGGGTGTGCCTGCGCAGCAATCCGATTGCGGCGAAGAGTTGCTCGGCGGGCGCCTCGTTCTGTGCCATGCCTTCAGAATAGCTCTGTTTCAGAGGTATTGCGAGGGCGGCTACGCTCGGGCCTGCAACCGTGTAGCCGAGGGTGACGAGGAGACGTCCGTATGTGCCTGGTCCTGTTCGCCTGGCATACCCGCCCCGATCTCCCCCTCGTCGTCGCGGCCAACCGCGACGAGTTCTACGCCCGTCCCACGGAACCGCTGCGCCGATGGGACGACGGCTTCGTCGCGGGCCATGACCTGCTCGCAGGCGGAACGTGGATGGGCATCTCCGACACCCTGCGGTTCGCGGCCGTCACCAACGTCCGCGACGGCGCCCCCGCAACCGGCGCCCGGTCCCGCGGAGCCCTGCCCGTCGACTACCTCCGCGGCCGGCTCACACCCGCCGCCCACGCCGAACAGGTCGCCGCGACCGGCGCCGAGTACGGCAGCTTCAACCTGCTCGTCGGCGACCCTGCGGAACTGTGGTGGGTCACCAACCGACCCCACGGTCGCAGGCAGCGCGTCGACCCCGGCGTCCACGGGCTGTCCAACGCCGAACTCGACACCCCCTGGCCGAAGGTGACGGGCGGCACGGAGGCGTTCGCCGCCGCGCTCGCCGCCGACGACGGCAGCGCCGAATCAGATCCGGGCGCGTACTTCGACGTGCTCGCCGACAGCGACCCGGCACCGTGGGACGCGCTGCCCGACACAGGCATCGAACCCGAACTCGAACGTGCCCTGTCGTCGCGGTTCATCCGCCACGGCGGGTACGGGACGCGGGCCTCGACCGTGCTGAGGGTCCGGGCGGACGGCACCTACGACATCACCGAACGACGCTTCGACGAGGACGGCCCCCTCCCCCCACGTGAGTGACAAAGTGTGCTCCGGCACGCTTTGCCGCTCACCTGAGGGAGGAGCGGATGACCCCGGCCGTCTGATCGAGCGCGATCCGGCTCGGCGACTTCGGCATTCCGCGCAGCCCGAACCCGTCACCGGCGGTGCGGGGGACGACGTGCAGGTGGACGTGGAAGACCTCCTGGCCGGCGGCGATCCCGTCGGCGAGGAACAGGTTGACGCCCTGCGCCCGCAGCGGCTCGTGGCGCAACGCGGTCGCGATGCGCTGCCCCACCGCGAACACCGCCGCGCCGTCGCCCGGATCGAGGTCGGCGAGCCCGCTCGCGTGCCGCTTCGGGACCACCAGCAGATGTCCGGACGTCCACGGCCGGATGTCCATGAACGCCAGCACGTTCTCGTCCTCGTGCACGACGCTGGCGTCGGACCGGCCCGACACGATCTCGCAGAAAATGCAGTTCACGCAGGCACCTCCGGTGCTTGTGCGCCTTTTTGGTAGTCCCAGCTACCAAAAAGGCGCACGGGCGGCGAAGCCGCCTACAGGATCGGGGACGGCTGGTACGCGGCCGCCTCGGGGTTGGCGTCGACGAGCTTCTGCACCTGCGCCACGACCGTGGCGACCTGCGCCTCGGCGGCACCGATGAACGCCTTCTTGTCGGCGAGGGCCTCGTCGAGTGCGGCCCGGTCGAGGGGCAGCCGGTCGTCGGCGGCCAGGCGGTCCAGCAGGTCGGGCTCCTTGCCCTGCTCGCGCATCGCGAGTGCGACGGCGACGGCGTGTTCCTTGATGACCTCGTGCGCGGTCTCCCGGCCCACTCCGGCGCGCACCAGAGCCATCAGGACCTTGGTCGTGGCGAGGAACGGCAGGTACCGGGTGAGTTCCTTCTCGATGACGGCGGGGTAGGCGCCGAACTCGGCGAGCACCGTCAGGAACGTCTCGATCAGTCCGTCGATCGCGAAGAACGCGTCCGGCAGCGCGACGCGGCGCACCACCGAGCAGAACACGTCACCCTCGTTCCACTGCGCGCCGGCCAGCTCGGCGGCCATGGACGCGTATCCGCGGAGCACGACCTGCAGTCCGTTGACGCGCTCGCAGGAGCGGGTGTTCATCTTGTGCGGCATCGCCGACGACCCGACCTGGCCGGGCTGGAAGCCCTCGGTGACCAGCTCGTGGCCGGCCATCAGGCGGATGGTGTGCGCGAACGACGACGGCCCGGCCGCGACCTGCACCAGCGCCGACAGCACGTCGTGGTCCAGCGACCGCGGGTACACCTGGCCGACGCTCGTGAACACGTGGGAGAAGCCGAGGTGCTCGGCGACCTTCTGCTCCAGCGCCTCGAGCTTGGACGCGTCGCCGTCGAGGAGGTCGAGCATGTCCTGGGCGGTGCCCATGGGGCCCTTGATGCCGCGGAGCGGGTAGCGGTCGATCAGCTCGCGCAGCCGGGTGAGCGCGACGAGCAGTTCGTCGGCGGCGGACGCGAACCGCTTCCCGAGCGTGGTCGCCTGCGCCGCGACGTTGTGCGACCGGCCCGCCATGACGAGGCTGCTGTACTCGGCGGCTCGCTCGGCCAGCCGGGCCGCGACCGCGACACCGTGTGCGTGGACGTGCTCGAGCGACCGCAGGATCTGCAGCTGCTCGACGTTCTCGGTGAGGTCGCGGCTGGTCAGCCCCTTGTGGACCTGCTCGTGGCCGGCGAGGGCATTGAACTCTTCGATCCGGGCCTTCACGTCGTGGCGGGTGACGCGCTCACGGTCGGCGATGGAGTCGAGGTCCACCTGCTCGAGCACCCGTTCGTAGTCGGCGAGCGCCTCGGCCGGCACGTCGATCCCGAGTTCCGCCTGGGCCCGCAACACGGCGAGCCACAGCTGACGCTCGAGGACGATCTTGTGCTCGGGCGACCACAACTCGACGAGTTCGGGGCTGGCGTATCGGTTGGCAAGGACGTTCGGGATGCGGCTCACGAGTCCCCAGTTTACGGCGGCGCTACAGCTCGACGTGGTCCGGCCGGTCGAGGGCGGGCGCGACGACGTCGACGACGTCGAGCAGCATCGCCCGGGCGAGCGCCCGCAGGTCGGGGTCGTGCTCGCCGAGCGCGGTGACCACCGCTCCGTCGACGACGGCGACGAGCCGCCGGAGTTGCTCCTGCCGGACGTCGCGGTCGGAGCGCCTCAGGGCCTCGGTGAGAACGTCGTCCAGTTGCGCGCGCAACCGCAGTTGGACTTCGCGCAGTTCGGGGCGGCGCGCACAGGCCGTGAACCGCTCGTACCGGGAGATCAGCCTCTCGCGGCAGTCCTCACTGATGAGGGCCGGTCCGACCAGCAGGTCGAGGAGAAGATCGACGGTGGATTCGCGGCCGCGGCGCCGGTGCGTGACGTCCTCGACCCGGCCGCGCATGACCGCGAGGTCGCGGTTGCCGTTGCATTCGACGGCCTTCGCGATCAGGTCGTCCAGGGACTCGAAATAGTAGGTGGTCGACGCGAGCGGAAGGTCGGCGCGGGTGGCCACGGAGCGGTGCCGGACCGCGTCGAATCCGCCCTCGAGCAGCAGATCGGCGGCAGCCTCGACCAGCGCCTGTCGGCGCCGTTCGCCCTTCGGAGTTGCCGCGGATGACACCAATTCATCCTGCCAGCCGCGGACCCCGCACCAGGGCGGATTGGGCGACAGACCGCGAAGTATGTGGGTCGTGCCGCGCACCCGCGTAGCGTCGGGACGATGCGGGTGTCGGTGCGGATGCTGGCCCTGGGATGCGCGGTGGCAGCGCCGATGGTCCTGGCGCCGGCGTGTGCGTCCGACGGCGATCCGGAACCCGCCCCGGCGGCCGTCTTCACTGCGGCCGCGTGCGCCGCCGCCTACCCGGGCCAGCCGGTTCACCGCGACCGTGAACCGGCTGGCCGCCTCGCCGCTGACCGTCGACCTGTCCGGCAGACGCGTCGTGCTCGACGGGTACACCTTCGCCAATCTGGTCATCCAGCAGAGCCTCGCGCCGGGCAATTACGCCGGACTTCCCGCGCTCGTCCACGCGACCGCCACCGGCGACGGCGTCCCGGCGGCGACCGCACTGCTCGGCACGGTGACACCGCCCGGACTCATCGGCTACGGACTGACGTTCGGGGTGTTCTGCGGTGAGCAGACGGCGTTCACCGACCGTGAGCAGGTCCGGGCCGAAGCGAAGGCCGCGCCGCCGCAGTTCCCGGACTCCGTGCTGTCGCTCGTGCCGCAGGCCGCCCGGATCTTCGACGACTGCGGCGTCTGGGACGTGCCCGCATCCGACGCACGTGTGCACGAAACCACGAGAAGCGACGTGCCGACCCTGCTGCTCACCGGATCGCTCGACGCCGTCACCCCGCCGTCGCAGGCGCGCACCGCTGCCGACACCCTGTCGCGGTCCGAGGTGCTCGAGTTCCCCGGACTCGGCCACGACGTGCTGCAGTCCTCGGACTGCGCCCCGGCCGTCACGGTCGGCTTCCTCGAGCAGCCGACCGGCAGCTACGACACGAGTTGCCTGACGCGAGTGCAGGTGCCGGTGTTCACGACCGGATGAGTGCCGGCGGCCGGCAGGCGAGGCGACGGAGCCGCAGGGCGATCGTCACCAGTGCCGGGAACGTCACGAGGAGCAGGGTGCAGCGTTGCAGAAGTCCGGCGACGTCGTGCAGCGGGGCGCCTGCGGGCATCGCGCACCGGCCCAGCATCACGAAGCAGCCCAGGCCGATCACACCGGTGACGGCGACATAGGACACCAGGCCGCGCCACCGCGGATCGGCGGCGAATCGGCGCGACAGCACGACGAGTGCGAGGGCGCTGCTGGAGAAGAAGGTGACCCCCGAGATCACGTGAAGGCCCGGGTCGTAGGGCTCCCCCGCCGGATCCTCGCGTAACGGAAACACCGCGGCGAGGATCAGCCCGACCGCTGCCGTCCCGAGCAGAGCGGGCCCGGCCCAGCCGAATCGCGTCGCCGCGATGCCGCGGTGCAGTCCGGCCGCGAAGATCGTCAGCAGCACGGCGAACACGAGGAAGTTCAGCTGCTGGACCCAGCCGCTCGGGTCCGCCTCGAGAGCGCTGATCGGGTCGGCGATCCGGCTGTAGTCGTCCCGGCGGAATGCCTCCTGGACGAGAAATCCCGCGGTGAACAGCACCGGTCCCGCGACGCCCGCGCGGGCCGCCCACCGCTGGAAGCCGGGGTGGAACACGAGAACCGACGTGGTGACCATGACATCGACGCTAGGGCGACGTCACCGCCCCGGCATCGGGCAACGTACCCATCTTCGAGAGGCGGTCACCTGAGTCGTTCTACCTACTGCGGTCAGTTGTCGGGAAGGACGGCCCCGGTCGCCGCGTCGACGTTGACGTCGTAGTCCCAGCCCTTGGCGTCCCGGATGTGAATGTGCCACACCGTCTTACCGTCCCGTTGCTGCTGCTCCGAGTTCGCAACCGTGCCACCCGGGACCGTCGCGAGGGCGATCTGCTCCGCCTGCTGCTGTGTCACCGCGCCGGCGGGCGGTGCGGGTGCGGCTGTCGTGGTGGTCTGCCCGTCCTGGCTGTCGGACACCACCGTGCCGGTCGCCGCGTCGACGTTCACGTCGTAGTCCCAGCCCTTGGCATCGCGGATATGGACGTGCCACACCGTCTTACCGTCGCGCTGCTGCTGCTCCGAGTTCACGACCGTGCCGCCCGGGACCGTCGCGAGAGCGGTCTGCTCCGCCTGCTCCTTGGTGACCGCCGCGGCCCCTGCCGCGCTCGTGGTCATCGGCGACGAGGTCATCGCTGCCGTGGCGGACGCCGTCGCACTGGCGGAGGTCGACGGGGTGTCGCCGCTGTCGGAACCGCATCCGCCCAGTAGCAGCGCGGAGGCCGCGACTACCGGGATCAGGCTCGCACAGCGCACAATTCTGCTGGTCATCGTGGCTCCTCGATCGCTCGACAGGCGTCAAACCTGCCTGTCAGAGTACGGGAGCCACAACCGACCTCGCGGTAGTTTTCATCAGTTCCCGGCCCGGTCAGACCCTCACCACGCTCGGCACGACCGCCGCCCGAAGCTGCGCCGAGCGAGTACGAGCCAGACGATGGGCAGGAAGACGAGCGGCGGAACGCGGACCAGCGCGACCCACAGGATCGCGGCGAGGACGGCCACGACGAACACGAGTACCCGCAGTGCCGCCGCTTCCCGCCCCGGGTCGCGTCGCACGCGCATCCGCTCGGGTTCGGGCGCGAAGCGCTGCTTGTCCGGAAGGTCCGCGAAGAGCGGCACGAGGTCGGCGGCGGTCTTGGCGAGGTACGCCGCACGCACCCGCGCGTCGAACTCGTCGGTCTCGAGCCGGCCGGCTGCGAAATGTTCGGCGAGTGCCGCCGCGGCTTGCTCCCGTTCCACGGTCCCGATGCGGACTCCGCCAGGAAGGGGTGGCTGTGGATGACTGATGTCGCTCATGTCGTCGCCTCGCGCCTGGTATGTAACACTGTAATCCTAGCCACAGTGTAGGCCTCCTATTCCTGGTCGCGCCCGTGGAAACCTTGCCGCCGCTGTTCCTCCGCTCGTTCGCGGCACCGCCGCACGAACTCGGCTTCCTCCGGGTCGGCAGGCAGCCGATCGCCCGGAATCTTCTGTGGCCGCCCGGCCACGAGCCACAGCACCGAGCCGACGAGCGGAAGCAGCAGCACGATCACCAGCCAGCCCTCCTTCGAGAGGTTCCGGAACTGGTCGTCGTCGGTGGTGACGGCGTCGGCGAAGCACAGGACCCACAACACGAATGCGAACAACGCGACGTACAGCATCGCCGTTCTCCTTGCCTGGCGCGCCCGAACACGCAGTGCGCCCAAGTCCATCGAACAACTGCTGCGGCGCCGCCGCAACAGTGAATTGCGGCTACAGCCAGCGGCCCAGTCGCACCAGGGATTCCCGGACCTCCGCCGTGGATCCGGCGAACGACAGCCGGACGGTCCGGTCTCCGTGGACGGTGTCGAAATCGATGCCGGGAGCCAGCGCCAGACCGGTGTCCTGCAGCAGCCGCGAGCACCATTCGGTCGACGTCGCGCCGTGGGATCCGCCGAGCAGGTGCCCGATGTCGGCGTACACGTAGAACGCCCCGTCGGCGGGTGCCAGGTCGGTGATGCCCAGCTCGGGGAGGCCGGTGAGCAGCAGCTCCCGGTTGACGGCGTAGCGCTGCACGTGGCCGTCGAGTTCGGCTCTCGATTCCTCGGTGAACGCGGCGATCGCCGCGTGCTGGGAGATGGCGGGCGGGCACACCGTCATGTTCGAGGCCAGGCGCTGCAACGGCCGGCGCAGACCCTCGGGGACCAGCATCCAGCCCAGCCGCCAGCCCGTCATCGAGAAGTATTTGGACACCGAGCCGACGACGACGGATTCGCGCGACGTCTCCCACGAGCTGGTCATCGCCTGCTCGCCGTATCCGATGCCGTGGTAGATCTCGTCGGAGATCAGCAGCGTCCCGTGGGCGTCGCACCAGCGGGCGAGGGCGGCCAGTTCACCGGGGTCGATGACGGTGCCGGTGGGGTTGGCGGGGCTCGCGACGATCAGTCCGGCCGGCGGCTCGGGCAGGGCGTCGAGCATCGCGACCGTCGGCTGGAACCGGGTGTCCGCTCCGCAGTCGATCTCGATGACGGTGCAGCCGAGCGCGGCGAGCGTGTTCCGGTAGGCCGGGTAGCCGGGGCGGGCCACCACGACGGTGTCGCCGACGTCGAAGGCGGCGAGGAACAGCAGCGTGAACGCGCCGGACGAACCGGTGGTCACGACGACGTCCTCGGCGTCGACGTCGATTCCGGATTTGCCGGCGTGATATCCGGCGATCGCCTCCCGCAGCGGCAGGATCCCGAACGTCTCCGTGTAGCCGAGCAGGTGCCCGTCGAGCACTTCCCGCGTCGCGCGGAGTACCGGCTGCGGCGCGGGCGTGGACGGCTGCCCCGCCGCCAGGGTCAGCACGTCGCCGTGGGTGCGCTGACGTTCGGTGGCGGCCTTCCACACGTCCATCACGTGGAAGGTCTGGATGTTGGACCGCTGGGATTCGGGACGCACCCCATGACGCTAGCGTGACGCGCTCACTCCCCCGCCAATGCGTCCCGCTGCAATTCCACCGTCTCCCGGATCGCCCCCACCACCGCTGCGACCTCCGGTCGTCGCAGCGACTCGGGCCGCGCCACGAGCCAGTACGCCAGTTCGGCCTCGACCTGCCCGGGCAGCACCCGTACGAGGTCGTCGTGACGGTCGGCCATGAAGCACGGCAGCAGCCCGATGCCCGCCGACGCCCGGGTGGCCTCGACGTGCACGAACACGTTCGTCGACGTCACCGATTCGCGCATCGAGACGGTGAGGCGGCGTGCGAGGTCGAGTTCGTCGACCTGCAGCATCGAGTCGATGAAATAGACGAGTGAATGATCGGCCAGATCACTCACCCGCGTCGGAGTGCCGTGTGCGGCCAGGTACGACCGCGCACCGTACAGCCCGAGGGTGTAGTCGGCCAGCCACAGCGCCTCCGCCCGGTGCACCTGCGGTTTGCCCACAACGATTTCGATGTCGAGTCCGGAGCGGTGCTGCGAGGCCCGGCGCGTGATCGCGACGATTTCCACGGACACCTCGGGATGCCTGCTGCGGATCAGTGCGCCCGCGGGCGCCGCGATGTAGGCGCTGAACCCGTCGGTCGCCGAGACGCGGACGACGCCCTTGAGGTGATCGGCGCCGCCGGGCTCGGCGACGAGTCCGTGGACGGCGGCCTCGACGCGCTCGGCGGCGGTCAGGGCCTGCCGCCCGAGGTCGGTGAGCTCCCACCCGCCCGCGGCCTTCACGAGGACCCGGCCGCCGAGGCACTTCTCCAGACTCGCGATCCGGCGCGAGATGGTCGTGTGGTTGACCCCGAGGTCGTCGGCGGCGGTGTTGAAGCGGCCCGTCCGCCCCACCGCGAGCAGGACGAGGAGGTCGTCGGCGCTGGGCAAGGCTGTTCCGGGGGTCATTTCTGCATATTTGCACATACCCATTGCAGGTTGCGTCATTGTGTGCGCACAAATATGCATCAATACTCGACAGGACCAATGAACTGTGTCCCCAGTCACAACGGGGTACGGAGTGTAACGAGGAGCGACAGATGAGCGTCGACGAAACCGCGCACACGAAGGAAACCCCGCCGTCCGGGCTGAAGAAGGTGGTCGGCGCGTCCATGGCCGGCACCGTTGTCGAGTGGTACGAGTTCTTCCTCTACGGAACCGCTGCCACGCTCGTGTTCAGCAAGGTCTTCTTCGCGGCGGGCGACAACGAACTCGACGCGATCATCGCGGCGTTCGTGACCTACGCCGTGGGCTTCGTCGCCCGGCCGCTCGGCGGCATCGTCTTCGGGCACTTCGGCGACAAGTTCGGCCGCAAGCAACTGCTCCAGTTCAGCCTCCTGCTCGTCGGAACGGCCACGTTCCTGATGGGCTGCCTGCCCACCTACGGCCAGATCGGGTACTGGGCCCCGGCCCTGCTCGTCACCCTCCGCTTCATTCAAGGATTCGCCGTCGGCGGCGAGTGGGGTGGCGCGGTGCTGCTGGTGGCCGAGCACAGCCCCAACAAATCCCGCGGGTTCTGGGCGTCGTGGCCGCAGGCCGGCGTGCCCGCGGGCAACCTCGTCGCGACCGTCGTCCTGCTGATCCTCACGACGACGCTGTCCGACGAATCCTTCCTCAGCTGGGGCTGGCGCGTCGCGTTCTGGCTGTCGGCCGTCATCGTCCTCGTCGGCTACTACATCCGCACCAAGGTGACGGACGCCCCGATCTTCATCCAGGCGCAGAAGGAAGCGGAGCACATCAAGGAGACGTCGTTCAGCGTCTTCGAGGTCCTCAAGCGCTACCCCCGCGGCGTGCTGACGGCGATGGGCCTGCGCTTCGGTGAGAACGTCATGTACTACCTGGTGGTCACGTTCTCGATTACGTACCTCAAGGTCGTCGTCCACACCGACACCGCGCAGATCCTCTGGTGGATGCTGATCGCCCATGCCGTGCACTTCGCGGTGATCCCGCTCGTCGGGCGACTCTCCGACACGATCGGCCGCCGTCCCGTCTACATGATCGGCGCGCTCACCGCGGGCACGTGGGGCTTCTTCGCCTTCCCGATGATGAACAGCGGGCACAACGCCGTCATCCTCGGCGCGATCATCATCGGCCTGGTGTTCCACGCGTTCATGTACGCCGGCCAACCGGCGATCATGGCCGAGATGTTCCCGACGCGCATGCGGTACTCGGGTGTCTCCCTCGGCTACCAGGTGACGTCGATCGTGGCCGGTTCGCTGGCGCCGATCATCGCGGCCAGCCTGCTCAGCAAGTACGACTCGGCCGTTCCGATCGCGATCTACCTGGCGATCGCCTGCCTGATCACCGCCGTCGCCGTCGTCGTCGCCCGGGAGACCAAGGGCATCTCGCTCGAGTCGATCGACGCGGCGGACGCGCAGATCCTGGCGGACGAGAAGGCGGCGGACGCGAAGAACGAGGTCCCGGCATGACCGAGCAGAACCTGGCCGGGCGCACCGCGCTCGTCACCGGCGGCGCCAGCGGGATCGGCGCGGCGTGCGCCCGGGCGCTGGCGGCGCGCGGAGCCCACGTCACGGTCGCCGACCTCGACGACGTGGCCGCCAAGAGCCTCGCCGACGAGATCGACGGAACGGCGTGGCACGTCGACCTCCTCGACACCGATCCGCTCACCGAGTTGCGGCTCGAGACGGACATCCTCGTCAACAACGCCGGGATCCAAACCATCAGTCCCATCGAGGAATTCCGCCCCGAGGACTTCCGGCGCATCCAGACGCTCATGGTCGAGGCGCCGTTCCTGCTGATCCGTGCCGCCCTGCCGCACATGTACGCGACGGGTTTCGGGCGCATCGTCAACGTGTCGTCGGTGCACGGGCTCCGCGCCTCGGCGTTCAAGGCCGCGTACGTCACCGCCAAGCACGGGCTCGAGGGACTGTCGAAGGTGACGGCACTCGAGGGCGGTCCGCACGGGGTCACCAGCAACTGCGTCAACCCTGGCTACGTGCTGACCCCGTTGGTGCAGAAGCAGATCGCGGATCAGGCGCAGGTGCACGGCATCAGCGAGTCCGACGTGATCGAGAAGGTGATGCTCACCGAGAGCGCGATCAAACGACTGGTGGAACCGGCGGAGGTCGCGTCCCTCGTCGCGTGGCTCGCGTCCGCCGACGCAGGCATGGTCACCGGCGCCTCCTACTCGATCGACGGAGGCTGGACGGCCCGGTGACGTGCTGACGAAGCAGACGTGCACCCCTCGATGCTCCAGGGGTGCACGTCTGTTTCGATGGTTCGACCTCAGGGAATGGCGATGCGGCCCTCGACCGCAGCCAGCCCGATGTCCTTCCGGAAGTGGCTTCCCGGCAGCTTGATCGCGGAGATCTTGGAGTACGCGTCCGCGCGGGCCGCGTCGAGGTCGGCCCCGACTCCGACCACGCTGAGCACGCGTCCACCGGCGGAAACCACCTGATCGTCGACGAGCTTGGTGCCTGCGTGCAGGACGCCGTCACCGTCGGCGCCGGTGATCACGTCGCCGGTGCGCGGGGTCGCCGGGTAGTGCTCGGCCGCGACCACGACGGTCACCGCCGAGCCGTTCTGCCACTCGAGCGGCGCGACCTGATCGAGCGTTCCGGTGGCCGCCGCGTTCAACAGTTCCCCGAGCGGGCTCTTCAGCAGCGCGAGCACCGCCTGGGTCTCGGGGTCGCCGAATCGGCAGTTGAACTCCACGACGGCCGGGCCGTCCTTGCCGATCGCCAGCCCGGCGTACAGCAGGCCGCTGAAGGCGCTCCCGCGGGCGACGAGTTCGGCGGCGACCGGCTTCACGACGTCGTCGACGATCTGCGTGACGGTCTGCTCGGGCAGCCACGGGAGCGGCGTGTAGGCGCCCATGCCGCCGGTGTTGGGTCCGGTGTCGCCGTCTCCGACGCGCTTGTGATCCTGGGCAGGCAGCAGCGGCACGACGGTCTCGCCGTCGACGACGCAGAACAGCGACACCTCGGGACCGTCGAGGAAGGATTCGAGGAGAACGGGGTGACCGTTCTCGAGCAATTCGGCCGCGTGATCGCGGGCGGCGTCCCGATCGGTGGTGACCACGACGCCCTTGCCTGCGGCGAGGCCGTCGTCCTTGACCACCCAGTTGGGACCGAAGCGGTCGAGCGCCTCGTCCAGCTTGGCGGGCGAATCGACGATCTCGCTGTGCGCGGTCTTCACGCCGGCGGTGGCCATGACGTCCTTGGCGAACGCCTTGGAACCCTCGATGCGCGCGGCGTCGGCGGACGGGCCGAAGCACGCGATGCCCGCCGCACGGACGGCGTCCGCGACACCCAGCACCAGGGGAACCTCGGGGCCCACGACTACGAGGTCGGCGTCCAGCTTCTTCGCGAGGGCCGCCACCGCCTCCCCGGACGCGATGTCGACGGAGTGCTGCTCGGCGATCTTGCCGATCCCGGCATTGCCGGGCGCGCACATCAGGGCACTGACACCCGGATCGCGAGAGAGGGCGAGAAGGAGGGCATGTTCACGGGCTCCGGAGCCGATAACGAGTACGCGCACGGGTGTCAGCCTACGGCCCGCACCCGAACGTGATGTGGGCACGCCCCCGTGAGTACTTGTTAACCGCGGGCGGTTAACAAGTACTCACGGGTGTGGCGTGGTCCGCCGCGGCCAGGCCGAACACCAGAGCAGGCGCGATGCCGCCCGTGTACGCGCGGTTGTAGAGCCCGCCGGTGTCCGATCCGGCGGCGAACAGGCCGCTGATCGTGCCACCCGCCGAATCGAGGACACGGCCGTGCTCGTCGATGCGGATGCCGTGGAACGGGAAGGTCAGCGCCGGGCATGCCTCGACGAGGTAGTACGGGCCCTCGTCGAGCGGGGACGAGTCGAACCTCCGCGGAGGCTGCCCGTCCGTGCCGACCGCCTTGAGAGAGCGGATCTGATTCGCGATCGCGACGCCGTCGTAGCCCCACTCCTCGGGAAGGTATGCGAACTCGTCCAGGTTCTCGGCGATGCCGCACCGCCCGCCCCGGCGCTGCGCGAGGTCGAACTTGTCGAGCGAGGCGGCGCCTTCGACGTAGCTGCCGGTGATCCAGTCGCGGTAGACCCGCGCGTCGGCGACGAGCAATCCTCGCGACTCGGGCTGTTCGAGCAGGTCCATCGTCGTCAGGTGGTCCCCGACCGTCTCGTCCGTGAACCGGCGGTTGTCGAGATTGAACAGCAGCGCATGCTCGCTGTAGTAGAGCGACAGCGCCACGAAATCGGACGGGTCGCGAAAGCGCACACCGGTCGGTACGAGGTGGCCGTAGAAGCCGGACCGATCCGTTCCGGTCGCTGCGCCGACGGATTCGGCCAGGCGTAGTCCGTCACCCGCGCTGACCGGATTCGAGCGCAGTTGCATCTCGGATGCCGCGGGGTGGATGTGCGCGGCGGCCAGTGCGGTATTCGCCTGGAATCCACCGGTCGCAAGAATGGTTGCTCCGGATCGTATTTCACATTCCGTACCGTCCGAGAGCCGCACGCGCGCACCGACGACGACGCCGTCGGACGTGATCAGCGAGAGGGTGTCCGCGCCCGCGTGCAGTTCGCCGCCGTGACTCCGGATTCGCCGGCGACACTCGTCGATGTAGTGATTCGTGTCGAACTGATGGCCGGTTCCGTAGCGGAGAACGGTCACCGCGTCCGCGCAGGCGACGCCGAGCGACCGGATCCAGTCGATCCCGTCGGAGAACCCGTCGACGAGCGCCCGGCACAACGCCGGGTCACCGTCCGGGTTGACCTCGTCCATGACCTCGTGCGAGGGCGCGGTCCAGGCATATCCGGCGAACTGGGCGGACCCGCCGATCGCCGCGGACTTCTCGACGACGACGACCGACCGTCCGCGGGTCGCCGCCCGCGCGGCCGCAGTCAACCCGGCCATTCCGGCGCCGATGACGAGTACGTCGGTTTCGATTTCTGGCATCTGGTGTTCCTCATCCCCTTCGACCGAGCAGTGGCACTGCCCGCAACACCGTAACCCCTCAACTGAAGTCAGTTCAAGAGTTCGGTAGCTCGACGGACGCATCCAACGGCCCCCCGATCGCCATGTGATTGCCGCCACAGCATTTCCTCTATACCATCCGTTGAACTGAACTCGATTCAAGGAGCGGATGTGCGGAAAATTCTTCTCACCGTCGGCGTGGTACTCGCCACGACGTTGACAGCATGCGGGTCGCAAGCCGGCGACGGCGATCCGGGCGGGCCGATCAAACTCGGTGCATGGCTCCCCCTTTCGGGTCCGCAGGCTTCGGGAGGTCTTCCTCAGGAGGCCGGCACCCAGGCGTTCTTCGACCAGCTCAACGCCGCAGGAGGAATACACGGCCGCCCCGTCGAGTGGACTCCCGTCGACAATGCCTTCGATCCACAGCAGACGATTCAGGTGGCGCGACAACTGGTCTCACGCGACAAGGTCGTCGCCATCGTCGGCGCCAACGGCACGGCCACCACGGAGGCGACGTTCCCGTTCGTCCTCGAACAGAACAAGATCCCCATCTTCGGGACCTACGGCGGTTCGGCCGCCTGGTACGACCCGCCGAGGGACGGCCTGTTCGGCAGCCAGACGCTCTACGAGAACCAGGCGCGCGCCGCCGCACAGTGGGCCCTCGACGAGGGCGCGAAGAAGGTCACCATCATTCGCAACGATCCAGCCGCATTCGTGAACGTGGGCGCGGTCGCGACAGCCGAACTCGAGAAGGCCGGGGCGCAGGTATCGACGGTCGAGGTCAAGCTCGGGACCACAGACTACAGCCCGTTCGTGTCCCAGATCCGTTCGTCTGCACCCGATGCGGTCCTGACGATCCTGCCGATCCAGGAGGCCGCGGCCTACCTCAACGAGATGGCCCTACAGGGTGTCGAGATCCCCAGCTACGGCTACTCCCCCACGATCGGTAACAGCCTGCTCGACCTCGCGGGTGCGAACGCGGAAGGGTTCCGCGCCGTGTCGCTGACGCTGCCGCCCACCGCCGACAACCCGGAGGTCGAGGAGTACCGGCAGGCGCTCGCGAAGTACAAGCCGGGCGAGAAGCCCGACTTCTACTCGCTGGCAACGTATGGCTCGGCCAAAGCATTCGCCCAGATCCTTGCCGGCATCGACGGCGACATCACGTCGAAGTCCGTCACCGACGCGATCACCACGAGCGGCACACTCGACACCGGCGTGATGCCTCCTCTCACGTTCAGCTCCGACGAGCATCTCGGCACCGACAGTGTGGTCCGAGTCCAGGTCGAGGGTGGCAAATTCGTCCCCATCGGAGACTTCGTGTCACCGCAGTAGCACGCCGAAACGCATCCAGGTCGGAAAACCCGACCTGGATGCGTTCTTTGTTGTGGAAGGCGAGCAGTCAGACCGTGAAGCGTCCTCGGTTGCTGAGAAGCACCGCACCGACCACGTTCCTCGCCTGTTCCGAAGCGAGGAACAGCACGTTGTCCGCGATCTCGTCCGAAGTCGCATACGGCACCGGCGTGTTGTTGACCCACTGCACTTTGAGTTCTTCCGGTGTGCGCGCGGCCATGCCGGTCTCCGTCGGGCCGGGAGCGACGAGGTTGAGTCGGATGCCGAACGCCACCACTTCCTTGGCGACGGCCTGGCAGAACGCATGAACGGCGGCTTTCGACGCCGCGTAGTGCGGGTATCCGATCAAGGTGTCGAACGCCGACGACGACCCGATCACGACGATCGCGCCGCCTTTCGGCTTCATCGCCCGCACCGCGGAGCGGACCACGTGGAACGTGCCGTCGAGATTGACCGACATCACCCGGCGCCACTGCGCGTCGGTGAGATTCGCCGTCAGGTCGATCGGCGTGCCCGCGGCGGCGGCGTCCGTGATGATCTTCTTGGACTCCGGGTCGTCCACGCCGGCAGCATGGACGACGACGTCGAGCCGACCCTCGGCGGCGAGAATCTCCGCCATGACGGCGTCGACGGCCTCCGGGTCGGACACGTCGACCCGCGAGATCATCGTGGGGTCGTCGCCGTGCCGCCGGCGCACATTCTCAGCCGCGATATCCGCCACGTAGACGCGGGAAGCTCCCTCACCGACGAGCTGTGCGGCGACGGCCGCCCCGATCCCCGATCCGCCGCCGGTGACCAGGGCGACCGCCCCCTCGAACCTGCCCTGTCCTGCCGTCAGAGACATAGTCATCTTCTCCGTACTCCCCTTTCTCCGTGCCCGAACGAGGTCGGGACAATTCAGTGCAGTTCACCGGTGGAGGCTGGGATATCCGTGCCGAAGTACGCTGCCTCGGCGGTCCGGGCGAATTCCGGCGTACCACTGTTACCGCGCGCGACGACCTCACCTTGACGCAGAACGACTACCTCGCTGCAGGATTCGAGCGCGCGCGAGAGTGACTGGTCGAGCAGGATAGTTGTGATGCCGCGGCGTGCCAGAGCATTGACCTGTGAGTAGACCTCGTCGACCATCGCCGGGGACAACCCCAGTGCGGGTTCGTCGAGGATCAGGACCTCGGGGTCGGCCATCAGCGCCCGGGCGATGGCGACGAGTTGCTGTTCGCCGCCGGACAACGAGCCGGCCGGTATGTCCATGCGAGTGCGGACGCGTTCGGGGAGCCCCTGGCGCAGTTCGTCGAGCCGAGTTCGCAAGGTGCGACCGGAGATTCCTGCGGCGTACGCCGCGACCTCCAGATTCTCCCGCACCGACAGGGTGCGGAACAGCGCGCGCCCCTCGGGAACCAGGCTGAGGCGCAGTGCGTCCGTGCCGGTGACCGTGCGGGTGCCGCCGGTCGACTGCAGGTCGCCGTGCAGGATCCGCCCCAAAGTGCTCTTGCCGGCGCCGTTCGCGCCGACGATGCCGAGAATTCCGCCCGCATGCACGTCGAGATCGATGCCGGACAATGCCTGCACACCCGCGTAGTGGTGCTCGATCCCCCGCACGGAGATCAACGGAGTCGACGTCCGGTCGATCGCGGGTGCGATCAGAGTCGTGTCGATGTTTCCGAGGTACGAGTCGCGGACCTGACGGTTCTGCAGGACGGTGTCCGGGGTTCCGTCGGCGATCAGCTCGCCGAAGTCGAACGCCACCACGCGGTCTGCGACGGCGAACAAGTCGTCGAGCACGTGGTCGATGATGATCACGGACGTTCCGGCCTTCGAGAGTCGCCGGATGTGGCCGGCGAGGGTGTGCCGTTCATCCGCGTCGAGACCGCCGAACGGTTCGTCGAGCACCATCAAGCGCGGGTTGTCGGCCAGCGCGGCGATCGCACGCGCCAGGTCGACCCGTTTCTGCAGCCCGAACGGCAGTTCGTCGGGGAGTCGGTGCACGTGGTCGGACAGTCCGACACTCGAGAGGACCCGCACCGCACTGTCGCGATCGGCCCGGCGCCCCCAGCGGTTGACGACACTGACATTTTCGAGCACGGTCAGTTCCGCGAAGAGTTCGGCATGCTGAAAGGTCCGGCCGAGGCCGAGCGAGCGTCGACGAGTGGCGCGTACCCCGTGCAGGGGCCGGCCATCGAGTTCCATCGTTCCCACGACTTCGCCGCCACCGATCAGGCCGCAGAGGGCGTTGACGAAGGTCGTCTTGCCTGCGCCGTTGGGCCCGATGATCGCGAGCACCTCACCGGCACCCACGCGGAGGTCGATGTCGTGCACGGCCTGAAGACCGCCGAATCGAACACCGAGCCCCTCCGTCTTCAGCACGGCTGCCGCGGCCCCACCGGCGGGCGTGTTCGTTCCCGACTCAGCTGTGTCGAGAAGCATGGGCAACGTGGGGCGGCCGAGTACCCGCGTGGCAGGGACGAATCGGTGCAACAGCTTTCCGACCGTCGGGACGATCCCGTCGGCGAGGAACAGCAGGGTGAGAATCAGGACTCCCCCGATCAGGTACGGCTGGTCGATCGACAGCGACGACGACAACGTCGGCGCGGAGGCGAGGAACGCCCCACCCAGTACGGCGCCGATCACGCTGCCGGTCCCGCCGAGCACGGTCGCGGCAATCAGGTTGACCGCGAACACCATCGAAAAGCCTTCCGGGCTGATGAAGCCCGACAGCAGGGCAAGGAGCACACCCGCCAGACCCGCGACACCCGCGCTGATCGCGAAACCGAGGCTCGATTGCAGTTCGGGAGCGATGCCGATCGACCTGCCGGCCAGGGGGTGCGTCTTGGCCGCGACCATGCGCATGCGAATGGTGGTGCGGCGCATGAACACCGACACGGTGATGGCGAGACCGAGGACTCCGACGGCCAGGTAGGTGACGTCGTCGGACGACGGAACGAGGTCGCCGAAGGCGTCGACCGGCACGCCCTGGTCGCCGCCGGTCACGCTCTTCCACGCGCCGATGATTTCGAGCGTCACCAAGGTGAACGCCAACGTCAGGAGCGCGACGTACAGCACGGAGAAGCGGGAGCCGGCGAACCCGAGAAAGCCACCCAGCATTGCACACAGTGCAACGGCGACGACGGATGTGAAGGCCGATCCCCAGCCGTGACTGCTGCCGTAGGCCGTCGCATACGCGCCGATCGCGACCATTGCGGGATGCCCGATCGACCAGATACCCGTCCACCCGGCCAGAAGCGAGATGGACAGGACGATCAGTCCGTACACCGCGGCAAGTCCGACCGTGTAGACCTGATAGCCCGGAACGAGTCCGGCCGACAGCACCGCGATTGTCAGAAGCGCTGCGGCCGGTCCGCCGAGAAGTTGACCGGTGCTGTACAGCCGCTGGGCCCGGCGTCCTGCACCCCGACCCGAGATGTCTTGTGTGACCATGGATATCAGACCCTCTCGAAGGTTTGGCGGCCGAAGATGCCCTGGGGACGGATGAGCAGCACGAGCACCGCCACGCAGAAGACGAACGTGTCGCGGAAGCTGGCGGAGATGTAGGCCGCAGCGAGGTTGTCGAGGACACCGATGACGAGCCCACCGATGACCGCGCCGTACATGCTCGTCAGACCGCCCAGCAGGATGCCGGCGAACGCCCGGAACAACACCGGGGCAAGGATCACCGGCGACACCCCGGTCTTCGGGGCGTACAAGAAGACTCCCAGCACCGCCAGCGCCATGCCGAGAGCCCACGCGATCCGCGCGACCTTGTGCGCGTTGATGCCCATGATCTCCGCGGTCTCGGCCGATTCCGCGACCGCACGCATCGCAGATCCGACGGGCGTGCGCGTGAACAGGTATGCGATGGCCGACACGGCCAGCGCGGCGAGCAGGATTGTCACGAGGTCCTGCAGCATCAGGTTCGAGTTGCCGATCGAGATCGTGCCGTCGACGAGTTGCGGGAATCGTCGCGGTTGCTCTCCCCAGTACTGGCCGATCACATGTTCGACGATGATCGACAGCCCCATCGTGACGACGAGCGCGGCGAACAGCTTCCCCTGCCCGAGCGGACGAATCAGCGCTTCCCGCACCACGACTCCGCTGAGGGCGCCGAAGGCCACCGCGACGACCAGCGCGACGACAATGCCTACGCCGGCCCCGTACGCACTGAGGGCAACGTAGATGGCGAGGGTCGACAACGACGCCATGGCGAAATTCATGACGTCGGTGGATCGGAAGATGATGACCAATCCGAGTCCGATGAGACCGTACACGGCACCGTTGGCGATGCCGGTGGTCAAAGTGATGAACAACTGGTCCACGATGCCTCCGAGGGGCGGCCGGAATTCAAATTGAGTTGACTTCAGTTCAAGTAACGTAGACGACCGCGGGTGTGAGCGCAACCACACCCCACACCCCTGTGAGTACTTATTAACCGCCCGTGGTTAATAAGTACTCACAGGCTGCGGAGCGGCCTTCGGCGACGGCGTGGGCGACCTTGCGCGGCACGAGCGCATCGCCGATGACGTGCACGCGTGCGCTTTCCGGCACGAGGAGTGACCAGTCGAGCGAGCGCCGCTCACCGGCGACGACGATGCGGTCGACATCGAGCCGCGACCGCGCCCCCGACAGGGTGTTCTCGAACTCGACCGTGCCGCCCGAGACCGAGACGAGTGACGACAGCACACGGACGTCGACCGGCGCGCCCGACAGCCGGCGCAGGTACTGGACCCGGCCTTCGGCGGGCAGACCCGACGCGAAGGCCGCGGCCGGTGTCAGGACCGTGACCCGGTCGGCGCCGGCGGCGAGGGCGGCTTCGACCGAACTCGCCGCCGGCCAGAGCCCGAAGCCGTCGTCGACCACCAGGACGTGGCCGTGCAGCGACTCCCCGCCCCCGACCAGCGCTTGCGAGGAGAGCAGGGACTTTGTCCCCGCCGCTTCGGGAGGGAGCACTTCCCTTGCGCCGACGGCCAGGACCACCTCGTCGAAGTCCTCCAGTTCGGCGGCGCTCACCGTGTGGCCCAGACGGATCTCGACTCCCGGCATGTTGGCCGAGTAGTAGTCGAGGAGGCGACGCCAGCCGCTGCGGTGTGGCGCGTCCGCGGCAACCGCGAGCTGGCCTCCGATCCGCTCGCATTGTTCGAAGAGTGTGACGTCCCGATCGGGCCCGAGCCGCATCGCGCACTCGAGCCCGGCCGGGCCGGCGCCGACGACAGCGATCCGCCGCCGGTTCCTCGACGAGCGTGTCGGACCCAGCGTCAGCGGGTGTGCCGGACGCGCAGCATGGCCGGGCGGCGCGAGTTCGGGATTGACCGAGCAGAGCAGGACCGGGTCGAAGGCCCTGCAGTCCTCGTTGCACGACACGCACGGTCGGATCGAGGCTTCCCGGCCGGTCAGTATCTTCCTCGGGAAGTTCGGGTCCGCGATCAGCGGTCGTGCCACGCCGACGAGGTCGGCCCCCGAACGGAGCGCGCTGTCGATGGAGGCGCCGGTGCGGAACGCCTGTGACACCAGCAGCGGTGCCGCCGCAGCGGCACGCAACCGACCGACCGCGTCGAGGAGCGGTGGGTCGGTGACGGCCATGTCGCGGACGTACGTGGTGCGGACGCCGACCGTGACGTTGACGTAGTCGAAACCGGCGAGGTGCGGAAGTACCTCGCAGAGCCCGTCCATGCTCAGGCCGGCCTCGTCGTCGCCTTCCGCGGAGACCCGCACACCGAGGACGACGCCAGGGCAGGCGTCGCGAACCACAGAAGCGATGCGGTCGAGAATTCGCACCCGCCGGGACACCGTCGCGGCGTCTCGGCCGACATTGGTGATCGGCGAGAGGAATTGCGCCAGGAGATATCCGTGGGCCGCGTGCAGTTCGACGACCGGGAATCCGGCGGACCACGCGTGGACGGCGGACGTGCGGAAGGCGTCGACGATGTCGTCGACGTCGGCGGGAGAGAGGGCGCGAGGACGTGTCGGTTCGCGCGGCGAGCGGACTGCGGACGGCGCGACGGGATGGCTCCACAGCTCGGCGCCGAGCGTCTCGCGCCCGAGGTGCACCAGTTGACATGCTGCGACGACCCCCTCTTCCGTGATCGCCCGCGCCCGCGCCTCCAGGCCGGCGAGGACCTCGGGGCGCCAGGCCTCGGTGATGTTGCCGTTGCGGTTGGTCGAACCGGGTGACACCACCGTGCCGCCGACGATGAGCATCGCGGCACCGCCGGCCGCGCAGCGCCGCCAATAGTCGTCGTCGCCGCGTGCGGGGATGCCGCCGGCGACGGCTCCCGAGGCGTGCGGCGTCCCGACGAGGCGGTTTGCCAGCTGTAGCGAGCCGATCTGCAGCGGCTGCGCTGCGCGTGGTGTCGTCATCCCGATCTCCTAACTGAACTGGATTCACTTCATACGCTAACAGGTGATTGACATCACAGGGGCACTTCTTTAGATTCAAACTGATATCAGTTCAATTTCGCGAGGAGCAACATGTCGTTCGTTCTCGTCCACGGCGCAGGAATGGGCGCCTCCTGCTGGGAGCCACTCCTCCCCCTGCTCGAACAGGACACTCTCGCAGTCGATCTCCCCGGACGGGGACGACGACACTCCGTCGACCCGCGGTCCGTCACCCTCGACGACTGCGCCGCCGCCGTCATCGACGACGTGGAGGCGGCCGACCTCGTCGACGTCGTCCTCGTCGCGCACTCCTTCGGGGGCGTGACGGCCCCTCGGGTCATGCAGGCACTCGCTCCCCGACTACGGCATGTCGTCTATCTCTCCGCCGTCGTCCCGCCCGACGGCACAAGGGTGATCGACCAGATCGACCCGGACGTCCGCACCGCCGTGGAAGCCTCGATAGAAGACGGTGTGTACCGCCAGGATCCGACGGGGGCCGCCGCGATGCTCTGTAACGACATGGATGCCGAGCAGACGGGCTGGACGATCGATCAACTGGTCGACGACTGCGGCGCGCTCCTCACCGAGTCGGTCGATCTGTCCGGTCTCCGCGCCGACATACCCCGCACATACGTACGGTTGACCAAGGACGTCTGCTACCCACCGGAACTGCAGGAGCGTTCGGCAGCCGTCGTCGGCGGCGACACCGTATTTCTCGAATCCGGCCACATGGCCATGGTCACGATCCCCGATCGCGTTGCTGCGCTGCTCAATGCTCTCGCGTCGTAGGCCCGTTCCACTCCCCGATCCGTCACCGAACACCCCAGGTTCGCACTCGCCGAACCGATTCCGGAAGGACATTCCTGCCATGAGAAGAGTGCCGATCAAGCTGATGTCCGTCGCGGTGGTCGCCGCGTTCGCCTCCGCCGCGTGCGGTTCCGGCGGTTCCGGCGTCAACCAGCCCGTGTCGGGCACATGGGACGACGTCGTCGCGGCCGCCAAGGGCGAAGGCAGCGTGCTGCTGTACTCGAGCCAGAACCCAGCCAATCTCGAGGCGCTCAAAGTCGCATTCCAGCAGGAGTACCCCGAGATCTCGCTCGAGTACGTTCGCGGAACCGACGCCGACATCAACCCGAAGGTCGAGGTCGAGAATCAGACGAAACGCGGCACGGCCGACGTCCACATGCTTACCGACGCTGCCTGGATCGAGACGGCCGCGGAGTCGGGAACCTACTCGACGAATCTCCTCGGACCGGCTTTCGATGCGCCGGAGTACGAACCACAGAAGAGCATCGTTTCCGACAAGTTCTTCCTGACGAGTGCGGCGGTGTTCTCCCTCGGATGGAACACGACAGCGCTTCCCGGCGGTCTGCAGAAGCCGGCAGACCTTCTCGATCCCGCGCTGAAGGGCAAGATCGGCATCGTCAACCCGTCGGGCATTGCCTCCTACGTCGACTTCTACCGATTCTTCGAGAAGAACTTCGGCGCCGACTATCTACAGAAGCTCGCCGACCTGGAACCGCGCATCTACCCGAGCGCGCTGGGCGTGGCTCAGGCCCTGACCTCCGGTGAGATCGTCGCCACCCCGGTGGTGCAGCCCCTGGTGCGCGAGAAGGAATCCGGCGCACCGGTCGACTGGGCGCTGCCCTCGCCGCCCTGGGGAACGCCCTGGTTCACGCACGCCCTCTCCGCGGCGCCGCACCCGAACGCGGCTCAGGTGCTGGCGAATTTCATGGTGACCCCGGCCGGCCAGAAGGCGTTGTCGCTCGGCTACGCGAGCGCCCTCCCCGGCATCGAGGGTGCCGTCGCACGCGCCCAGGACATCACCCTGCCCAACCCGTCCGATCTGACCCCCGAATCGCTCACCGAATACCAGTCCGACTGGGAAAAGCGATTCATCCAGTGACGACGCACGACGCGCGACTGCGTGACAAGTGTGCTCTCGTCACCGGTGCGGCACGAGGGATCGGCGCCGCGACAGCGGAACTCTTCCACGCCCACGGGGCGACGGTGTACCTGTGTGATGTCGACGACGAGACGGGCACGAGTGTCGCGGCGAAACTCGGTGCGGGAGCGCACTATCTACACCTGGACGTCACCGACGAGGCCCAGTGGACGCGGGCGACCACCGAGATGGCCGATCGCGACCATCCGATGAGCATTCTCGTCAACTCCGCGGGCGCCGCGTCCAAAGCGTCGATCATGCAGACCTCGCTCGCCGAGTTGCGGCGCATGATCGACCTCAATCTGGTGGGCACGTTCCTCGGACTGCAGGCGGCGGGCGCCGCGATGACCACCGGCGGATCGGTCGTCAACCTGTCTTCGCTGCGCGGGGTCCTCGCCACCGCCGAACTCGGCGCGTACGGCGCGTCCAAGTTCGGCGTTCGTGCACTGACCCGGGTTGCGGCGCTGGAGTTCGCCGAATCGAACATCCGGGTCAACGCGGTCTGCCCGGGCAGCATCGACACGGCGATCACCGCAGGCGCCGATTTCGCGAACGACGACATGGACGCCTACGTGAAAAGCATTCCGTTGCAACGACGCGGCCTGCCACTCGAGGTGGCGAAGGCGATCCTCTTCCTCGCGAGCGACGACAGCAGCTACGTCACCGGCACCGATCTCATGATCGACGGTGGAACTTCCGCGGGCGCCCGGACTCCGAAGCGCTCGTCACCGTGACCGGGACCCTTGCCGGTCATCGACACCACAGCTATCGTGACATGAACTGAATTCACTTTATTTCCGACCACCCATTCGCAACCAGGCAGGTGCCAGGTGACATCGCAATTCCGGGTTTCCAACCTGACCAAGACCTTCGGGTCCAACACCATCGTCGACCAACTCGACCTCGACATCGAGGACGGTGAATTCCTCGTCCTGCTCGGCCCCAGCGGTTGCGGGAAAACGACCACACTCCGCTGTATCGCCGGTCTCGAGACTCCCGAGGGCGGGTCGATCACCTTCAAGGACCACACCGTCTTCGACGCGTCGGCCCGGATCAATGTTCCGGCCTACAAGCGCAACATCGGCATGGTCTTCCAGTCCTACGCGTTGTGGCCCAACATGACGGTGCGCGAGAACATCCGATACCCGCTGAAGGTGCGGCGGATGAAGAGCGCCATCGCCGCCGGCCAGGTCGAGACCGCAGCGGGGATGGTGGACTGTGGAGCCCTGCTCGACCGCTACCCCTCCCAGCTCAGCGGCGGGCAGCAGCAGCGTGTGGCGGTGGCTCGCGGTCTGGCCGCGCAACCCGATCTGGTGCTGTTCGACGAACCGCTGAGCAATCTCGATGCACGACTGCGCGATCAGGTCCGCTCCCAGATTCATCAACTCCACCAACGTCTGGGCTTCACCGCCGTATTCGTCACCCATGATCAGGCGGAGGCGTTCGCGCTCGGCGACCGGCTCGCCATCATGAAGGCGGGCAAGATCGAGCAGTACGACACCCCTGAGCGGGTGTACGAGGCCCCGTCGTCCGACTACGTCGCCGCCTTCATCGGCATGGCGAATCGACTCGAACTCGTTCGGCGACACGAGGGGTGGACGACGCGAGCGGGCACTCCGGTCGACCTCGGTGCCGCCGTCATCCGTGGCGGGCACGTCGACGGCGACGCGGCACTGGGCAGAATGCGTCCCGACGACCTCGCACTTCATCGTTCACTCGACGAGGTCGCCCCGGGCGACGTCGGTCTCACCGGCGAACTCGTCACCTCGGAGTACGGGGGCCGCTATTTCGACGTGACGGTCGACGCCGGTGGTGAGCGGTTGTACCTCCGTGCGGATGCCTGCCGGCACGGAACCTGGTTGCGTGGCGCCGCCTCGGGAGCCTCGCTGGTGGTCAGCTTCTCCCCCAGCGCACTGCGGGTGTTCCCGCACCCCGACGGGCACGTCGATCTGCAGGTTCCCGAGCTCGCCACCGCCACTGCTCGATCGGAGGCGTGATGGCTACGGTTGCCCTGAACCGCGGCGTGCATCCGCTCGTCGTCAGTGCGGTGTGGCGAACCCGGATCGGGTACGGCGCGCTGATGGCGGTCCTCGCCTACCTCATCGTGCTCCCGCTCTTCCGGCTGCAGTCGCTGGCGTTCGAGGACGGCGCGCGCGGGTATCAGGCCCAGTACGGGCGATACGACATCGCGCAGACCATCCGGACGACCATCGCCCTCGCCGTCACGTCCCTCGCCATCGCAATGGTGCTGGGGACGGTACTCGCGTTCGCCGCCACCAGGCTGCCCCGCCGGCTGAGTTTCCTCCGGATCGTCCCCATCCTGCCCATCGTGATGCCCGCGGTCGCCAATGTCGTCGGCTGGGCGTTCCTTCTCTCTCCGGGTCCCGGATACCTCAACGCACTCCTGCGGAATCTCCCCTGGTGGAGCACCGTGGACTCCGGACCGATCGATGTCTACAGCACGCCGTGGATCATCATTCTGACCGGTTTCGGACTCACCTCGTTCGTCTACCTCTTCGTCAGCGCGGGAATGCAGAACATCAGTTCCGAGCACCTCGAGGCAGCGCAGATCAGCGGTTCGTCGACGCTCGGGGTGTTCTTCCGCGTGGTTCTCCCCCTGCTTCGCCCCTCCCTGGTGTACGGCGGCGGAATCGCGCTACTTCTCGGATTGGGCCAGTTCACCGGACCGCTCCTGCTGGGGCAGAACACCGGCGTGAAGGTGCTCACCACCGAAATGTATCGCCGTGTGTCGGAGTCGCCGGCGGATTTCGCGGCCGCGGCGGCGGCGGGTTCACCGCTCGTCATCTTCGGAATCGTCGTCGTGCTCGCGCAGAAGATGCTGCTCGGCAATCAGAAGCGTTTCGTCACGCACGGGGGGAAGGCGTTCGCACCGAACACCGGGCGCTCGGTCTGGGCCGCCACGTTGATCTCCGTCTATGCGTTTCTCGCGCTCGTCGTTCCGTTGATCGGGCTCGCTATCGTGGCCCTGTCTCCGTACTGGTCGGAAACACTGTCCTGGAATCTGTTCACGCTCGACAACTTCCGGGCACTGTTCCAGACGGCGAGCATCGTCGACTCGGTGTCCACCAGCCTTCTCACCTCCGTCGTCGCGGTCGTGATCTGCGTGCCGATCGGCTACCTCACCGCCACGCTGCTCGTGCGCGGTCGGCGACACCGGGTCCTCGGGACCATCGGTGACGTCATCACCGCTCTGCCCCTGGGCATTCCCGCGGTGATCTTCGGCGTCGGGTTCCTGCTGACCTACACCCAGCCTCCGCTGATCCTGTACGGCACCAAAGCGGTCATCATCCTCGTGTACGTCGTGCTCATGGTGCCGTTCTCCACCCGAATGCAGATGACGGCGATGCTCTCCCTCGGGGAGACGTACGCCGAGGCGTCGGCGACCAGTGGTGCGAGCCCGTTCGTCACCAACATCCGGGTGATCCTGCCTTTGATGCGACCGACCGTGCTCAGTGCCGTCGCCCTGATGTTCATCCTGCTGACCCACGAATTCGCCGCCTCGCTGCTCGTGCGGGCCGCCACGACACAGGTGATGGGTACGCTGCTGTTCGACCTGTGGGAGAACGGTTCCTACCCGCTGGTGGCGGCGATGGCGCTGCTCATGACGGCGGTGACCAGCATCGGTGTCGTCATCGCGATGCTGGTCGGCGGCCGGAACGTGTTGAGCAATCTGTGATGCCGCGAAGCCCTGCCAGATCGAAAACGAATGACAAGGAGTCACGATGAGTGTCGGCCCTGACCGACTTCGGGACAAGGTCGTCCTGGTGACGGGTGCGACCGGTGGAATCGGCGTCGAGATAGTCCGCAGACTCGCCGACGAGGGCGCTCACGTCGTCGCGACCGATCTCGACCAATCCGCCTGCCACGACCTCCTGCGAACCCTCGCCCGACCGGAGCGACATGCCGCACATGCCCTGGACGTCTCCTCGGAGGAACAGTGGGAGGCGGTCGTCGCCGCAACCGAGTCGGGTTTCGGCGCACTCCACGCCCTGGTCAACAACGCCGCCATCGGCAGCGTCGCCACGGCCGAGGACGAAACCCGTGCCCACTGGGACCGTGTGATCGGGATCGGCCAGACCGGCACGTGGCTGGGCATGAAACATGGCGGCCCCCTGATCGAGCGCAGCGGCGGCGGATCGATCGTGAACATGTGCTCGATTCTGGGCACCGTGGGCGGTCTGGGAAACAGCGTCGCCTACGCGGCCGCGAAAGGTGCCGTCCGCACGATGACCAAGAACGCCGCCCTGCACTGGGCGAAAGCGGGCGTGCGGGTCAATTCGCTGCACCCGGGCTTCATCGGCACGGCCCCGTTGCTCGAGCGCTGGGAAGGGAGCGAGCGCCATCGCGAGATGCTCGCCGGGACGCCGATGGGACGGCTCGGGCGCGGTGAGGAGATCGCGGCCGCGGTCGCCTTCCTCGCCGGCGACGATTCCGGCTTCGTCACCGGTTCGGAGATCTACGCCGACGGTGGGTGGACCGCGGCCTGAGCCGCGCACACGAACATGGCCTCCGCGCAACGCGGAGGCCATGTTTCTGTGCCGGACGGGTTTCCGTGCCGGAGGGCGGCGTCATCCCAGACGGCACAGCGTCTTTCCCACGGTGCGTCCTCCCAGCATCGCGACGATGGCGTCCGGCGCCGACTCGAGACCGTCGAACACAGTTTCCGTGGCCACGAGCCGGCCGTCGCGGAGGTAGCTCCCGACCTCGGCCCGCATGTCGCCGAGCAGATGGTCGTACGCACCGGCCCGGAACCCCTTCACCGTGAGGTTCTTGGCCACGATCTGAAAGAGGTTGTTCGGACCTGCATTCGCCGTCTCCCCGTCATAGGAGGCGACGGCGCCCGCCATGGCAACCCGGCCTCCACGCCGAAGGTGGGACAGGGCGGCCTGGAGATGCATTCCGCCGACGTTGTCGAAGTACAGATCGATGCCGTCCGGCGCTGCGCCGGCGAGTGCGTCGGCGAGGTCCGGGGTGTGGTAATCGAACGCGGCGTCGAGACGCAGTTCCTCCGACAGGAACCGGACCTTCTCGGCGGATCCGGTACTGCCGACCACGTAATGGCCTCTGAGCCGGGCAATCTGCGCAGCGAGGCTGCCGACCGCTCCCGCCGCCGACGAGACCCAGACGATATCTCCGCCCGTGAGTTCACCGATACACTGCAAGCCCACATAGGCGGTGAGCCCGGAACTGCCCAGCGCGCCGAGATACGCCTGCGGAGGGTGCTCGCTCGTGTCCAGTTTCGTCACGCCGCCTGCCCCGGCCAGGGTGTCACCGTCCTCCCGGATCACAGCGAACTCGCGAAAGCCGTTGATGTGCAGCACCGTGTCGCCCGGTTCGAAACCGTCGTCGCGGGATCGGATCACCTCACCGACGGCCAACCCCGCCAGCGTGTCCCCGATGCGGAACGGCGGTAGGTAGCCGGCGGGTCCGGTGGGCCCGAGACGCATCCGGACGGACGGGTCGATCGACAGCCAGGAGTTGCGCACGAGGATGTCGCCGGGCCCCAGGTCTTCCGGAACGGTCACGACGTCGAGAGAGAGGTCGTCCGGCCGAACCTTTCCCCGGGGATGACGCGCCAGTTTCAGCTCACGACTCTGCACGGGAATCCTTTCCACTCAGACCACGGAGAAGACGTCGTGGCCGTCTCGTCTTCGGACGGTGAGCCGGCCGCGGTCGACCAGGGTGTCGAGGTGCGCGAGGGTCTCACACGTGGCGATCATTTGGTTGAACGGGTCGAGCGTGGTGAACGGCCTGCCGCGGCGAGTCCACGTCACCGTGTGCGCCACGGCAGTTGCGGTCCCCTGTCCGAGCGAGATCAGCGCGTTGCGCATGGCATCGAATCGCCGGTCATGGTGCGCGAGAAGCTCTTCTACTCGACTGTGCACGGTCGGCGTCGGATCTCCGTGCGCCGGCAGGAGCTGCGAATCGGGACGGTCGAGCAGTCGGGACAGCGAGTCGAGGTAGCGCCCCAGGGGCAGGTCCCACTCGCCGAGTTCGAAGCCGATCGACGGCGTGATCGAGGGCAGGACGTGGTCACCGCTGAACAGCAGGCCGTTCTGCGTGTCGTGAAACACCATGTGCCCCTTGGTGTGGCCGGGTGTGTGCACGACGTCCACGGCATGCTCCCCGATCCGGAGCGAACCCGCGGCGAGCCAGTGGTCAGGCTTTTCCCAGTCCGAGGGGTGGAAAGGTTCCGCGGCGGTCAGAGCCTCGACAGCGTCCGCGAGGACGGGGGCCCCGGCGCGGCGGAGTTCGTGGAGCGAATCCGTGGGCACGTTGCTGCCGAGCGCACTGACCGCCGCCAGCCCGTCGGCCTCGGCGACACCGAGGTGGACGCGGGCGCCGTGACGGCGGCGGAGTTCGACGGCGAACGTGTAGTGATCGCGATGCACGTGGGTGACGTAGATGTCGTGAATCTGCGTGGTACTGCGCCCGATCCGGCGCAGTGCGCGCTCCATCTCCGCGAAGGTGGTGTCGACTCGCCAGCCGCCGTCGACGAGGGCCAGGCCGTCGGGAGTCTCGAGGGCGTAGACGTTCACGGCTCCGAGACCGTCGCCCGGCATGCGGAGGGGAATGCGATGGACACCGGGCGCCACCTCGTAGCAGCCCGGCTCCATCCACCCTGCCCTCATGATTCGCCGCTGCCCACTTCGACCATCGTCTTCTCCTCGCCCATGACGAGGATGCGTTTTCCGCGCATCTGGCCGACGTTGTCCACTGCCGCTTGCCATTGCGGGCTGGCGAGCGCGGCGTCGAGGTCCTCGCGGGAGTCGAAGCTCAGGATCGACACGCCATCCCATTCCCGGGACCGGTCGTCCATCGCGTCGAGCACCTCCGTGTGCTGCCATCGCCGCAGGCCGGGAAGCGGATAGGTGACGTCGGCGTGCTCACCGCGCCACCACTCGATGAACTGCTCGTGGCTCCAGTCGTGGGGGCGGGCGGCCAGGACGATCAAGTTGTACATCTTCACTCCATAACTGACATGAATTAAGTTCACTTACTGAGGGTGTGCGAAAGCCGCCCCGCGAACGTAACGCTTTTATGCGCCGACGATACGCAGAGTGGCGTCGCGAACGTACTGGTTGAGCTGGTCGAGACTCATGTCGCCGCCGGGGCGGTACCACCGCCACACACTGACGAGCAGCCCGAGGACCAGCCGTGCCATCAACCGCGGATCGGCGTCGGCGAATACTCCGGCTCCCATCCCCCGGGCGATGAGGAGGGACCACGCCTCCTCGATCGAATTCACCAGCGCACGTGAGGTCTGACGCTCGGCTTCTTCCTTCTCGGACTGCCGGGGGGTGGCGAGCAGATCCATGTGACTGTGGAGGATGCGTCGCTGCAGTGCGTCCCGGGGCGTCGCCTCCAGGGCGCTGGTGACCGCGGCACCGAGCGCCTCCACCGGGTCGTCGACGCCGTCGATGGCGGCCGTGAAGCGTTCGAGCGACTCCGCCAACTCCAGGCGCATGATGGTCAGCAGGCAGTGCGCCTTGGACTCGAAATAGTGATACAGCGCCGTCTGGCCGATACCGACCTCGTCGGCGATCGACGCCCACTTCGTGTGCTCGAAGCCCACTTCCCCGAAGCGTTCGATCGCGGCCGTGAGGATGAGCCCGCGCTTGGAACGCGGACCGTCGCGGAGCGTCATGGCTTCTACGGACACGGGATCCCCATCTGTTGTCGGGTCGGTACCGGTAAGAGTACCTGAACTGAGGTCGGGTCGGGTCGAGATCAGGAGCTCTCGGCACCGGCGAGCAGGCGTGTTGCGAGGCTCACCGCATCCGGTCGAGACAGTTTCCCGACCCGGTTCTGCGGCAGATCGTCGATCGTGAAGACGAACTCAGGCCACTTGAACTTCGGGAACTCGTCGTCCCCGAGGTGCGCGGTCACGTCGGCGAGGGTGATCGGTGCACCCGTGCTCACGACCAGGGCCGCGGCGCGTTCACCGAGCAGTTCGTCCGGCACCGGGACCACACACACCTGGGACACGGTCGGGATGCGCGCAATGGCCGCCTCGACCTCGTTGATGTCGATATTGCGGCCCCCGCGAATGATGATCTGCTTCTGCCGCCCCATGACCCGGATGCTCCCGTCCTCCGCGACTTCGACGAGGTCGCCGGTGGGAAGGAACCCGTCCGCGGTGAGTTCGGGCGGTGCGGGGACCCCGGCCCGGGCATAGCCGACGAAGAGGGAGGGTCCGCTGACCTGGGCATCGCCGACCCGCCCCGGCGGCAGTGGAGCGCCGTGCTCGTCGACCGCTCGGACGACGGTCCCGGGGAAGGGACGGCCGTCCCGCCCCAGGCGCACGGCCGGCTCGTCCGAGGGCAGCGGGGTGGTGTGCCCGAGGCATTCGGACATGCCGAACACCCGCAGGAACGTCGTCCCGAGGGTCTGTTCGGCGCGACCGAGCGCGCCGGCGTCCATCGGGCCGCCGCCGACGGTCATCGCTCGCAGCGAGGCCAGTGCCCCCGCCGCGTCCGGCGCGACCGCCAGTTGCAGCGCCATGGTCGGGACGAGCATCGTCCACGCAACCTGGTGTTTCCTCACCACCTCGAGGGCGGCGACGGGCTTCCAGCCGTCCATACAGACCATCGGCGCGGCCAGCATCGCCGGGAGATAGAGCCCGAAGCAGAATGCGGCCACCGACGAGAGCGGAACGAACGCGGCGACCGGATCTCCGGGTTCGAGACCGACCGCGTCGATCGTGCACCGGCAGGCGTACCGGATCGCGGGTTCCGACTGCACGACGCACTTGGGGTGTCCCGTCGACCCGGACGTCATCGCGATCGCGATCCCGCCGTTCCATCGCGCGACATCACTGACCGGTGATCGCGACCAGCGCATCGACCAGCCGCCCAGCGCGGTCTCCTCTTCGGAGAAGTGATCGTCCGAGGCGCCCCAGTGCGCCAGCGACTCCCGATCGGCGATCACCACGTCCGGTGCGATGTCGTGCAGCGCCACGGCGAACTCCGACGGCGTCGCGTGCCTGCTGAACACTGCGACGACGCCGCCCCGCAGACCCACCGCGAGCGCCGCGGCCAATGTCCGCCAAGTGTTGTCCGCCTGGACGAGCACGGTGGGCGATCCGCCGGGTCCGGTGTCCAGCAATGCGGCGAGTTCGGTCGCCGCCGCGACGATGCGCGAGGCGGTGTGCTCGCCCGACGCGTCGACGACCACGATCTCATCCGGCGAACTCTGTGCGCGAGCAACGAATTCGCGAGCCAACTCCCACATCCCGCAGACCTCCTGTTTACCGAACCATTGTCATTCTCGGTCATCATGTGCAGCAACGCGCCGCTTCGCCGGTCACGGCACGAGGACGGCGCGCCCGGTGATCGCTCCGCGGCGCAGGCGGTCGTAGACGTCGAGGGCGTCGTCCAATCGGTATGCGGCCGACTCGACGCTCAACTGCCCTCGATGCGCGAGGTCGACCACCGCCTCGAGATCCGTGCGCGTTCCCCAGAACGGGGCGCTGACCTGCCAGCCGTTGGGTAGTCCGAGGTTCTTGCCGACCGTGAGCCGGCCTCCGCCGCTGCCCACCGCGACCAGACGGCCGCCGGGACCGAGCAACTGCGCAGCCGGGTCCATCGTGGCCGGCGAGCCGACGAAGTCGAAGACCACATCGGCGACGGTCGACTCACCGATCCGGGCGAGGTCGGCGAATGCCGCGTCGGCTCCCAGCCGCAGCGCAAGCGCGCGGGAATCCGCACGCGGATCGACGGCGAACACGGTGCCTGCCCCGAGAGCGCGCAGGATCTGGACGGCGAGATGGCCCAGTCCCCCGACCCCCACCACCACGGCGACGGAGTGACTGTCGACGAGTTCCCGGTTCGTGCGGATCGCGTGGTACGCCGTCAGGGCAGCGTCGGCGAGCGGGGCGGCACTCTCGGGGGCAAGCCCCCGGGTGCGCACCACGAACCGCTCCGAGGGGACGATCATGGCGTCGGCCAGACCGCCGTCGTAGCCGAGACCGCTGCCGATGGCCGGGAGCAGACCGTCCGCCCCCGGCCGCAGGGCGTGGCAGTAGTTCTCCCTGCCCCGCCTGCAGTTGCGGCACTCCCCGCAGGACCAGACGCCGTGGACCACCACGGACTCGCCGATCCACGAACTGTCGGCGTCGGGGCCCGCGCCGACGACGATTCCGGCCACCTCGTGCCCCAGCGTGAGCGGCAGCGGGTAGTCGAAGACGCCCGCGGGTGCGTCCATCACATGCAGGTCGGATCGGCAGAGCCCGGCCGCCCGGACCTCGATCAGCAGTTCGGCGCGCTGTGGTTCGGGAACGCGCACGCGCAGGACCTGCGCGGGTTCACCCCAGACGGTCATGCGCACGGCGCGCATCGTGTCGATGGTCATCGTCGCGTCGCCTACCTGGCCGTCCAGCCGCCGTCGACGACGAGCGTCTGTCCGGTGACGTACGAGGACGCGTCGGATGCGAGGAACAGCACCGCACCGTCCACTTCGCCCGCCCGGCCGCCGCGGCCGAGCATCGTGTTGCGGCGCACCCAGTCGGCCGAACGCTGATTGCTGAACAGTCCGTCGGTCATTTCGGTATCGAACCATCCGGGCACGACGGCGTTGACACGGACGCCCCGCCTGCCCCACTGACCCGCCAGTTCGCGGGTCAGACCGAGGATGCCCGCCTTCGACGCCGCGTAGCTCGCACCGCCGATGGGGGCGGTGGACACCAACCCGATCACCGAGGAGATGTTGATGATCGAGGTCGCCGCGTCCTCCGGAACGTCCGACGTGGCGTACGTGGCGAGGTGGAAGCCCGCGGCGAGGTTCACATCGAGAATCGACGAAAACCCGTCGGCGGTTTCGTCCTCCGCGTTAGGAGGTCCGGGCGTACCGGCATTGTTGACCAGGACGTCGACGTGACCGGTCCGCTCGCGGGCGCGGTCGACGAGCCGGCGGCGGTCGGCGTCGACGGTGATGTCGCATTCGACCGGGACCACGGTGCCGACCTCCTCGGCCAGCGCCGCGAGCCGATCGACCCGGCGGGCGGCCGCGAAGACCGTCGCGCCGGCCGAGGCCAGCGTCCGCGCGAATCCCATTCCCAGCCCGGACGACGCACCGGTGACGACAGCGACGCGACCGCTCAGCCGGAACAGCTCGGGTACGTGCATGTGGTTGCTCCTACTCGTGTTCGTGGCACGCGCGCGTCAGTAGACGGCGGTGCGTCCGCCGTCGACCGGGATGACGGCGCCCGTGGTGTAGCCGGCGCGGTCACCGGCCAGATGCACGACGAGGCCGGCGATCTCATCCGGATGCCCCAGCCGTCCGGCGGGGAGGCGGTCGACGATCTTCCCGACGAACTCGTCGTCCCAGTCCGCCGCCATGTCGGTCGCGAATCCGCCGGGCATGATGCAGTTCACCCGCACCGTGGGTGCGTATTCCTGCGCGAACGCCATCGTCAGCGCGTTGAGGCCATTCTTCGACGCCGCATACATCGCCTCGGGCGGGCTGGGCCGCAGCGCACCGATGCTCGAAATGTTGATGATCGAACCGCCTCCGGCCGCGCTCATCCTGGCACCGGCCACCGCCATCAACCGGAACGGTCCCTTGAGGTTGACTTCGATCGTCTTGTCGAACAGCGACTCCGACACCGACTCCAGTGTCGGTGACAGGGGCGCGATTCCGGCGTTGTTCACGACGACGTCGAGCGTCCCGAACTTCGCGAGAATGTGGTCTACCGCCAGTTCGATCGCGTCCCACTTCCCGACGTGCAGCGCGAGCGGTTCGGCGATTCCGCCGGTGTCCCGGGTGATCGCGTGGGCCGCGGAGACGCACGCGTCCTCCTTGCGGCTCGACACGATCACGGTGGCCCCGGCGGCGGCCAGCCCACTCGCGATCGCATACCCGAGCCCGCGGGTGGCCCCCGTGACGAGTGCGACCTTGCCCGTCAACTCCTGTGTCGTGGTCATGCGTACTTCTTCAGTTCGAGGCGCGCGATCGTGCGCAGGTGGACTTCGTTCGGGCCGTCGGCGATCTGCAGTGCCCGGGTGATCGCGTACAGCCGGGCCAGGATCGTGTCGTCACTCACCCCGGCGGCGCCGTGCGCCTGGACGGCGTGGTCGACCACCCGATGGGCGATCTCCATGGCGGCCACCTTGATCGCGGCGACTTCCGAGCGGGCGGCGGCGTTGCCGCGGGTGTCCATCAGCCACGACGCCTTCAGGACCAGCAGCCGGATCTGGTCGATCTCCATCCGGCTCCGCGCGATCCACTCGCGTACCACACCACGGTCGGCGAGCGGTCCACCGAATGCGTTGCGCTGCAGTACTCGTCGGCACATCAGCTCGAGGGCGCGTTCGGCCATGCCGATCGCCCGCATCGCGTAGTGCATGCGTCCCGGCCCGAGCCGGCCCTGCGCGATCGCGAACCCGTCGCCCTCGGCGCCGAGCATGTGGTCGGCCGGCACCCGGACGTCCGTGAACTGGACCTCGCCGTGGCCGAGCCGGTCGTGGTAGCCGAACATGGGCAGATCGCGGAGCACCTCGATACCGGGGGCGTCCGCGGGCACCAGGATCATGCTCTGCTGCCGGTACGTCGGAGCGTCGGGGTCGGACTTGCCCATGAAGATGACGAGCTTGCAGTCGGGGTCGAGAATGCCCGAGGTGTACCACTTCCGGCCGTTGAGGACGTACTCGTCGCCTTCACGGCGGATGGTCGAGGTGATGTTGGTGGCGTCCGAACTCGCGACGTCCGGCTCCGTCATCGCGAACGCCGACCTGATCGTGCAGTCGAGGAGCGGCCGGAGCCAGCGTGCCTGCTGCTGCGGGGTGCCGTACATGGCGAGGATTTCCATGTTGCCGGTGTCGGGTGCCGAGCAATTGATCGCTTCGTTGCCGATCACCGAGCGTCCGATAATCTCGGCGAGAGGGGCGTACTCGAGGTTGGTGAGCCCGGCACCCCACTCGCCGTGCGTCATGAAGAGGTTCCACAATCCGAGTTCGCGTGCCTTCGCCTGCAGGTCCAGCATGACCTTCGGCTGCTCGTGCGGGTTGTCGTTGGAGCTGATCTGCTCGTCGTACACGGCCTCGGCCGGATAGACGTGTTCGTCCAAGAAGGTGCGCAACTGTTCGAGCAGTCGCTCGGTGCGTGCGGAGTATTCGAAGTCCACGTGTCGTCCTTTCTGATCAGGCAAGTAGCGCGGTGCCACCGCGAATGAGCTGGGAGATGGTGTCGGGCAGCCGTTCCTGATCGGGGTCGTGGTGGCGGCCTTCCCGGTGCCGGCGCAGGTTGTGACCCATGATGGCCGCCATCTTCAATCGGCCGAGTGCGTTGAACCAGTTCATGTCCCGCAGTTCCGGGCCGTCCCCGGTGTAGAGGGCGATCAGTTCGTCCTCGGACGGCAGACCCGGCACCACGCGGCCCACGCCCGGAAAGTTCGCGCCGTCGGCGAAGACGAGGAACCAGCCCAGCTCGACCCGCGGATCGCCGAGACTCCAGATCTCCCAGTCGATCAGTGCGGCCGGCTCCGTGTCCTGCGCGAGGATGTTGCCGAGCCGGTAGTCGCCGTGCACCAGCGTCGGCGGCAGGGCTTCGGGGAGATCGGCGGCGAGGAGACGGAGCAGTTCGTCGCCCCCGCCCACGAGTTCGGGGGGAACGGCGCCCAGGGTGCGTTGCCACCGCGCCAGTTCCGCGCCGGGCGACAGCGGATCCCCGGCGGCCGGGATGGTGTCGACGGGCACGGCGTGCAGCAGCGGCAGCACCTCGGCGGCCCGGCGCATCCGCGCGGCCGCGACCGCCGGTTCGACGGGGGGTGTGTCGAGCACCGGCTCGAGTGATTCCCCGGCGACGCACTCCATCGCGAACCAGGCGGGCCCGCTCTCGTCGACGGCGACGATGCGGGGAACGGGAACCTCTGTCGTCCGGAGGGTGTCCATGATCCGGGCCTGGCGCAGCATGTCGTGCCGCCCGACGGGACGTTGGCCTTCGGGCACCGCCTTCACGACGAGGTCGCCGTCCCCGGTCCGGACCTTGTAGGTCAGCCCGGAATGTCCTCCGAGCAACGGCTCGAGCGGGCCGACGTCCAGTCCCGGGTTCTGCTCGCGCAGCCGCCGCGCCACTCGGTCGTCGAGGGTGATCGTCGCAGTCACGGGCGGGGCTCCCTCGGCAGGCCGAGCACGCGCTCGGCGAGGATGTTGCGCTGGATCTCGTCGGTGCCGCCGGCGATGCGGTATCCGGGCGCGCCGAGCACGTGCTCGGTCCACGCGAACGTTCCCCACTCACCCGAGTCGGCGATCAGATCGCGACCCAGCAGCAGCCGCACGACTTCCGACGTACGTGCCATGGTGTCGGTGGCGAGCAGCTTGCCCACCGATGCCTCCGGGCCCGGGTCCTTGTCGGCGACCACGGCGGCGGCCACCCGCATTCCGGTCACTCGCTGGACGTAGCTGCGCGTCACGAGGTCTGCGACCTTGTCGCGCTCGATCTCCGTCAGTTCACGGCCCAGGTTCCGGGCGAGTTCGACGGCGTGGTCCGCGTTGGCCAGGCCGAGGTTCCCGGCGTCGAGGCGCTCGGCCGCCAGCACGGTCAACGCGACCGGCCAGCCCTGGCCCACCGGCCCCAGCCGGTAGTCGTCCGACAGCTCGACGCCGTCGAGGTACACCTCGTTGAACGAACTGCCGCCGGTCATCTGGCGGATCGGCCGGACGGTGACTCCGGGAGCGTCCATCGGGATCAGGAAGACGGTGAGACCCGAGTGTTTGGCTGCGTCCGGGTCGGTGCGGCACACCGCGACACCCACGTCGGCGACCCGGGCACCGGACGTCCAGACCTTGTGCCCGGTGATCGTCCACCGGCCGTCGCGTTCGACGGCCCTCGTGCGGACCGCCGCCAGGTCGGATCCGGCTTCGGTTTCGGAAAAGAGCTGGCAGGCAATGAGGTCGGTGCGGAGCATCGCCCGCACGTACCGCTCGCGCTGGTCCGGGGTTCCCCACTGCGCGATGGCGGGTGCGACCAGTTGCTGGGTGACCGAGAACATTTCGGTGCGGCGGGGGACGTCGAACGCGTTCTCCTCCCGCCGGAACGCGAGCACGTAGGACATCGGCAGGCCGCGGCCGCCATATTCGACCGGCCAGTTCATCGAGCCCCAGCCGGCGTCGAACTTCGTCTGTTCGTACGCGCGGATGTGGTCGGTCTCTTCGCGCTCCTGCTCCGCGGTCCAATTCTCGAAGACCGCGACCGAGTCGGATCCCACTCCCCATTTGATCTGGGTGCGCGGTTCGGCGACGGTCCTCAGCCACGCCCGCGCGTCGTCCGCGAACTTGTCCAGGTCGGGCATCGTTGCTTGATTCATGGCTCTTCCTCAGACTGACAGGACGGTGCAGGCGCTGATCCCGGGGGCACCGTAGACGTGGGTGAATCCGATGCGCGGGTGTCCGGCGACCTGGCGGGCACCGGCCTCCCCGCGCAACTGCGTGACGATTTCGTGGATCTGCCGGAGACCGGACGCGCCGATCGGTTCCCCGTTCGCGATGCAGCCGCCGTCGGTGTTGATCGGGATCCGTCCGCCGATCTCCGTTTCGCCTGCGGCGATGAGCTTTTCCTGTTCGCCGTGCTCGCAGAATCCGCATTCGGCCATGTGCATGATCTCGGCGCCGCTCTCCGTGTCCTGGAGCTGCGCCACGTGCACATCGGACGGGCCGAGGCCGGCCTGCTCGAACGCCGCGGTTGCGACGGACGTGCTCACGCTGGGTGGGGTTCCCTCGCCCTGAATCGCCGGACCGAACACTTCGAAGGAGCCGAACCGGCGCGTGCCGGCCGCAATCCCCCGCAGTTGCACGGGTCGTCCGCCGAGGCGCCGGACCGCGGCCTCACTCGCCACGACCACGGCCGCACCGCCCTCGCCGGGCGAGCAGAACATGTACCGCGTCAGTGGGTCGTTGACCATGTCCGCTGCGGCGATCGCCGCAGCGGACATGGGTTCACGCCGCCAGGCGTTCGGGTTCAGGGACCCGTTGCGATATGCCTTCTCCGCCACGGCGGCCAAAGTGGGTGCGGTGATCCCGTGTTCGCGCATGTACCGCGCGATCTTGATGCCGAAGAACTGGGTGGTCACCATGAGACCTGCCTCGCCGTACCCGACGGGCAGACCCCAATCCTCCGGTGTGGGATCGAAGGCGCCGCGCGGATGTTTGTCGAAGCCGACCGCAAGTGCGATGTCGGCGGCGCCCGCACGTATGGCGTTGACGGCCGACACCAGTGCGCTACCGCCGGTCGCGCACCCGTTCTTGACGTTGGTGAACGGGATTCCGGTGAGTCCGAGTTCGGACACCAGGGTGTCGGCGAGCCCGGAACCGTCGCTGCCCCCGAACGCGACCTCGACATCGGTCCACCCGATGCCGGCGTCCGCCACGGCGGACGCGATCGCGTCCAGGGCCAGCCCGCGACCGGTCGTGTCCGGTTGCCGCCCGAATTTCGAGAGTCCGGCCCCGATGATCGACACGGTGGACATCAGCGGGTCTCCTTCGAATAGGCGTCGGTGGCGAACCGGGGCACCGGTGCCGTGGCGACCAAGGTCACCGGCGCCCCGTCGTCCAACTCGGCGAAGTCGTGGCATTCGAGCACGGCTTCAATCCTGATTCCCTCGGGGAGCTCGACGTAACCGACGGCGAACGGCGAGAACCCGTCCGGCGGCGGAACATACGGTGGGGATTTCGGGGCGAACCGCTGAACGGTGTACGCCCAGACCGTTCCGCGTGCACTTACCGGAAACGGCATCATCGACGTCCCGGCGCACCTCGAGCACACGCGGGTGGCCGGGAACGCGACCGCGCCGCAGTCCGAACAGCGGCGTGCGTCGAGCGCCGGCGCGGTGTGTGTCTCGCCCATCCTCATCCTCTCCTCGGGATTCGTATTCGCGGTCGGATCAGCGACCGACCCACTTCGGTTCACGCTTTTCGAGGAACGCGTTCACGCCTTCTCGCGCGTCCTCCGACTGCAGTGCGTTGCCGACGGCGAGGTGCTCCATCACCATGAGCGACTGGATGTCCGCGTCGAGACCGCGGTCGATGCACATCTTGGTGAGCTTCATCATGAACGGGCTCTTGTCGACGATCGGTGCGATGAATTCGGCGAGGAGCTTGTCCAGATCGTCGGCCGGCGCCGACGCGTTGATCAGGTCGAAGGCCTCCGCTTCCTTACCGGTGAGGAGCTTGCCGGTGAGCATGAGCTCCTTGGTCTTGCGCACGCCGATCATGCGCGGCAGGCGGTAGATCGGGCCCGCTCCACCGAACAGCGCACGCCGGATGTGGAAGTCGCCGATACGGGCGTCCTCGGCGGCGATCGCGAAGTCGCACGAGATCATCAGCTCGAAACCGCCTGCGGTGACAAAGCCTTCGAGTACCGCGACGGACGGGGTGTTCATCGAGTACAGGCGGTCGCACACCCGGGCAGACAGCACCGCGACATCCATCGCGGTGGTGGAGCCGACGTACTTCTCCCGCAGCTCGTCGAGGTCGAACCCCGAGCAGAACGTGCCCTCACGCCCACGCAGGACCAGGACCTTCAGGTTGGGGTCGCTGTCGACCTCCACGATGATCTCGTCGAGGCGGTGCAGCAGTTCGACGGTGACCGCATTCTTCTTGTGCGGGCGGTTGAGCCATACACGGGCGACGTCGCCGTCCTTCTCGAGCACGATGTGGTCGGTGTCCACCATGTCGGTGTCCTTTCAGGGAATGAAACTGAACTGGATTCACTTCAGTTGTACTGGGTAGAGGGGTGCCCGTCAATAGCGGGGAAAGAGTTTTCGTTTTCGGCCGCCGGCAGGCGGCCCGGTGTCAGAGTCCGACGAGATCCGCGATGCGGCTGCGGTGCGCCCGCGAATCCCCCAGCAGCGGTTCGTCGCCGAGCGCGCGGCGCACGTAGGAATGCGCCGCATGTTCCCAGGTGAAGCCGACTCCCCCGTGCAATTGCACGGCCTCCGAGGCGGTGGCAATCACGGCCTCGGTGCACACCGCTCCCGCGACAGCGGCCGGAAGGGCCGCGGCGCCAGGATCTTCCGAGAACGCGGCCGCGGCGTACCGCGCCGCCGATCGGGCCTTCTCCAGCTCGACGAGAGTGTTCGCCAGTCGATGCTTGACGGCCTGGAACGATCCGATCGCCCGGCCGAACTGGCGGCGCTGCATGGCGTATTCCACTGTGCCGTCGAGTAATCGCTCGATCATCCCGACATGTTCGCAGGCCAACCCGATCACTGCGAGGCTGTGCAATTCCTCGACCGCGCGCGGTGCCTCGCCGGGTCCGACGAGACGTACCGCCTCCACGTCGTCGAAGAGCAAAGTCGCCTGCCGCCGACTGGGATCGACCACCGGAAGTTCCGACCTCCGCACCGACGCGGTCCGCAGATCGACCGCGTAGAGACCGGGGCCGTCTTCGGACCGCCCGAGGAGCACGACCACATCGGCCGCCCCACCCTGCACGACGTTCGTTGCGCGACCGGACACCGACCATCGGTCGCCGACCCGGGTGGCGTCGACGAAGTCGGTCTGCTCGGTCAGGGCGGTCACCGTGGCGACGAGTTCGCCCTGGACCACTCGATCGAGCACTTCCTCGACCCGGGGCGATCGCTCGGCCGCGAGCAGGGCGTGAACTCCCAGGGTCGCGGACGTGAGCACGGGTTCGCTCACCAGCGCGCGGCCGCACTCCTCCAGAACGATCCCGAGTTCGACCACGCCGTACCCCAGCCCGCCGCGATCCTCGGGCACCGCCAGCGCGGCGACGTTCATCTCCTTGACGAGCAGCGACCACAATTCGGGGGAATACCCGATCTCGGATTCGGCGGCGAGGCGGCTGTCCTCGAGCGTCGAATGCCGGTCGAGCAACCGGCGAAGGACGTCCCGGATGTCGTCGTGCTCGGCGACGGGGGTCATCGCCAAGGGTTCGGTCTCGGGCCAGGGGCGGGCATGGGAGGACGGCATTGAACTCTCCTTGAAATTGACGTGAGTTCAGTTTAGTTTCGCGGAACCCCAGACGGCAAGAACTCTCGACAGACCCACCGCTGTTGAACTAAGTTCATTTCATGACCGATGCACTCGTGATCGAGCAGTATTACGCGATCCTCGACAGCGGCCGGATCGACGACGCAGTGGCCCTGCTCGACGAGCAGATCCAGTTCGCCATAGTCCTCCCCGGTACCGTCCGCCGCGGCCACAGCCGCGCCGACATGCTCAGCTACCTGCGGGGACGTCCCCCGGTCGACCGCCGGCACGTACTGCTCCGCACGAGCAGGGCCGGCGACGTCCAGTTCGCGTACGGCTCCGTCGTCGAAAACGAGACGAAGACAACCGGCTACTTCCTCGCCGCCATGCACCTCGACGCCGACGGTGGCATCGACGCCTATGAGGTGTCCTTCGACACGGAATTCAGCATTCTCTCGAAGGAGTTGGCCCATGACACACGCGACTGACCTGGATCGGGAGACCTCACCGACCCCCACACTGGTCGCGTGGTTCGCGATCATGGATTCGGACGACCCCGACCGCGTCCTGGGCATGATCACCGACGATTTCCGGATGTCGATCCAATTCTCCACCGGCGGCGGCAATGCCGCCGAGTTCGTCGGCGATCGAGCAGGCCTCGTCGGCTACCTGCAGCAGCGCGAGAAGAGCGTGCTGGTGCACGAGGTCCTGGCGGGTGCTCGGGTGGGAGACGTCGAGCTTGCGCTGGGACGCACCACGCGGAACGGCGAATTCGAGGCCTCGTTCAACACCTCGGCGCAACTCGACGAGTCGGGTCTCGTGCGGAGATTGCTCATCTGCCGCACACCCGAAATGTCGTTCGACCTCTGAACCCCCTGTGAGTACTTGTTAACCGCGGGCGGTTAACAAGTACTCACAGGGGGTTTCTATGACGTGAGGTCGTACAGCGTCACGCCGTCGACGGTGACGGCGGTGAAGTTCGCCTGCACCCAGGTCGAGATTTCCGACGCCGTGCCGTCGCCCCCCATGCCGCCGCCGCGGCCGCCGGAGATGAAGTAGTGGATCCGACCGTCGGCCACGTACTGCTGGAACTGCTCGATCGTCGGTGACGGGTCACTGCCGTTGAACCCGCCGATCGGCATGACCGGATCCTCGGTGGCCAGCTGGTAGCCGGACGCACTGTTGGATCCGATGGCCGCGGCCACCCAGGTGTAGTTGCCGGAATCCTGCTCCAGCAGCGACACCAGTTCCGCGCCGGGGTTGCTGCCGGAGAGCAGTCCCCCGGCAGCGCCGCCGCCCATGGCTCCCATGCCGCCCATGCCGTCGGTGGCACCTGCCGTCGCGCCGTTCGTCGCGCCCGGTGCGGTACCACCCGGCATGGCGGGCATCGCTCCGCCTGCCGCGCCTGCCGCGCCGTCGGTCCGACCGCCCATGCGTCCGGCACCGTCCGTGCCGCCGGGTCCACCCATTCCGCCGGGGCCGCCGCGCCCGCCTTCGACGGTGGGTCCCGCCGAGACGATCGAACCGGTGTGTGGCGTCGCCATGGTGTTCACGGCGTACGCCGTCGGTCCGGCGAGCCCGGTGAACATCGCGGCCAGCGTGACGACGGCCGCGATCCGGCCCCGGGTCAGGGCCGGGATCAGCACCGCCACCGCAGCGAGAACGCCGACGACGACCACCGCCCACTTCAGCCACGGCACGAACGACGCGCTGCGTCCGAGCAGCACCCAGGACATGGCCGCGGTGGCCAGGAGTGTCGCGGCGAGAACCGCACGCACCCACAGCATGTCCCGTCGTCGCCACAGCGTCACCGAGCCGATCGCCACCAGCGCGGCAACGGCCGGCGCAAGCGCGACGGTGTAGTACGCGTGGAAGATTCCGGCCATGAAGCTGAACGTCAGTCCGGTGACGAGCAGCCACAGACCCCACACGAGGAACGACGCACGTTGCGTGTCGACGCGGGGCGCCCTGCCACGCAGTGCGAGACCAGCGACGAGCAGGATCAGCGCGGCCGGGATCAGCCAGGCGATCTGACCGCCCTGGGCCGATTCGAACATGCGCGTGATGCCGGTGCTTCCCCACATTCCGCCGCCCCCGCCGGGACCGCCCGCGGGCATGCCTGCGCCCGCAATGGCCTCGCCTGCACCGCCCATCGCCGCCGCGGCATCTCCGCGACCGCCGCCGGGCGTGACGCTGCCGGTCTCCTCACCGTTCAACCGGCCGAGGCCGTTGTAGCCCAGGGTGAGTTCGAGGATCGAGTTGTTCTGCGAACCGCCGATCCAGGGCCGCGACGACGCCGGCCAGAGTTCGACGGTCAGCAACCACCAGCCCGCGGAGACGATCATCGCGCCGAGCGCGGCGAAGCACTGGGCGAGACGTTTGCCGAACTTCGGCGGTCCCGCGAAGAGGTACGTCAGGGCGAGCGGCGGGACGACGAGCATCACCTGAAGCTGTTTGGTCAGGAACCCCAACCCGACGAACACGCCGGTCAGCACCATCCACCGGGTGCGTCCGCCCTCGACGGCGCGCAGCAGCGCCCACACGGACGCGATCATCAACAGCACCAGCAGGGCGTCCGGGTTGTTGAACCGGAACATCAGCACGGCGATCGGCGTCAGCGCGAGCACCAGTCCCGCGAGCAGACCGGCCGGAGCGCCGAACCACCGCTTCACCGTGGCATACAGCAGGGCGACGGAACCGACGCCGAGCAGGGCCTGCGGCACGAGCATCGCCCAGGAGCTGAGGCCGAAGATCCGGACCGACAGCGACATCAGCCATAGCGACATCGGCGGCTTGTCGACGGTGATGGAGTTTGCGGCGTCGGAGGAGCCGAAGAAGAACGCCTTCCACGACTCCGACCCCGCCTGGACCGCGGCGGCGTAGAACGAGTTGGCCCAGCCGGAGGCGCCGAGCCCCCAGATGTACGCGACCGCGGTCCCGACGAGCAGTGCGGCGAGCGCCCAGGGCTCCCACCGCCTCCGGGCAGGAGGAGGTTCGGCCGCGTCGACCTTCGGTTCTTCGAGGGTCGTGGTCATGCGTGAACTCCTTCGGGACGAGCGTTCCGAAACACCCAGCGAAGGGCTATGAAACGGCTGATGGTGGCAACGAGGTTGGCGAGGACGAGGACGGCGAGTTCGACGTGCTTGGACGCGTCCGGGGCCGCCGAGTGCAGGACGTACAGGGAACCGCTCGTGAGGAACAGTCCGAACGCGAACACGAGCAGGCCCTGCATCTGATGCCGGGCGGCGCCCTCGGATCCGCGGACCCCGAACGTGAACGCGCGGTTCGCGGCCGTGTTGAGCACGGCCGTGACGAGCAGTGAGACGGCGTTGGCCCACTGCGCGCCCAGGACCGGATGCAGAACCAGGTAGAGCAGCGCATACGCGACGGTCGAGGCGACCCCGATCACGGCGAACCGGGCCATCTGCCCGACCATTCCGCGGGGAACTCCGGGCACCAGCGGCTCGCGCCCGAAGCTGTCACGCAGGCTGCCGATCGGCAGCGATCCGGTGGACAGCGCCCGGCCCACCCGCCACACCCCCTTGAGGTCGGCGACCGCGGTCGCGACGATGTCGACGCGACTGTCCGGGTCGTCGACCCAGTCGACGGGGACCTCGTGGATACGCAGGCCGGCGCGTTCCGCGAGCACCAGCAGCTCCGTGTCGAAGAACCATCCGGTGTCCTCGACCAGCGGCAGCAGGCGCTGCGCGACGTCGGCGCGCATCGCCTTGAAGCCGCACTGCGCGTCGGAGAATCGCGCATGCAAGGCGCTGCGGAGGATGAGGTTGTAGCTGCGGGAGATGAACTCCCGCTTCGGGCCCCGGACCACCCGCGACGAGCGGGCGAGGCGGGATCCGATGGCCAGGTCCGAATGCCCCGACAGCAGCGGGGCGATCAGCGGCATCAGGGCGTTGAGGTCCGTCGACAGGTCGACGTCCATGTACGCCACCACCTCGGCGTCGGAGGTACTCCACACCGCACGCAGGGCGCGGCCGCGCCCCTTCTCGTCGAGGTGCACGACGCGGACGCCGTCGATCTCGGCGGCCAGGCGGTGGGCCACGGCGAGGGTGGCGTCGACGCTGGCGTTGTCGGCGATGGTGATGCGGGCGGAGTAGGGAACGTTCTCGTCGAGGTGCCGCCGCAGCCGGCGCACGCAACGTTCGAGTCCTGCTTCCTCGTTGTAGACCGGCACGACAACGTCGAGCACGGGCGCGGTCTCGGAGGTTCCGGAAGTCTCGAGTCGTCCCATGGCGCCCGGTGCGCGGGAGAGGGAATTCGTCGTCATGCGTCCAAGATTCGGCCCGTACGCTCCGACCACTCTGGACGGAGGCTGGGAGTTTCCTGTGCGCTTCGCCCCCGTGAGTACTTATCAACCGCGGGAGGTTGATAAGTACTCACGGGGGGCGAAGCCGCATAATGGCGGCCATGGGATCTGTATTCAGCGCCATCATCAACGGAGATCTGCCCGGACGGTTCGTGTGGGAGGACGAGGACGTCGTCGCGTTCCTCACCATCGCCCCCGTCACGCAGGGCCACACCCTGGTCGTACCTCGCAAGGAGGTGGACCAGTGGCAGGACGTCGACGGTGTGATCTGGAACAAGGTCATGGACGTCGCCCGCACGATCGGGCAGGCCGTCCGCCCGGCCTTCGACGCGCCGCGCGCGGGACTGCTGATCGCCGGGCTCGAGGTGCCCCACCTGCACCTGCACGTGTTCCCCGCCTACGACCTCGGCGATTTCAACATCAGCAATGCCGAGCAGAACCCGTCCCAGGAGTCGCTCGAGGAGGCGCAGGCGAAGCTCAAGGCGGCGCTGCGCGAACTCGGCCACGGGGACAACGTCCCCGACTGACGGTCAGCTCGACCGCGGCAGTTCCACCCGGAACGTGGCACCTTCGCCGGGTCTGCTGTCGACGGTCACGGCCCCTCGGTGGGCGGCGACCAGGGCCGCGACGATCGACAGGCCCAGCCCGCTGCCCCCGCTCTCCCGGGTACGGGACGCGTCGGTGCGGTAGAACCTCTCGAACACCCGGGCCGCGTCTTCCTCGGTCAGTCCGGGTCCGGTGTCGGCCACCTCGAGCACGACGCTGTGCTCGGTGGTGCCGAGCCGCACCGTCACGTCCGCGGTGGCGGGGGTGTGTTTGACGGCGTTGGCGAGCAGGTTGCCGAGGACCTGCCGCAGCCGGGCCTCGTCACCGATCACCTCCGGTGTGCCGGGACCGGGGCGGACGTCGAGGGTGATGGACCGCTCGGGGGCGACGGCACGTGCCCCGTGCACGGCGTCGGACGCCACCGACAGCAGGTCGACGGGCCGGGTCTCGAGGGGACGCTGGGCATCGAGCCGGGCGAGCATCAGCAGATCCTCCACCAGGAGACCCATCCGCGACGCCTCCCCCTCGATGCGGTTCATCAGGGTTTCGGTGTCGGTCATCGCGCCCTGCCGATACAGTTCGGCGAAGCCGCGGATCGTGGTGAGCGGGGTGCGCAGTTCGTGACTCGCGTCTGCGACGAATCGCCGCATCTTCTCCTCGGACCGCCGCGCCGACTCCTCCGACGCTTCGGTGGCGGCGAACGCGTGCTGGATCTGGGCGAGCATTCCGTTGAGCGCCACGGACAGTCGCCCGATCTCGGTACGGTCGTCCCGTTCCGGGACGCGCCGGTGCAGGTCTCCCGACGCGATCGCCGCGGCGGTCTCCTCCACTTCGACGAGGGGACGCAGACTGCGCCGGACCACGAAGTACGCGACCACGCCCAGGGCGATCAGCACGACCACCCCGATGATGAGTTGCAGCACGACCAGGCGGTTCACCGTTTCGTCGTTCTCGGTGAGCGTCATCGCGACGGTGGTCTCGGTTCCGTCCGGCGCGGTCGTGGTCAGCACCCGCCACCGCACGTCGGAGTTGTCGGTGGAACCGACCGTCACGGGCACCGATGCCGGGTCCGCCGGCAGTGCGGGCGAGACGGATTCGTCGTTGATCTCGCGCAGAACCGTTCCGTTCGCCAGTGTCGTGCGGACGTAGAACGGGCTCGGCGGGCGACCGGGATTCGGTTCGTCCGGCGGCGGCAGCGGCCGCGACTTGCCGGGCTTGGCCCACCCCTGGGCCGCGTCGTGCAACTGGTGATCGACGCGGTTGGTCAGCGAATTCTCGAGCGCCGACGTCACCGCGACACCGGATGCGAGCAGGCCGAGCGCCGACAGAAGTAGCACGGCGCCGACGAGGGTGATCCGCAGCGGCATCGCCCGGATCCACCGTCGCGCAGGCCTGTTCGGGACGGCGGCGACCACCTCGGCCGACTCCCGGGGAGCCGCGGGCGCGGTCATCGCCGCGGTTCTCGCATCACATAGCCGACGCCGCGGAGGGTGTGGATCAGCGGCGTCTCGCCGGTGTCGACCTTCCGGCGGAGGTAGGACACGTACGACTCGACCACCCCGACCTCGCCACCGAAGTCGTAGTTCCAGACGTGGTCGAGGATCCTCGGCTTGCTCAGTACCGTGCCGGCGTTGACCATGAAGTACCGCAGCAGCGTGAACTCCGTCGGAGACAGCGACACCAGATCGCCCGCCTTCCAGACCTCCCGCGTGTCGTCGTCGAGTTCGATGTCCGCGAACTTGATGCGGGCCGACTGCTCCTCCACCGACACCTTGCCGGCGCGCCGCAGGATGACGCGAAGCCGTGTCACCACTTCTTCGAGGCTGAACGGTTTGGTGACGTAGTCGTCCGCACCGAGGGTGAGGCCGCTGATCTTGTCCTCTACCGCGTCCTTCGCGGTGAGGAACAGCACCGGCGCGTCCACACCGTCGGCGCGCAACCTCTTGAGCAGACCGAACCCGTCCATTCCCGGCATCATGACGTCGAGAATGACGGCGTCCGGGCGGAAGGTGCGCGCCGTGTCGAGTCCCTCGGCCCCGGTCGACGCCGTCGCCACCTCGAATCCCTGGAATCGGAGACTCACGGAGAGCAACTCGAGGATGTTCGGTTCGTCGTCGACGACGAGGACGCGGGCTTCGACAGGCTTCTCATTCACGCAACCCATCATCACTCTTGACGCTGGATCGTCGCTGTAGGTTTCCTGGGAGGTTCCTGTGAGCCGGTAGCGCGGGCCGGGTCGGACTGATTCCGATCGTCAGTTGACGACGATATTGAGGTTCAACACTACCCCGCCGAACGTCAGGATCGTGTTGGCCAATCCGAGTGTGACACCACTGTTGAGCGCCCCGAGCAGTCCCAGCATCATGACCTCCATCGTCGCCCCTGCGAAGGGGTGTGTGCGCGCTGTCCGTGCGCGTTGCGGATGACACTAAGTCACGTTCGAAGAATTCGTGGCGACACGCGCACGCAATTTCCCTGAATAAAATCACCTATTCTTCTCGAGCGAAAAAGGGTGAAATTCCGGGCGCATGAGCGAGGATGGGACAGTTGCGCTCCGGCGCCCCGGCCCTCACGGTCGCCGCACACAGAACAACCCCGCCGTCGAGCCGACAGCGGGGTTGCTGGAGTGGAGTTGTCTTGACAGGCAGTAAGTTCAGGCGACGACGTTCAGGTTGAGCACCACTCCACCGAACGTTCCGATCGTGTTGGCGAGTCCGAGGGTGAATGCGCTGTTGATTGCGGCGAGCAGTCCGAGCATCATGATGCGCCTCGTTATCTTCCGTGGTATATGCACAGAATTCACTGTTTCGCTCGACAATAAATGAGGCGACATCGATCTGCGAGATATTCGGCGCATTCGCGCCCCGTGCGCGCCTGAGGAGTGTGTGTACTCGCTCACCACTCACGGGCGCGGAGCGCCCCGTTGGGTACCGTGGAAATCGTCGACACGACATCCGGACGAGCGCACCGTACCCGGCCAGCGACAAGACGGTGCCCGGAGGTTTGTCATGGCGTGGATCGTGCTCGTGCTGTCGGGGATCCTGGAGGCCGTCTGGGCCACCGCCCTCGGCCGGTCGGAAGGCTTCACCAAACTCGGGCCCAGCGTCGTCTTCGGCGTCGCACTGATTCTCAGCATGGCGGGCCTGGCCTTCGCGATGCGCAGTCTTCCTATCGGAACGTCGTACGCGGTGTGGGTGGGCATCGGTGCGGCCCTGACCGTCGGGTTCGCGATGGTGACCGGTGCCGAAAGTTCGTCACTGGTGAAGATCCTGCTGATCCTGGGCATCGTGGGATGCGTCGTCGGGCTGAAGGTTCTGCACTGACCGGATCGAGCCTCGATGATTGTGTGCCGCGGGTTACAGTAATTTCATGAACCTGGTGTCGTTGATGACCCTCCCGGTGCGCGTCGGTCTCGCGGCCGCCGATGTCGGCCTCGGTATCGCAGAGGCCAGCCTGGTGACCGTCCGGACCGCAGTCGCCGGGACCGGCGTGGTCACCGGCATGAACAGCCAGGGCAGCCCGCTGCAGGTGATCAGCCAACTGTCCTCGCTGGCGGCCAACGACCGGCCGCTGGGGCAGGCGCTCCAGCCGGGCGGTCCGCTCGACCGTCTCCTCGCTCCGGGCGGTCCCGTCGACCGTCTCACCTCGGAGGGCGGCACCCTCGAACGACTGCTCGAGCCGGGCGGCCCGCTCGAGCGGGTTCTCGCGAAGGACGGCCCGCTCGACCGGGTGCTCGCCGAGGACGGCACCCTCGAGCGTCTGCTCGCCAAGGACGGTCTGCTCGACCGTCTCACCGCCGAGCAGGGACCGCTCGAACGGCTGACAGCGAAGGACGGTGCGGTCGAGCGGCTCACGGCCCCGGACGGTCTCGTGGATCGGGCGCTCGCCGAGAACGGCATCCTCGACACCCTGCTGTCGGAGGGCGGCGCGTTCGAACGCCTCATCGCCGAGGGCGGCCCGCTCGATCAGATCGTGGCGCTGTCCGAGACGTTGACTGCTCTGGCGCCCAACCTGGAGCGGATGAGCGCCAGCATCGACTTGCTGCAGGAGACGGTGGGCATTCTCAGCGCGGCCGTCGGTCCGCTCGGCGAACTGGCAGGCAAGTTGCCGGGGCGCTGGCTCAACAAGGGCAAGGGCGATCGTCCGGGCGTCGACTACACCCTCGGCCCCGCCTGACCGCGGCGACGCTGCCGCCAGTGCCCACACGGGACGGTCTCGGAGCGACCGGCCGACACTGACCGACACCTGCCTCTGGTATGTATTTCGCATGACACGAACCATCGTTGCGCTGTTGATCCCGGCCGCCCTGCTGCTCGGGGCGTGCAGTTCCGAATCGACCACCACCGAGGCCGAGTCCCCGGCGAGCGCAACGACCGAGGCCACCGAGGCGTCCTCCGCAGACCTGCCCGCGGTCGCGGACCTGTGCAAGGGCCTCCTCCAGTACGCGAACGGTGCGGAAGCCCGTGCGCAGCAGACCGGGGAGACGTTCGACCGCACGAAGGCCCTCGACGACCTCTTCACCCAGTCGGCCGAGACGGCGGAGTGGAAGGACGCCCCGCAGGAGCGCAAGGATCAGATGATCCAGGCCTACGACGCCGCCAAGACCGGGGCCTGCTGACTCACTCCCCGATCGAGGACCGGACCTGTCCTCAATCCTTCGTAGCGTCGTCTGTATGACCGACACGACGAAGTCCATCCGACCGTTTCACATCGACATCGCGCAGGCGCGCAGCTCGACGATCTCGCCGATCGGCTCGCGCGGACCCGGTTCGGCACCCCGCTCCCGGGTGACGACTGGGAAACCGGTGTGCCCACGTCCTACCTGGTCGAACTCGTCGAGTACTGGCGCGACGAGTTCGACTGGCGGGCGCAGGAGAAAGCACTCAACTCGATCCCGCAGTTCGTGACCGAGATCGACGGGCAGAACATCCACTTCCTGCACGTGCGCTCCCCCGAGCCGGACGCCCTGCCCCTCGTCCTCACCCACGGCTGGCCGGGTTCGTTCGTCGAGTTCCTCGACGTGATCGGGCCCCTCACCGACCCCGCGGCGCACGGCGGCAACCCCGCGGACGCATTCGATGTAGCCGTGCCGTCGCTGCCCGGATTCGGCTTCTCCGGGCCGGTCCGTGAATCGGGCTGGAACGCCGAGGCGTGGGCGGAACTGATGAGCCGGCTCGGATACGACCGTTACGGGGTCCAGGGCGGCGACATCGGCGCGGGCGTGTCGCCCGCATCGCCCGGGACGCGGTGGTCGGGGTGCACCTCAACGGCAACGTCGGCGTTCCGTTCCACGAGTTGGACGAGGCGGAACGGGCGAGCCTGACACCGCTGGAGCAGGACCGCCTGGACCGGGTGTCGCGGTTCATGACCGACGAGTTCGGCTACATCTCCATTCAATCCACGCGACCCGCGACTCTCGGCGCCGCGCTCGCCGATTCACCGGTCGGTCAGCTCGCCTGGATCGTCGACAAGTTCCGTGAGTGGACGTATCCGCGGGAGGTGCTCCCCCACGACGTCGTCGGCATCGACCGCCTGCTCGCCAACGTCATGCTGTACTGGCTCACCGACACCGCATCCTCGGCCGCGTATGTCGGGTACATGCAGGAATATTCTTGGGGCGCCGACAATTCCGTGTCCGGCGTCCCGACCGCCGTCATCGTCTTCGCCCACGACGTCGGCATCCGCCGCTACGCGGAGCAGGAGCATGCAATTACGCGATGGACCGACGTCGAGGATCGCGGCGGCCACTTCGCCGCACTCGAGGAGCCCGAGACACTGACCGCGGACATCCGGGAGTTCTTCGCCGGACTCCGCTGACCGATCCGGAGCGGTCAGATCAGGCTCGAGATGAGGAATGCGGCGAGCAGCACGCCGACGAGAACGGATCCGGCGGTCGTGGCCGCGAGGACCACCGACCCGGTCACGGTCATCGCAGGCACGGCGGCGACGAGCGCGGCGATGAGTGCGGTCCCGAGCGAGAAGTGGCGGTCGGGCTCGACGTGCTCATTCTTCGCGTGCCGGGGAGTACGTGTGCGGAGCGCATTGTGGGTGGCAAGGGTCATGGTTCGATTTCCCGTCTGGAGTCGACATTCGGACCAGTGGCCGGGGTACACGAGGGGCGGTGACCGGGCCGACGCTGTCGGCGGTGTCGTGCGGGCCCGTGCTGTTCGCGATCTACAGCGGTCGCGCGCCGACGACGCAAGGTGTGTTTCGTTCGGCTATTGCACTTGTTCTCTCCCTACCGCGACCGGGGAAATATTCTTCCGTCGCAACCTGTCCGGGTCGTCAACTTATCTGTCGTCCGCGACCCGGGATCGTCACTCGGCGGAGATGCGTCCGCCGGACCCCTCGAGCCGGGAGGCGAGGTCTGCGTTCTCGGATTCCAGCGCAAGGATGCGCTGAATCCCGGCCAGGTTCACTCCGTCCTCCATGAGCTGCGCGATGCGCGCCAGCCTGACCAGATCGTCGTCGCTGTATCTGCGAGTGCCACCACTGGTTCGGGCGGGTGTGAGCAATCCACGGCGTTCGTAGAGTCGCAAGGTCTGCGGACCTATGCCCGTCAGCTCGGACGTCACCGCGATTCCATATACCCCGCGGTGCGATTGGGGCAGTGTTTCGATCGTCACGACAAGCTCCCTTCTGCTCAAGGAACACCTGATGTTATCAAATGGGTGAAATGAATCTGAACTTCGCGGTATAGATTTTGCGTCCCGCGATCATCACGAGCAGGCCGCTGCCGCGGAGCGAGGGGACGCGTGCCGTAATCTCGGACTCGAACCGAACACGAACCGACGCGGCCCTCGCAGGGTTCGTGGAGGTGTCGTGGCCACGAGTGCCACGGCCCCTGCGCCAGAGACGAGAGAACTGTGCCCCGCACACAGGAACACGCCGACCGTTACCGCGACGCCCTGACCGCACTCGCCGCCGCCACCCAACGGCCGGCAAATGTGGTCAATACCGGTGCGGGCTATGCGATCCGGGTCGATTTCGAGTTCAACCGGTACCTTCTCGCGTCCAACGCAATCGACGGACTCACCGACAGCACCGAGGACGCATCCGAGTGGCGGGTCAGCCTGTTCCAGGGTGCGGCCGACGGCACGTCCGACGAATTGCTGGCCACCGCCGGGCACGCGTGGCTGGTGGACGCATTCGACCTCGCGTTCGCCGACATTCGGGCCGCAGGTAAATGGCAGTCGGCCGACGCGTCGTTCGACGAGTTCAACCCCACCAACGACCAGTCCGCGAGCTGAGCGGGCGCCGCTCAGGCGCGATCCGGGACCTCGGATCGGACGAGTTGCTCGAGTTCGGCGTTCCTCGCCGCGAGGACCGCGTTCTCGGCCTCGAGCCGAAGAATCTGGCCGATGCCGATGAGATTGACTCCGGCGGCGACGAGTTCGGTGATCTTGTGGAGGCGCGCGACGTCGTCCTCGCTGTAGCGGCGGGTTCCACCGCCCGTGCGAGTCGGTGTGATCAACCCGCGCCGCTCGTACAGGCGCAGCGTCTGCGGTCCGATACCCGTCAGCTCCGACGTTACCGAGATCCCGTACACACCCCGCTGCGAACGAAGCGGTACATGAGAGGACGTCACAGGATCTCCCTTCTTCTCAGGGCGCATCAATCCTAGCAAGGCCCGGGGAACACAATGTGCCGCGGGGCGCACAGGTTCGATCCGAGAATTGTGCGCCGCCGTTCCACCGGCGTCACATCGTTCTGAGCGACATCCCGTACTCGACGCGAGTCGAGGCTACCTGGCCGGACCAGCAATCTTGCCGATTCGGCTTGAACTTCCCGTCCGACCGCTGTAGAACAAATCTATATTCTTCAACGCAGATTAGTTCTCACGACGAGGTCGCACGAAGGAGAACCGATGACCACGCACAACGCGGAGAACACGCCCCACGACGGGGAAGTCCTGGTCCTGGGCGCAGGCAGCGGCGGAGCGATCGCCGGTGGCCTGATCGCCACGCTGGCCCTCAGCGCACTGACCCTCCTCTCGTCGCTGCCGACCTGACCGGCCACGCTCCCCCCGACCATTCCCCTCACGACAGGACATCGCGCTCATGCCCGCCCACTCCGCATCCCACGCCTCCGTCAGCAGCACTGCCGCGCGAGGCGGAGCAACGATGAGCACCGAGGAAATCAAGGCCCGGATCGAGGCGATGTTCGCCGACGAGGCCACCGACGCATCCCCCGCACTCGTCGAATAGCGGCGCCTGAGCCGATGACGGCCGATCAGAGAAGGGCAGAGCCATGACTGCGACCACCCAGCTCGTCGAACCGTCGTGCGAAATCCGACGCATTCCCGCGCGGACGAAGCCGACACATCGCACCGCCTCCCGCGAGCGGGACCAGTACCGTGACGTGCCCGCGCAATGCGCGGCCATCGGCCGGCTCGCCGCCTCCGACCCCCGCCGCGAATTGCTGCGACAGCGACTGATCGAGCGGTGCCTGCCGCTCGCCGAACACATAGCCCGGCGATTCCTGGGTCGCGGAGAACCCCTCGACGACCTGATCCAGGTCGCCCGCCTCGGCCTGGTCAAGGCCGTCGACCGCTTTGATGCCCGCTGCGGGGCGAGCTTCGTGTCCTACGCAGTCCCGACGATCACCGGCGAAGTGCGCAGGCACTTCCGCGACACCGGCTGGGCGATGCATGTCCCGCGCAGCATGCAGGAACTGCACCTGTCCCTCACGAACGCGACAACCGAACTCACCACCACCCTCGGCCGGGCGCCGACCGCGAGCGAATTGGCCGAGGCCCTGGGAATCGACAAAGACGAGGTGGCACGGGGACTGCGGGTCTCCGACGCCTACAGCACCCTGTCCGTCGATTTCCCGCTCGGCGAGGACGAGCGCCCGCTGTCGGAGACGATCGGCGACGTCGACCCGTCCCTCGCCCACGTCGAGGACCATGTCGTCCTCGAACCGCTGCTGGGATCCCTGCCCGACCTCGAACGCACCGTCCTCGTCCTGCGATTCTTCGGCAACATGACCCAGTCGCAGATCGCCGCGCGGGTGGGTGTCTCGCAGATGCAGGTGTCCCGGCTGCTGTCCAAGACCCTGGCGGACCTGCGCGGGAAGCTCGCGGATGCCTCCGTTCAGACGTCCTGACCGGCCAAGAACTCCTCACACGTCCGCTTGCCGGTAGTGCCGCCCGCAGCAGTGGGACGACCCGACATCCGCCGGCGGCGACGACCCCGGCGTTCACGATCGTCGACGGAAAGATCACCGAGATCGACGTCATCGCGGAGCCGGATCGCGTTCGCCGACACTATCTCGCCGTCCTCGGGGACTGACCGGTCACCCGAACCGGGTGATGACCGCCGGCGCCGCGACCCGCAGCATGGAGGTAGTCGACACTCCGGGAGAGGGACGCGAACGTGACTACTGCCTCGGACGACGATGCCCCACCCCAGAGCGCGGCTGCGCCGTCGCCGTTCCCGCCGATCGCCGACTATGCCTTCCTGTCGAACTGTCACACCGGGGCGCTGATCGCGCCGGACGGTTCCGTCGACTGGCTGTGCGTGCCCCGGTTCGACTCGCCCAGCGTGTTCGGCTCCCTCCTCGACCGCGAGGCCGGGATGTTCCGGATCGGCCCGTTCGGCCTCAACGTACCGGCGTCCCGCCAGTACGAGCCGGGAACCAACACCATCTCGGCGGTGTGGAACACCCCGACCGGGTGGGTGAACGTGCGCAGTGCGCTGACGATGGGCCCGACCCGCGGTGAGGACACCGTCACTCCGCACACGAGGCCGCCGGCGGACGACGACGCCGACCACATGCTGGTCCGCACGGTCACCTGCCTCGACGGCAGCGTGGAGGTGGAGTTGGTGTGCGAGCCCGTGTTCGACTACGGACGTGCACCGGCGGAGTGGGTTCTCGTCGACGGCGATCGGCACACCGCCGACGCGAGCGGAGCGGGGCTCATGCTGCGCCTGAAGACGGACATGGCGCTCGGCATCGAGGGTGGCCGGGTTCGCGCGCGCCACATGCTCGAGAAGGGCGAAACGCTGTACTGCGCGCTGACCTGGGCGGCGGAACTCGTCGCGCCGGAGACGACGGAAGAGGCTGTCGCACAACTCGATGCGACTTCCGCGTTCTGGCGGCGCTGGTTCAGTCACGCCCGTTTCCCAGACCACCGGTGGCGTGAGGCGATCCAGCGATCCGCCCTGACCATAAAGGGCCTGACATACATGCCGACCGGCGCCACCGTCGCGGCCCTCACGACGTCGCTACCGGAAACTCCGGGCGGCGAACGCAATTGGGACTACCGGTACACGTGGATGCGGGATTCCACGTTCACGCTGCAGGCCCTGCACTACCTGAATCTGGACTGGGAGGCCGACGAGTTCATGCAGTTCATCGCCGACCTCGAGTCGAACGGCGACGGCGCGCTGCAGATCATGTACGGAATCGACGGCACCCGCGACCTGACCGAGTCGACCCGCGACGACCTGTCCGGCTACGCGGGCGCGCGTCCGGTGCGGATCGGCAACGGCGCGTTCGATCAGCGGCAGAACGACGTGTTCGGCGCCGCCCTCGACTCGATCCTGCTGCACACGGTGCGCAGCAAGCGCCTTCCCCGGCGGCTGTGGCCACTCGTGCAGCAGCAGGCGGCATGCGCCTCGGCGGTGTGGCGCAACCCCGATCAGGGGATCTGGGAGGCTCGCGGCGCACCGCAGCACTATGTGTCGTCGAAGCTGATGTGCTGGGTGGCGCTCGACCGGGCGTCGAAGATCGCGGGCATCCGCGGCGACCGGGCGGCCGAGGACACCTGGCGTGCCACCGCCGAGGAGATCCGCGCCGACATCCTCGCGCACGGGGTGAAGGAGCGGGTGCTGCGCCAGCACTACGACACCGAGGCGCTGGACGCGTCGACGCTGCTCGCCGCGGTCTTCGGATTTCTTCCCCGCGGGGACGACCGGCTGCGCGCCACCGTCGACGCCATCGCGAACGATCTCACCGAGGACGGGTTCGTCCTGCGCTACCGCACCGGCGAAACCGACGACGGGTTGTCGGGCCGGGAAGGCAGTTTCCTGATCTGCTCGTTCTGGCTGGTGTCGGCCCTGACCGTGGTCGAACAGGTTCAGGAGGCAACCGATTTGATGGAGCGACTGGTCAGCGTGTCGTCTCCGCTGGGTCTGTACGCCGAAGAGTTCGACACGAGCACCGGTCGTCACCTCGGCAATTTTCCGCAGGCGTTCTCGCATCTCGCGCTGATCGAGGCCGCGGGGCGCATCATCCTGCACGAGCGGATGCGGGAACTGATGTGAGCCGAGGCGCGGATCGCGACGTCCGTGACCGTACGCTGATCCCGTGTCCAGAGCAGAATCGAGTCGGACGTACAGCGGCCTGCCGGTTGCCGAACGTCGCGCAGCCCGCCGGGCGCGGTTCCTCGACTCCGCTCTGTCGGTCTTCGCGGAGAAGACGTACGCCCACAGTTCGATCAGCGACATCTGCGCCCACGCCGGACTGTCGCGGCGCCAGTTCTATGAGGAGTTCGGCAGCCGCGAGGACATCCTCCTGGCCGTCTACGACACGATTCAGGACGACGCCCGGGACGCCGTGCTCGCCGCGAACGAGGCGGCGCCGTCCCGCGATCCGCGGACCGTCGCCGGCTCGGTGATGACGGCCTATATCGAATCGGTCGGCACCGACGAGCGGCGCGCCAGGATCATCTTCGTGGAAGTGGTCGGGGCGGGCCCCCGGGTCGAGCAGTACCGCCTCGAGCGCCGCAGGCAGTGGGCGCAACTCTTCGAGGCGGTCGCCCGCACGATCGACGGTGGCGTCATCGACCCACCCGGGCGGTTCGAGATGGTGTCGATCGCCTTCATCGGCGCGGTCAACGACCTCGCCCACCACTGGAGCACCGCGGCCCCTCGGCCGTCCGCGTCGGTGCTGGTGGACGTGCTGAGCACGATGCTCATCGCGCTGGTCACCGACCAGTCCTGACCCGAACTTACTCGCGAGTATTGCGATACCCGTCACACCTGATCTATGGTCTGCACTCAAAGTGAGACATGGGCGTCTCACTTCGGCCCGGGGAGGACCACATGATCAGATCTAGAGCGCTGCGACACCGAATGCTGCTGGTGGGGGCGATGATGGTGGGCGCACAACTCGCCGTCGCCGCGCCGTCGGTCGGGGCGCCCGCCGGCCAGGGAACGCCGGTGGACGTGCAACCGGCCCCGGCCGTCCCCGCCTGGCCCGAGGCCGACCGCGGGTTCTACGAACCGCCGGCCGACGTGGTCGCCGCCGCCGAGCCCGGCGAGATCATCGCCGCCCGCGAAGTGCGCCTGGCGAACCTGTCCGTGCTTCCGGTGAACGTCGACGCGTGGCAACTGTCCTACCGCTCCAACAATTCGCGGGACGAGGCCATCCCGGCGGTCGCGACGGTGATCAAACCACGGGGGACGATCACCGGCGTCCGCAATCTGCTGTCGCTCCAGCCGGCGGAAGACTCCCTCGGCAAGTACTGCGCCGCCTCGTACGCGCTGCAGCAGTGGTCCGTGCCCGCGCCGCTGACCGGTCAGGTCGTCGCGCCGCTGCAGTTCCTCGAGGCCCAGGCCGCGCTCGCCCAGGGATGGGCCGTCGTGCTGCCGGATCACCAGGGCCCGAACGCCGCCTACGCGGCCGGGCCGCTCGCCGGCCGCATCACCCTGGACGGGATCCGGGCGGCGGAGAACTTCGGCCCCCTCGGCCTGTCCGGCAGGCAGACCCCGGTCGGACTGATGGGGTACTCCGGAGGCGCGATCGCGACGGGGCACGCCGCCGAACTCCACGCGACCTACGCGCCGGACCTGAACATCGTCGGCGCGGCCGAGGGCGGCATCCCCGCAGACCTCGGCGCCCTCGTCGATCTCGCGGACAACGACCTGGGCGCGGGGATCGTGCTGGGCGGCGTGTTCGGCGTGAGCCGGGACTATCCCGAACTCGCGGAGTATCTCGACACCCACCTGAATCCGCTCGGCAGGCAACTCCTCGACGCCAAGGGCAACCTGTGCGTCAGTTACCAGTCCGCGCTGCTGCCGTTCGCGAACCTGCGGGGACTGTTCGACAGTCCGAGCGGCGACCCGCTGCGCGATCCTGTGGTCGAATCGGTCCTCGACCGGACGAGGATGGGCCATCGGGTGCCGGAGGTCCCGATGTACATGTACCAGGCGAACCCGGACTGGCTGGTGCCGGTCGGCCCGGTCGACCGGCTCGTCGACACGTACTGCCAGGACCCGGACGCCCGCGTCACCTACACCCGCGACCACGCCAGCGAGCACCTGTCGCTCGAACCGATCGCCGCGGCGAGCGCCCTGATGTGGATGCGGGACCGTTTCGACGGGATCCCGGTCGACGCCGGGTGCGCCACCCACGACGTGGGGTCGATGGCCCTCGACGAGAAGACGTGGCCCATGTGGTCGTCGATCGTCGGCGACACACTCGCGAGCCTGCTCGGTCGACCGATCGGCACGTGACGGTTCAGAGTCTGCCGCCGACACCGGCGAGCAGTGTGCGCGCACCCACGTGGAGCCGGTCCCGGACGACGTCGACGGTGGTCTTCATCGTCGCCGCCACCTCGTCACAGGACATGCCCCGGTAGAACACGAGTGCGAGCGTCTCCCTTTCGAGAGCGGGCAGCGCTTCGACCGCCTCCAACACGGCCGACCTGCACGAATCCACTTGCATGAACCCATAGTCAACGACCGGTGGGCTCGGAGACAGGGACCCCAGGGTGACGATCGCACCACCCAGGGGTGAGCGTGCGGGAAACGACGGAGGGCCACCTTCCGGAAGAAGGTGGCCCTCTGTCTGCGGAGTCGATTCCGCGGTGGAGCCCCCTGTCAGGATTGAACTGACGACCGCTCGCTTACAAGGCGAGTGCTCTACCACTGAGCTAAGGAGGCGGACACGCGCGCCCATCATATCCATTGCAGGAACGTCGGCTACTTCCGCCCACATTGGCTAGCGTTGGAGCCATGAGTACCTCGGAGATCGCCACCGTCCTCGCTTGGCACGACGCCCTCAACTCCGGCGACATCGACACTCTGCTGTCGCTGTCGAGCGACGACATCGAGATGGGTGGGCCGAAAGGCGCCACGCAGGGCCTGGCGGCGTTGCGGGAATGGGCGTCCACCGCGGGCATCACGCTGAATCCGAAGCGAATGTATTACTACGACGGAGTGCTGGTGGTCGAACAGCAGGCCACGTGGTCCACGGACCCGGCGGAGACGCGTACCCTGGCCTCTGCATTCCGTGTCGTCCACGATCAGGTCATCTCCACGTTCCGCCACGAGACACTCGAGTCTGCACTCTCCGCTACCGATTTGACCGAGAAAGACCTTGTCTCCGACACGTAGTATGTCCAAGCTCACAGAATCCCTCCAACGTCTCACAGGCGACCGTCGCGCAACGGTCGATGCGGTCACCGCTGCACCTACACCACTGCAGCCGATCGACCTCACCGACGATGCGGTCGTCGCCGAAGTGCTCGACCTCGCCGTGCGCGTCGGTGAAGTGCTCCTCGCGTCCGGCACCGGGGCGATGGACACCGCCGAGCAGGTGCAGTTCATCGCCGCCACGTACGGCCTCGCCCAGTGCGATGTGGATGTCACGTACAACTCCATCGTCCTGTCGGCGTACCGCGGGCCCACTCTCCCGCCGGCGAGCACCATGCGGATCGTGCACTACCGCTCGATGGACTTCACCCGGCTCGCGGCGGTCGACCGGCTCACCCGGCGCATCCGCCGGGAAGCGGTCACCCCCGGCGAGGCGCACGAGGCCCTCACCGCGGTCACCACGGCGCCGCACCCGTACAACCGCTGGATCGCGACGCTCGCCTGGGCGTCGATGGCCGCGTCGGTGTCCGTGTTGATGGGCGGTGGGGTGCTGGTTGCCTCCGTCGCGTTTCTGACGACGATGGTGATCTACCGGGTCAACCGCGTCCTCAACCGCATCGGTCTGCCGTTCTTCTTCCAGCAGGTGGCGGGCGGTCTGGTGGCCGCGACGCCGGCGGCGACGCTCTACACGTTCCAGGATCAGCTGGGCGTCGAGATCAGACCCTCGCAGATCATTTCGGCCGGTGTGGTGGTGCTGTTGTCCGGGCTGTCGCTGGTCGGTTCGGTGCAGGACGCCATCACGGGCGCACCGATCACGGCGGCGGCGCGATTCTTCGAAGTGGTCATGATGACCGGCGGCATCATCGCCGGTGTGGCCATCTCGTTGCGTCTGACCGGCGTGCTGGGTTCGACCCTGCCCCCGGTCAACGTCGAGATCACCGAACTCGTGCAACTCCCCGTGCTGGTGATGTCGGGCGCTTTCGCGTCGATGTTCTATGCCCTGGCCTGTTACGCCGAGCAGCGGGCCCTCACCGCCGCGTGGTTCGGTGGGGCGGCGGGCGCGCTCGTGTACATGGTGGCGCACCAGTTCGGTATCGGCCCGATCATCGGTTCGGCACTCGCCGCCACCGTGGTCGGCTTCGCCGGTGGTCTGATGGCGCGTCGTGCGCTCACGCCACCGCTCGTCGTCGTGGTGGCAGGTATCACACCACTGCTGCCGGGTCTGTCTCTGTACCGGGGTCTGTACGCCCTGCTCAACAACGAGGTCGTGATCGGACTCAGCTCGCTGCTGGCGGCGTTCGGTATCGGTTGCGCGCTCGCGGCCGGGGTCACACTCGGCGAATGGATCGCCCGGACCTTGCGGAGGCCGCGGATCCTGCGCCGCACAGACGACATCCGCCGCCCCGTTTTCAAGACGAGGCGGCGGAAGCCGGTCGAAACACACACACAGAAGGCGGCCTGAGGCAGTTTCAGGTGACGGCCTCTCGACCGTCGGCCGGGGGCGACCGCCGGTGTCTCACCGGACGGTCGTCCCGGCCCGAGGCGGCGCCGAAACGCGGGCGCCGGGGCGGTCAGCTCTTGTCGACGCTGTGCCGTCCGCCCGACTTCTCGTCGGCCTCCATGGCCTCACGCAGGCTCTTCGGCCGCATGTCGGTCCAGTTCTTCTCCACGTACTCGAGGCAGGCTGCCCGGCTTTCCTCGCCGAAAACCACGCGCCAGCCTGCCGGCACCTCAGAGAACGTGGGCCACAGTGAGTGCTGGTCCTCGTCGTTCACCAGCACGTAGAAGCGGCCTTCTTCGTCATCGAATGGATTGGTGCTCATCTCGCCTCGCTTGTCGCATACGTGTCCTGTGCGTTCACACTAGCAAGCGCGCCGTTGCGGCTACGCCTTGTTACGACAGATGTAACGATCTCTCCCGCCCGCACGGCCACGTTCGACAGGAGCGACGACGTGATTCCGTGCGTTTTCTCCGTGCCGCCCTGCAGATAGATTCCCGCTGTGACGTCCGGTGAAACCGCCAATCGATAATCTCGGCCGACTTCCCGCGGCGGGTGGGTTTTCGGCGCCAGATCGCCGAGCAGCGGCTCGAGGGGGGCGGGGGTGAATCCGGTGGCCAGAATCAGTGCGTCGCAGGCAAGAGTGTCGGTGAGGCCGTCCACACCGCTGCGCACCGCCACCTCGATTCCGTCCGAAGTCTCGTCGACGGCAATGATCTCCGACGCGCGGCGCATGAACAGCCGGCGGCGTCCGCGCACGCGTTCCTGGTACTCGGTCGCGTAGAGCTCGTTGATGAGCTCGATGTCGACCACCGAATAGTTAGTACTCCTATGGACATCCAGCAATCGCAGACGCTCCTCCTCCGGGGCTCCGTGCAGGTCGTCCACGGCCTCCGGATCGAAGATGCGGTTGGCGTACGGACTGTCGTCGGCCGGGCTGTAGCCGTAACGCGAGAAGACGCTGTGGACTTCGGCTTCGGGGTAGTTCTCGTGCAGGTACTGCACGATCTCGGCGGCGCTCTGGCCCGCACCGAGGACGACGAAGCGCTGGTGGACCGGGGCCGGCATCTCACCGAGCCGGAACAGGAATTGATGGTTGTGGAAGCACCGCGCAGAGGGGTTGGCCCACTCGGGGATTCGCTCCCGCAGGCCGGCCCCCATCACGACGTTGCGTGCGATGACCGCGGAACCGTCGGCGGCACGGACCTCGAAACGGTCGATCACCCCGTCGTCGCCACGGATTCCGCGTACTGTCTCCACCGCGGTGCCGTACCGCACGTCGGCGTCCACTCGGCGTGCCGCCCACTGCAGATAGTCGTGGAACTCGTGCCGAGTCGGGAAGAAGGTCTGGTGGTTGACGAAGTCGACGAGGCGACCCTGATCGAAGAGGTAATTGAAGAAGGTGAATGCGCTACGCGGATTCCGGAACGTCACCAGGTCCTTGGGAAACGCGATCTGCATGGTCGCGCCGTCGAGCAGCATCCCGGGATGCCACCCGAATCGATCCTGCTTCTCGAAGAACTGCGCGCTGATCCGCTCGCGCGGGGGGCACTCCGCATTGTGTTCCTCGATGGCAATGGCCAGTGCGAGGTTGGCGGGACCGAATCCGACACCCACGACATCTCGCACCGGGAGATCTGTACCGGCCGTTTCCGGCGATTCACTCATAGCTCGTTGTCCGTCCTCGACGCCGCGCCGCACCCGACCCAGCCGCCGTCCGTCTTCCGGAAAGATAGTGAAGCCTATCCTTATTTCGAGCACAGTACCAAGTACTTCCGGCCCTCGCGGCGGCGAACTCCGCCCCGAAACTGCGATCTAGATCACTCTTGATCATCGGGCTCCTTCCGCCCATGCGGTGACCAGCGTCGACAACTCCGACGCCCAGCCACGGACCTCTTCGGCATCCAGCACATCCGAGGAGAAAGAGAAATATGCGTGGACGGGTCCGTCGCCGATCGGCTCGTAGAAGCTCAGCGTCAGATCCGAATCCGGCACACCCACCGGCACCGGCATGAAGCCGCCCAGAGCGTCGAGGTGACCGAGTCTGGCCTGCTCGTGATGCACGATCATGACCTGCGGACGAAGCACCGGCGTGTCGCCGAGCGCCTCCGCGACGTCGGCGAACGCCACGTCCTGGTTGTCCAGCGCGTCGAGATTCGCGGCGCGGATACGCTGCAGCAACTGCACGGGATCGGGATCGCCGCTCGTATCCGTTCGCAGCAGAACGATATTGAAGAAGCAGCCGACCAGCGCGTCCAGCGCCTCCTCCGTGCGTCCCGCGACGAGCGACCCCAGCGGGATGTCCGTGCCTGCGCCGTGCCGTGTCAGCACGGTCGCGAGTGCCGCCTGCAACACCATGAACAGGCTGGTGCCCGTGTCGCCCGCGAACTTCTGGGCCGCACTGTGCAGTTCCGCGTCGATCTCGACCGGCACGATCTCCGCCGTCCGCGGTCCGCGAACCGCTGGAGCGGGAAGTTCGAGGCGGGACGGCATCCCGTCCAGCGTCTCGCGCCAGTACGCGAGCTGGCGGGACCGGCGGCTGTCCGGGTCCCCGGGAGCGCCGGCGAGTGCCTGCGACCACACGACGTAGTCGGCGTATCCGACGGGCAGCGGTTCCCATTCGGGTTCCTCGCCCTGTGACCGGGCGGCGTATGCGCCCATCAGGTCACCGAGCAGCGGCACCACGGACCACTCGTCGACGGCGATGTAGTGCATCGCGAGGAGCAGCGCCTGGGTGCCGTCGGCACCGGTCACCAGATGCACCCGCAGCGGTGCGTGCCCGGTGAGGTCGAGGGGCTGCTGCGCCAACTCGAACACCGTGCGGTGCACGTCCTCGAACACCGTGCGGTGCACGTCCTCGAACACCGTGCGGTGCACGTCGCCGTCCCCGACGTCGACGAGTTCGAGCCTGGGCCGCACTGCCTCCTGGGCGAAGACGGTGTCGCCGACCTCCACGTACACGGTCCGCAGCGGTTCGTGCCGCGACGTGACGTCGTCGAGAGCCTGCGCCAGGATCTCGGGGTCCACAGTGTCGCGAAGCTGCAGCGACAGTGCGTGACTGGCGCGCGCGTCGGCGCCTGCCGCCCGGAACTGCTTCCAGAACCGGCGTTGCGGCCCGGACACCGGCAGCGTCTCCGGCCTCGGGTCCGCCACCGTCAGCACCGGCCTGCCGGTGGACGTGGCCGCGGCGACGATCGCGGACAGTTCCGCCACCGTGGAACTGTCGAACACGTCCCGGATGCCGATGTCGACGGCGAACCGCCCACGGATCCGGCCCACCAGCCGCATCGACGCCATGGAGTTGCCGCCGAGGTCGAAGAAGTTGTCGTGGATGCCCACCGACGGCAGGTGCAGGATCTCGGCGAACGCCGCCGCGATCTCCTTCTGCTCCGGCGTCTGCGGGGTGCCGTCCCCCGTCAGGGCCGACCAGTCCGGCAGCGGCAGTGCCCTGCGGTCGAGCTTCCCGTTGGGGGTCAACGGAAGATCGCCGTCCAGCACGACCACGAGAGTCGGCACCATGTAGTCGGGCAACCGCGCAGCGGCGTGTTCCCGTACCGCCTGCGGATCGATCTGCTCTGCCCCGTGCCCGTCGGCCGGGGTGACGTAGCCGACGAGCCGGACGATGTCGCCGGACCGATCGGCGACGACCGCCGACTGCTTCACGGCCGAGTGACTTCCGAGGGCCGCGATGATCTCGCCGAGTTCGATGCGGAACCCGCGGATCTTCACCTGGTCGTCGACGCGTCCGAGGAAGTCGATGTTGCCGTCGGCCCGCCAGCGCGCCCGGTCACCGGTCCGGTACATGCGGGTGCCCGCGCCGCCGAAGGGGCTGGGCACGAACCGGACCGACGTGAGGTCGGGCCTGCCGAGGTATCCGCGGGCCAGTCCGCGTCCGGCGATGTACAACTCGCCCGCCACACCCGGCGGCACCGGCTGCAGGAGGTCGTCGAGGACGTACGCCTGTTCGTTGGGGTCCGGGATGCCGATCGGCACAGCGGAGTTCCACCCGGGCTGCGCCTGCCACAGCGTGTTGTTGACGGTCGCCTCGGTGAGACCGTAGGCGGCCAGCAGATTGAGGCGTTCGGCCCACCGTCCGATCAGTTCCGGCGGCACGGTCTCCGTGCCCACCAGCACCGTGCATCCCTCGGGAACGTCGCATCCGGCCGGCAGCGCCGCCAGCAGGGAGGGCGGAATGATCGCATGCGTCACGGAATGCGCGGCCATGAAATCGGTGAGTTCCGATCCGGCGACGCGGGACTCGTCGGGCACGATGACCAGTCGGGAGCCCGTGCACAGTGCCATCGACAACTCGAAGACCGCCACGTCGAATCCGATCGACGCGAACTGCATCACCACCGAGCCCGGGACGAGCTTCATCCGCTGTTCGGCGGTGGCGACGAGGCTGGGAATCCCGTCGTGGGTGAGGATCGTGCCCTTCGGTTTACCGGTGGAGCCCGAGGTGTAGATGACGTACGCGGCGTGGTCCAGACCCTGCGGGGCGGGCGGCACCTGTGTGCCGTGCTCGGTGTCGAGTTCCGCGGCAACGGCGGCGTCGTCGAGGAGAACGCGGACGAGACCGTCGACCTCCGCGATGCGCGGGCTCTCCCCCGCCGTCGTCACCAGCACCCGCGCCGCGGAGTCGGCGAGCATGTAGGAGATGCGGTCGGACGGGTGGTTCAGGTCGAGCGGCAGGTACGCCGCCCCGAGCTTCAGCACCCCGAGCACGACCGCCACCATCTGCGAAGACCTCGGGACCGCCAGACCCACAACGCCTTCGGCCGAGACACCGCGGCGGTGCAGCAGCCCGGCGATGCGGTCCGCACGGGCACTCAGTTCCGCATACGTCACCGCGCCCGCGGCATCCACGACGGCCACGGCGTCGGGGGTCGCGGCGACATGGCGTGCGAACGCCTCGTAGAACGTCTCCTCCGCCACCGGTTGCGCGGTGTCGTTGAACCCGTGCACCACCAGTTCACGTTCCCCGCCGAGGAACACGTCGAGGTCGCCGACGGCGAGCCCCGAGTCGGACGCGACGGCGCCGAGCACCGCGACCTGCCTGCGCGCGATCTTCTCCGCGGTGTCCTTGTCGAACAGGTCCGAACCGTATTCGAGGCGCAGTTCCACCCGATCGTCGTCGAGGTACTCCGTGAAGTTGAACACCAGGTCGAACTTGGCTGTGCGTTCCTCGAACACCACCGGCGTGAGGGCAGATCCGGCTGCCTGCGCCGAATCGGACGTGCGGCTGTGGTAGCCGGCCATCACCTGGAACAGGGGGTTCCGGGCCAGCGTCCGCGCCGGATTCACCTTCTCCACCACGGTTTCGAACGGGACGTCCGAGTGCGCGAACGCCGCCAGGTCGGTGTCGCGGACCCGGGCCAGCAACTGGTCGAACGTGGGGTTGCCCGACACGTCCGTCCGCAGCACCACGGTGTTGACGAAGAACCCGATCAGGTCGTCGAGGCCCTGTTCGCTGCGGCCGGCGACCGGCGCCCCGATCGGCAGGTCGTCGCCCGCGCCGAGACGGTGCAGCAACGCCGCCGCCGCCGCGTGCAGCACCATGAACATGCTGGTGCCCGACGTCCGCGCGAGCGAACGCAGCGCCCGCGTCGTTTCGGCGTCGAGCGTCGTCTCGATGGCGCCGCCCGCGAAGCTGGGCCGCGCCGGACGGGTGCGGTCGGCGGGCAGCACCAGTTCTTCCGGCGCCCCGTCGAGAGTTCTCGCCCAGTAGTCGAGTTGACGGCTGACGAGGCTGGACGGGTCCTGCGGATCACCGAGGACGTCGCGCTGCCACAGTGTGTAATCGGCGTATTGCACAGCGAGCGGCGCCCAGCCCGGTGCCGAACCCTGCGCGCGAGCGGCATACGCCGTCATCAGGTCCCGCAGGAACGGCCGGTCCGACCACTCGTCGGTGGCGATGTGGTGCAGCACGATCGCCAGCACCTGCTGGTCGCCGAGCCGGATGAGGCTCGCGCGCACCGGGATCTCGGTGGCCAGGTCGAACGGCCGACCGACGGTCTCGGTGACGAGCCGGACCACATCGGCCTCGGTGCCGTCCACCACCGCGACGCCGGGGCGGACGCCGTCCAGGATCACCTGCACGGGTTCCCCGTCGTGCTCCCCGAACACGGTGCGCAGCGATTCGTGCCGCGACACCACGTCGGTCAGCGCCTGCTCGAACACCTCGGGGTCGAGTGCGTCCTGCAGTCGCAGGACGATCGGGAAATTGTAAGCAGCCGATGCGTCCTCCATCTGCTGCAGCAGCCACAGGCGTTGCTGCGCGGCGGAGAGCGGCAGGTGCTCGGGCCGTGGCCCGGCCGCCAGCACCGGACGCGTCGAGGCGGTGTCTTCGCCGATGCGGGCGGCGAGTTCGGCCACCGTCGGCGCCTCGAACAGGTCGCGCATGGTGAGGTCGGCGTCGAGCGCGGCGCGTGCCCGGCTGATCAGCCTGGTGGCGAGCAGCGAATGACCACCGAGGTCGAAGAAGTCGTCGTCGACACCCGGGACCGGAACGCCGAGGATGTCACCGAACAACTCGCACAGCACCCGTTCGGTGTCGGTGCGGGGTTCGGTGCGCACGCCACCGCTTCGGCCGAGCACGTCGTCCGCGGACGGCAGTGCCTTGACGTCGAGTTTGCCGTTGACCGTCATCGGGAGGCCGTCGACCTCGATGACCGCGGCGGGCACCATGTAGTCCGGCAACGTTGCGCGCAGCGCCCGTGAGTAATTGTTGACGTCCGGCGGTTGACAAGTACTCACGACGGCGTAGCCGACCAGCCGCTTGAACCCGCCCGGCCCCGAATCGACGACGACCGCCGCCTGGCGCACGCCGTCCAGCGCTTCGAGCGCGGAGGCGATTTCGCCGAGTTCCACGCGGTGACCGCGAATCTTCACCTGATCGTCGGTGCGGCCCAGGAAGTCGAGGTTGCCGTCCGATGCGCGGCGGACGAGGTCACCCGTCCGATACATACGTACGGATTCCCGGAACGGGTCGGCTACGAAACGCTCCGCCGTCAGCGCGAACCGGTCGAGGTAGCCGCGGGCCAACCCGACCCCCGAGATGTACAGCTCACCGGGAACGCCGTCCGGGACGGGACGCAGCCAGGCGTCCAGAACGTACGCGGACGTGTTCCAGATCGGTGTGCCGACGGTGGGCGTCGCACTGTCGGCGGTGCCGGCTCCGAGGGTGTTGATGGTGTACTCGGTGGGGCCGTACAGGTTGTACCCGCACGTTCCGTCCGTGTCCCGCAACCGGTTCCACACCGAATCGGACACCGCCTCGCCGCCGAGAAGTACCAGCGGCGGCCGGTGCCGGCCCGGGCCGTCGTCGAGCAGACCCTCCTCGATCAGGTGCTGCGCGTACGTCGGCGTCACGTTGACGACGTCGATCTCGTGGGTGTCGCAGTAGGCGACGAGCGCCTCGGCGTCACGCCGCAGGTTCTCGTCGCAGATGTGGACCTCGTGCCCCTCCACCAGCCACAGCAGTTCCTCCCACGACATGTCGAACGCGAACGACACGGTGTGGGCGATACGCAGTCGCCGCCCACCCGCCGCGGCCACGACGGGCTCGAAGATCGCCTCACGGTGGTTGAACTGCATGTTGGTCAGTCCGCGGTACGGGGTGACGACGCCCTTCGGCTTGCCGGTGGACCCGGACGTGTAGATGACGTACGCCGGATGGTCCAGGCGCCCGGGGGTTCCGGGCGCGAATCCGCCGAGTTCGGCCTCCGACAGCGGAGCGGATCCGACCGCGCCGAGGTCGAGGGTGTCGACGGCCAGCGTGTCGACGGCTGCGGCGGCGAGCGTCCCCGCGACGTCCGACGTGGTGACCAGGACCGCCGGCCGGGCGTCGTCGAGCATCGCGACGAGCCGCTCGGCCGGATGGTCCAGTTCGAGTGGCAGATAGGCGGATCCGGTGCGCAGGACGGCGAACAGCGCCACCACCATCTCGACCGTCCGCGGTAGTGCGAGCGCGACGATCCGTTCCGGTCCCGCGCCGTGGCCCAGCAGCAGCCGGGCCATCCGGTTCACGTCGGCGTCGAGTTCGGCGTAGCTCACCGCGCGGTCCCCGAACACGAGGGCCGTCTCGCCGGGACGGACGAGCGCCGCCTCGGCGAACAGGTCGGCGATGGTCGCGTCGGGCAGGGCCTTCGGCTCGGCCGGCACGGGCAGTGCGGCACCGGCGATTCCGCCGACCGGACCCGACAGGTCCGTGGACCACTCCTCGAGCACGGTCACGTACCGCGACAGCATGCGTTCGACCCGCGACGCCGGGATCTTCTCGGGGTGGAACTCGAACTTCACCTTCACGCTCGCGCCGGGTGTCACGACGACCGTGACCGGGTAGTGCGTGTGGTCGATGCTGTCGCCGCCGCTGATGTCGTGCGCCGCGTTGAGCGCCGACACCTGCTTCTCGTCCACGAAGTTCTGCAGCACGTAGAGCACGTCGAACAGTTGCCGGTGCTCCGAGACCCGCTGGATGGAGGCCAGCCCGAGATAGTCGTACGGGGTCAGCGCCAACCGCTCGGACTGGATGCGCCGCAGCAGGTCCGCGACGGTCTCGTCGGGGCGCAGTGTGGTCCGGACCGGGACGGTGTTGAGGAACATTCCCGTCACCGCGTCGATGCCGGGGACCTCGGGTGGCCGTCCGGCCACGGTCGTGCCGAACACGAGGTCGCGGCGTCCGGTCTCGATTCCGAGGACGACGGCCAGTGCGGCGTTCAGTACCGCGTTGAACGTGACACCGGCGCCGCGGGCACCGGCCCGGAGCCGTTCACTCAGGTCCTCCGGCAGCACCGCGTCCCGGCGCTGCGGCGGCTCCGGGTCCCCGGTGATCGTCGCGGCCAGCAGCGTCGGCTCGTCGAGCCCGCCGAGCGCGTCGGTCCACGCCGACTGTGCGGCGTCGGCGTCGCGGGTGGCCAGCCACTGCAGATAGTCCTCGAAGGACCCTTCCGGGGCGGGGAAGCCGGAGTCGTCGCCGCCCGACTCGTAGAGGGCGAGCAGCTGGCCGACGACGATGCCGTTGGACCAACCGTCCCACAGCAGGAACTGCCGGTTGATCACCAGGCGGTCGTGGGAATCGCCGAGCCGCAACACCATTGCCCGCCACAGCGGCGGGGAGGTCAGGTCGAACGGTGTCAGCCGGTCCTGCGCCGTCAATTGTGCGGCGTAGGAATCGCGTTCGGTCTCGTCGAGTTCCCGCAGGTCGAATTCGGAAACGGGCACGTCCAGTCCGGTGCCGAAGAACTGCACCGGCGCGGGCAGGCCCGCACTCACGAATCCCGCTCGCAGCGTGGGGTTTCGACGCTGCAGGGTCCGCAGCGCCGCGGCGAGCCGGTCGGTGTCGAGTCGATGCTCGAAGTCGAGAGAGAACTGTGCCGTGTAGATGTCGTTGCCGGAGTCGAACCCGGCCTGGAAGTACAGACCCTCCTGCAGCGGCGACAGCGGCAGCACCGTGTCGACCCCACTCGGGCTCGCCTGGACGATCTGGTCGATCTCCTCCTGCGTCAGCGTCACGAGGGGCAGGTCGGACGGCGTGAGCATCGCCGGTCCGTCGTATTCGGCGGCGGCGTCGGCGAGTTCACGCAGTGCGGCCACCCAGCCGTCGCTCAACGCGACGGTATCGGCCTCGCTCAGGTCGGCCTCAGACCAGGCGAAGACGGCCTGCAGTTCGGCGCCCTGCGCGGACTCCTCGCACAAGGCGTTGATCACCAGCCGGTAGGGGCCCCCGAGGTCGGCATCGGGATCGGTTGCCAGTGAATCCGATTCGACTGCCTGCGTCCACGGCCCGGGCGGTGTGTGCGGCATGCGGCCCAGATAGTTGAACAGCACCTGCGATTCGGACCGTGCCGCCAGGAGACCGGCGGTACGCGCGTTGACGTACCGCAGCATGCCGTAGCCGATACCCCCGTCGGGCGCGCCGCGCAACTGTTCCTTGACGTCCTTGAGCGTGTCGAGTGCGCCCGCGCGGCTGCGCAACCGGACAGGGGTGACGTTGGTGAGCCAGCCGACCGTGCGGGAGAGATCCACACCCGCGGCGAGTTCTTCGCGTCCGTGCCGCTCGAGGTCGACCAGCAGGTCGTTCGCGCGTCCGCGCTCGGCGAGCCAGCGGTCGGCCGACAGTCGCAGCGCCGCGAGCAGCACGTCGGTGACGTCCGCGCCGACGACGGCGGGCACCGTGGTCAGCAGGGCCGTCGTCAGCTGGCGGTCCAGGCACACCGTCCGCCGGGCGCCGCCGCTCACCACGGCGTGCCCCTCGGTGCCGGGCACCAGGTCGGCGCCGGGTCCGGTGACCCGCAACCAGTGGTCGAGTTCTGCCAGACGTGCCGGTTCCTGCGCCTGCTCGGTGACGACCCTCGTGAATCCGCGCAGCGACGTGGGCACCGGGTCGAGTGCCGCGTTCTCGCCGCTGTCGGCCGCCACCCACGCCATGGCGAGGTCCTCGATCAGGGTCCGCCACGATACCCCGTCGATCACCAGGTGGTGCGCGACGAGCAGGAGTCTGCCCAGTTCCCGCGGGCCGGCGTCGAACCACACCGCCGACAGCATGATGCCGTCGTCGGGGTTCAGCCGGTCGGCGGCGGCGTCGGATTCTGCTGCCACCGTCTCGCGCAGCGCGTCGGCGTCGAGTCCGGTGACGTCGACCCGGCGCAGCGTCAGATCGGCGGTGGCGGCGATCTCGAGCGACCACACACCCGGCGCGTGCCGGGTGAGCTTCTGCCGCAGGCCGTCGTGGTGGCCGATCACCGCGTGCAGGGCCGCCGTGAGCACGGTGGCGTCGGTGCCGGCCGGGGTGTGGAGGAGAACGGCCTGGTTGAAGCGGTTCTTTCCGCCACTCCACTCGGACAGCCGGTGAACGACGGGAAGGGGCAGCAGGACGCCGATCCCCGAGTCCTCCACCCGCGGGGGCTGCGCGACGGCGGGGTCCGCGACCAGACGCGCGAGCGCGGCCGGCGTCCGCTGTTCGAAGATCTGCCGCGGGGTGACGGTGATCCCCTCCCGGCGCGCGAGGTTCACCAGGCGGATGGCGAGGATGCTGTCTCCGCCGAGGGCGAAGAAGTCGTCGTCCACCCCGACCTCCCCGAGCCCGAGGACCTCGGCGTAGTGCGCCGCAAGCATTCCGGCCGTTCCGCTCTCCACGGCCGGCTCCGCCGTTGCCTGCGCTGCGAAGTCCGGCGCAGGAAGGGCTTTGCGGTTGAGCTTGCCGCTGGGGCCGAGCGGGAACTCGGCCAGGTTCACGAACGCGACGGGCACCATGAACTCCGGCAGCGCCGAGGCCAGGCGCGCGCGGACGTCGCCCGGGTCGGCGTCCCCGACGACGTAGCCCACCAGCTGCTGCTGACCGGGACGGTCCGAGCGCACGACGGCCGCGGCCTGCCGCACGCCGGGGCAGTCGGCCATCCGGGCTTCGATCTCGCCCAGTTCGATGCGGAACCCGCGCAGCTTCACCTGGTCGTCGATCCGGCCGAGGTACTCGACCGCGCCGTCCGCGTTCACCCGGGCGACGTCGCCGGTGCGGTACATGCGGGACCCGTTGCGGGAGAACGGATCGGCGACGAATCGTTCGGCGCTGAGACCGGGCCTGCCCAGGTAACCGCGGGCCAATTGCGGCCCGGACAGATAGAGCTCACCGGCGGCGCCCGCGGGCACGGGCTGCAGGTACCGGTCGAGCACGTAGAGTCCGGTGTTGGACGTCGGCAGGCCGATCGGCACGGACGGTGCGGCCGCCTCGATTCCCTGGACGGACGCGGCGTAGCTGACGTCGACCGACGCCTCGGTGGGACCGTAGAGGTTGTCGAGTTCCACTCCCGGCAGCAGTTCGGCGACGCGCCGCGCGGACGCCACGGGCAGCGCCTCGCCGCTGCAGGAGATGATCCGCAGACCGGTGCACCGGGCGGCGGCCGGGTCGGCGAGGAACACCTCGAGCATCGACGGGACGAAGTGCACGCGCGTGATCGACTGCCGCACGATGACGTCGGCGAGGTACGCCGGGTCCTTGTGACCGTCCGGCCGGGCCAGCACGAGCGTCGCGCCGGCGAGCAGTGGTCCGAAGAATTCCAGCACCGACACGTCGAAGCTCGACGGGGTTTTCTGAAACACGTTGTCCGAAGCAGTGATCGGGCGGAACCGCTGGACCCACAGCAGGCGGTTGACGATGCCGGCGTGCGGCACGACGACGCCCTTGGGCCGTCCCGTCGAACCCGATGTGTAGATCACGTAGGCCGGGTGCTGCGGTGCGAGCGCAATGCCGGTCAGCGGCTCGGGCGAGTACCGGTCGGCGTCGGCCACCCGGACCTCCGGGACGCCGGAACCAGCGAGCGGCACGGTGCCGTCGGTGAGAACGCACACCGGCTGCGCGTCGGCCAGCATGTACGCCAGCCGGTCCGCGGGGTATCCGGTGTCGAGCGGGACGTAGGCGCCGCCCGCCTTCCCGACCGCGAGCAGCGCCACCATCAGGTCCAGCGAACGGGGCAGTGCCACCGCGACCTTCGACTCGGGTGCCACCCCGCGCTCGACGAGCAGCCGGGCGAGGCGGTTGGCGCGCGCGTGCAGTTCCGCGTACGTGAGGTGGTCGTCCTCGAACACGACGGCCACCGCGTCCGGCGTCCGCTCGGCCTGCTCCTCGAGCAGGGCCGTCACGGTCGTGTCGGGGAACTCCACCTCGACATCGCGCAGTGCGGCCTCGATCGGCTCACGCGACGCCAGCGCGACGGCGGACACGGTCTGGTCGACGTCGCGGGTCAGCTCGGCGAGATAGGCGATCGTCGACTCCGCGAACCGGGCCGCGGTCGCTCTGTCGACGCGGGCGGCGTCGTACTTCAGCTCGAGGGTCAGCGCGTCGCCGGGCACCACGATCAGCGTCATCGCGTACGGCGGGTGCTCGTCGAAACGGATACCGGTCAGCTGTATCGCACCGCTGGGATCCGCGACCGCACCGTCGCCGAGGGGATAGTTCTCGAACACGACCAGCGTCTCGAAGAGGTTCTGCAGTCCCGCTTCCCGGCGCAGCTCGGCCAGTCCGAGGTACTGGTGGTCGAGCAGCGTCGACTGCTCGTGCTGCCACCGGGCGAGGGCCCCGGCCACCGTGTCGGTGGGCCGGTACCGCAGCCGGGCGGGAACGGTGTTGATGAACAGGCCCACCATGGTCTCGATGCCGGGCAGGTCGCCGCCGCGACCCGACACCGTCGAACCGAACAGCACGTCCTCGCGGCCGGTGAGGCGGCCGAGGACCAGGCCCCACGTGCCGTGCACCAGTGTGCTGAGCGTCAGTCCGCGGGCCCGGCCGACAGCGGTGAGGGCGGCGGTGGCCTCCGACGGCAGGGCCACCCGGACACTGCGGATCCCGAACTCGCCCTTCGGGGTGGGTGCCGGAAGTTCCACCGGCTCGGGAGCATCGGCGAGCGCCTCCCGCCACACCGCGAGCGAGGCCTGACGGTCCCGCGCGCCCAGCCATTCGAGGTAGTTGCGGTAGGGCGTGGGTGTCGGCAGCGCCAGCGGCTTCCCCTCGACGCTGTACAGGGCCATCAGCTCACGCAACATCACAGGCACCGACCACCCGTCGGCGACGAGGTGGTGAATCGACTGCAGCAGAAGGAACTTGGTGCCATCCAGGCGGGCGAGCGTGTAGCGCAGCAGGGGACCGCGGCCGAAGTCGAAGCCCCGCGCCCGGTCCGCCGTCAGCACTTCTTCGACGCGCTGCGCCGGATCCGCGACGCCGGTGAGATCGAGTACCTCCATCGGCACCCGAACGTCGTCGCCGATCACCTGGACCACCCGGCCGTCCGAGACCGCCCGCACCCCGGCGCGCAGGGCCGCGTGCCGGTCGACGACGGCCTGCAGTCCGCGGTGCAGCGCCGCCGCGTCGACGGGTCCGGTCAGTTCGATCACCTGTTGCACGACATACGGGTCGGCACCGGTGTCGTCGAATGCCGACTGGAAGTAGATGCCGTCCTGCAGCGGTGTCAGCGGCAGCACATCGGCCGCCCCCGCCAGCGCGTCCACGTCCGGCTGGGTCAGCGAGACGAGCGGGAAGTCCGAAGGCGTCTGTCCGCCGAGGTGGCCGACCCCGGCGAGTACCCGCAGCACCGCGGTCCATTCGTCGGCGAGGACCCGGACGGCGTCGCGGGTGAGCACACCGGGCGCCCACGTCAGTGTCGTCCGCAGCACCGGACCGTCGGCGCCGTCCTCGGCGATCACGTCGAACGCGAGGGCATGTCCGAGCGGCATCCTCGGGTCGTCGGCGCCGCCCATCGCCCGCGGCAGCCAGTCGGCGCCGGTGCCGGACGTCACCCGACCGAGGTAGTTGAACAGCACCTGCGGTGTCGGCTCCTGCCCGAATTCCGGCTCCGCGGCACCGAGGTAGCGCAGGGCGCCGTAGCCGAACCCTGCACCAGGAACGCGGCGCAACTGGTCTTTCACCATCTTGAGCGCGTCGGCGATTCCCGCTTCGTCCGCCGCGGCCCCGGGGTCGAGGACCACCGGGTAGACGGTGGTGAACCAGCCGACGGTCCGGGAGAGGTCGATGGCGGGTCCGTCGGTGCGGCGCACGAGGTCTTCCTCGCGTCCGTGCCCCTCGACGTCCAGCAGCACGGGGCCGGGTTCGCCGTTCCGCCACCTCCGCAGCGCCACTGCGGCACCGGTGAGGAGCGCGTCTTTGACGTGGCCGTGGAATGCCGCGGGCACCGTGGACAGCAGCGGTCCCGTGAACTCCGGAGGCAGTGTCACCGTGAGGGTTTCGGCGTCACCGGCGAGGTCGAGAGCCGGGTCGAGCGCACGCGAGCCGAGGAGCGGGTCGGGTGTGGCGGCCGCGTCCGACCAGAACGACAGTTCGTGGTCGAATGCGCCCGACTTCGTGTGCTCGTCCAGCAATTCGGACCAGCGGCGCAGCGAAGTCCCGACCGGAGGCAGTTCGGGGACGCCCCCGGCCGTCACGGCGGTGCCCGCGCGGGCGAGGTCTTCGAGGATGATGCGCCAGGACACCCCGTCGACCACCAGATGGTGACCGATCAGCAGCAACCGGCCGGGGCCCTCGGCGGCGGAGAAGAGGACGGCCTGCAGCATCGTGCCCGCGTCCGGGTCGAGCCGTGCGACGGCCGCCTGGGTCTCGCTGTCGAGTTGCTCGGCACTGCCGTCGAATTCGACGACCCGGAGGATTCCGTCCATGGAGGCGGGCGCCGGTTCCGGCACCGAAAGCATCCACTGTTCACCCCGGACCAGCGTCGCGCGCAGGGCGTCGTGCCGCTCGAGCACCGCCGCCAGGGCCGTCCTCGCGGCACTCTCGTCGAGGGCCGCCGGAGTCTGCACCAGCACCGACTGATGGAACGCGGCGATCTCGCCGCCCCTCGCGGCGGTGCGCGCGAGGATGGGGGTGCAGCGGACGTCACCGACCGCGATGTCGTCCGAATCCACGGCGGCCGCGGTCCGGCCGTCCTGCGCACGGGCGAGCGCCTCCGCGGTGCGGAGCTGGAAGACCTCCCGCGGGCTGATCGAGAGTCCCTCCCGCCGAGCGTGGTTGACCAGCTGGATCGCGACGATGCTGTCGCCGCCCAGCGCGAAGAAGTCGTCGGTGACACCCACCGACTCCACCCCGAGGACGCCGGCCATCAGTGCGCACAGGGTTTCCTCGGCGGCGGTGCGGGGCGCGACGTTCTCACCGGCGGCGCCCAGGTCCGGTTCGGGCAGTGCGCGCCGGTCCAGTTTTCCGTTGGGGGTGAGCGGGAACCGGTCGAGGATCACGAACGCCGACGGCACCATGTACTCCGGCAGCTTCGACGACGCCCAGGCCCGCAGCTCGGCGACGTCCGGGACCGAACCCTGCTTCGCCACGACGTACGCCGCGAGATACTTGGCACCCGAGGGCGTTTCCCGCACGACGACGGCGCTGTGCCGGACGGCGGGATGCGACACGATGCCCGCCTCGACGTCCTCGAGTTCGAGCCGCATGCCCCGGATCTTCACCTGGTTGTCCGCGCGGCCGAGGAAGTCGAGGGAGCCGTCCGGCGCCCACCGGGCAAGGTCGCCGGTCCGGTACAGCCGGGAACCGTCGGTCGCGAACGGATTGGCGACGAAGCGGGACGCCGTCAGCCCCGGTGCGTCGACGTAACCGCGTCCGAGGAGGAATCCGCCGGCGTACAGTTCACCGCCGGTGCCGAGCGGCACCGGGTTCAGGTGCTCGTCCAGCACGTACAGCTGGGTGTCGGGGTTCGGGCGCCCGATCGACGTCGCGATCCGCGCGGCGTCCTCCCGGTAGATCACGTGCGACACCCCGATCGTCGCCTCCGCCGGACCGTAACCGTGGTACATCGTGATGGCGAGTTGCGCTCGGAATCTCTCGAACAGCCGGGGTGTGAGAACCTCACCGCCGCACCACACGTGCTTCAGCGCCGACAGGTGGTCCGTACCCCGGGACAGGTCGAGCAGGACGTCCAGCATCGAGGACACGAGGTAGACGAACGTCACCGACTCGCGCGCGATCAGGTCCAGGAGATACTGCGGGTCCCGTTCCCCGCCGGGCTCGGCCACGACCAGCCTGCCACCCGACACCAGCGGCAGCAGGATCTCGTTCACGGAGATGTCGAACGACAGCGGTGCCTTGAACAGCGACGCGTCCGCCGGTCCGAATCCCAGGATTTCGTCGCGCTGCCACAGCAGTCGCGCGCAGACGGCCTCGTGCCGGATCATGGCCCCCTTGGGCCTGCCCGTCGAACCCGACGTGAAGATGACATACGCCAGCCGCGCACCCTGCACGGTCACGGTGGGCGGTTCGGTGGGCTGCTCGGCGTACGCCCACGACGCGAGGTCGACGGGCACGGCCCGCTCCCCCGCGTCGGTGACCCCGCCGGGGCCGGTGAGAACGAGGGAGGCCCCGGCGTCGGCGAGCACCGACGTCCGGCGGTCCTGCGGCCACGACGGGTCGAGCGGCACGAACGCCCCGCCCGAGCACATGACGGCGAGCAGTCCGGTCACCATTTCCGCGGATCGCGGAAGGCCGATCGCCACAACGGTTTCCGGCCCGACACCGCGATCCAGGAGGTGCCGGGTCAGCTGCGCCACCCGCTCCCCGAGGTCCCGGTAGGTGAGCCGGACGTCGCCGGCGATCAGGGCCTCGGCATCGGGTGTGCGCAACACCTGGGCGTGGAACAGTTCGGGCACCGTCGCCGATTCCCGTGCGGTCGCGGTGTCGTTGAACTCCACCAGCAACTGCCGCCGCTCCGCCTGGGTCATCGGATCGAGCGACGCGATGGGCTGCGCCGGGTCGGCGACGAACTGGCCGACGAAGTGCTCGAGCCTGCGGCGATGCGCCTCGAGCTCGGCCCCGAGACCGGCCGGCGCCCGCAGGTCGATCTGGATGGGCTCCGAATCCTGCCCACCGCGGATCGAGAAGTCGAGGTCGCGGACCGGTCCGGTCGCCGAACCCCGCACCCACGCCGGGAACCCGCCGAACGTCAGCGCATGCTCGAACATCATGGAATTGATTCCGGGACCGAAGATCTGACGGTCCGGGTCGATCGACCGCAGTTCGCGGGCGAGGTCCTCACCGCGGTAGCGCCCGTGCCGCAGCACCGAGATCAGCGTCGTGTCGATGCGGGTGGCGAGCTCACCCACCGTCATCTCGGGATCCACCTGAACCCGGAGCGGCAGGATCGTCGAGCACATCCCCGGGATGCGGCGCAGTTCGCGCCCGACCCGCGCCGTCATCGGCAGCGACAACGTGAGGTCGCGGCGGCCGGTGAGCCGGTGGATGTACGCCACGACCGCGGCGAGCGGCAGGCGGGTGCGCCGGATCCCGGCGTCGGAGGCGAACGCGTAGAGCGCGTCGGCGTCGTCCCCGTCGATCTCGACGAGGGCGGAGATCGGCGTCCCCGAGTGGTCGACGACCTGCGGCAGCAGCCGCGGCGGCTCCGGCGCGTCGACGACCTGCCGGAGCCAGAAGTCGCGGTCGGATTCGAAGCGCTTCGAGGCACGGTAGTCGCGGTCGGAGATCACGAGGGTGTCGAGGGGCCACGGCGCCGTGGACGTCGCGAGTTCCGGATGCTCGTATCGATCGACGACGTCCGCCACGAGCAGGGTGATGCCGTAGCCGTCGATGAGGCTGTGGTGGTAGCGCTGGTACCAGATCACCGACTCGTCCCCGGTGCGCAGGAGAGCGTGCCGGAACAGCGGTTCGTCGCCCTCGATGCCGACGACGGTCTCCATGTCGCGGTCCATCCACGCGCGCGCACTCGTCTCGGGATCCACGTCGCGGCGCAGGTCCACGACGCTCAGCGTCCAGTCGCCGGGCGCTGTCGGCACCTGCAGCAGTTCGTTGCCTTCGCCGCGCTCGAAACGCACGTGCAGGGCATCGGCCCGTTCGACGGTCTTCCGGATCGCCGCGACGGTCCGGTCCAGATCGATCGGGCCCGCAACCTCGACGACGAGCGAGAGGTTGAAGACCGGGCTGCCCGGGTTCAGCTGCTGCCCGACCCACACCTCGGACTGCGCGGCCGTCACCGGCAGCGCGACAGGCGTCGAACCGGTGCCGGTCGAGGAAGAAGCGCTCCCAGCCGAGTGGTGCTGAGTGCGCGCAGCCGCCGAGTGGTCCGGAGACATGGTGATCCGATCGTCCGTCGAGAGCGCCCGTCCAACGACGGGCACCCGAGGGAGTTTAGGTTAGGCTACCCACCAGCAACAAGCCGGTTGCCAGCAAGTTCACAGGCGATGGTTATCACAGCAGCGATTCCGGTTCAATCTCCCCGACCGCGTGTCCCCCGCACCGCCGACAGAATTCCCCGCGCCGAAGCGGTCACCACGTCGGGTTTTACCTCACAAACATACTGCGCGTTCGCTCACCCGGGAGGCCCCGAAATGACGGCTCTCCGTGGCAGCCGGTCCAGCAAACCCGCAACCTATTCGTGCCAGACCGCGGTGTTCCCACCACGACGCTTGGCGGCGTAGAGGGCGATGTCGGCGTGGTGGAGCAACTCGTCGACTGTGCGCGCCGACGTGCTGTGCGCCATCCCGACACTGAGAGTCACGACGAGCAGTTCGTCGCCGACGTCGATCGGCGTCGTGATCGAGGCGAGCATCCGGGCGACCACGTCGTCGACGTCCAGTTCGTCGACGTCGGGGAGGATCGCGACGAACTCGTCGCCGCCGAGCCTGCCCACCGCGGAAGGCGTCCGCATCGCGTGCCGCAGATGTTCGGACACCGCCTGCAGGATGCGGTCGCCGACCCGATGCCCCCTCGTGTCGTTGACCTCCTTGAACCCGTCCACGTCGAGGAACAACGCGACCGCCGGAGCCACACCGGGCTCGAACAGTCGCTGCAGGTGCTCGGTGATGGCCGCGCGATTGAGCAACCCGGTGAGACTGTCGTGGGTGGCCTCGTGCAGGAGCAGAGCATGCGCCTCCTCCGCCCGCTTCTGGGCGGTGACTTCCGCGGTGACGTCCCGGAAATGCACGACCAGCGCGCCCGCGTCGGCCGCGGCGGTCACCTCGATCGTCGCCCCGGGCGAATACAGCGAATCCACCCGGGTCTGCTGCTGTGTGCCGGTGGCGAGAACCTTGCGGCACAGTGCGTCGAAGTAGCTGCCCTGCGTCTCGGGAAGAACCTCGGTGACGACGCGGCCGAGCAACTCCTCCCGCGACCGTCGCACGTGCCGCACGCACACCGAGTTGACGTAGATGATCCGAAGGTCCTCGTCGAGCGCCACGAACCCCAGGCCCACCCGGTCGAGCAGCGAAGCGAGTTGCGAGTCCCGGCCGGCCACGTGTCCGAGTTCGATGACGACCCCCGTCAATTCGACGGGGTCGCCGGACGCATCGGTGGTGACGTCGATGCTGCGCGTGAGGATGTACCGGGTCGACCGATCCGTCAGCACGATGCGGAACACGCATTCCGCGCCGACCGAACCGGCGGTGTCACCGAACATGCGGCGCACCGTGCCGATGTCCTCGGAATGGATCCGCTTCCGCCACAGTTCGAGCGGCGGCAGGGACCCGTCGTCCCCGAAGATCGCGGCGGCCTTCTCGTCCCACCACAGGATTCCGTTGACGACGTCGTACCGGACGATGCCCACCCCGAGGCGCGGAATGCCCAACGCCATCAGAATCTCGCCGTCACCGTGATCGTCCCCCGGCCGCTCGTCAGTTGGCGAGGAACTCGAGCAGCACCTTGTTCACCACTTCGGGCTGTTCGAGATAGCCGTAGTGCCCGACGTCGGGAATCTCGTAGTACCGGGCCGACGGGATCGCCTCGGCCACCTCACGCGAGAGGTACGGCGGGATCATCCGGTCGTCGGCAAAACCGACGGACAGGCACGGCGCCGTGATCGCCCGGTACGCCTGCCTGCGGTCGAAGCTGCGGTCCATCTCCATCTGCGCGCGCACGCCGTCCGACGTCCGGCCGCCGCTGAACTCGAACAGGTCGAGCCAGTCGCGGGCCGTGTGCGGGTCGACGAGCGACGCGGGCGACAGATTCATCACGGCCGTCACCGCGGCCCGGTACTTCGCGGGGAGTTCGACACCGCTGTCGTGGAGGGCGCGCTCACCCTCGGTGAGGGTCTGCTGGAAGTAGTCCATTCGGGCGTGTCCGGCGAGGAAGGCCGCCTTGAGCACGAGGTCGGGGCGGGACAGGGCCAGTTCCTGCGCGACGCGGGCGCCCATCGAGGTGCCGACGACGCGGGCCGGACCACCGCCGAGGTGCTCGATCAGTCCCGCGGTGTCCGCGACGAGGTCGTCCATGGTGATCCCGTCGACGCTCTCGCCGGACGGCGCGATGCCCCGGTTGTCGAACGTGCAGACGCGGTAGCCGGCGTCGACGAGCGCGGGGGTCTGATGCAGATCCCACACCCGTCCCGGGCTTCCGGTCCCCATGATGAGCACCACTAAATCGCCGGATCCCTTGACCTGGTAATTCAGGGGGATCCCGTTGATCGTGGCGATCGTCATCTTGCCTTCCTTCCCTGGGCAGTCTCACCGAAATAGATTGGATAGCCTAAGCTGGCTCTGCCGCCGCTCAATCGCGGCACTGACCGACAAGCTCGTCCAGGAGGACCGCGTTGAGAGTCGCCACACTCGGATATCAAACCTGGGGTCACCGTACCCTGCAGGCCCTGCTCCAGTCCGACCATGAGGTCGTCCTCGCGATCACCCACCCCAAGAGCGACCACGTCTACGAACAGATGTGGGCGGACTCCGTCGCCGACCTGGCCACCGAGCACGGCGTGCCCGTGCACATCGCCACCAAGCCGGACGAGGACTTCAAGGCGGCGCTGAAGGAAGCCGACCCCGACATCGTCGTCGCCAACAACTGGCGCACGTGGCTGCCACGGGACGTCTTCGACTCTCCCCGCTACGGCACCCTCAATATTCACGATTCGCTCCTGCCCAAGTACACAGGATTCTCCCCGCTCATCTGGGCGCTCATCAACGGTGAGGAAGAAGTAGGCCTCACCGCGCACCTGATGGACGAGGAACTCGACGCCGGCGACATCGTTTTGCAGAGGTCGACGCGGGTCGGGCCGACGGACACCGTCACCGATCTGTTCCACCGCACCGTCGACATGATCGGCCCGATCACGCTCGACGCGCTCGCGCTGATCGAATCCGGTCGCACGGACTGGACGCCGCAGGATCGCTCGCAGGCCACGTTCTTCCACAAGCGCGCCCCCGAGGACAGCCTGATCGACTGGACGTGGCCCGCCGACGCCATCGAACGCCTCGTCCGCGCGCAGTCCGACCCGTACCCGAACGCCTACACCCACTTCAAGGGGCAGCGCATCCGGGTTCTGAAGGCCGCCGTATCCGAAGGAAATTACGGTGGAACGCCCGGGCGTGTCTTCATCCACGAAGGCGACGGGATGGTCATCGTCGCCGGACCCGACGCCCGCACCGGACAGAACAAGGGCCTGAAGATCCAGCGCGTCCGCCTCGACGACGGCACCGAACTCGCCGGGACCGACTTCTTCCCCCACGGCGGCGGCTACCTCAGCTGACGCCCGTGCGCCTTTTTGGTCGCGGGAGCAACCAGAAAGGCGCACGGGCCCGGAGGGCCTACCGCCCCTCCCACGCCGACCACAGCTCGGCGTAGCGTCCGCCGGCGGCGACGAGCGTTGTGTGCGGACCCTCCTCGACGATCCGGCCGTGTTCGAGGACGACCACCCGATCGGCGGCAGCCGCCTGCGTCAGCCGGTGGGCCACCACCAGCGTTGTGCGACCGCGGGTCGCGGCCTCCGCCGACGCCTCGAGTTCCCGCGCACCCGCGCTGCCCGCTTCGGCCGTCGCCTCGTCGAGGATGGCGACCGCCGGGTTCGCGAGGACGAGCCGGGCCAGGGCCAGCTGCTGCGCCTGGGCGGCGGTCAACTCGTGCCCGCCCTCCCCGACCACGGTCTGGACGCCGTCGTCCAGAGCGGTCACCCAGCCGTCGGCGCCGACGGCCTTCAACGCCATCGCCGCGTCCTCCTCGGACGCGTCGGGTGCCGCGAGCCGCAGGTCGTCGATCAGCGGTCCGGCGAACACGTGGACTTCCTGGCTGACGATCGCCACCCGGCGGCGGAGACCACCCGGCTCGAGATCCGCCAGCGCGGTTCCGCCGATGCGCACCGACCCTGCCGTCGGCACGATCGACCCGGCCGCGATCGCCGCGACCGTCGTCTTGCCCGCCCCGGTCGAGCCGACGAGGGCGACGCGTTCCCCGGATTTCACGTGCAGGCTGATGCCGTGCACCACCTCGTGGCGACCGTCGTAGGTGTGGCGGACGCCGTCGAGTTCGAGCGTCGCGTCGGTGGTCTCCCCAGTGGCGGTCCCGCCGGACGATTCTTCGTCGAGGTCGACGACGCCGACGAGCCGCGCCAGGCTCGCACCGGCCGACTGCACCTCGTCGAACGTGTACATCAGCATGCCGATCGGATTGAACAACCGGTGGAAGAGCAGCGCCGCGGTGGTGGTCTGGCCGACGGTGACGATGTCTGCGTTCACCAGCGCGAACCCGGCGGCGAGGATGGTGGCCAGGCCCACGAACTCGGCCCGGTTGCCGCGTCCCGCGAACCGGGTGAACAGCGCGAAGACGCCGACGGACAGGTCGCGGGCCTTCTCCGACGCACCGTTGATCTGGTCGAGGTGGCTGTCTTCCAGGCCGTAGGCGCGCACCGTCCGGGCACCCTGCATGCTGCTGATCAGGGCCTGCGAACGCTCACCCATAGCGACGCGTTCGGCGGCGTACACCGGCGCGGACCGCGGCAGGTACCAGCGCATCGCCAGCGCGTACATCGGCAGCGCGACCATCCCGGCGAGCCCGAGCCGCCAGTCGATGCCGAGCATCGTGACCATGCTGAGCACCACCAGCAGGACCGCCGTGACGAGGTTGGGGACCACGTCGGTGACGGCCTTGCCGATCACCGCGACGTCGTCGCCGACACGCGACAGCAGGTCGCCCTTGCCGACGCGTTCGACCGTCTGGATCGGCAGCCGGAGCGCGCGGTCGACGGTGCGCTCGCGCAGGTCCGCCAGGATTCCCTCGCCGAGACTGCGGATCAGGTACGACGCGAACCCGGCGCACACTCCGCCGACCACCGCGGCGGACGCGATCACCGCGACCACCCAGCCGATGGTGGACGGCGGCGCGCCGTCCTGGACGCGGTCGACGAGGACGCCGAACACGTAGACGGGGATCAGTGCCATGCCGGCCGCGACAGCCGCCACCAGCAGGGTGAAGACGCTCCGGCCGCGGCGCCGTCCCAGCTCGGATCTCAGCCACCCCCAGGTGTCGCGCGCGTTCGCGATGGGAAGCAGTTCACTCATCGCAGGACCGCCTGACGGTAGTTCGCGTTCTCGGTGGCCAGCTGCGGGTGGGTGCCCTCACCGACCACCGTTCCGTCGTCGAGCACGACGACGCGGTCGGTGACGGACAGCAGCGCAGGGCTGCTCGTGATGAGGATCGTGGTCTGACCGTGCGCTCCGGAGCGGTGCCGCAGGTCCGCGATTCCGCCTGCGATCGTGTGTTCGGTGACGGCGTCCACCGCCGTCGTCGGATCGTGCAGCACCATCACCGGCGACTGCGCCACCAGGGCGCGTGCCAGGGCGACGCGCTGCCGTTGACCGCCGGACAGCGAGGACCCGCGGTCGGCGACCTCGTGATCGAGTCCCTCGGGGTGGGCTTCGACGACGTCGACCGCCGCGGACGCCGACAGCGCCGCGTGCACCTCCGCCGCCGGCGCGCCGGGCCTGCCCGCGGTCACGTTCGACGCGACGGTTCCGGAGAACAGGTCGCCGTTGTGCGGTTCGACGAGCAGTGTTCGGCGGGCGTGCGCGAGATCCGCGTCCGACAGCCGGACCCCGCCCACCGTCAGTTCGCCGTCGTACCGGTCCGGCGGGACCTGCCCGGACAGCAGCGCGGCGAGCGCCTCCGCGTCCTGGGGGCGGTACGCGACGACGCCGAGCAGTTCGCCGGGGGTGACCCGGAGATCGAGTCCGCTCAGCGATCGGTAGGACACCCCGGTGAGGCTGAGTTCGCTGCCGTCGAGGGTCCGGCCCGCGCCGGCGGGCAGCAGGGGTTCCGCGTCCAGGACCAGGGCGAGGCGGTCCGCCGACGCGCGGGCGAGGGCGAGGAATCCGGGCAGGCCGGCGAGAACACCGAGCGGTTCGATGAAGAACTGGGACAGTCCGACGACGGTGATCAGCTCGCCGATGGTGATGCGGCCCTCGAGGGCGAACCAGCCCGCGAATCCCGCGACCCCGACGGCGAGGAGTGCGCTGACCGTCATCGACACCCCGGCGAACACGGCGGAACTCTTCGCCGTGTGCAGGGTGGCGCCGAGCGCGTCGCGGCTGGCCGCCCGGTATCGGCGCGACGCCGACACCTCGGCGCCGATCCCGCGCAGGGGGCGCAGCCCGCTCACGAGGTCGGTGGCCATCGCGGACGCCCGCGCGACCGCCGCCTGCTGGTCGGTGGCGCGGCGGGTGATCAGCGGCGCCGCGAGTTGGAGAAGGCCGAGGATGACGGGGGTGCCGATCAGGACGGCGAGGCCGAGGGGCACGTCGATCAGCAGCAGGGCGATGGCGGATCCGATCGCCGCGGTGAGGGCCGCGGCGGCGCGCGGGGTGATGTCCGCGATCCAGGCCGCGCGGTCGGCGTCCGACGTCGAGACGGACAGCAGCTCACCGGCACGCAGGTCGGTGCGCACTCCCCGCGGGTCGAGGATGCGGTGCGCGACCTCCATCCGCAGCTGGTGGGCCTCGTTCTGCATCGCCACGACGATGAAACGCGCACCGTAGCGCCAGGCGGCGGTGAGCACCAGGAACAGCAGTGCGAGCGCGCACAGCCACACCGCGAGAGCGAGCAGGTCGCCGGTCGCGACGGCCCGGTCGACGATCACGCCGATCGAGATCGGGACCAGCGTCTCCGCTACCTGATGCAGGCAGACGAGTACGGTGCCGATTCCCAGTCGACCCCGATTTCGCACCAGCGTGCGACGCAGGATTGCGGTGCCACCAGTCTTCACGCGCGTAACTCCCAACGCCGGCGCTTCGCCCACCCACCACAAAGTAAGCGGACCCTAACTAGAGGAACCCTAATCGATGGGCAACTAGCGTTGACATGCCCGGTTCTCATAGAGTCGCCGATACGAACTACTGCGCGTGACGCAGCAGCAAGCCCGAGAGGACAAAGATGGCCGCGAAGACGACCGCCGAAAACGACATCGCGGACGAGGATCTCGAACCCCTAGCCGACGAGACCGCCCGCCAGGCGCAGCGCGTAGTCGCTGCATACGCCGAAGATGCCGACGAGTGCAGGATGCTGCTCTCCATGCTCGGAATCGGCCCCACCACCAAGCTCGACTGAGAATTTCATCCACTTCGACTGCGAAGGAAGCCCGTGGCTGCCAGTTCGGAATCGTCAGCATCGTCATCACGCTCGACTTCTGATCCGGTTTCCGGGCAAGCCGACTTCGTCGTCGTCGCGAACCGGCTCCCCGTCGATCTCGAACGCCTTCCGGACGGCACCACCCGCTGGAAGCGCAGCCCCGGTGGCCTCGTCACCGCGCTCGAGCCGATCCTGCGCCGCAACAAGGGCGCGTGGGTCGGCTGGGCGGGGGTCCCGGACGCGGAGCTCGATCCCGTGGTGGAGGACGATCTCGAGCTGTACCCCGTTCCGCTGAGCGCCGCGGAGATCGCCGACTACTACGAGGGCTTCTCCAACGCCACCCTCTGGCCGCTGTACCACGACGTCATCGTCAAGCCCGAGTACAACCGCGCCTGGTGGAACGCCTACGTCGAGGTCAACCGGCGGTTCGCGGAGGCCACGTCGAAGGCTGCCGCGCAGGGCGCCACCGTGTGGATCCAGGACTATCAGCTGCAGCTCGTTCCGAAGATGCTGCGCATGCTCCGCCCCGACCTCACCATCGGGTTCTTCCTGCACATTCCGTTCCCGCCGGTGGAACTGTTCATGCAGATGCCGTGGCGCACCGAGATCATCGAGGGCCTGCTGGGTGCCGACCTGATCGGGTTCCACCTCCCGGGCGGCGCCCAGAACTTCCTCTACCTGGCCCGCAAACTCGCCGGCCAGCAGACGTCCCGCGGCAACGTGGGCGTCCGCTCCAAGCTGGGCGTCGTGCAGGTGGGTTTCCGCACGGTCCGCGTCGGCGCGTTCCCGATCTCCATCGACTCGGGACAGCTGGACGAGCAGTCCCGGTCCAAGTCGATCCGGGACCGCGCCAGGAAGATCCGCAAGGAACTGGGCAATCCCCGACACATCATGCTCGGCGTCGACCGCCTCGATTACACGAAGGGCATCGACGTCCGCCTCGCCGCGTTGCACGAGCTGCTCGACGAGAAGCGCGTCGACCCCGCCGACACCGTGCTCGTGCAACTTGCGACACCCAGCCGGGAACGCGTCGAGAGCTACGTCCACATGCGCGGCGAGATCGAGCAGTCGGTGTCGCGGATCAACGGCGAGTACGGCGAGGTCGGCAGGCCCGTCGTGCACTACATTCACCGGCCCATCCCCCGCGACGAGCTGATCGCGTTCTTCGTCGCCGCCGACGTGATGCTGGTGACCCCGCTGCGCGACGGCATGAATCTGGTCGCGAAGGAGTACGTGGCGTGCCGGAGCGATCTCGGCGGCGCGCTGCTGCTGAGTGAATTCACCGGTGCGGCCGCCGAACTGCGCCAGGCGTTCCTGTGCAACCCGCACGATCTCGACAGCGTCAAGGACGCGATGGAGCAGGCCCTGAATCAGCAGAAGGAGGACGGCCGACGCCACATGCGGGCCCTGCGCAGGCAGGTCCTCGCGCACGACGTCGACCGGTGGGCCCGGTCCTTCCTCGACGCCCTCGCGCACGGCGGCGCCGCGGGCCCCGCGCTGATCGCCCCCGCCGAGGCCTCCGAGTCCGACTACACCGAGGACGCGACCGGGGACAACTGACGTCCCCGGTTCAGCTGACCGGACGTCACCAGGAAGCCGACGAAGTCGCGGATCGTCTCGTCGGCGGGCCGCGGGGCGTACCCGAGTTCGGACCGCGCCTTGCCGCCGTCGACGACCGGGGCCGCGAGCAGCGCCGACATCGCCGACCGCGACAGCACGTCCGACCCGAACCGGGTCCCGATCGGTTCGGCGATCGGCAGCACGCGTTCGACGACGCTGAGCGGGAACGAGTACAGCGGCCCCCGACGGCCCGCCGCACGCGCTGCCCTCCTCACGACATCATGCATGCCGAGCATGTGCCCCGAGATCAGGTAGTTCTCCCCGGTGCGGCCCTTCTCGCCCGCGGCGACCAGCCCCGCGGCGACGTCGCGGACGTCGACGAAGTCGAACCCGCCCTGCACCGCCGCGGGCACCCGGCCCCGAGCGGCGTTGCGCAGCAACGCGTTCACCCGCGACAGCCCGTAGTCGGCGGGCCCGTACACCCCGGTGGGGTTGCAGATCACCGCGTCCAGACCGGCGTCGACCACCTCGCGGAGTTCGATCTCGCCGGCCCATTTCGACCTGTCGTAGACGGGGATCGACGCGTCGACCGACCGCGGCGAGTGCTCGTCGAGCGTTCCGCCGCAACTGCTCTGGTCGAAGGAGTGCACCGAACTGCAGTGCACCATCCGCCGAACCCCCACTGCGAGAGCGGCTTCGGCGACGGTGCGAACTCCCTTCGTGTTGACGGTCCACGCCAGGTCGTCCTGCTGGGCGAGGGTGATCATCGCGACCAGATGGTAGACCACCTCGGCGCCGTCCAGCGCCTGCTTCATGGATTCGACATCGAGTACGTCGGCGTTCACCCACGTGACCCCGTATTCGGGTGCGTATCGGGAGCGCACGCGGTCGATGGCGGTCACCTCGTGTCCCGCCTCGACCAGCAGATTCAGCAGATTGTTGCCCACGAATCCCGCGGCGCCGGTTACTGCAACCTTCATCGACGACTCCCCGTTCGGTTGTGGCCGTGCAACGCGGCACCGCGCGTCGGCACTCGGCCAGGAGACCCCGAGACTACTAGAACATGTTTCATTTTGTGAAGGGGTGGCACTGCTACACCGGGGTCAGCTGATCGACGAGCCAGCGGTCGTCGACCTTCTGCAGCGACACCCGCACCCGACTGCCCGACGTCCGGGCGTCGGGAGCGTCGGCGCTCGTCGTCGTCTGGTTCAGGTACAGCAGAACCACCGCCTCGTCGGGTGTGGTCGACACCGGCGCGGCGGCCTGCACCGACACCTGCACGGTGAGTTGCTTCTCCTTGGCGCCCGGCGCGATGGTTTCCTGCACGAGCGTGGTGTAGTCCTCGCGGAACGAGCCGGTGAGTCCGTCTGCGGCAGCCGCCAACTGGTTGTCGACGTCGGCGAAATCGTACGCCAGCATCGCCACCGCCTGCTTGCCCGCGGCGTCGACGGCGTCGATGCGGGCCTGCTCGGAGAGTTGGTCCTGCCGGTGCCCGTACCAGAGGAAGCCCACCCCGACGGCGAGCGCGACCACCACGACCGCGGCCGCGATCTTCAGCGCTGCGCCCTTGTTGACGGCGAACTTTCGCTTTTCTTCGTTGTTGTCGCTCATGGCACGAACTCCACCTTCGATGCGGTCAACTTGCCGTCGACATCGCTGATCGTCACCCGCATCCGGAAGTCGCGCGGCGAGGGTTCCGGCTGTTCCTTGCTGCTCACCATCGTCCGCGCGGCCACCAGGACGTTCGCGGAGATCGACGTCTCGGTCCCGTTCTCGATTCCGGCCTCGACGACCTCGCCCTCGGTGGTCACGTTCGCGTCCTGCACGACACCGACGAACGGGTCCTCCCGGCCCTGGAACTCTTCGAGGAATTGGCCGGAAGCGCCGGCGACGATCCGGGCGACGTCGTCCTTCGCGGTCTCGGGGTGGATGGTCGTCAGGTTGAGCACCGTCTGCCGGGCCGTGTCGACGAAGGCCTGGCGGCGGTCGTCCCGTTCGCGTGCGGACCGTTGGTCGAGCAGCAGCACCACCGCCGCGACGACCAGTGCGACGATGACGACCGCGGTAATGCCCCACGCGAGCAACGACTTCAGGGGTCGGCGTGTCTTCGGCGCGCTGGGAGCCGGAGCTTCCGACGGGGCGGCGGACTTCGTCGTCCCGACCTTCTCCGGCTCGGGCGCGGCCTGCGGATCCGACGGCTTGGCGAGGACCACCGGCTTCGGGGCCGCGGCCTCCCCCGCCGGCGGGCCCGCATGCCGGACGGCTCGTCGCCTGCTCCGTTCCTTCCCGGCGGGCGTCTGGGGTGCCTGCTCCGCGGAGTCGGTCGCGCGTTCGTCTGTGCCGGAACTCAAATCTGCTGACCTGTCATCATCGTCTGCCACGTCGAGTCCTTTCCCTGCACCGCCAGATCCGGTTGGGTGTACGTCTTTCCATCCGAACCAATGAAGCTACCGGTGGCCGGGTCGTAGGGCACGGCCGCGACCGGTGCACCCGCGGAGCCTTCGTAGGAACTCGGGACGGCTGTGTACGAGGGTACATCCGGCGGCATGATCGGCCCGTACGGCGGGTTGTTGCCCGTCGCCTCCCAGCCCTCGCGGCACGCCTCGACCGTCGGCGCGCGACGGCCGGGGAACTCCATGCACGGCAGGTTCCGCGCGCCGCGCACGACGGACGGGTCGTCCGGAGCGGCCTTGCAGTACAGGTCGTTCGGTGTCGCGATCGGGTCGGTCTGATCTCCCGACCGGCGTTGCTCGGGGGGCAGGAATCCCGTCGTGCACGCCGGGGGGTCGTGCAGTTGCAGGGCGAAGTCGACGATCGCACCGTCCTCCACGGGCCCGCCCGTCGCCGCCGTCACGAGCGCGGCCGTCAGCGGCGGGTAGATGACCAGAACCTGCTCGATGCTCTTGTTGTAGATCACCCCGACCTGGCCGACGCTCACCAGATTCCGCAGCAGGATCGGCAGAGTCGGCTGCAGGTCCTGGAACAGCTGGGTGGCTTCCTGCGCCGCCCCCGGGCCCTTCTCCAGCACCGACCGCAGGCTCGGGTCGCTCGCCCGCAACTGGTCGGTGAACGTCACGAGGTCCTGGGTCCAGGAGCGGATGGCGTCGCTGCTGACGGTCTGGGTGTCGAGCAGTGGACCGACCTGATCGATCAGGGCCTTCGTCGCGTCGCTGTTCGCGTCGGCTTCCTCGACGAACAGGCGGGCAGAGTCGATCAGCCGCTGCAGGTCGGGGCCGGATCCGTTGAACGCCGTGAACGCCTCGTCGATCACCGTCTGCAGCCGGGTGTCCGAAATGCTGGCGAGCAGTTCGTCGGCCTGGTCGAGCATCTCGCCGACGTCCTGCGGAATGGTGGCCCGATCCTCCGGGATCACGTCGCCGTTCGCGAGGTACGGGCCGTCGGCGTCGGCGGCGCCGTCCCGCGGAATCAGGTCGACGTACTGCTCGCCGACGGCCGACACGCTCTTGACCGCCGCGTCGACGTCGGCCGGGATCTTGTAGTCGCTGTCGAGCGACATCTTCGCCTCCACCCCGTCGCCGGTGAGCGTCACGTTCTCGACGACACCGATGTTGGTGCCGCGGTACGCAACGTTGGCGTGGGAGTAGAGCCCGCCGGTCGACGGCAGCCGGACACCTACCTCGTAGCGTCCGACGCCGAACAGCACCGGCACCTTCACGTACTGGATGGACATCACGACGAGCCCGATGACGGTGAGGATCGAGAAGATGATCAGCTGAATACGAACGAATCTCGTCATTCTCATGGAGTCGGCGCCCCTCCCAGTTGCGGCGGAAGGCCCGGTATCGGCGGCAGTCCCGGTATCTGCGGGAGCCCGGGAATCACCGGTGGTGCGGGTGCCGGTTTCGGAGCGGGCTGCAGGGGCGCCTGCAGCGGATCGCCCGACTGCCCGGCCACCCCGGCGAGCGATCCCACGGCGCCCTCGACGCCGCCGAGTGATCCGCCGAGTCCGGTTCCGGTGAGGAAGTTGCTGTCGACGCGTTCGTTGGTCATGTCGATCGTCATCATGAGGTTCGCGTAGTCGCCCTGGATCGCCTTGTCCATCGTTTTCATCGGGAAGGGGTACGTCAGCATCAGGGTCAGCACCTCCGTCAGCGCGCTCCCCGAGTTGGCGAGTTCACGCAGCACCGGAGTGAGGTTGCGCAGGTTCGCCTTCAGGTCCTCGCCGCTGCTCTCGACGAGACGGGTGGCGGTGTCGCTGAGCTTGCCCACCTCGACCAGTGCGGTGGTGAGATTCTGCCGCTGGGTGACGAGCACTTCCAGCGCGGGCGGGATGCCGTCCAGCGCCGCGTCCAGGGTGGCCTTCTGCTCGTTGACGGTGCCCGACAACCGGTCGAGCCCCTCCATCGCACCGATGATGTCGCCTCGCTGCCGGTCGAGGCTCGTGACGAGCTGGTCGAGTTGCGGAAGGAGGTCCCGGATCGACTCCTCCCGTCCGCCCAGTGCGGCGTTGAGTTCCTGGGTGATGTCGCGGATCTGGGCGATGCCGCCGCCGTTGAGCACCACCGACAGTGAAGACAGGGTCTGCTCGGTGGTCGGGTAGGCGCCCGCCCGCTCGATGGGGATCACGTCGCCGTTCTCGAGGGTGCCTTCGGGCTCGGCGTCGGTCGGCGGAGCGAGCTCCAGGTGCTGCGAGCCGAGGAGGCTGGTCTGGCCGATCTTGGCGGTCGCGTTGGCGGGCAACCGGACGTCGCCGTTGATCGACACGGTGACCAGTGCGTGCCAGTCCTGCACCTCGATGCCCGTCACCGAGCCGACCGTCACGTCGTTCACGCGGACGGGCGAGTTCTGCGACAGCGTGGTCACATTGGGCATCTGGATCTCGACGGTGTAGGCGTCGTCGCCCTGCCCCTCGGTGCCCGGCAGCGGAAGCGAATTCAGCCCTTCCCACTCGCATCCGGTCAGTGTCAGCGACAGTGTGATCGCCACCGCGGCGATGCCGCCGCGACGCACCCGCGCGTGCTTCGTCATCGCCCACCTCCCGGCTGCAGCAGATCGTTCAGGTTCCTGGGCACGTCCACCGTCGGCATCCCGGCGAGGGTGCCGGTCACCGGGGGCGCGGACCGCGGCGGCACGGAGGCCCCCAGACTCGGCGGGGTGAACTCGATCTGATCCGGGAACGCATTCACTCCCGTGGTGGGGTTGCTCAGGATCGGCAGATAATTCATCGTCAGCGAGTTCAGCACCGGCGACAGGTACTGGGTGCACAGGTCGGCACTGCGGTTCGCCTCGTTGGCCTGCAGGCTCTGGATGGCGCCGCACATGAAGTTCACAGGGTTCCCGAGGTTCGCAAACGCGACCGCACCGACCAGTGACCCCTGCGCCGGCTTGTAGATGTTGCTGAAGTTCGCCAGCGCCGTGGGCGCCACGTGGAGCACCTGCTCGATCTGCGGCCTCTTGTCGGCGAGCACCTGGGTGGCGTCTGCCAGTCGCCCGACCTGCTCGCTGAGGGCGGCCCGGTTCTCCACCACGAATCGATTGACGTCGCCGAGGGCGAGGTCGAGATCGTTCAGCGCGGTTCCGAGTTCGTCGGAATTGGTGGCGAGCATGTTCGACACAGATGCGAGCCTGCCCTCGAACTGGACGATCTGTTCGTTGCTCGACGACAGCGCGGCCACGAACGTCTGCAGGTTGCGGATGGTGGAGAAGAGGTCGGTGCGGCCGTCGGACAGCGTCCGCATGGTCTCCGACAGCTCGCGCAACGTGTTCCGCAACGACTCGCCGTTGCCGTCGAGATTGTTCGCGGCGGTGTCGATGAACGTGCCGAGCGAGCCCTGCGGGTCGGCCCCCTGCGGCCCGAGCGCCTCCGACAACTTGTTCAGCTCGGTCTTGATCTCGTCCCACTCCACCGGCACCGCAGTGCGCTCCACCGGGATGCTCGCACCGTCGCCCATCGTCGGCCCGCCCGAGTACACCGGCGTCAGCTGGACGAACCGTCCCGACACCAGGCTGGGGGCGACGATGACGGCCTTGGCGTCGGCAGGAATCTCGACGCTCTTGTTCACGTTCATGGTGACGCGGGCGAAGTCGGCACCGGGCTCGATCGAGTCGATCGTGCCCACCTTCACGCCGAGGACGCGGACGTCGTCACCCGAATACAGTCCGGTCGTCGTCGGGAAGTACGCGGTGATCGTGTTCTGGAACAGCTTGGGCACGAACATCACTGCCGCGCCGACGATCAGCACGACCACGACCGCGGCGATGCCGACACGGATCAGCCACTTCTTCCGCGTGTTGGTGATTTCCGGGTTCGTCGTCATCGCGGCGGTTCCCTCAACTCGATGGACGGCCCCGTCTGCAGGTACGCCTGGAGGTCGTTGGGTAGATGCTCCGGCCACGTCACCGCGTCACTGAGCCCCTGGAACAGGTTGCCGATGCCGATGTTGTAGACGTACGCCATGAAGAACGGGCCGCTTCCCACCGACTCGCCGAGCTGAGTCGCGTACGGCGCGAGGCCGTCGAGAGCCTGCGAGATGTTGTCCTTGTTCCGCTGCAGGATGTCGACCACCGAGTTCAGCTTGTCGAGCGTCGGTTTCATCTGCTCCTCGTTGTCCTGGACCAGCCCCGTGAGCTGCCGGGACACCTCGGAGATGTTCACGATCAGCTGGCTGATCGCCGCGCGGCGACGGTCGAGCTCCCCGAACAGCTGGTTTCCGTCGACGATCAGCGAGTTGATCTGCCCGCTGCGCTCGGCGAGGATTCCGGTCACGTTCTCCGCCCGCGAGAGCAGCTGCCGCAGGCTCTCGTCGCGCGAGTTGATGCTCTCCGACAACCGGGTCAGGCCGTCCAGTGCGGTGCGCAGCTCGGGCGGCGTGTTCTCGAGAGCGCCGGACATCGCGTTCAACGCGTTGTTGACCTCGTCGGTGTCGAGTTCGGAGACGGTGGTCGACAGATCGCCGAGCGCGTCGTTGAGGGAGTACGGAGAGTTGGTGCGCTCCAACGGAATAGTCGATCCCACCCGCATCGTGTCGTGCCCGAGCGGGATGACCGCCAGCGACTTGCGTCCGAGCACGGTGTTGGTCTTGATGTTCGCCTCGGTGGCGTCGCCGAGGGCGATGCCGTCCTGGATGGTGAACGTGACGAGCACGTTCTGATCGTCGAGTTCCACCTCGGCGACCTTGCCGACGTCGACACCGGCGAGGGTCACCGTGTCGCCGGTCATCAGGCCACCCGCGTCCTCGAAGTAGGCGGAGTACTGCGTGCCGCCCGAAAGGAATTGCAGCTGATCGTATTGCAGGGTCGCGATCACGATCATGCTCGCGATGGCGACACCGATGATTCCGACCTGTACGGGATTACGTTCGGTCTTCATGGCTACGGTGCACACCTCCCTGCCGTCTGACCGCCCGGCATGTTGAGGAGCAGATCCGACCCGTCCGGGCCGGAGAACTTGAACTTGACCGTGCAGACGTACATCTGGAAGAAGCTGCCGTACGTGCCGATGCGGATGAGCCTGCGGTATGCGTCGGGCAGATTCTGGAACACCCAGTCGAGGTCGTCCTCCCCCGCCTGGAGTTGGGTGGCGGTCCGGTTGGCCTCCGCGATCGTGCTCTGCAGCGGCGGCCGCGCACCTTCGAGCAGCCCCGCGAGATCGCCCGTCGCCCCGGCGATGCGGGGAATGGCGTCACCGATCTGGTCGCGGTCCTGGGAGAGCCCGCTCACCAGCTGCTGCAACTGGTCGAGCGTCGACCGGAACTGGTCGCCCCGGTCGTTGATGGTGCCGAGCACCTGGTTGAGGTTCGTGATCACCTCGCCGATCAACTGGTCCCGGTCGGCGAGGGTGTTCGTGAACGAACTCGTGCTGCCGAGAAGCGAGACGAGCGTGCCGCCCTGCCCCTGGAAGACCTGGACCAGCGCCTGGGACAGGTCGTTGACCTGCTGCGGGTCCAGCGCCCGCAGCAGGGGCTTGAACCCGCCCAGCAGGAGGTCGAGATCGAGTGCGGGAGAAGTGTTCTCGACGGGAATCGAGCCGCCGTCCGGCAGCGGCTGCACCGATCCGGCGCCCTCGAGGAGCTCCATGTACCGGTCACCGACGAGGTTCTCGTACCGCACCGTGGCCTTCGTCCCGTCGAACAGCGAATACTTGGTGTCGACGGTGAAGTCGACGTCCGCGAGGTTGTCGTCGTCGATGCTCACCTTCTCGACGGCGCCGACGGGAACGCCGGCGATGCGGACCTTGTCGCCGGGCTTGAGCCCGGAGACGTCGGTGAACGTGGCGTGGTAGCCGTCGGAGCTGCTGAAACGGTACTGGCTGAACACCAGGGCGAGTCCGGCGAAGATCACCGACATCACCGTCGCGAAGATCAGCAGCTTGACCGTGGTCGCTCGCACAGTCACTGCCCACCCTGCTCGGGGTACACACCCGCGAACAACAGCTGGAACACCTTCGGCAGATGCACCTGGACTTCCGTCGACGGGACGAACGGCACCGTGCCGGTGTCGGCCACGACGAAGTTCGCGTGCTTGCTGAGATCGGGGTTGGGAAGACCGTGGCAGTTCGGCCCACCTGTCGCGTTCACTTTCGGCAGGTCCTTCGGATAGGTGTACGGCTCCTGCCCGTACATGAAGCTGGCGCTCAGCGCGATACCTGGCTGATTGCCGCCGATGAGCTGTTCGGCGAGGGGGATCACGTTGTTCAGGCCGACGATGAAGCAGGAGATCTCGGGCGAGTACTCGGCCAGCAGATCCGTCGTCGGGAGCAGGAGGCCGAGAGCGGAGTCCAGGTTCTGCTCGTTCTCGGTCAGGACGGTGTTCGCCGTGTCGGCCAGCCCGGTGACGTTGAGCAGCACGGCATCCAGGTTGTCCTGTTCGTCGACGACGGTGCCGCTGGTGGCTGTCGCGTTGTCGAGCACCCGCAGCAGATCGGGCGCGGTGTCCGCGTACACGTCGGTGACCTGCGCCGCCTTCGCCAGGTCTTCCTGCAGCTGAGGCAGACTCGGGTTCATCTCCGCCAGGTAGCTGTCGCTCTGCTCGAGCAGGGCGCCGAGTTCCTCGCCCCGCCCGTGCAGCGCCGAGGAGATGGCACCGAGGGTGGCGTTGAGTTTCTCCGGCTGCACCTGGGCCAGCACGTCGGACAGGTGCTGGAAGACCGTGTTGAACTCGACGGTGACGTTGTCGGACGCGATGACGTCCCCCGCCTGGAGGGGGGTCGGCGACGGGTTCTCCGGCATCACGAAGTTGACGTACTTCGCACCGAACACGGTGGTGGACTTGATCTCCACGGTGGCGTTCGACGGAATCAGCGACATCATGTCGGGGTACATCGCCAGTTTCAGCTCGGCGCCGTCGGTCACGTGTTCGATGGAGCCGACGCGGCCGACCTCGACACCGAGGAGCTTGACCTTGGCGTCGGGTTCCATCACCAGGCCGGAGCGATCCGACGTGACGGTGACGGGCGTGGTCTCGCTGAACGTGCCGTTGAACATGGCCAGTGACACACCGATGATCGCGAGAAGACCCACCACCAGAACGAGTGCCGCGAGCTTCTTCTTCCCACCCGAATCAGTCATCTACCGGCACTCCTATCCCGAAAGGTTGAAGTTGCCGGACCCGCCGTAGATGGCGAGCGAGATGAGCAGGGTGACGGTGACGACGGCGATCAGCGAGGACCGCACCGCGTTGCCGACGGCCACACCGACGCCGACCGGACCGCCCGAGGCGTTGAAACCGTAGTAGGTGTGGATGAGCATGATCGCGATCGCCATGACGATGGCCTGGGCGAACGACCACAGGATGTCCGTGGGTATCAGGAACGTCGAGAAGTAGTGGTCGTAGACGCCGGACGACTGGTCGTACAGCACCACGGTCGCGAACCGGCTCGCCATGAACGACGCGATCACCGCCAGGGCGTAGAGCGGGATGATCGCGATCATCCCCGCCATCACCCGGGTGCTGACCAGGTACGGGATCGAGGGGATCGCCATCGTCTCCAGCGCGTCGATCTCCTCCGAGACGCGCATCGCGCCGAGTTGGGCGGTGGAGCCGGCGCCGATGGTGGCCGCCAGCCCGATGCCCGCGATGACCGGCGCCGCGATGCGCACGTTGATGAAAGCCGCGAAGAAGCCGGTGAGCGCCTCGACACCGATGTTGCCGAGCGAGCTGTACCCCTGCACCGCGATGGTGCCGCCCGTGAACAGGGTCAGGAAGCCGACGATCACGACCGTTCCGCCGATCACCGCGAGCGCACCGGTGCCCATGCTGATCTCGGCGATGAGCCGCAGCGTCTCCCTGCGGTAGTGCACCAGGGCGCGGGGCGCCGAGCCGATGGCGCGCGCGAAGAACAGGGCCTGCTCACCGAGCCGGTCGATCGAGCGGGACGCCGACGCGAACCGTCTGCGAGTTCGGGGAAAGCGCCCGGCCGCCGCTAGTGCCATTTACTCCACCACCAAGTCGATCACCCTGCCGTCAATTTGATGCCGACAGCGGTGACGAGAACGTTGACCACGAACAGGGCCATGAACGAGAACACGACGGTCTGGTTGACGGCGTCACCGACGCTCTTCGCGCCACCCTTGACGTTGAGGCCGAGGTAGGCGGCGACGAGGCCGGCGATCATGCCGAACAGACCGGCTTTGACTTCCGAGATCACGAGCTCCCCGAAACCGGTGAGCAGCGTGATGCCGTTGACGAACGCACCCGGGTTCACGTCCTGGATGTAGACCGAGAAGACGAAACCGCCGAGGATGCCGATGGTGCAGACCAGCCCGTTGAGCAGGAGCGCCACGACGGTCGAGGCCAGCACTCGCGGCACGACCAGGCGGTGGATCGGATTGATGCCCAGCACGCGCATCGCGTCGATCTCTTCGCGGATGGTGCGGGCGGAGAGGTCCGCGCAGATGGCGGTGGCACCCGCGCCCGCCACGATGAGCACGGTGACGATGGGACCGACCTGGGTCACGGTGCCGAGAGCGGCGCCCGCGCCGCTGAGGTCGGCCGCGCCGATCTCGCGCAGGAGGATGTTGATCGTGAAGCTCACCAGCACCGTGAACGGAATGGCCACCAGCACGGTGGGCACCATCGAGACCCGGGCGACGAACCACGCCTGGTCGACGAACTCACGACGCTGGAAGGGCCTCGAAAAGACTGCCCTCAACGTTTCGCCCGACATCGTGAAGAACCCGCCGACCGCGCGCAACGGCACCTCGAGGAGGTCTACCATCCGCCCTCCTCGTCCATGATCGCGTCCAGCACCGACTGTCAGTTCGAGCCCAGCCCCCCAGCGGTCTGTGACTCAGGTCATATTAACTAGAACGTGTTCACCTGTCAAAGGTGGTCGTTCATCAGCAAGAATCGTCCCACATTCAGCACACCCCGAGGGCCGAATTCGACCGGAAATCCGGGCGTGTCGCCCCGTGGTGGACTCCGGTGGTTGGTGCTGATCGAATGCGCGGAGTTCTCACGCTAAACTGTTATAGCACAGGAACTTTGGATGAGTTTTCCGATGCGCGAGCAGGCATGCGAATCGCCGTCCTGACCCGATTCCACCGGCCGCACGGGTCCGCCGGGCGCCGGCGCCGCGGAGCCTGACGGGCAAGGGGGATCGAACCGGTCGACGACGGAAAACTAGAACACGATCTAGTCAAATCCGGCACGCGTTCCCCAGCCCCTCCCACGTCACCCGGCCCCGGTCCGCCGCTGTTCGGTTGCCTTCAGTATCGCCCATCGCGGGGGCATTACCTGCGGAAACGATACGCAAACACGGTTCGTGTCGATTCGTCGACCCGCAGGACGCGGATCAGCCCAGTTCGCGCAGCGCCGCCGAGGCCGAGAACATGGCGGCCGGATCCCGATCCTCGAAGTAGGTCCCGAGTTCCGCGGCGAGCGCACCCGGTGTCCAGCCGCCGTCCGCGGCATCGAAGCGCCGCTCCACGACCGGCGCCGCCATCAACGCCACCATCGGGCCGTAGACGACGAAGACCTGACCGTTCACGGAGTCGGCGGCGGGAGACGCCAGGTAGGCGACCAGCGCGGCCACGTGCTCGGGCGACAACGGATCGACCCCCTCGGCGGGCGCCTCCCCGAAGACGTTCTCCGTCATCGACGTGCGGGCCCGCGGGCAGATCGCGTTGGCCCGGACGCCGTACCGGGAGAGCCCGCGGGCCGCCGACAGCGTGAGCGCGGTGATGCCGGCCTTGGCGGCACCGTAGTTCGCCTGCCCCTCGGGGCCGAGCAGTCCCGCCTCGGACGAGGTGTTGACGATGCGCCCGTACACCGGCCCGCCGGCCTCCTTCGACCTGCCCCGCCAATACGACGCGGCGGCGCGGCACAGCAGGAAGTGTCCGCGCAGATGAACTTTCAGCACGAGGTCCCAGTCTTCGTCGGACATGTTGAACAGCATGCGATCCCGCGTGATGCCCGCGTTGTTCACCAGAATGTCGAGGCCGCCGAGCCGGCTCTGCGCCGCCTCCATGATCGCGTCGGCGGTGGACCGTTCCCCGATGTCGCCTGCCACGAACTCGACCTTCGCGCCCAGGCCCCGGATCTCCTCCAGAGTTGCCTCGACGGCCTCGTTCGCGACCAGGTCGTTGACGACGACCGACGCACCCGCGCGGGCCAGTGCGATCGCCTCGAACTTTCCGAGACCGGATCCGGCGCCGGTCACGACGGCGACCCTGCCGTCCACGCTCACATCACGGTCGCTCGCAGCATTCATGAACACGCTCTCCTGGTTCTCTGCACTCACGGAAACGTCACTGTAGAACGTGTTCTCATTCCGGGCAACAATCCTCAGGGATGCTCGGTGAGCGCAGCCCGCGGACACTGGGCGATGGCCGTACGCACGTCTTCCTCCCGGTCAGCGGGGGGAACGGCGGTCGTGATGTGCAGCTGATCGTCGTCGTCGAGCTCGAAGATGTCGGGTGCGATCCCCACGCACACACCATTGGCCTCGCAACGGTCGAAATCGACTCTGACCTCCATGGCAACCCTCATTTCTCCTCGTCTCGTCACTCGCGGATCCGGGTGCCGCCGGGCTGTGGCGCACGCCGTTCCTGCGATAACACTAGAACCTGTTCCAGTCGTGTGCAATGATTCGTTCCACGACTGCGGGCACGCCTACCGGGCGCGCTCCGGGGCCGGTACGAGCCGGCTCCGCCGATGCACCGCAGAGACTGGAACCTGTGCCAGATTTCAGCTGATTTCGCTCTCGGACCGGAGAGGTATTTCGATGCACATCACCTACACACCGCAGCAGCAACAGCTGCGGGAAGAGCTGCGCGCGTACTTCGCGAAGCTGATGACGCCGGAGCGTCGAGAGGCACTGGCCGCCACCACCGGCGAATACGGCGAGGGCACCGTCTACCGCGACGTCGTCGCCCAGATGGGCAAGGACGGCTGGCTGACACTCGGGTGGCCCAAGGAATACGGCGGCCAGGAACGGTCGGCGATGGAGCAGCTGATCTTCACCGACGAGGCGGCCATCGCAGGCGCCCCCGTCCCCTTCCTCACCATCAACTCGGTGGCGCCGACGATCATGCACTTCGGCACCCCCGAGCAGAAATCGTTCTTCCTGCCCAAGATCTCGGCCGGCGAACTGCACTTCTCCATCGGCTACTCCGAGCCCGAAGCGGGCACCGACCTCGCAAGCCTGCGCACCACCGCCGTCAAGGACGGCGACGACTACGTCATCAACGGCCAGAAGATGTGGACGAGCCTCATCGCGTACGCCGACTACGTGTGGCTGGCGTGCCGCACCGACCCCGAAGCGAAGAAGCACAAGGGCATCAGCATGCTGATCGTCCCGACCACCGCCGACGGCTTCTCGTACACACCGGTGCACACGATGGCCGGCCCGGACACGAGCGCCACCTACTACCAGGACGTGCGGGTGCCCTCGTCCGCACTGGTCGGCCCCGAACACGGCGGCTGGGCGCTGATCACCAATCAGCTCAACCACGAGCGCGTCGCGCTGACGTCCGCCGGTCCGGTCCTCACCGCCCAGCGTGAGGTGCGCGAATGGGCGCAGAACACCAAGCTGCCGGACGGCCGCCGCGTCATCGACCAGGAGTGGGTGCAGATCAATCTCGCGCGCGTCCACGCGAAGGCCGAATACCTGAAGTTGATGAACTGGGAAATCGCCTCGTCCACCGATCACGCTCCCGGCCCGGAGGCGGCGTCGGCCAACAAGGTCTACGGCACCGAGTTCGCAACGGAGGCGTACCGGCTGCTGATGGAGATCCTCGGACCGTCGGCCACGCTGCGGCAGAACTCCCCCGGCGTCCTGCTGCGCGGGCGGCTCGAGCGGATGCACCGGTCGTCGCTGATCCTCACGTTCGGCGGCGGAACCAACGAGGTGCAGCGCGACATCATCGCCATGACCGCCCTCGGCCTGCCCCCCGCGAAGCGTTAGGACTGGAATTATGGACTTCACTCCCACCGAGGCCCAGCAGGATCTTGCCGGCCTCACCCGAGGAATCGTCTCGGATCTCGTCACCAACGACCGGCTGCGCGAACTCGACGCGGCGGAGGACCGTCTCGATCGCCGGCTGTGGTCCGCGCTCGCGTCGTCGGACGTACTGAGTGCCGCGCTGCCGGGGTCGGTGGGCGGCGACGGTTTCGGCGTCCTCGAGCAGTGCAGCATCCTCGTCGAACTGGGCCGTGCCGTGGCGGCGGTGCCCTATCTGTCGTCGATCGTGATGGCGGCCGGGGCGCTCGCGAAGTACGGAAGCGAGCAGCAGCGTGCCGACTGGGCCGCTCCGGCCGCGCGGGGCGAGAAGATCCTCACCGTGGCCCTCGACGAGGAACTGGGCGACAACCCTGCCGCGCCCGTCACACGTGCCGAACCCGGCGCGGACGGCTGGACGCTCGACGGCACCAAGATCGTGGTGGACGCGGCCCCGTCCGCCGACCTCTTCCTGGTCCCGGCGACCACCCCGGACGGGGTCGCGGTCTTCCTCGTCCGCCCCGACGACGCCGGGGTGACCGTCACCCGTCAGCAGACCGTCGACCTGGCCAGCACCGGTGAGGTGGCCCTCCGCGGAGTGTCGCTGTCCGGGGACCGCCTCCTCGGCACCGTCGAGGAGGGAAGCGAGATCGTGGACTGGATCGTCGAGCACGGCACGCTCGGCGCGTGCGCGTATCAGTACGGCGTTCTCGACGAGGCTCTGAAACTCACCGCCGCGTATGCCCGCGAGCGGGTGCAGTTCGGGCGGCCCATCGGCAGTTTCCAGGCCGTCGCTCAGCGCCTTGCCGACGGGTACATCGACGTGAAGGGCGTCCGGCTCACACTGTGGCAGGCGGCGTGGCGGATCGGCGAGGGACTGCCCAGCGAAGGCGACGTCCAGACCGCCAACTTCTGGGCGTCCGACGCCGGCCACCGGGTTGCCCATACCCTCGTCCACGTCCACGGCGGCGTCGGACTCGACGAGGACCACCCCGTACACCGGTACTTCCTCGCCGCGAAGGCGCTCGAATTCCGGCTCGGTTCGGCCACGCAGCAGCTGCGGGTCCTCGGCGCCGAACTGGCCACCGTCCCGGCATGACCGCCACGCTCGCCCGGACGGTGGCGGACCTGCTGCTCGGTGTCGCAGAGTCCGACGCCCAGGGGCTGTACTTCGAGGACCGGTTCCTGTCGTGGTCCGAACACGTGCGAGCGAGCCTGCGGCGCGCCGCGATTCTCGACGACCTCCTCGACGCGCAGCGGCCCCGGCACTTCGGGGTCCTGATGGACAACGTCCCCGAGTTCTCCCTCCTCGCCGGGGCGGCGGCGCTGTCCGGCGCCGTGCTGGTGGGGCTCAACACCACCCGGCGCGGGGAGGCGCTGGCCCGCGACATCGCACTGGCGGACTGCCAGGTCGTCTTCACCGAATCGGGGCGCTCCGCATTGCTGGACGATCTCGACCCGGGTGTCCCGGTCGTCGACGTGGATTCGGCGGCATGGTCCGCCCTGCTCGCCGAGACGCGCGCTGACTTCACGCCGAAGACCGCTCACGCCGAAGACCTGTTCATGCTCATCTTCACGTCGGGCACGAGCGGTGATCCGAAGGCGGTCCGCTGCACGCACGCGAAGATCACCGGTCCCGGCGTCATGCTCGCCGAGCGCTTCGCGCTGACCCCTGACGACGTCGTGTACATGTCGATGCCGATGTTCCATTCCAATGCCATGATGGCGGCGTGGTCCGTGGCGCTCGCCGGGCACAGTTCGATTGCGCTGCGGCGCAGGTTCTCCGCGTCGAACTTCCTGTCCGACGTGCGGAGGTTCGGCGTCACGTACGCCAACTACGTCGGAAAGCCGCTGTCGTATGTGCTGGCGACTCCCGAAATGCCCGACGACGCCGACAACACCCTGCGGGTGATGTACGGCAACGAGGGGTCGGCGCCCGCGGTCGCGGCGTTCGCGTCTCGCTTCGGCACCGCGGTGATCGACGGGTTCGGTTCCACCGAGGGCGGCATCGCCATTTCCTCGACCCCGGGGGCACCATCCGGCTCGCTGGGCAGGCTCCCCGAGGGCGTCGCGATCCTCGATCCCGAGACCGGCAATCCCTGTCCGCCCGCCGAATTCGATTCCGCAGGCCGGGTGCTCAACGCCGAGGCCGCGACGGGTGAACTCGTCAACCTGGCGGGATCGGGGGCCTTCGCCGGCTACTACAACAATCCCGAGGCGGACGCCGAGCGGATCCGCGACGGCCGGTACTGGAGCGGCGACCTCGCCTACCGGGACGCGGACGGGTTCGTCTACTTCGCGGGTCGCAGTTCCGGGTGGTTGCGCGTCGACGGCGAGAACCTGGGTGCGGCGCCCATCGAACGCATCCTGCTGCGGTACGACGGGTTCGCCCAGGTGACGGTGTACGGGGTGCCCGATGTCGAGGTCGGGGACCGGGTGATGGCGGCCGTCGTGCCGACGCGGGATTTCGACCCCGAGGCGTTCGCGGGCTTCCTCGACGCGCAATCGGATCTGAGTCCGAAGCAGCGTCCGGGCCTGATCCGGGTGTGTGCCGAGTTCCCGCGGACGGCCACGTTCAAGGTGCTCACCCGGGTGCTGAGCGCCGAGGCCGCGAACTGCCCCGACCCGGTGTGGGTCCTCACCGGAGACCGCTACTCCCCCAGGTGAGTGGCAAAGTGTGCTGGCGCACGCTTTGCCACTCACCTACCGGAAGCTGTCGAGGCGGGAGATCGCCGTGTCGAAGCCCTTGATCAGTTCGTCCATCACCTCGGCCACCGGCCTGATCTCGTTCATCCGGCCGACGATCTGGCCCACCGGCATCGCCACGACATCCGGGTTCTCGGACGCGGCGATCCGCTGATGCGCCTCGCTGACCAGCAGATTCTGCAGCGGCATCGGCAGCGGTGCCGGCGCCTCCGGCTTCGACCAGGCGTCGGTCCACTTGGTCTTGAGCAGGCGCGCGGGCTTGCCCGAGTAGATCCGGGACCGCACCGTGTCCGCCGACGTCGCCCCGAGGAGGGCACGCTGGATCGCGGACGGTCCCTCGGCCGAGGCGCTGCCGAGTTTGTACTCGGACGTGGTGAGCCAGTACGACCCCATCCACACTCCGCCCGCCCCCAGCGACAGCGCCGCGGCGACCTGACGTCCGCTGCCGATACCACCGGCCGCGAGCACGGCGGCGGAATCGCCGACGGCATCGACGATCTCGGGCACCAGCACCATCGACGCGATCTCGCCGGTGTGCCCGCCGGCCTCGTAGCCCTGCGCGATGACGATGTCGACACCGTTCGCGACGTGCCTGCGCGCGTGCTCCACGGCACCGGCCAGCGCGGCCACGGGAACACCTTTCTCGTGCGCCTGGTCGATGACGTCCTTCGGGGGTGAACCGAGGGCGTTGGCGATCAACGCAATTCGATGATTCAGCGCGACGTCCACGTGCGACCGCGCCACCGAATGCAGCCAGCCGAGCACACCGGTCGCGTGTTCGGCACCCGAATCCAGCGGCGGCACCCCCAGTTCGGACAGGGTGCGGTCGACGAACGCGCGGTGTTCCGCGGGGATCAGCGACTCGAGGTCCACCGACGTGCCCTCGGTGGGAATCTTGGCGGGCATCACGATGTCGACGCCGTACGGCTTGCCGTCGGTGTTCTCGTCCATCCACGACAGGACGGCCTCGAGTTCCTCGGGATCGTTGAACCGGACGCAGCCGAGCACACCCAGACCGCCGGCCCGGGAGATCGCCGCCGCCACGTGTTCGGACGGCGTGAACCCGAAGACCGGGTATTCGATGCCGAACTTCTCGCTCACACTCGTATGCATCTACGCGCCTTTGCTTTCCATGGTGCCGTCTGCGGGCGAGCCGTTGCCGTTGTGGTCGTCGGCCGGCCGGGTCTCGGTCTGTTCCTTGGCCCACCGGTAGTCGGGTTTGCCCGCCGGCGAGCGCTTGATCTCGTCGACGAACCACAGGCTGCGCGGAACCTTGTATCCCGCGATCTCGTTGCGCGCCGCATCGGCGATCTCGTGCAGGCTCGGACGCGCCCCGCCCCGGGTCTGGATGACCGCGGCGACGCGCTGGCCGAAGCGTTCGTCGGGAATGCCGACCACGAGCGCGTCGAAGACGTCGGGATGCGATTTGAGTGCGCCCTCGACCTCCTCGGGGAAGATCTTCTCGCCGCCGCTGTTGATGGACACCGAGCCGCGGCCGAGCATCGTCACCGTGCCGTCCGCCTCCACCTGCGCGAAATCGCCGGGGATGGAGTAGCGGATGCCGTTGATCTCCTTGAACGTAGCCTTCGTCTTCTCTTCGTCCTTGTAGTAGCCGATCGGGATGTGCCCCTTTCGCGCCAGGATCCCGACGACGCCGGAGCCGGGCTCCACCGGGTTGCCGTCCTCGCCGAGGACGGACGTCGATGCGTCGATCTTCACCGTCGGGCCGCCGCCGTGCGAGTCGCCCTTCGCGACCACACTGAGGCCGCCGAACCCTGTCTCGGACGAACCAATGGAGTCGGTGATCATCCGGTTGGGCAGCAGTTCGAGGTACTTCTCCTTGATGCTGGGTGAGAACAACGCCGCCGAACTCGCCATCAGGAACAGCGACGACAGGTCGTAGGGTTCGCCGCTCGCGGTATTGCCTTCCACCAGCGCGTCGAGCATCGGGCGCGCCATCGCGTCACCGGTGATGAAGATCAGGTTGACCTTGTGCTGATCGACGATCCGCCACACGTCGTGGCCGTCGAATTCCGGGTGCATGACGCACTTTCCGCCGCCGAACAGGCTCTGGAACACCGCCCACTGGCTGCCGCCGTGGATCATCGGCGGGATCGGGAAACGGGTCATGCCGGGGCTCTCGGCGCCCAGCTTCGCGAGGTCCCACTCGTCCTCGACGTATTCCCCGGTCATGAAGTTGATGCCGCCGCCGAGCACCCGCCAGACGTCCTCGTGACGCCACATGACGCCCTTCGGCTTTCCGGTGGTGCCGCCGGTGTAGAGCATGTACAGGTCGTCGTTGCTGCGCTCGCCGAAGTCGCGGTCGGGAGAACCCTGCGCCAGTGCCGCCTCGTATTCGACCCCCTCGTAGTCGAGATCGGTGCCGTCCTCGACCACGACGGTGGTCTTCAGGAGCGGCGTCTCGGGGAGTACGTTCGCCACCTTGTCGGCGTATCTGCGTTCGTGAACGAGCGCGACCATGTCCGAATTGTCGAAGATGTATTGCAACTCGTTCTCGATGTACCGGTAGTTGACGTTCACCATCACCGCACGGATCTTGAAGACCGCCACCATGGCTTCGATGGCCTCGATGCGGTTCCGGCAGTAGATGCCCACCTTGTCACCGGGCCGAACACCCTGTTCGCGCAGGTAGTGGCCGAGGCGATTGGCCCTCTCCTCCATCTGCGCGTACGTCACTTCCCGGTCGTCGGACACCAACGCGACGCGGTCCGGAACGAGGTCGATTGCGTGCTCTACGAGGTCTGCGATATTAAGGGCCACGTCAACAAAGTAGAACGTGTTACCGTTTCTGGCAAGACCTAATTTGAGAGCCAGCTCACACACCCTTCGGGAGACTTCAGTGTCCTCTACAACGACCGAGAAATCCGACATTTCGGCACAGTCGCCGCACTGCCTCGTCGAGAAACGCGGGCACGTTCTGATCGTCACCATGAACCGCCCCGAGGCAAAGAACGCGCTGTCCGGCGAAATGATGGCGATCATGAAGGACGCGTGGGATCAGGTCGACTCCGACCCGGACATCCGGGTCGCCATCCTCACCGGCGCCGGCGGTGCCTTCTGCGCGGGCGCCGACCTCAAGGCCATGACGTCGCAGCACCCGGGCGACTCGTTTTCCGGAGGTGGCTGGGACCTGTCGAAGATCGAGGCGCTGCTCAAGGGACGGCGCCTCACCAAACCCCTCATCGCGGCGGTCGAGGGTCCCGCCATCGCCGGCGGCACCGAGATCCTGCAGGGCACCGACATCCGCGTCGCCGGCGAGAGCGCCAAATTCGGTGTGTCCGAAGCAAAATGGGGACTCTTCCCGCTCGGCGGCTCCGCCGTGCGCCTCGTCCGGCAGATCCCGTACACCGTCGCCGCCGACATCCTGCTCACCGGACGCCACATCAAGGCCCGCGAGGCGAAGGAGATCGGCCTCATCGGGCACGTCGTCCCCGACGGTCAGGCCCTCGACAAGGCCCTCGAACTCGCCGACCTCATCGCCGCGAACGGCCCCCTCGCCGTCCAGGCCATCCTGAAGACCATCCGCGACACCGAAGGCATGCACGAGGAGGAGGCCTTCCAGATCGACGCCGCCCTCGGCACCGAGGTCTTCAAGTCCGCCGACGCGAAGGAAGGCCCCCGCGCCTTCTCCGAAAAACGCGCGCCGAAGTTCGAGGGTCGCTGACCCGCCGGCTCCCCTCCGCCCCTCCGCCCCTCCGCCCCTCCGCCCCTCCCCCTCCCCCTCCGTCCGGACGAACGGGACGCTCGTTGCGTTAGATCGAACGAACGTCCCGTTCGTCCCACGGGCGGCGGGGCGGCTAGGGCAACATCCGAACGCCCGGCCGCGGACGCGACGCGGCGAGTTCGAAGTGAGCCCTCAGGTCGGCGATGACCTGCGCGGGCTTGTCGCGGACAGCGCTCGGCAAGGTCGGCAGCACGATGATGCCGGCGTTCTGCATGCGCGTCCGCCGCTCCACGGTGTGCTTGTACTGCTGAGGTGCGAGGTGCCAGTCGAGCGAATCGATGTCCCACGCGAGCGCGACCTCGTCGATCCACCCGTCCGGCATCGCAATGAATCGTCCGTCGGTGTCGACGATCTTCCTGTTGAACACCATCTCGGGAAGTCCACTGCGCAGCCACAACCGGCGGGCGCTGGCCTCGGCGACCGAGTGAACGTTGGCCTTCATTTCCCGCAGGACGATTCGCGGGAGGGCTGATCCACGACCACTTCCTGCGTCGAGTTCGACGGCGAGTTCTTCCGCCGTGACCGCTCCGCGCTGGACGACTTCCGCGATCGTCGCGCGCGCCGCGTCCAGCGTCGTGCACCTCCGCGCGGCGTCGAGTAGGGCCCTCGGCAACGGTGCGCAGGCGATATTTCCGCGCAACTGGGCCTCAGGCATGCGCGACGTGCGCTCGACCTTGACGAAGCCTGTGGATTGCACCCGACGATCGACCGCGACGAGAACATCCACGTCACCGGAATAGCTCCCGAAGCCGTGACATCGCAGGGCCGAACGTCCCGTGACAAGCGAGTTCCTGCCGCAGAACAGAAGCGCTGCGAGCACTCTGTGCTGGAACGACGGCTGCCCGTTCTGGAGAAGCACGATTCCCGGTAGGAGGCGCTGCCACGGTCCACCCGACCGACACCGCGCCGAGATCGTCGATCGAGCCAACCCGAGGCGTTCGAGTTCCGACGTCCGGACGACGCCGGCCACCCCTACCTGATCGAACAACTCCGGCCGCTGACCCCAATTCCCCCGTCGCATCAGCTCATGCTGCCAGCGAAGGGCCAGTCGCAACAGGCCGAATCTGCCCCCTGTGGATAACCCACCTTCCCGGCTGGGACGAACGGGACGTTCGTTCGATCTGACGCAACGAGCGTCCCGTTCGTCCGGAAACGGGGGGCGCGCGACGGGAGGCGGGGTGACGCCCGAGCGCGGGAGGGCGGGGGTAAGGGGGCGGAGGTAAGGGGGCGGGGGTAACGGGGCGGGGGTGAGGGGGCGGGGGTCAGCGGGGTCAGCGGCGGTCAGCCGAGGACCGCCCCGGAGAGTTCGCGGACGTGGCCGGCGTCGCGGCAGGAGACGAGGAGCATGGTGACGCCGGCGTCGGCCCAGCGTTTGACGTCGGCGCGGACTTCGTCGACGTTGCCGATGATCATGGTCTCGGTGACCATCTCGTCGGGAACGACGGCGGCGGCTTCGTCTTTGCGGCCTGCGCGGAAGAGGCGGCCGATTTCTTCGACCTGCTCGCCGTAGCCCATGCGGGTGTAGACCTGGGCGTGGAAGTTGAGTTCGGGGGCGCCCATGCCGCCGACGTAGAGCGCGGTGATCGGTTTGAGTCCGGCGATGGCGGCGTCCCGGTCGTCGGTGACGATGACCTGGCAGGTGGCGGCGACTTCGAAGTCTTCGCGACTGCGCCGGGCGCCGGGGCGGGCGAAGCCTTCGTCGAGCCATTCGTTGTACATGGGTGCGAGTCGGGGTGAGTAGTAGATCGCGAGCCAGCCGTCGGCGATCTCGGCGGTGAGCGCGACATTCTTCGGGCCTTCGGCGCCGAGCCAAATCGGGATGTCGGCGCGGAGTGGATGGGTGATCGGCTTGAGGGGTTTCCCGAGGCCGGTGCTGCCGGGACCGGTGTAGGGCAGCGGGAAGTGCGGGCCGTCGCTGGTGACGGGCCCCTGCCGCGACAGCACCTTGCGGACGATGGAGACGTACTCGCGGGTGCGGGCGAGCGGTTTGGTGAACGGCTGCCCGTACCACCCCTCGACGACCTGCGGTCCGGAGACACCGAGGCCGAGGATCGCGCGGCCGCCGCTGAGGTGGTCGAGGGTGAGGGCGTGCATGGCGGTGCTGGTGGGTGTGCGGGCGGAGATCTGGACGACGGAGGTGCCGAGGCGGACGCGGTCGGTGGCCGACCCCCACCAGGCGAGGGGGGTGAAGGCGTCGGATCCCCACGATTCGGCGGCGAAGACGGCGTCGAATCCTTCGGCCTCGGCCGCGGCGATCAACTCCGGGGCATTCGCCGGCGGCTGTGCGCCCCAGTACCCCAGTTGCAACCCGAGCTTCATGATGTGCCTCCGCATCGACCGTCGTCAGAAGTGACCCTTGCCACAAACACTAGAACCTGTTCTACTCGAAGTTGTGAGCATGGGAAAGAGCGCGGTGGCCGAAAAATTCTCGAACGAACCGTTGAGCGCCCCGCTGAAACTTCAATTCGACTACACCCGATCGGTGGGTCCGACCATCGGAGCGTTCGTGACCGCGCTGCGCGACCGCAAGGTCATCGGCGCCCGCGGCTCGGACGGGCGCGTCTACGTCCCCCCGCCCGAATTCGACCCCACCACCGCCGAACCCCTCACCGACTTCGTCGGGGTGTCCGACGCCGGGACCGTGGTGAGCTGGACGTGGATGCCGGAACCGATTGCCGGACAGCCACTCACCTCCCCGTTCGCGTGGGCGCTGATCAAGCTGGACGGCGCCGACACCTCCATGGTTCACGCCGTGGACGTCCCCTCCCCCGCCGGGATGAGCACGGGCATGCGGGTTCGGGCGCGCTGGGCGCAGGAGCGCGCCGGGCACATCCAGGACATCGTGTGCTTCGAGCCCGGGGAGTCGGCGGGCGCACCCGAACCGTCGACGGAATCGGAACCGGTCACGATGATCACGACGCCGGTCGACCTCGACTACATGCATTCCGCCTCCGCCGAGGAGAGCTACTATCTCCGAGGGCTGAAGGCGGGCAAGCTGATCGGCGGCCGCACCGGGCCGGGCGGCAAGGTGTACATCCCGCCGCGCAGCGCCAACCCCACCGACGGCATCCCGACGAAGGAGCAGGTGGAACTGCCGGACACGGGCATCGTCACGACGTTCTGCATCGTGAACGTTCCGTTCCTCGGGCAGCGGATCAAGCCGCCGTACGTCGCCGCCTACGTGCTGCTCGACGGCGCGGACATCGCGTTTCTGCACCTGATCCTCGACTGCGACGCTGCCGACGTGCGGATGGGCATGCGCGTGGAGGCCAAGTGGAAGCCCCGCGAGGAGTGGGGCTACACCCTCGAGAACATCGAGTACTTCAGGCCGACGGGCGAGCCCGACGCCGAGTACGACACCTACAAACACCACCTGTGAGGGCGCGGAACAATGACAGATATCGCAGTCGTCGGGTTCGCGCACGCACCACACGTGCGTGAGACCACCGGCACCACCAACGGCGTCGAGATGCTGGTTCCCTGTTTCCAGCTGCTGTACGAAGAGCTCGGGATCACCAAGTCCGACATTGGTTTCTGGTGCTCCGGCTCCTCCGACTACCTCGCCGGCCGTGCGTTCTCCTTCATCTCCGCCGTCGACTCGATCGGGGCGGTTCCGCCGATCAACGAGTCGCACGTCGAGATGGACGCGGCCTGGGCGTTCTACGAGGCCTGGATCAAGATCATGACCGGCGAGGTCGACACCGCGCTGGTCTACGGTTTCGGCAAGTCGTCGGCGGGCAACCTGCGCAAGATCCTGTCGATGCAACTCGACCCCTACCTGGTCACGCCACTTGCTCTGGACTCGGTGTCGCTCGCCGGACTGCAGGCCCGCCTCGGGCTGGACGCCGGGAAGTGGACGTCCGAGGAGATGGCGGCCGTGGCCGCGCGCAGCCGGGCCGCGGCGGAGAGCAATCCGAACACGCAGCTGTCGGGACACGTGGACATCAACGAACTCCTCGCCAGCCCGTTCGTCGCGGACCCGTTGCGCGCCCACGACTGCGCACCGATCACCGACGGTGCCGCCGCGGTCGTGCTCGCGTCCGGCGACCGCGCGCGTGAGCTGTGCGAGCGGCCGGCGTGGATCACCGGCATCGAGCATCGGATCGACTCCCCGAACTTCGGCGCCCGCGACCTCACGGTGTCGCCGTCGACGACCGCCTCCGCCCGCGCCGCCACCGGCGGGGACGTCGGCGGAATCGACGTGGCCGAACTGCACGGACCGTTCACCCATCAGGAGCTGATCCTGCGCGAGGCCATCGGACTGTCCGACGCGACGACGATCAACCCGTCGGGCGGCCCGCTGAGCGGGAACCCGATGTTCTCGGCAGGTCTGGAACGCATAGGTTACGCAGCCAAGGCCATCATGGACGGCAACGCCGGGCGCACGCTGGCGCACGCCACGAGTGGAGCTGTGCTGCAACAGAATCTGGTCGCAGTCTTGGAGGGACGCAACTGATGGCGAATCAATTGGCCGCCGTACTGGGCACCGGTCAGACCCATTACGTGGCGAAACGGCACGACGTGTCCATGTCCGGTCTGGTACGCGAGGCGATCGACCGCGCGATGGAAGACGCGCGGGTGGGCTGGGACGACATCGACGCCGTCGTGATCGGGAAGGCCCCCGACCTGTTCGAGGGGTCGATGATGCCGGAGCTCGCGATGTCGGACGCACTGGGCGCCAACGGCAAACCGCTCCTGCGTGTGCACACGGCGGGCTCGGTCGGTGGATCGACCGCGTGCGTGGCGTCGAGCCTCGTGAAGTCGGGGGTGCACAAGCGGGTGCTGACGGTCGCGTGGGAAAAGCAGTCCGAGTCGAACGCCATGTGGGCCCTGTCGACGCCGATTCCGTTCCACATGCCGGTCGGCGCCGGCGCGGGCGGATACTTCGCGCCGCACGTCCGCTCGTACATCCGGCGGTCCGGCGCACCCGATCACATCGGCGCCATGGTGGCCGTGAAGGACCGGCTGAACGGCAGCCTCAACCCGTACGCCCACCTCAGGCAACCCGACATCACCCTCGAATCCGTGCAGGCCTCTCAGATGCTGTGGGATCCCATCCGCTACGACGAGACCTGCCCCTCCTCGGACGGCGCCTGCGCGCTGGTGATCGGCAACGAGGAGGCCGCCGAGCAGGTCGTCGCGGACGGCCGTGAGGTGGCCTGGATTCACGCGACCGCGATGCGCACCGAGCCCACCACCTTCGCCGGACGCGACCAGGTGAATCCGCAGGCCGGCCGGGACGCTTCGGCCGCACTGTGGAAGGCCGCGGGCATCAAGGATCCGCTCGACGAGATCGACGTCGCCGAAATCTACGTCCCCTTCTCCTGGTTCGAACCGATGTGGCTCGAGAATCTGGGCTTCGTCGCCGAGGGCGAGGGCTGGAAGCTGACCGAGGCGGGTGAGACGGCCATCGGCGGCCGGCTCCCGCTCAACGCGTCCGGCGGCGTCCTGTCGTCCAACCCCATCGGCGCCTCCGGGATGATCCGGTTCGCCGAGGCGGCGATGCAGGTGATGCACCGGGCAGGCGACCATCAGGTGAAGGACGCACGCAAGGCACTCGGCCACGCCTACGGCGGCGGATCGCAGTACTTCTCGATGTGGGTGGTCGGATCCGACCGGCCGAACAACTAACAGTAGGGACGTCACCAGTGAAATTCACCGTCGGCATCGCCATGAATCCCCTCGACCAGTTGCCGGCTCTCGCGAAAACAGCCGAGGAGTGCGGTTTCTCGTCCATCGCACTCCCCGACTCGCTGTTCTTCATGGAGAGGCAGAGCGCCGACTACCCGTACACACCGGACGGCTCGCGGATGTGGACCGAGGAGACGCCGTGGGTGGATCCGCTGATCGCGGCGGCCGCGATGGGCGCGGTGACGTCGAAGATCGAGTTCTACACCCAGGTCCTCAAGCTGGGGTCCCGCAACCCGGTGCTCCTGGCCCGCCAGGTGGGATCGGTGGCGAACCTGATCGGGAACCGGTTCGGGTTCGGAGTCGGGATCGGCTGGGCACCGGAGGAATTCGAATGGTGCGGGGTGCCGTACGCGAAGCGCGGTGCGCGCGTGGACGAGATGATCGACGTCATCAAGCTGATTCTCGGCGGCGGGATGGTCGAGTATCACGGGAAGTTCTACGACTTCGATCGCCTGCAGATGAGCCCGGCTCCGACGAAGCCGGTGCCGTTCTACGTCGGCGGGCACACCGATGTGGCCCTGCGCCGTGCTGCCCGGGTGGGCGACGGCTGGACGTCGGCGATGATCAAGTTCGACGATCTCGTCCAGGTCATCGCGCGATTGCGGGAACTCCGCGAGGAGTACGGCCGAGCCGATCTGCCCTACGAGATCCAGACCGTCTGCATCGACCGTTTCGGCACGGACGGCTACGCCGAATTGGCGGACGCCGGGGTGACCGACACGATCGTCGTCCCGTGGGTGTTCGACGGCATCGGCTTCGACGGACCGCTCGAGGCCAAGCAGGAGTCGCTGCGCAAGTTCGCCGACCAGTACATCGGATAGGAGCGAAGAACATGACGACGACCGACCATCCGGCCCGCCTCGCCGGGCAGGCGTCCCGCGAGGCGGCCAGCGGCAGGCGCAAGGACGAGTGGCTGGCCCTGTTTGCCGAGGACGCGTGCGTCGAAGATCCCGTCGGCCCTTCGGGTTTCGACCCCGAAGGAAAGGGTCATCACGGCCTCGACGCCATCTCCCGGTTCTACGACATGACGATCGCCACCACCGAATCGCTCGAATTCCTCATCACCGATTCACTGGTCTGCGGCAACGAGAACGTGAACATCGGGACCATCCGGTCCACGGTGGCAGGATCGCAGATCGACGCCGAGGGCGTGTTCGTCTACCGGGTGAACGACGAAGGCAAGATCACGTCGCTGCGGGCCTTCTGGGAGGTCGAGAGGGCGATGAAGACTTTGCGCAAGGTCTGAGCGGTTCGGACGCAGCGCACTCGACACGGAGTTCCGCCCCGAGCACGCAACACTATGTGCCGCAGAAGGTTTGGAACGTCTCGCTGAACACCCGCGGGGCGGGGGTGGTGTAGTCGGACCACTCGTCGCGGCGGTCGAACGGATGCGTGACAACCTCGAGCAACTTCTCGAACGGTGCGAGCTCCCCGTCGGTCGCGGCGCGTAACGCGGCATCGAGCTGATGATTGCGCGGAATGTACACCGGGTTGACGCAGTCCATCGCGTCCGCAACCTGAACCGCGGCGCGCCCCTGCCGCTCCACGACACCGCGCCACCGCTGCAACCACGGACCGATGTGCTCGCGCGGGACGAGACCGTCGAGCGGAACCGGATTTCCGCGGAGTTCGTCCGCGAGAGCACGGAAGCTGCCCGTCCAATCGGCACCGCGCTCGGTCATCAGCGTCAGCAGATCGTCGACCAACGTGCGATCGACGGGCCCACCCGCCACACCGAGCTTGGCCGCCATACCCGCCGTCCAGTGGGCGTCGTATCGCGCGTCGAAGGTGTCGAGAACTGCCGACACCGCCGCGATCGCGTCATCCGGCGTGGAATCGATCAGCGTCAGCAACGTCTCCGCCAAGCGCGCGAGATTCCACTTCAGCACCGCGGGCTGATTGCCGAACGCATAACGCCCGCCGTGGTCGATCGAACTGAACACCGCGGCCGGATCGAACGCGTCGAGGAAGGCGCACGGACCGTAGTCGATCGTCTCCCCGGAAATGGTCGTGTTGTCGGTGTTCATCACCCCGTGCACGAATCCGGTGAGCATCCACTGCGCCACCAGCGACGCCTGCGCCTCGACCACCGCCTCGAAGAACGCCACGTAGCGTGAGCTCTCCCCCGTCGCCGGCCGGTCGATCAGCTCCGGGTAGTGGCGGGCGATCGCGTAGTCGGCGAGCGGCGCCAACACCGCACCCTGCCGGACCGCGTACTCGAAGGTCCCCACCCGCAGATGGCTGGACCCGACGCGGGCGAGCACGGCACCAGGCTCGGCACCGCCCCGGAGAACCTGCCGACCCGTCGCGACCACCGACAGCGCGCGGGTGGTCGGGATGCCGAGGGCATGCATCGCCTCGCTGACCAGATACTCGCGCAACATCGGCCCGACCACTGCGAACCCGTCGCCACCCCGCGAAAACGGCGTGCGCCCCGAGCCCTTGAGATGCAGATCCACTCGCCGGCCGTCGTCGTTCACCAGCTCGCCGAGCAGCAATGCCCGACCATCCCCGAGCAACGGTACATACCCACCGAACTGATGACCCGCGTACGCCATCGCGACCGGCTTGGCGCCGGCGGGCGTCGCCGATCCGGACAGGACCGCGACCCCGTCCCCGCTGCGCAGTGCCGCCGCGTCCAACCGCATCGACGCCGCAAGCTGATCGTTGAACACGAGCAACCGCGGGTCAGCCACGTCCGCACCTCGCCACGGCACCGTGAGGGCGCCCAGCTCATCGGCGAACGTGCTCTCGAGGCCGGGCAACGTTGTGTTCGTACCCACTGCCGAATCCGGGATTGCCACCATCACTCGAGGATAGCGGCCGCACGAACCCGAGTCGGATCGTGAGACGGCCGGGAAGGCGCCGAGGGCGGTGGGCTGCGCGGTTCCGCCGGCTTGCATTCGCATCCAGAAAGGGAACAGCGGCGTCGGAGAGGATGAGGGTGCCCTCCGACGCCGCTGAATCAGGGGGTCAGTGTCTGACCGGGCAACCGCCTGACGCAGTCTTGTAATCGACCTGAAACTCTTTGATACCGTTGAGCCAGCCCGAGCGCAACCGGCGCGGATCTCCCAGCTTACTGATATCGGGCAGGTGATCCGCAATCGCATTGAAGATCAGGTCGATCTCGAGGCGCGCCAGGTTGGCGCCGAGGCAGAAATGGGCGCCCGTGCCACCGAATCCCACGTGCGGGTTGTTCTCCCGCAGGATGTCGAACGTCTCCGGATTCTCGAACGCGTCCTCGTCGAAATTGGCGGAGCCGTACAGCATTACGACTCGCTGGCCCTTCTTGATCTGCACGCCGCCGAGCTCGGTGTCTTCCAGTGCGGTGCGCTGGAACGAGTTGACCGGGGTCGCCCACCGGACGATCTCGTCGGCCGCCGTCTTGGGACGCTCCTTCTTGTAGAGCTCCCACTGATCGGGATGGTCGAGAAACGCGATCATGCCGTGCGTGATGGCATTGCGGGTGGTCTCGTTGCCGGCGACCGCCAGCAGGATCACGAAGAAGCCGAATTCCTCGGGAGAGAGCTCATTTCCGTCGATGTCCGCTTCGATCAGCGTCGTGACGATGTCTTCGGCGGGGCACTTCTTGCGCTCGTCCGCCATCTGGTACGCGTAGCCGAGAATCTCCATCGATGCGGCCTGCGGGTCGATGTCCAGTTCGGGGTCGTCGTAGCCCGTCATCTGATTCGACCAGTCGAACACCTTCTGTCGATCCTCCTGCGGCACACCCAGCAGTTCGGCGATCGCCTGCAGCGGGAGTTCACACGCCACCTGGGTGACGAAGTCGCCTGCGCCCGATGCCGCTGCGTCCTTGACGATCTTCTCGGCGCGCTCGGTGAGTTCTTCGCGCAGGCTGTTGATCGCGCGGGGTGTGAAGCCGCGGGAGACGAGTTTGCGGAGTTTGGTGTGCTCGGGCGCGTCCTTGTTGATGAGGATGAACCGCTGCATCTCGATGTTCTCACGCGGGATGTCGTCGGCGAAGCGCACGATCGCGGTGTTCTCGTGGGTGGAGAAGACGTCGCTGCGCCGCGACACCTCCTTGACGTCCTCGAGCTTGCTGACGACCCAGTAGCCGTCGTCGTGGTAGCCACCGATCTCCGGCGGCTGCGGGTTCCACCAGATCGGCGCAGTCTTCCGCAGTTCGGCGAACTCCTGGTAGGGGATGCGTTCTGCGTAGATGTCCGGGTCGGTGAAGTCGAAACCCTCTGGAAGATTGGGCTGCGCCACTGCTGTCTCCTGCCCTAGGCCATACACCACTCAGTGATGTGGAACACGTTCTACTAGCATTGAAGCACAAGCCGGGCGACGAGCAAAGGGAAGCTTATTCAGACCTTGCCCAGATAGCAGAACCTGTTCTATTTTCTGAGAACAAGGAAAGGAGCCCGCCGTGGGCACACCCGTCATCGTCGAGGCAGTTCGCACCCCCATCGGAAAGCGCGGTGGCTGGCTGTCCGGATTGCACGCCGCCGAGATCCTCGGCGCCGCTCAGCGGGGCATCCTCGACCGCTCGGGCATCGACCCCGAACTGGTGGAGCAGGTGATCGGCGGTTGCGTCACCCAGGCCGGTGCGCAATCGAACAACATCACCCGCACCGCATGGCTGCACGCCGGACTGCCCTGGCAGGTCGGCGCCACCACGATCGACTGCCAGTGCGGCTCCGCCCAGCAGGCCAACCATCTGATCGCGGGCCTGATCGCCACGGACGCGATCGACGTCGGAATCGCCTGCGGCATCGAGGCCATGAGCCAGGTGCCGCTCGGGGCGAACGTCGGGGAGAACGCCGGCCCCCGCAGGCCCGCCGACTGGGACATCGACATGCCCAATCAGTTCGAGGCCGCCGAGCGTATCGCCCGCCGCCGCGGAATCACCCGCGCCGACGTCGAGGCTCTCGGGGTGCGTTCGCAGGCACGCGCCAAGCAGGCGTGGGACGAAGGACGATTCGACCGGGAGGTGCTGCAGGTGACGGCACCCGTCGTGGACAAGGACGGCAACCTCACCGGGGAAACCCGGGTCGTCAGCCGCGATCAGGGTCTGCGCGACACCACCGCGGAGTCCCTCGCCAGGCTGAAGCCCGTACTCGAGGGCGGCATCCACACCGCGGGCACGTCGTCGCAGATCTCCGACGGCGCCGCCGCCGTCATGCTGATGGACGAGGCCAGGGCGCGCGCCCTCGGCCTGAAACCTCGGGCTCGCATCATCTCCCAGGCGCTCGTCGGTTCCGAACCCGAATTCCACCTCGACGGACCCGTCCAGGCCACCGCACGCGTCCTCGAACGCAGCGGCATGAAGATCGGCGACCTCGACCTGTTCGAGGTGAACGAGGCCTTCGCGTCGGTCCTGCTGTCGTGGGCCTCAGTACACCAGCCCGACATGGACAGGGTCAACGTCAACGGCGGAGCGCTCGCGCTCGGACACCCCGTGGGCAGCACCGGGTCCCGGCTCATCACCACGGCGCTGCACGAACTCGAGCGCACCGACGGGTCGACGGCACTGATCACGATGTGCGCCGGCGGAGCACTCGCCACCGGCACCATCATCGAGCGGATCTAGACCCGCCGATGAATGCCCCCGCTCGACCCGAGCCAGATTCCCCTCGCTCCGCTCGACCGCCGGGCCTCGACTCGAGGTGGACGGTCTCCTTCATCAAGTGGATGTCGAAGATCAACGTCGTCCTGTACCGGCGGACGGGCGGGCGACTGGGCAGCAAGTGGCGGGTCGGCAGCGCGTTCCCTCGCGGTCTGCCCGTCTGCCTGCTCACGACCACCGGACGCAAGAGCGGCGACCCCCGGATCAGCCCGCTGTTGTTCCTCGAGGACGGCGACCGCATCGTCCTCGTCGCGTCGCAGGGCGGCCTCCCGAAGCACCCGATGTGGTACCTCAACCTGCGCGCGAACCCGCAGGTGACCGTCCAGGTGAAGTCGCGGGTCCGCCCGATGACCGCCCAGGTGGCGGATCCCGGGGAACGCGCGCGCCTGTGGCCGCGGCTCGTCGACATGTACGCGGACTTCGACAATTACCAGGCCTGGACGGACCGCACGATCCCCGTCGTCGTCTGCACGCCCCGATAGAACTGTATGTACCGTCGGGTAACGGGTGCCATGCCGGAGCACTTCTTGCAGTATTGACGCGTACGGACTTGTAGGACGGCCGAGGGCGAGGAATTGCAGACATGAGTACACAGGTTCAAGATCGGATCCACGACCGTCGCGAGCTCACCGCGGTCCTGCTGCGCGCACTCGAGCAGCGCCATGCGGTTCTCGACGCCATCGTCGACAGTGAGGACCACGCCGAGGCCCTCACCACCGTCGCCGGACTCCTCGACACCACCGAGGCGTACGCGGAGGCCGTCCTCAACCTGACGTTCCGGCGGCTCACCAAGGTCGAGCGGCTGCGCATCCAGACGGAACTGAAAGACCTCGATGCCACGCTGGAATGGACCGCGAGCGATCGGCCGGCGAGCACCGGCCGGAATTTCCGTCTCCGCCCGTTCACGCAGACCGAGGAGGACGCCGCACTGTTCCGGCGCCGCTGCGTCGAGCAGGTCGACGACGCGGGCGCGCAGTGGTCCGAGGAGCGGGTCGAGAAGGAGCGTGCGGAGGGCCTGAGCCGGGTCGACGACGAGTCCGCGGCGTGGTTCGTGTGTGAGGACACCGAGGCGAACACGGCCGTCGGCATGGTGTTCGGCGAGTTGTCCGGGCGCGAGGTCGACGTCGCGATCTGGATCTCCCCCGACGCCCGGAAGAAGGGCTACGGCACCGCGGCCGTGAAGCACAGTCGTCAGGAACTCGCCGCGGAGTTCCCGGGAACGGTCCTGGTCGTCCGCGCTCCCGCCTGACCCCCAGGTGAGTGGCAAAGCGTGCGCGAGCACACTTTGCCACTCACGTGCGGTGGTCGGGGTCGCGCTGCTTGGTGACGCCCTGGGCCCAGCGGTAGTCGGGTTTGCCACTGGGCGTGCGCTGCACGGTCTCCTCCACCCACAACAGCCGCGGAATCTTGTAGCCGGCCAGACTCTGCCGCACGTGGTCCTCGAGGCCGGCGAAGTCGACGCCCCGGCCGTCGCGCGCCTGCACGACCGCGGAGACCCGGTGCCCCCACCGCTCGTCGGGGACGCCGACCACGATGGCGTCGTAGACGTCGCGGTACGCCTTCATCGCGCTCTCGACTTCTTCGGCGAACACCTTCTCGCCACCGGTGTTGATCACCATGTTGCCGCGACCGAGCAGGGTGATGGATCCGTCGGCCTCGATCCGCGCGCGGTCACCGGTGACGACGACCGATCGACCGTCGACCTCCCGGAAGATCTCCCGGGTCTTCTCCGGGTCGTTGTAGTACCCGAGCGGAACGTACCCGCCCTTGGCGAACCAGCCGTCGATCCCGGAGCCGGGTTCGACGGGACGACCCGCGTCGTCGATCACCAGCGCGTACCGCCCCGCCGGCACCCGGGGACCACCCACCTGCGTCTCCCCCTTGGTCGCGAATCCGATTCCCCCGAAACCGGTCTCGGACGCACCGATCGAATCGGACACCAGCAGCCCCGGGAAGGCGTCGAGGAACGCGTCCTTGATCACCGGGGAGAACAGTGCGGCGCCCGACGCGACGACACCGAGGCTCGACGTGTCGGTCCGGGCCGGGTCGAGGGCCTCGATCAGGGGCCGACCCATCGCGTCGCCGGTGATGATGAGGATCTGCACCCGGTGCCGCTCGACCAGCTCCCACGTCCGGTCGGCGTCGAACTTCGATTCCAGCAGCACCGTGTTTCCGCTGAACAGCGCGGTGAACGTCGGCATCATCGCGGCGGCGTGGATCAGCGGCGGCAGCGCGAACCAGAGCGTCGGCTCACCCTGCGAGCCGACCCGCGACTGCTGGAACTCGTCGTCGATCGCCTCACCGGTGTAGAAGTCCAGACCACCGGCGAGGACGCGCCAGATCGCCTCGTGCGTCCACACCACACCTTTCGGACGTCCGGTGGTGCCGCCGGTGTACATGATGAACAGGTCGTCGGCGCTGCGCTCCCCGAAGTCGCGGTCGCCGCTGCCGGACAGCGCCTCCTCGTACGGGACCGAGTCGCTGGGCAGACCGGCGCCGCCGAGATCGTCCTCGACGACGACGGTGTGCCGGATCCTCGGCAGCGAGGGCAGGACCTCCGCGATGCGCGGGGAGTAGATCCGGTGGTGGACCACCGCGTCGAGTTCCGCGTTGCCGTACACGTAGGCGAGTTCGTCGCTGGTGTACCGGTAATTGATGTTCACCGGCACCGCACGAATCTTGTACGCCGCCAGCAGCGTCTCCATGGTCTCGATGGAGTTGTGCAGGTGGACGCCGACGTGGGAACCGGCGGTCAGCCCCGCGTCCAGGAAGTGGTGGGCCAGCCGGTTGGCGCGGTCCTCCAAATCCCGGTACGTGACGCGGCGAGCGCCGCAGATCAGTGCCACCCGCTCCGGCATCACGTCGACGGAGTGCTCGAACAGGTCTGCCAGGTTGTAGGCCACGGGAGTGTCCTCTCAGACGACTGTGAGTGGGAGGGGAACTCCCCGATCGGTGAAGGCGAAGTCGGCCCCGGTGCTGAACCGGGTGAGCGCGACCTCGGGCGCCTCCTTCGCGGGCGGCTCACCGATCACGACCTCCACCGTCAGCGCCGTGTCCGTCTCCTCGACCACCCGCACGGCGAACCTCGGCGACACCCCGCGGACGAGGGCGGTCAACGGCCCGAGGTGCTCGCCGTCGATCATGGACGGCCACGCCCCGTCTTCCGACGCTCCGCACTCGCGGCCGAAGGTCACCAACAGCCGGTGGTCGAGGGAGATCGTGATGTCCACGTACTGACGGGGATTCAGTGCCGGATGCACGGCGAGGACGACGGCCAGGCCCTCGAGATCCGCGGGCAGGCCCAGCGCGTTCCGAATCCGCTCCGACGTGAGTCCCGAGATGCCGGTGAGTTGCCTACGGGCTATTGCGAGCGCGCCCGCGGCGTCGGTGCGCGCCCGCACCGCGAGCAGAAAGCCGAGGGTCAGCAGGTGCTGCTGCATACACACCTCTTCCGCGATCCGGGTGAGCGCCGAATGGGAGAAATCCGGGAACCGCAGGTCGGCGAGGAGAGCGCCCGCGTAGTCGTGCCGTCCCGGACCGCCGGTGACGATCGGCGACAGCCCGACCGTCGCCGCCCGCGACTTCCCCACCGTCACCAGCCCTTCCGGAACCGGCGGCGGCTGGTGCGCGTCGTCGATGGTGACCGTCCAGAGGCAGTGCGGTGTCCGGTCCGCCGGCCGTCGCGGCGGACGGTGCACGGGACGCACCTGCGCGTGCGGGTTGGTGGCCAGGGCGGTGGCGTCGAACGTCGGGTCCTCGATGTCGTGGCACATGGCCGTGACGTACTCGTCGCCCATCGGTTCGACATCCATCAACGCCCCGCAGTGATCCAGCCAGAACTCGCCGTGGTCGTGATCGGTGACGCGGTACCGGAAGTCCATGAACTGGGGCGGCGCGCCGATGTCGAGTTGCAGGCCCTTGAAGATCGTGACGACACCGTCGCCCTCGAACCCCAGCGCACGTTGCATCCGCCTCGCGTAGATCGGGCTCGACGCCATCCACTCCTCGATCGCGACCTGCGTCATCCCCTCGCGGCCGAACGCCCCGATCAGGTGCGGCATACCCGAGCGGTCGATGAGGTGACCGCACAGCAGCAGTTCCGGCACGAGGATCGCGAGATCCTCGCGGGACAGATTCGCGAACGACGCCGGAACCTTCACGGTGCTCACCACAGCGAGACCGGGGCCTGCCCGACCGGATACCACCCCGGCAGCCGACCGGACGTCGCGCGCTGGATCCGCGCGTTCATGCCGTCGGACATCGCGTTGTTCGTGATCATCTCGAGGAACAGGCTCGAGACGTTGCCGAAGTCGAAGAAGTCACGCTGCCAGGACCATTGGAAGTTGCCGCCGTAGCGGAACCAGCTGCCGCCGATCCCGGTGACCTGGTAGTGGGTGCCGTCGTCGCGGGTGCGTTCGGATACCTGCTTCCAGAATCCGATGACGTCGCCGCTGCGATCGTCTATGACGAACTGCTGGTACGGATACTCCCAGCCCTCGAGGCCGTCCATTTCCTGCCCGAGCGCCAGGTCGCGGATCTCGTCCCGGCCGACGGCCATGAAGTCGTCCTTCGGCCCGTAGTTCCACCCGTATGTAGCGTCCTCGGTGTACATCTCGGCCAGCGGTTTCCAGTCGCCGAGCGACTCGCACCGCTTGTTCTCGTCCACCCAGCGCTGCACCATCTCGTCGAGTTCGGCGCGGTCGAAAGGGGCCATCAGGAATCTCCTTCTGAGTCGTTGTCCGCGAGGATCCGCAGGGCCTGGGTCGGGCAGAAACGCACGGCGCTCTCGACCTCGGCGCGCAGGTGCTCGGGTGGGTCGCTGTGGAGGATTTCGACCTTGCCGTGCTTGGGGACGACGAAGACGTCGGGCGCCTCCATCTCGCACACGGCGTGGCCCTGGCACAGGTCGAGATCGGCTTCGACTTTCATCACGTGCTTCGCTTCCGGTACCTCACCGTGCAGGGCTGCTGCAGCTGCACCACCATCTTGCTGTGATCGTTACGGTACGTCTCGGACGGTTGCGCCATCTCGAACTCCCAGTCCTGCAGGAGGATCGAGAAGATCGCCTTCAGCTGCATCAGCGCGAACGCCGCTCCGACGCAGCGGTGCCTGCCTGCGCCGAACGGGATCCACGTCCAGCGGTTGACGATGTCTTCCTGGTTGGGGTCGATGTACCGTTCCGGGTCGAACGTGTCCGGGTTCGGGAAGTCCTCCGCGATCCGGTTGGAGATCGCCGGCGTCGCCGCGACGAGATCGTTCTCCGCGATCCGGTAGCCGCCGACCTCGAACTCGCCCCGCGCGACGCGTAGCAGGATGATCAGCGGTGGGTGCATCCGCAGCGTCTCCTTCAGTACCGCTTCGAGTTTCGGGATCTGGCGGAGCGCCCCGAAGCTGATGTCGGAGCCGTCCGAATAGAGGTCGTCGAGTTCGGCGACCACCTGCTTCGCGTAGTCCGGGTGGCGCAGCAGTTCGATCAGCGTCCAGGCCGCGGTGCCCGACGTGGTGTGGTGCCCCGCGAACATCATCGAGATGAACATGCCGGTGATCTCGTCGGCGGTGAAGCGCTCGTCGCCGTTCTCGTCCTTGATCGAGACGAGGACGTCGAGCATGTCCCGATCCTCCTTGCCCTGAGGTGGGTTCGCGATGCGCCCGGTCATGATCTCCTGGACGAGCGCCACCAGCTGCACCCGCGCCTCGTCCCGCCGGCGGAAGCTTTCGATGTCGGCGTACGCGTCGACATACGCGATGGGGTCGGTGCCCTGCTCGAGCTCGTGATAGAGGTGCGCGAACCGGCCGTCGAGCTGTTCCCGGAACTTCTTCCCGATCAGGCAGGCCGAGGACGTGTAGATGGTCAGCTCCGCGAAGAATTCGAGCAGATCGATCTCGCCCTCGTCTCCCCACCGCGCCACCACCCGATCCACCTCGTGGGCGATCGTCGCGGCGTGCCCCTTCATCTGCTCACCGCGCAACGCCTGATTGTGCAGCATCTCCTTGCGGCGCTCCGGGCTCGCGTCGAACACGACTCCCTCGCCGAAGATCGGCTTCATGAACGGGTAGGCGGCCTGCTGGTCGAGATCCTCGTCGGTGGAGCGGAAGAAGAACTCGTTGGCCTCGGCGCCGGACAGCAGCACCACCTTCTTGTCGGCGAGCTGGAAGACGCCGACGTTCCCGCATTCCTCCCGGACGCGGCGCATCAGCGCGATCGGGTCGGTACGCAGTTCTTCGAGGTGCCCGTGCTCGTGCTCACCGCCGGACACCCGTTGCGGAGTAACCAGATTCATTCTCCATCCTTTCGCAGGGGCGCCTCGGGCTGCACCTCGATCAGCACCATGTGCGCGCCGCGGGGCGCACCGACGGCAGCGACGACGGCGTCGGCGATCGCGGAGGCGCGCAGGAAGTACGAGTGCCGGGCGAATCCCCATTTCGCCCAGTCTTCGAGGACGGGTCCGATGACCTCCTCGGTGGTGTTCATCCCCATGGATGTCTGGGTGGGGCCGGGACGCACGACCGACGCGCGGACGCCGGTGCCCTCCAATTCCATTCGCATCTGCCGGCCCATCATCTCGACACCGGCCTTGGCGGCGTTGTAGGCGCCCATCCGGGGCCGGGGCATGTCCGCGCAGTCGGATCCGATCAGGACGAAGTCTCCGCGCGTGCGTTCGATCATGCCGGGAACGATGCGGTGCGCGAGGCGCTGCGCCCCGACGAGGTGGACGTCGACCTGCGCGAGGAACTGGTCCGGGTCCATCTCGTGCGCGACGGAGAACTCCAGGTCGCCCGCTCCCGACAGCGCGATCTCGGTGGGGCCGAGGGCTTTCTCCGCCGCGGTGACGAAGTCGTCGACCGACGCGGTGTCGGTGACGTCGAGGAAGTGCGCGAACGCTTCTCCCCCGTTGCTGCGGATCTTCCTCGCGATCTCCTCGCACTCCGCCACCCGGCGGGCACCGAGCGCGACGGGGTGACCGGCCTCGGCCAGCGCGTAGGCCGTCGCCGTACCGATTCCGGACGACGCCCCGGCGACGATCGACGGCCGACGCTGCGGATTGGGCTCGAACCTAGGCATCGCGGACCTGCACTTTCAGCGGGAGGGTGGCGAAACCGCGCACGTTGGTCGAGTGGACCCGCACACTGTTCGCCTCGTCGATGTCGTAATCGTCTATGCGGGACACGAGTTCGGTGAGGGCGATCCGCGCCTCCAGCCGCGCCATGTGGGCGCCGAGGCAGAAGTGGGTGCCGCCGCCGAAGCTCGCCAGCTTGTTGGACGTGTCCCTGCCGATCCGGTATTCGTCGGCGTCGTCGAATACCGCCGAATCGCGGTTCGCGGAGCCGATGAGGATCAGCACTTTGTCGCCGGCCGGAATCGTGCGGTCGTGGAAGTCCAGGTCGACGGACGCCGTCCGCGCGACCATCTGGCTGGACGTGTCGAACCGCAGGGTCTCCTCCACCCAGTCCGGCACCCGGCTCACGTCCTCGAACACGTGCCTGGCCTCGCCCGGATAGCGGAACCCCCAGTACAGCGCGTTGCCGAGCAGTTTGGTGGTGGTCTCGTTGCCCGCCACCACCATCAGGAACATGAAGGCGATGATTTCGTCGTCGGTGAGCCGGTCGCCGTCGATCTCCGCCTCGAGCAGGGCGGACGTGAGATCCTCGGTCGGCTTCCTGCGCCGCTCCGCCAGCATGTCGGCGTAGTAGCCGACGAGGTAGAGCGACGCCTCCATCGCCGCGTGCGGCACGTCGAGGACGCCCTCCTCGCGGTGCACCACCAGATCGGCGAGCCTGCGGAGTTCGCCGCGGTCGGCCTCCGGCACCCCCATCAGTTCCGAGATCACGTCCATCGGCAGTTTGCCCGCGAATTCGGCGATCCAGTCGAATTCGCCCGCATCGAGCGCTGGGTCGAGGTACTGCCGGGTGAGGTCGAGAATCCGGCCCTCGAGTTCGTTCACCCGCCTCGGGGTGAACCCGCGGGACACCAACTGCCGCATCCGCATGTGCCGTGGATCGTCCAGCGCGAGAAAGGACATCGTCTTGTGGGCGTGCGGACCGTAGGCCGCCGGGTCGAGCGACACCCCGTTCGCGCTCGACAGGCGCTGGTTGTCGCGGAAGGCGGCGACGACGTCCTCGTGCCGGGACAACGCCCAGAAGTCGAGTTCCGCGTTGTAGTAGACCGGTGCTTCTTCCCGCAGTCTTCGATACGTGACGTACGGATCTTCGTGGAAGCCATAGTCGTACGGATTGAACGTCACCGGATTGTGTGACACCCCGGGCATCGAGGCTGCGGTCATGGCATCTACTCCAGAATCAGTTTGGCGGAAGTTTCGAGTCGATCGGCGAATTGGGCGTAGGACCCGTATCCCATTCCCGCGCGGACCAGGCCGCCGGCGTACAGCAGCTCGAGCGCCTCGAGGACGTCGGGATCGTGGCCTTCGCCCAGCGCGGTGGCGAGACGATCACGGATCTCCAGCCCGATGCGGGCGCGGAGGTGCTCCACGTCGGGGTCGCGGCCGAGCAGCGCGTTGGTGACGGCACCGGCGAGTTCGGGTTCGTCCGCCACCAGGAGGGCGATGTGGCGGAGCACGGCGACGACGCGTCCGGTGCGATCGAGTCCCTCGTCCGCCGGTTGCGGCGAGGCGGCGAGACGCCGCCAGAAGACCTCGGCGACGAGGTGCTCCTTCGACGAGAAGTACGTGTACGCCGTCGCGGGCGCCACCCCGGCGATCCCGGCCACCGAACGAACAGTGAGCCCGGCGAAGCCCTCTTCGCGCAGTACTTCGACTGCCGCCCGGGTGAGGCGGTCGACGGTGTCGGCCTGCTTCTCGGTCAGACGGCGGCGGGTGGACTCGAAATTCATACTACTGGACACGTGTCTGGACGCTACTACAGTTATCGGCGGCTGGCAACGAAAATGGGGTCTCACACCGGACTGCGCGGGTGAATCCGCACGGGCATCGTCTTGATGCCGCTGATGAAATTCGACCGCAGCCGGGACACCGGCCCAGCGGGTTCCACGCGGTCGATCCGCGCCGCGAGGGTCTCGAACAGGATCCTCAATTCGAGCCGCGCCAGGTGGGCGCCGAGGCAGAAGTGCACCCCGCTGCCACCGAACGCGATCTGCGGGTTGGGACTCCGGCCGATGTCGAACCGGTACGGTTCGTCGAACACCGCCTCGTCCCGGTTCGCGCTCGGGTAGTAGATCACCACCTTGTCGCCGGCCCGCACCAACTGGTTGCCGATGTACGCGTCCCGGGTGGCGGTGCGCCGGAAATCCATCACCGGGGTCACCCACCGCAGGACTTCCTCCACCGCGCGGGGCGCCAGTTCGGGTTCCGACTGCAGCCGCCGCCACTGATCGGGATGATCGATGAACGCCTGCATCCCACCGGCGGTCGCGTTGCGCGTCGTCTCGTTCCCCGCCACCACGAGCAGGACGAAGAACATGTTGAATTCCATCTCGGTGAGCGTGTCGCCGTTCTCGTCCGGCTGCACGAGTTTGGTGACGATGTCATCCCGGGGCTCGATGCGACGTTGCGCGGCAAGCTCGTTCGCATACAGGAAGATCTCGGCCGCGGCCATCTCGCCGTCAGCCTGGGTGGTGCCGTACTCGGGATCGTCGAATCCGATCATCCGGTTGGACCAGTCGTACAGCCTGTCGACGTCCCCGGCAGGCGCACCCAGCAGCGCCGCGATGACCTCCAGCGGTAGCGGCGCCGCCGCCGCGGGGACGAAGTCGACGTCGCGCGCCTCGAGGAGACGATCCACGATCCGGGTGCAGATGTCGCGGATGTGCCCCTCGAGCACCTTCACCGTGCGCGGGGTGAATCCGCGACTGACCAGTTGTCGCAACCGCGTGTGGTCGGGCGGGTCGAGGTTGACGAGCATGGCGGCCTGCTTCGCGCGGGTCTGCTCGTCGAAATCGTCGATCTGGGTGGTGCCCACCGCCGACGAGAACGTCGCGCTGTCGCGGGACACGGCGACGACGTCGGCGTGCCTGGTCACCGCCCAGAATCCGGTGCCGTTCTCCTCGGGTTGCCAATAGACGGGTTCGCTCGACCGCAGGTGGTCGAAGAACGCGTAGGGCACCCCCTCGGCGTAGACGTCGGGGGATTTCAGATCAATCCGAGACGCGGTCATTCACTGCTCCTCGATCGATAAACGAATGGGATGCGTCTTAAACTACACAGTTTCATTTAGAATGGAAGACCGTATGCTGAGGCCATGGCGAAAGGACAGAACGCACCGATCCGACGTCGCACCCTCACCCGCGACAAGGTCGTCGACGCCGCGATCGAGATCATCGACGAGCTCGGCTGGGAGCAACTGTCGATGACGAGCCTCTCGGCCCGGCTGAACGTCGTCACCGCCTCGCTGTACAACCACGTGCGCAACCTCGACGACATCCGCGGCGCCGTTCAGGTACGCACCATGACGGAACTCGGTGCGCACCTGCGCGAGATCGCCATGGGCCGAACCGGTCCCGACGGCCTCCGCGCGCTCGTCGACGCGCACCGCGCCTGGGCGACCGCGCATCCGCACCGGTACCAGACACTCACCACCAGCCCCGTCGACCGCGACGCCTTCATCTCCGCCGCACTCGACGCCAACACGGCACTGCGCACGATGCTGGCGTCGTGCGGACTGCCGCCCGAGGACACCCTCGACGCCGCCGTCAGCGTTTTCGCCGCCATGCACGGCTTCGTGATGCTGGTGAACACCGACTTCCTCGGCGACGAACTGGACCTCGACGCGATCTACGAATCCGTACTGCGCGGAGCACTCGCCAGCGTCGGGTGGCCGGAGCGCACGCCCACACCGTCCTGACCGCAGCGACCATCCCCCTCCCCATTGCCGCCGCGCCGGTATCTGCCGCCGAGGCCACCGACGTCACCTACTCCTTCGGCGTCGACGGATCGACCGTCACCAACACGATCACCAACAACACCGGCGCCACCATCGGCTGCGGAACGTCCCTCGCTCCCGCCCCTGACGGGGTGCTGCCGCCTGTCCGAGACGTCCTGAGCGCCGGTCAATCCCTTTACGAGACAGGCGACATACCACCCGGGACCACCACACAGTCGGTGCTCGACGTCCCCGACGGCTCCTATGTCGCACTGGCCTCCTGCTCTCGACACGACACAGACCCGGCGATGTGGGTATCCGCCTATCCCGGACTCGAGGAATACCTGGCGCAATGGCCTGGCACCAAGTTCACCGTGGAGCAAGCGTCCACGGTCGTCGCCGTGCCCAGCATCGCTCCCGCGCCACCCGCCGCCATCCCCGACGCGAGTGATCTGGGCAAGATCTTCGGCAGCTGAGCGCATTCGTCGTCGAGAGCAAGCACCCGGCTGTGCCTGCTGGGTTTTCGTACCTTCCGCGGCTGTCCTGCCGCCTGTTCGACCTGGTCGACGGCGACGACGTCCTGCTAACGTTCGTGCAGGTCATGCAGGACGCCTGCACGCGCTGGGCCGCTGTCGGCGCCGGCAGCAGGAGGAAAAATGAGCAGCCCCGAAAATCCTGTTGCGCAACAAGACTCGGCGACAGCGACACGTCACCACGGGAGTCGCGACGACAACCTATCTGGACGAGATGCTGGGCGAACCATTCGAGGCGTTACGTTTTCACCCGCCGGAGCTGCGATCGACCAGCTCGGCACGTTCGGGACCGCCCAGAAGGAACTCAGGGATGTGCCGCTGATCCGCTGAGACTTTTCCGCCTGGGCGCGGACATTACCGCCACTAACAACCCTGGTCACGTCCTGGTGACGGTGGTGTAGTGGATGCGGAGGGGCCACCCGGCAGGAGGAGCAGGCTATGGCCGACGATCCACTCCCCGGCTGGCGGGACGGGGCGAGCAAGCAGGCGATACTGGATTTCGTCGGGCGGGTGACGGGCGCCGGCGGGTCGGGCGCCGTACCCGCCGAGGAGCGGATCGCGGTCTTCGACAACGACGGCACGCTCTGGTGCGAGAAGCCGATGCCGATCCAGCTCGACTTCATCCTGCGCCGCCTCGTGGCGATGGCGGAGGAGGATCCGGCTCTGCGTACCCGGCAGCCGTGGCAGGCGGCCTACACCCGCGACTACGACTGGCTCAACGCCGTCATCACCGATCACTATCGCGGCGACGACAGTGGAGTGAAGGTGTTCGCCGTCGGTGTGCTGACGGCGTTCGCCGACATCACCGTCGAAGAGTTCGAGGCGCAGGCGGACCGATTCCTCCGCACCACCGGCCATCCCACCCTGGGCCGCAAGTATCTGACGTGCAGCTATGTGCCCATGCGCGAGCTGCTCGACTACCTCGGAGCAAACGGGTTTCACAACTACATCGTCTCCGGCGGCGGCCGCGATTTCATGCGCCCGATCAGCCTGGACGTGTACGGCGTGCCCCGTCAGCGGGTCATCGGCAGCACCGCGTCGCTGGCGTGGACGAGCGACGGCCCCGGTGGAACGCTCCTGCACAAACCCGAGATGGACGTGCTGGTCGACGGTCCCGAGAAGCCGATCCGGATCTGGAGCCGGGTCGGCCGGAGACCTCTGCTCGCCGCCGGGAACAGCAATGGGGACGTCCCGATGCTGCAGTTCTCCGAAGGACCGGCCCGCCCTTCGTTGCAACTACTGATACGACACGACGACCCCGATCGCGAGTTCGACTATCCGGCCGGCGCCGAGCAGGCCTTCGATCTCGCGGCTACGAGGGGATGGACCACGGTGAGCATCGCGAACGACTGGGCCACCGTGTTCTCGATCTGAACGTCACGGCTACCCGCACCACCGTGCGGTCGTGCGGGTAGCCGTGACACGCGTACATCTCGACCATCAGCCACACCAGTGGCAGACAGCATGAGATCTACGCGGACGCTCAGCGCTGCACAGCCTCCAGCGTGGTGTTCAGCGTCGCGCTCGGACGCATCACGGCGGCTGTCTTCTCGCCGTCCAGCTTGTAGTAGCCGCCGATGTCGACCTGGCTTCCCTGCACCTCGATGAGCTCGCGCACGATGGTGTCTTCGTTCTCGTCCAGCGCCTTGGTGAGCGCGGCGAAGCGTTCCGCCAGTTCCTTGTCGTCGCTCTGCGCGGCAAGTTCCTGCGCCCAGTACCTCGCGAGGTAGAACTGGCTGCCCCGGTTGTCGAGCTCGCCGGTCTTGCGCGAGGGGCTCTTGTTCTCGTCCAGCAGCTTGCCGGTGGCCGCATCGAGCGTCTTGGCCAGGATCTTCGCGCGCTCGTTGTCGGTCTTGACGCCGAGTTCCTCCAGGCTGACGGCCAATGCCAGGAACTCACCGAGCGAATCCCAGCGCAGGTGGTTCTCCTCCACCAACTGCTTGACGTGCTTGGGCGCCGAGCCGCCGGCACCCGTCTCGTACATGCCGCCGCCGGCCATCAGCGGCACGATCGACAGCATCTTGGCGCTCGTGCCGAGTTCCAGGATCGGGAACAGGTCGGTGAGGTAGTCGCGCAGGATGTTGCCGGTCGCGGCGATGGTGTCCATCCCGCGGATCAGCCGCTCCAGCGTGTACCGCATCGAGCGCACCTGCGACATGATCTGGATGTCGAGGCCCTCGGTGTCGTGATCCTGCAGGTACAGTTCGACCTTCTTGATCAGCTCGTTCTCGTGCGGGCGGTACGGGTCGAGCCAGAACAGAACCGGCATGCCCGAGTTGCGTGCCCGGGTGACCGCGAGCTTGACCCAGTCGCGGATCGGCGCGTCCTTGACGGTGCACATGCGCCAGATGTCGCCGGACTCGACGTGCTGGGTGAGCAGCACCTCACCGGTCTCGACGTCCACGAAGTTGGCGTCGCCCTCCTCCGGAATCTCGAAGGTCTTGTCGTGCGAGCCGTACTCCTCGGCCTTCTGCGCCATGAGCCCGACGTTGGGGACGGTGCCCATGGTCGTCGGGTCGAATGCGCCGTTGGTCTTACAGAAGTTGATGATCTCCTGGTAGATGCGCGCGAACGTGGACTCCGGCATCACGGCCTTGGCGTCCTTGGGTCGCCCGTCCGCGCCGTACATCTTGCCGCCGGAGCGGATCATCGCGGGCATCGAGGCGTCCACGATCACGTCGCTGGGCGAATGGAAGTTCGAGATGCCGCGGGCGGAGTCGACCATGGCCAACTCGGGGCGGTGCTCGTGGCAGTCGTGCAGGTCCTGGATGATCTCCTCGCGCTGCGTGCTGGGCAGCGACTCGATCTTGTCGTAGAGATCGCCGAGGCCGTTGTTGACGTTGACGCCCAGCTCGTCGAACAGCGCCTGGTGCTTGGCGAAGGCATCCTTGTAGAAGGTCTTCACCGCGTGCCCGAAGACGATGGGGTGCGATACCTTCATCATCGTCGCCTTGACGTGGAGCGAGAACATCACGCCCGTCTTGCGCGCGTCCTCCATCTGCTCCTCGTAGAAGTCGAGCAACGCCGTCTTGCTCATGAACATGCTGTCCATGATGTCTCCCTCACCCAGCTCAACCTCGGGCTTGAGGACGATCGTCTCGCCGGCCTTCGTCACCAGCTCCATCCGGACCTTGCGCGGCCGGTCCAGCGTCATCGACTTCTCGGAGTGGTAGAAGTCGCCGTGCCGCATGTGTGCGACGTGGCTGCGCGAGGCCATCGACCACTCCTCCATGCTGTGCGGGTGCTTGCGGGCGTACTGCTTCACAGCCCGGGGCGCGCGCCGGTCGGAGTTGCCCTCACGCAGGACGGGGTTCACCGCACTGCCGAGGATCTTGCCGTAGCGCTGCCGGATCTCGCGCTCCTCGTCGGACTTGGGGTCGTCCGGGAAGTCGGGAATCTTGTAGCCCTTGCCCTGCAGTTCCTTGATGGCGGCCAGGAGTTGCGGCACGGACGCGCTGATGTTGGGCAGCTTGATGATGTTCGTCTCGGGCAGCTGCGTCAGGCGACCCAGCTCGGCGAGGTTGTCGGGGACGCGCTGCTCTTCGGTGAGGTTCTCGGGGAACTCGGCCAGAATCCGCGACGCCACCGAGATGTCGCTGGAGTCGATCTCGATGCCCGCGGCACCCGCGAAGGTGCGCACGATCGGCAGGAAGGCGTAGGTCGCGAGCAGCGGCGCCTCGTCAGTCAATGTGTAGATGATGGTCGGCGGCTTATGGGCGCTCATTAGTTGTTGTACTCCCGCGTCAGTTCGGTTAAATTTCACAGGTTCAGCGTGCAGTTATCGGATCGCGACGAGTATTAGGTTACGTTGCGACATCGCCGGGGACTTGTTCGAGGACCGGTATCGCGAACGACGCCGCCGACCCCGCAATCGCTACCCGCGAGTAACTAACCCGACCCCGCCCGGGGTCCACGTGCACCGCCGACGGCGTCGGTCGGCGAGTGCGCCCCTTGCCCGCCGGAGCCCCTTCCAGGCGGGCGGCCGACCTGACCGCTCACACACCGTGCGATGCCGAACCCACCCGCTCCGCCAGCTCGTCGAGCGACCACGGCGGCGCATTTCTCGCGTGTCCGTATCGCACCTCCGGGAACTCGTCGTTGCGGCATCCAGTTGTTCAAACTATAGTCCAGACACATGTCCAGTTTTCAGAGATCGCTGTGACACTCATCCGACTCGGAAGCGAAAATCCATGACTCTGCGCCCCACCGACAGCTCTGCTCTCCTGATCGACGGCAAACTGGTTCCCGGTTCCGGCGGCACGTTCGACGTGATCAACCCGGCCACCGAGGAAGTGCTGGGGCGGGCCACCGACGCGACCGAGTCCGACATGGACGCCGCCATCGCCGCGGCCCGGCGGGCCTTCGACCACACCACGTGGTCCCGCGATCACGCCTTCCGCGCCCGCTGCCTGCGACAACTGCGCGACGTACTGCAGTCCTACATCGAGGAACTGCGCGACATCACCATCGCCGAGGTCGGCGCGCCTGCCTTCCTCACCAGCGGACCACAGCTCGAGGGCCCAGTCGCCGACCTCGGCTATTTCGCGGACCTCGCCGAAAGCTATTCCTGGAAACAGGATCTGGGCGTCGCCGAACCGATGGGCATCAGAACCCGCCGACGCGTCCTCAAGGAGGCCGTCGGTGTGGTCGGAGCCATCACGCCGTGGAACTTCCCGCACCAGATCAACTTCGCCAAGATCGGTCCCGCACTGGCAGCAGGCAACACGGTGGTGCTCAAACCCGCCCCGGACACTCCCTGGTGCGCCGCACTCGTCGGGCACCTCATCGCGGAGGAGACCGATCTCCCGGCGGGCGTCGTCAACATCGTCACGTCGAGCGACCATTCCCTCGGCGCGCAACTCTCGACCGACCCCCGGGTGGACCTGGTGTCGTTCACCGGGTCGACCACTACGGGGAAGGCCGTCATGGCGGCGGCGTCCGAGACGTTGAAAAAAGTGTTCCTCGAACTCGGCGGCAAATCGGCGTTCATCGTGCTCGACGATGCCGACCTCGCCGGGGCGTGCGGGGTCGCCGCGTTCACCGTGTCCACCCACGCGGGGCAGGGGTGCGCTATCACCACCCGGTTGCTGGTGCCCCGCGAGAAGTACGACGAGGCAGTCGAGGCCACGGCGCGCACGCTCGGCGGGCTGAACGCGGGCGACCCTACGAAACCCGGCACCATCTGCGGGCCACTCATCTCCGCCCGGCAACGTGCCCGCGTCGAGGAGTACCTGCGACTCGCCCGGGAGGAGGGCGGCACGATCGTCGTCGGTGGCGGCCGCCCGGCCGATCGGGACCGCGGATTCTTCGTCGAACCCACCCTGATCTCCGGTCTCGACAACACCGCGAGGGTGGCACGGGAAGAGATCTTCGGGCCGGTGCTGGTGATCATTCCCCACGACGGCGACGACGACGCGATCCGCATCGCGAACGACTCGCCGTACGGCCTGTCCGGTTCGGTGTGGGGCACGGATCCCGCACGGGTGCAGCACGTGGTCGACGGCGTGCGCACGGGGACGCTCAGCGTCAACGGCGGCGTCTGGTATTCCGCCGACGCCCCGTTCGGCGGATACAAGCAGTCCGGAATCGGCCGCGAGATGGGCGTGGCCGGTTTCGAGGAATACCTGGAAACCAAGCTGGTCGCGGAACCGGCCCAATAGGACAGGGAGTCAATCGGTATGGGACGTTTCGACGGCAAGACGGCCATCGTCACCGGTGCCGCACAGGGTATCGGCGAGGGCTACGCGCGCGCCCTTGCCCGTGAGGGCGCCAACGTGGTGGTGGCCGATCTCAACGCGGAACTCGGCGAGACCGTGGCCAAGCAGATCAGTGCCGACGGCGGGACCGCGGTGTTCAAGGACGTCGACGTCGCCGACGAGGATTCGGCGAAGGAACTAGCGGAGTTCACGGTCGAGAAGTTCGGCGGCATCGATCATCTGGTGAACAACGCCGCGATCTACGGCGGCATGAAACTCGACCTCCTCATCACCGTGCCGTGGGACTACTACAAGAAGTTCATGGCCGTGAACTTCGACGGCGCCCTCAATGTGACTCGCGCCGTGTGGCCTGCGATGAACGAACGCGGCGGCGGCTCGATCGTCAATCAGTCGTCGACGGCGGCGTGGCTGTATTCCGGTTTCTACGGTCTCGCGAAGGTCGGTATCAACGGCCTCACCCAGCAACTCGCCCACGAGGTGGGCGGCATGAACATCCGGGTCAACGCCATCGCGCCCGGACCGATCGACACCGAAGCCACCCGCACCGTCACGCCGGGAAATATGGTGGCAGACATGGTCAAGACGTTGCCGCTCAAACGGATGGGCACCCCCGACGACCTCGTCGGCGCGTGTCTGTTCCTGCTCTCCGACGAGGCGAGCTGGATCACCGGGCAGATCTTCAACGTCGACGGCGGACAGATTTTCCGATGACCACGACAGAACAGGTGTCCGTCGGCTACATCGGCCTCGGCAACATGGGTGCGCCCATGGCGAAGCGGCTGCTCGGCCGGCCGGGCGGACTCATCGTGTGTGACACCCGGCCGGAGGCGCTGGAGCCGTTCGGCAGGGCGGGCGCGAAGGTCACCTCGAGTCCGCGGGAGGTGGCGGAGAACGCGGACGTCATCTCGGTGACCGTGCTGAACGACGAGCAGGTGCGCGCGGTGGTCACCCAGATTCTCGACGCCGCGCGGCCGGGAACCGTCGTGGCGGTGCACTCCACGATCAGCGACGTCACCGCCGTCGAACTCGCCGACCGCTGCCGGGTGCACGGCGTCGACCTGATCGACGCACCCGTCAGCGGCGGCGCACCAGGCGCGCACCAGGGGAAGCTGGCGGTGATGGTCGGGGCGAGCGACGCCGCGTTCGAGAAGGTCCGGGAACCGTTCGAGCACTGGGCCGAACTCGTCGTGCACGCCGGAGACGTGGGCGCGGGCACCCGGATGAAGCTGGCGCGGAACCTGCTGCACTTCGTCTCGTTCACGGCTGCCGCCGAGGCGCAGCGGCTCGCCGAGGCCGCCGGTCTCGACATCACCGAACTCGGAAAGGTAGTCCGCCACACCGACGCGATCACCGGTGGTGCCGGAGCGATCATGCTCCGCGACACCACCGACGCGCTCGACGAGAACGACAACTGGTACCCGATCATGACCCACGTCCGCGACCTCGGGGAGAAGGATTTGTCGCTGGCGATCGGGCTCGGCGAACGACTCGACGTCGCGCTGCCGCTCGCACGACTCGCGCTCACGGGCCTGGGACCGGGACTCGGCGTCGACAGCACCGTGGACAAGAAGGAACAACCATGACCGACGACACCCGCGCCCGCGGCCTGGCCATGATGGAGAAGGTCTACGGATTCGAGATGCAGGACGGCCCCGGCGCGCATTTCGCCGTCACCGCCGACCACCTGTTCGCCGACATCTGGTCGCGGCCGGGACTGAGCATTCGCGACCGCCGGCTTCTGCTCCTCGGCGCGCTCACCGCGCAGGGACTCGTCGACGTCGCCGAGATCCAGGTGGGGGCGGCCCTGCACAACGAGGAACTGGACGACGATCAACTCCGGGAGATCGCCCTGTTCCTGTGCCACTACGTGGGCTGGCCGTTGGGGACGAAACTCGACGCGATGATCGGCGGGGTGCTACACAAGCGGAAGAAAGCGGCCAGAGCGGCCGCCCCGGACGCAGAGGCCACATGAGCACCGAACATCTGACACCAGAGCTACTTCGACTCGCCAACTCCGTCCCCGGCTTCATGCCGGAGGACGAGGGGACGGCCCTGCACGAGGCCGCGATGCAGTACCTGACGCCCGGTGGCGTGGGCGTCGAGATCGGCACGTACTGCGGTCGTTCGACGATCTACCTCGGGGCGGCGGCTAAGGCACGTAGGGCCCGCGTCGTCACCGTCGATCACCATCACGGTTCCGAGGAGCACCAGCCGGGCTGGGAGTATCACGAACCGGCGTTCGTCGACCCGCACACCGGTCTGCTCGACACGGTCGGCCGGTTCCGGCACACGATGGCCGATTCCGGGCTCGAGGAGTACGTCGTGGCCGTGCTCGGCCGGTCGTCGACTGTCGCGGCGTTCTGGCGGACCCCGGTGAACTTCGTGTTCATCGACGGCGGTCACACGTCGGAGGCGGCATCCGCGGACCTCGAGGGGTGGGCGCCGTGGGTGAACGTGGGCGGCGCCCTGGTGATCCACGACGTGTTCCCCGACCCCGCGGACGGCGGGCGGCCGCCGTTCGAGATCTACGAACGGGCCCTGGCGACAGGACAATTCAAGGAGACATCCGTCACCGGATCGCTGCGGGTTCTCGAGCGGGTCGGCGGTCAGACGGGCGAACCGCTGGCGTGACAGTAGTCGCCGCACCGATCGAGGCCGATCGGTAGTCCCACGGGCAGCGCCGCGTCCCGGAAGATTCCGTGTCCGGGCGTGGTGCGGGACAACGCGTCCGCGGCGAGGATCATCGCACCACCCGTCCACGTGGTCTGCTCGACCGGCCACCGTTTACCGTCGCTGTAGACGAGGCCGGTCCAGTACGAACCGTCCGGATCCCGCAGGTGCTGCATGGCGGTGAACTGCGCGAGCGCCCGGGTGCGCTCCCCCATCGCGTCGAGTGCCAGCACCAGTTCGCACGTTTCGGCGCCGGTCACCCACGGCCGGTGGTCCACGCAGCGGATGCCGAGTCCCTCGACCACGAAGTCGTCCCACCGCGAGTCGATGCGATCCGACGCCGCCGCACCGCGGACGGCGCCTCCGAGGATCGGGTAGTACCAGTCCATGGAGTATTCGTCCTTGATCGCGAACGACTCCGGATGCTGCCGGATCGCGTGGCCGAGCGTGTATTTCGCGAACTCCCATTCCGGCTGCGGGTCGTCGACCAACCGCGCGAGCAGGAGACCGCAGTGCAGGCTGTGGTGAATGCTGGAGTTCCCGGTCAGCAGCGCCTCGGTGCAGTCCTGACCGTTCTCGCCGCGGGCCCACCAGATTTCGCCGCTGAGCGCCTGCATGTCGACGACGAAGTCGAGGCCGCCCTGCACCGACGGCCACAGCCTGTCGACGAAGTTCCGGTCACCGGTGATCAGGTAGTGATGCCACACCCCCACCGCGAGGTAGGCGCAGAAGTTGCTGTCGGAATCGTGATTCTCCACCGCCCCGTCGCGGAACTTCATCGGCCACGACCCGTCCGGGCGCTGCACGCGCCGCGACCACTCGTACGCGCCCTCCGCCTCGTCGAGCAGTCCGGCGGCGGTGAGGGCCATGGCCGATTCGACGTGATCCCACGGGTCGGTGTGCCCGCCCGGAAACCACGGCAGCGCCCCCGACGACTCCTGCGCTGCCGCGATCGACCGTGCCGTCTGCCTGACCTGGCTCTCCGACAACACGTTCGGTACCGACGGGACGCCGGCGGCTCTCACCGCGGCGCCTTCACCACGCTCGGCTCCCTCGGCTTCTCGAGGTAGAACACGACGCTCTTGCCGACCACCGGGTTGAGGACCTTCTCGGCGGTGCGCGTCAGCCAGGGGGCTTTCATCATGTCCCACACCAGAACCTGGTGATAGGCCTTCGCCAGCGGGTTGTCGTTGTTCTCCACCCCCACCGCGCACTTGAGCCACCAGTACGGGGAATGCAGGGCATGAGCATGGTCCCGGCCCCGGACCTCCAGACCGGCCGCCGTCAGCTTCTCCGCCAGTTCGTCGGCGCGGTAGATGCGGACGTGGCCGCCCTCCACCTCGTGGTACGCGTCGGACAGCGCCCAGCAGATCTTCTCCGGCAGCCACCGCGGAACCGTCACGGCCGCAACGCCACCCGGTTTGAGGATGCGAGTCAGCTCGGCGATGGCGCGGCCGTCGCGGGGCACGTGCTCGAGGACCTCGGAGATGAGGACCACGTCGAACGACGCGTCCTCGTACGGCAGGTTCAGCGCGTCGCCGACCTCCACTCGCGCCGACGCGCCTGCGGGGACCTCACCGACCTCGGCCATCGCCACGAACATCTTCTCGACGTCCGCGAGTTCGTCGGCGTTCTGGTCGAAGGCGATGACGTCGGCGCCGCGTCGATACAGCTCGAACGAGTGCCGTCCGGCACCGGCCCCGATGTCGATCACCTTGTCGCCGGGCTTCACACCCAGCCGGTCGAAGTCCACGGTCAGCACGGTCGGCCTCCTTCACGGGTCTGCTCTATCGCTTCGGCATACGTCTGCGCGGTTCTCGCGGCCACCGCCGCCCAGCTGTAGCGGTCGAGCACGCGTCGCCGGCCACCGTCCCCGAGCCGGGACCGGCGTTGCGGATCGTCGAGCAACGCGCCGAGGACGTCCGCGAGTTCCTGTGGGTCACCGGGGGTCACCAGCACACCCGCCTCCTCATCCGTTCCCACCACCTCGGGAATGGCGCCGGCGCGGCTGGCGACCAGCGGGGTGCCGCACGCCATCGCCTCGACGGCCGGCAGCGAGAAACCCTCGTACAGCGACGGGACGCACGCGACGTCGGCGGACGCCAGCAGCGCGGCCAGTTCGGCGTCGTCGATGCCCGACACGGTGCGGACGACGTCGCCGATGGCCAGTTCCTCGATGAGCTTCTCCGTCACTCCCCCGGGTGCGAGCTTGGTGACGAGCACCAGTTCCACGGCTCGCTCGGTGTGCACCTTCGCGACCGCCTCGAGGAGCGTCGACACGCCCTTCAGCGGCATGTCGGCGCTGGCGACGCACACGATGCGGCCCGGAACCCGCGCGGCGGCCGGGGGTCGGAAGACCTCGGTGTCCACACCCAGCGGGATGGTCTTCAGGTTCGCGGCGGGAACGTCGAACGCCGCACTGATGTCGTCGGCGGAGGACTGCGACACCGTCAGCAGCGCGGGGATCGCGCGCGCCACCCGTTTCTGCATGCGCAGGAAGCCGTACCAGCGCCGGACCGTCACCTTCCGCCACCACTTCGCCGACGCCAGGTCCAGTTCGCGGTCGCGGGTGATCGGATGGTGAATGGTGGCGACGACGGGGAGCCCGGCCTTCTGGAGTTGCAGCAGCCCGTACCCGAGGCACTGGTTGTCGTGCACCACGTCGAACTCGCCGGCGCGCTCCCTCAGCAGTCGCGCGGCCCGGAGGCTGAACGTGAGCGGCTCCGGGAACCCGGCCGTCCACATGGTCGCGACCTCGAGCACGTCGACGGCGTCGCGGATCTCGCGCGGGTGCGGCGTTCGAAACGGATCCGGCTCGCGGTACAGGTCGAGGCTGGGGACCTTCGTCAGCGTCACCCGGGGGTCGACGTCCGGGTACGGCTGACCCGAGAACACCTCGACCTGATGGCCGAGTTCGACCAGCTCACGGCTGAGATGGCGGACGTACACACCCTGCCCACCGCAGTGGGGCTTGCTTCGGTACGACAAGAGTGCGATGCGCACGGACTTCGACCTCTCCTCGAGCAACTGGCACGCAATACTAGAACACGTTCTTACCCGAGTGTGTCCTCATTCCATCCAACCGCACTCACTCACCCCACCGCGGTCGACTCGCGCAATCCCTCGAGTTTTCCCGCCAGACGCCCGAGGTAGGCAAGGACCGCCTCCTCGCTGCGGTCGGGCACTCCGTACACCACTTCGGTGACGCCGAGGTCCTTCCAGCGGCGCAACTTGTCGACGTCCGGTTTGCCGTCGAGCACGACGATCCGCGGTTCGCCGTCCCGGCCCGCGTCGTGCCACATCCGTCGCAGCGCGGCCACGCGGTCGTCGATGTCCTGCTCGATCGGGGTGGTCATCCAGCCGTCGGCCGACTTCACGATCCATCTGAAGTTCTTGTCGTTTCCGGCGGCGCCGACGATCACCGGAGGCACCCGCACCGGCTTCGGCCACGCCCAGCTCGGACCGAAGCTCACGAACTCGCCTTCGTACGACGCCTCGTCCTGCGTCCACAGCGCGCGCATCGCCTCGAGGTACTCCCGCAGCATCGTCCGGCGCCGGCCCGGCGGGACGTTGTGATCGGACAGTTCGTCCAGATTCCACCCGTACCCGACGCCGAGGATCACCCGTCCACCGCTGAGGTGGTCGAGCGAGGCGATCGTCTTGGCCAGCGTGATCGGGTCGTGCTCGACGGGCAGCGCCACCGACGTGCCCAGTTCGATCCGCTCCGTGACCGCTGCCGCCGTGGCGAGGGCCACCCACGGGTCGAGGGTGCGCATGTACCGGTCGTCGGGCAGCGACGCGTCTCCCGTCTGCGGATGCGCCGCGTCGCGTTTCACCGGAATGTGCGTGTGCTCGGGCACGTAGAAGGAGTCGAACCCGTTGGCCTCCGCACCCCTCGCGGCCGAGGCCGGCTCGATCCCGCGGTCACTCGTAAACAACGTTATGCCGAATTTCACGAATTCTCCTTGGCCGAGAGCCTTTTCCTCCATGCACATTAACTTCTGGACACCTGTTTATCAATGTGTCCAAACATGTCTCCAGTTCGCCGCGCAGCCGGACGAACGGGACGCTCGTTCGATCTGACGCAACGGGCGTCCCGTTCGGCAGGTGAGCGGCAAAGCGTGCCCCGGCACACTTTGCCGCTCACGTGCTCAGGCGCCGTAGACCGGGACCGGGGGTTCGGCCTTCGCGAGCAGGTCGGCGACGACGGGCCCGATCTCGTTCGGCTCCCAGCGCGCCCCCTTGTCCTGGGTGGGGCCGTGCCGCCAGCCCTCGGCGACGGTGATCTTGCCGCCCTCGACCTCGAACACGCGTCCGGTGACGTCCTTCGACTCCACGCTGCCCAGCCACACGACGAGCGGGGAGATGTTCTCCGGCGCCATCGCGTCGAAACCCTCCTCGGGCGCGGCCATCGCCTCGGCCATCGCGCCGCCGGCGCCGACCGTCATCCGGGTGCGCGCGGCCGGGGCGATCGCGTTGACGGTGACCCCGTAGTTCCTCAGTTCCGCTGCCGCCTGGATGGTCATCTCCGCGATCCCCGCCTTCGCGGCGGCGTAGTTGCCCTGCCCGATCGAACCCTGCAGTCCGGCACCGGAACTGGTGTTGACGATCCGGGCGTCGACGGCGTTGCCCGCCTTCGCCTCGGCCCGCCAGTACGCGGCGGCGTGGCGCAGCGTCGCGAAGTGACCCTTCAGGTGGACGCGCACCACGGCGTCCCACTCCTGCTCGCTCATCCCGACGAGCATGCGGTCGCGCAGGAACCCGGCGTTGTTCACCAGCACGTCGAGGCGCCCGTACGTGTCGATCGCCGTCCGGATCAGATTCTCCGCCCCAGCCCAGTCCGCGACGTCGTCGCCGTTGACGACGGCCTCGCCGCCCGCGGCCACGATCTCCGCGACCACCTGCTCCGCCGGACTCTCGCCGGTGGCGGAACCGTCGATTCCGGCCCCGATGTCGTTGACCACGACCTTCGCACCCTCGGCGGCGAAGGCCAGCGCGTGGGCACGTCCGATTCCGCGTCCGGCGCCCGTCACGATGACGACGCGACCGTCGACCACTCCACTCATGCGTTCTCCTTTGTCGATGCTGTAGTTGACGTAGATGGTGTTGCCGCCGCCAGGAAGGCGGGGCGTTCGCCGCCGCCGTGGACCGTGAGCGTGGACCCGCTGACGTAGGACGCGAGCGGGGATGCGAGAAAGACTGCACAGTTCCCGACGTCCTCGGGGACCGCCATCCGGCCCAGCGGGACGGTCTCCCCGACCGCGGCGATCCCGGCGTCGTCGCCGTAGTGCAGGTGCGCGAGTTCAGTCTGCACGAGGCCCACGACGACCGCGTTGACCCGGACCTTCGGCGCCCACTCGACCGCGAGGCTGGTGGTGAGGCTGTCGACCCCCGCCTTCGCCGCGCCGTATGCCGCGGTGCCCGGCGACGGCCGGGAGCCGCTGACGCTGGAGATGTTCACGATCGCGCCGCCCGAGGCCTGTGCCTGCATCACCGCGTTCGCTGCCTGTGAGACGAGGAGCGGGGCGAGCAGATTCAGTTCGACGATCTTGGAGTGAAACTTCGGGCTCGCCTCCGCGGCGAGCGCGAAGGGTGCGCCACCGGCGTTGTTGACGAGGACGTCGAGTCGGCCGTGCCGCTCGACGATCCGGTCGACGAGGCCCTGCACCTGCTCCGGATCGCGGATGTCGCACGGGAGGAACTCGGCGGCGCGACCGTCCACCTCGACCGGTTCGTCGCCCGGTCTCCGGGCGCAGGCCACCACCGTGGCGCCCGCCCGGAGGAAGGTGCGGCTGATGCCTGCACCCACCCCGCGAACACCGCCGGTCACCAGCACGACTGCTCCGTCCAGATTGAAACGCGTTTCCATCGTGCTACCCTACCAAGCAATTGCTTGGTGCGTGAAGTGCGGATCTGACGAGGAGAAAACAGTGGGAATTCGGAGCGAGACAGATCCGGGGGGCATCGCCACGGTCACCGTCGACTACCCGCCCGTGAACGCCATCCCGTCCCGGGGCTGGTTCGAGTTGGCCGACGCCATCCTCGACGCGGGCCGGAACCCGGACACTCACGTGGTGATCCTGCGAGCCGAAGGGCGCGGGTTCAACGCCGGCGTCGACATCAAGGAAATGCAGGCCACCGACGGGTACGGCGCACTGGTCGACGCCAACCGGGGCTGCGCGGCCGCGTTCGCCGCCGTCTACGACTGCGCCGTCCCCGTCGTCGTCGCGGTCAACGGATTCTGCGTCGGCGGGGGCATCGGCCTGGTCGGCAACGCCGACGTGATCGTCGCGTCCGACGACGCCGTCTTCGGACTGCCCGAGGTCGACCGCGGCGCGCTCGGCGCCGCCACGCACCTCGCCCGCCTCGTCCCGCAGCACATGATGCGCACCCTGTACTACACGGCGCAGAACGTCACGGCCCGGCAGTTGCAGCACTTCGGGTCGGTGTACGACGTGGTGCCGCGGGAGAAACTCGACGACACCGCCCGCGACATCGCAGCCAAGATCGCAGCCAAGGACACCCGGGTGATCCGCTGCGCCAAGGAAGCCATCAACGGCATCGACCCCGTAGACGTGAAGACCAGTTACCGCCTCGAGCAGGGCTACACCTTCGAACTCAACCTCGCCGGAGTGGCGGACGAGCACCGCGACGAGTTCGTCGAAACCGGGAAGCCCCGCTCCAACTCGAACAACAGGAAAGGCTGACATCCATGGCGAACAGGCGCGACAAGAGGATGTCGCTCGACGACGCCGTCGGGGAACTCCGCAGCGGAATGACCATCGGCATCGGCGGCTGGGGTTCGCGCCGCAAGCCGATGGCGTTGGTCCGGGCGCTGCTGCGCTCCGACGTCACCGACCTCACCGTCGTCACCTACGGCGGCCCCGACCTGGGACTGCTGTGCTCGGCGGGCAAGGTCAAGAAGGCGTACTACGGTTTCGTGTCCCTCGATTCGGCCCCGTTCTACGACCCGTGGTTCGCGAAGGCGCGCACCGCAGGCGAGATCGAGGTCCGCGAAATGGACGAGGGCATGGTCAAGTGCGGACTGGAGGCCGCCGCCGCCCGCCTGCCGTTCCTGCCGATCCGTGCCGGGCTCGGCTCCGACGTCCGGAACTTCTGGGGCGACGAACTGCGCACCGTCACCTCCCCGTACCCGGATGCGTCCGGCAAATCGGAGACCCTGATCGCGATGCCGGCGCTGAATCTCGATGCGGCACTGGTACATCTGAACCTCGGTGACAAGCACGGCAACGCCGCCTACACCGGGGTCGACCCCTACTTCGACGACCTGTACTGCGCGGCGGCCGAGAAGCGGTTCGTCTCCGTCGAGCGGGTGGTGGAGACCGAGGAACTGGTGAAAACCGTTCCGCTGCAGAATCTCATCCTCAACCGCATGATGGTCGACGGCGTCGTGGAGGCACCGAACGGCGCTCACTTCACCCTGGCCGGCGACAGCTACGGCCGCGACGAGAAGTTCCAGCGCCACTACGCCGAAGCGGCGAAGACCCCCGAGGCGTGGCAGCAGTTCGTCGACACCTACCTGTCCGGCAGCGAGGACGACTACCAGGCCGCCGTGAAGAAATTTGCAGAGGAGTCCAAGGCATGACCGAGACGATCACCGAAGTCACCCGCGCGGAGTACTGCGCGATCGCATGCGCCGACATCTTCTCCGGGGCAGGCGAAATCATGGCCAGCCCGATGGCCACCCTGCCGCTGATCGGCGCCCGGCTCGCGCGACTGACCACCGAACCCGACCTGCTCATCACCGACGGCGAGGCCCTGATCTTCGCCGACACCCCGGCGGTCGGCGCGAAGGCCCCGATCGAGGGCTGGATGCCGTTCCGGAAGGTGTTCGACGTCGTCGCGTCCGGTCGACGCCACGTGGTGATGGGCGCCAACCAGATCGACCGGCACGGCAACCAGAATCTGTCGGCCTTCGGTCCCCTGCAGCAGCCGACCCGGCAGATGTTCGGCGTCCGCGGCGCGCCCGGCAACACGATCAACCACGCCACCAGCTACTGGGTGGGCAAGCACACGTCGCGGGTGTTCTGCGATCAGGTCGACATCGTCTCGGGTGTCGGCTACGACCGGATCGATCCGGAGAACCCCGCCTACCGCTTCCATCACCTGCACCGGGTGGTGAGCAACCTCGGGGTGTTCGACTTCGGCGGGCCCGGGCACACGTTCCGGGCGCTGTCGCTGCACCCCGGTGTCGCCGCCGAGCAGGTCGCGGAGAACACGTCGTTCGAGGTGGCGGGATTGGCCGACGCCCCGGTGACCCGGGAGCCGTCCGAGGAAGAACTGCGGCTGATCCGTGAGGTCCTCGACCCCCGCAGCCTGCGCGACCGGGAGGTGTCGCTGTGAGCACGCTTCGCACCGCACTGACCGAGCTGGTCGGTGTCGAACACCCTGTGGTGCAGACCGGAATGGGCTGGGTCGCCGGACCGCGACTCGTCGCCGGCACGGCCAACGCCGGCGGTCTCGGCATCCTCGCGTCCGCGACGATGACGTACGAGGAACTCGAGGCGGCCGTCGCCAAGACCAAGACGCTCACCGACAAGCCGTTCGGCGTGAACATCCGCGCCGACGCCACCGACGCCCCGCAGCGCATCGACCTGCTGATCCGGGAGAACGTGCGCGTCGCCTCGTTCGCGCTGGCACCGAAACAGGAACTGATCGCGAAGCTGAAAGATGCCGGGGTGGTGGTCATTCCGTCGATCGGCGCCGCGAAGCACGCGAAGAAGGTGGCGTCGTGGGGCGCCGACGCCGTCATCGTGCAGGGCGGGGAGGGCGGCGGGCACACCGGCCCGGTGGCCACCACCCTGCTGCTGCCGTCGGTGCTCGACGCCGTCGACATTCCCGTCGTCGCGGCCGGCGGTTTCTACGACGGCCGCGGACTCGCCGCCGCCCTCGCGTACGGTGCCGCAGGGGTGGCCATGGGCACCCGCTTCCTGCTCACCCAGGAATCCACGGTCCCCGATTCCGTCAAGCAGGAATACCTCGCCCGCGGCCTGCAGGACACCACCGTCTCCCGCAAGGTCGACGGCATGCCCCACCGTGTCCTCAACACCGAACTCGTCGACAGCCTCGAGCATTCCGGCAACCTGCGTGGGCTTGTCGCGGCCGCCCGCAACGCCTCGAAATTCAAGGCCATGACCGGCATGAAATGGTCGACGCTCGTCAAGGACGGCCTCGCCATGAAGAAGTCCAGCGACCGCACGTGGCAGCAGATCATCATGGCGGCCAACACCCCGATGCTGCTCAAAGCCGGTCTGGTCGAGGGCAATACCCACGCCGGCGTCCTCGCGTCCGGACAGGTCGTGGGGCTTCTCGACGATCTGCCCACCTGCAAGGACCTCATCGACGGCATCGTCGCCGACGCGATCAAGCGGATCGACGCGCTGGGAGCCCTCCGCGCCTGAACGAACGGGACGCTCGTTCGATCTGACGCTACGAGCGTCCCGTTCGTCCTACAGCGCGCGGTACACCGCGGTCTCGAAGTCGAGGTAACCGCCGAACGAGGCGGCGTCGGCGAAGGGCAGGATCTGCGTGGCCCAGAACCCGGCGATGCCGTTCTCCCGGTCGATCCAGTAGAACAGGTTCGCCAGACCCGCCCAGCCGAGAGCGCCGGCCGGGCGTCCCGTCGGGGCGGGCTCGTCGTTGACCATGAACGTGTACGCCCAATTCTTGGGCAGGCCGGGGAAGAACTCGGCATCGTTCGACAGCGCCGGGATCACACCCCGCAGCCCGGTGACCTCCTGCCCGTCCAATCCGCCACGCACCGCCTCGGCGACGGTCGCGGCCGCGAGCACCCGGCCGCCGGGTGCCTCCCCGTCCCGCAGCCACATCCGGAGGAACTTCAGGTAGTCGGGAACGGTGGTGTAGAGCCCGTGGCCGCCCATGTGGACCTCCGGGTCCTGCGGCAGCACCATCTCGGGCAGCGGCACGAGGGTGCCGTCGTCGGCGCGCTGGTGCACGACGGCGAGCCGGTCGCGCATGTCGCCGGTGAGCGTGAAGGCGGTGTCGTTCATCCCCAGCGGTTCGAAGATGCGCTCGCGCATCACCTCTCCCAGGCGCTGCCCACGCACGGCCTCGACGACCAGACCGCACCAGTCGATGTTCGAGCCGTACATCCACCGCTCGCCGGGATCGAACAGCAGCGGCGTGGTCAGGGCCTTCTTCGTGCCGGTGATGACGCTCGGCCAGCCGTGTTCGTCGGCGAGGCGTCGGTACTCCTCACTGAAGAACGGGTAGCCGAAACCGGCCGTGTGCAGCAACAGCATCCGGGTGGTGATGTCTCGCTTCGGCGCGCGGAGCACCGGTTCGCCGTCGTCGTCGAAGCCGTCGAGGACCTGCAGTTCCCCGATCTCCGACAGGTACCGGGCGGCCGGCGCGTCGAGATCGAGCAGGCCCTCTTCCACGCACTGGAGCGCCGCCGTTCCGGTGACGGCCTTCGTGGTGGAGAAGGCGGCGAACACCGTATCGGCGGTCATCGCCACACCTGAGCCGACGGACCGCTCCCCGGCCACCCCCGAGTACACGACGCCGTCGCGGTCGGTGAGCATCGCCACCACACCCGGGACGCCGGCGTCGTCCTGCGTCAGTTTCTGCAGGTCCGTGTCGGTGACACTCGCGAAATCATCTCTCATGGTTCCTCCTGTGTTCGGTTCCGGCGTCGGCACCAGGGCCGAGGATCGGAACGGACACTACGGAGCACACTGTGACGTGGACCACCTCGATTCGGCGGCACGGCTGTCGGATTTCGGCACTACCGGCGACGGGCGCGGGCGAGCGCGCGGGACGGGTTCTCCCCGAACCGGCCCCGGTAGGCCGCGGCGAAGACACCCATGTTCACGTAACCCCAGCGCGCGGCGACGGACGACACGGTGCACTCGTGCGTCGCGGCGATGAGTTCGTCGTGGATTCGCTGCAACCGCACCTCGGTGAGGAAACGGTTCGGAGTGGTCTCCCGGTAGCGGCGAAACGCCCCCGACAACGCCCGCACACTCACCCCCACCGCCGCTGCGACCTCGCTGACCGTGGGCAGTTCCGCGGCGTGCTCACGCATGTAATGCTCTGCGCGCCCGACGTATTCGGGGGCCACGTCGCTCCTGCCGCCGTCGAGTGCGACCCCCGCCGCCGCGGCCCATTCGGCGAGCAGGTGACCGAGGAGCATCTCCTGAAGGTGAATGCCCGGGCGGCCGTGAGCGATCCGGTCGGGGTCGGCGGCGATCGAGCGCACGGCGTACGCGAGGAGCGCGTTCCACGCCGACTGCTGCCCGTCCCCGATCACGCATTTGTGTTGCCACAGGCGGTCGTCGGGCCGGTATCCGAACCACCGATCGGCGGCGTCGGCGACCAGGCGGTGCGGCACCGTCAGATTCAGCTGCAGATCCGACTGGTCGAATTCGATGTAGTGCTCGATGCGGCTGCAGTCCACCAGGAACGTGCCACCGGAGCCGACCTCCACCTCCGCCGCGCCGACCCGGTGCCGGGCGCATCCGCGGATCGTCGTCAGGACAAGGATGTTGCCGGCGTCGGCGGAGATGTCGTCGACGGTGACCGGGATCCCGTACCGGAAACGCGTAAGGGTGATGTCGCCGATGGACGCCGAGAACATGCTCGACTGCGGCTGCAGGAGCCGCCCCGAGGCCCGCACGCGGTACGGCATGTACACCTGGTCGGACCAGGCCCGGATCTCGTCCCAGTCCGAAGACGACGCGGCCGACGGCACTGCGACGTCGGACAGCGGATCCAGCGAGTGCACGACCTCCACCATCCGGAGCGTAGAGCACACCGGCCGGTCCCGACACTCCCCGATCGGCCGGGCCACCCAACCCCCTCGGACGAACGGGACGCTCGTTCGATCTGACGCTACGAGCGTCCCGTTCGTCCGGCTAGGAGGAGGCGGCGGCGGACGCGGCCTTCGCGGCGATGCGCGCCCGGACCTCCGGTCGTCGCAGCGGCGGCACCGTCTGCGGCGGTTGCTTGCGCGCCGGCAGTGCGGCGAGGAGTTTCGTGGTGGCCTCGGTGACGACGGCAACCGCCTCCTCGAACGGTTCACGGTTGGCGTCGGAGAGCTTCTGGATTCCGCTGACCTTCCGGACGTACTGACGCGCCGCCGCCTCGATCTCCTCCGCGGTGGCCGCCGGTTCGAGTCCGCGCAGCTCGGTGATGTTTCGGCACATGACTCGACGATAGCGCCGCCCGGTCCTCCGCGCGGCTCGTCGGCGGCCACTAGCTGCGAGCCGACTCCAGCGCGTCGGCGTCCGAAGGCACGGCGTCCGCGGGCACGGCGCCGGTCTCGACGTCCGGGAGCGGGGTGCGGGAGCGCGCGGCCAGGACCGCGGCGCCGAGCAGGACCAGCGCGACGAGGCACTGCGAGCTGCCGATGACCTCGCGGACCGCGGCCTCCACCCATCCGGACGAGGACGATTGCAGCACGAAGTTCGGGCCGATCAGGAAGATGAGCGTCGCGGCGCCGACCACCGGCCGCCAGCTGCGGTACTGCGGTGCGATCAGGATCGGAATCAGCAGGATGCTGTACGCCCAGTGGTGGGTGACGGCGAACGGCGCGGCGAGCAGCGAGGCCAGGGCCACGATCGACAGCGCGATCAGGTGTTCACCCGACCGGGTGAACCGGTACGCCGACCACGCGGCGGCAGACACGATGACGGCCGCGCTGAGCACCCAGAGGATGCTGGCCAGCCGGCCCTCCGCCCCGAGCCGGGCGATGACACCGGTGACGGCCTGGTTGCGGAAGAAGTCGGGCGCGCCCGCGCGGCCGGTGGCGAAGAATTCGGTGGTCCAGAACCACACCGACGACTGCGGCAGCAGCCAGAAGCCGAGTCCGACGGTGACGAGGATAGTGGCGAGCGACCGTCCGATCGACCGGTAGTCGCGACGGACGAGCAGGACCAGCAGAAAGGCTGCCGGGGTGATCTTGATTGCCGCGGCGAGGCCGATCGCGATTCCGCGGAACCGCTTCGGGATCACCCCGGTGCAGTCGGCGACCACGAGCGCCATCAGGATGATGTTGATCTGACCGAAGTCGAAGTTCGAGCGCATCGGCTCGAGGAGAAGGACCGGCCCCATCGACAGCAGGGCGAGAAGTTCGGGGCGGCCGACGTCGAGTTTCGACAGCGCCACCTTGACCATCCACCACACGAGCCCGAGGTTGAGGGCGCACCACAGCGCCTGCAGGACGGCGGGGTCGATCTCCGCCATCGGCGCGAAGAGGATCGCCGCGAACGGTGCGTAGATGAACCTGAACCCGGAACTGCTCGGGAAGTCCGCGGAGTAGAGCGGCAGCCCGCTGACGAAGGCGTGGCCGGCGTCGCGGAACACCGAGAGGTCCATCAGGTAGCCCGTTGCCGCATCGAACTCTCGGTAGGCCACCACCCCCACGGAGAGGACGCCCACGAGGAGCGCGACGGCGGGCAGACGATAATCCCTGAACTTCGATTCACTCTGTAACAAGAATTTGTTCTTTCATGATCGGCGTCGTGGTCAACGATCCACCGTAGCGGGCCGTGACCCAATCGTGACAAAGCCGAGGTCGTGGCGCCCGAATCGCGAGGTTCGTCCCAGTTTGTATAGACCGGTACGGTGCAATTGTGCCCGGACGCCCTCACCGACACCGGGCACACCGAACTCGTGCACCGTCTCGACGCTCAGATCCGCAGTGCAGCACGAGAGTTTTCACCGTTCTTCGCCGCGATCTGCTGCCTCGGCGCACTGGGGCGCGTGGCCCGCCGCGCAACGCGTCAGCCCGTCCCGAACGTCCCCTCGAGCCGGTTCCGCGACCCGGGGTGCACGAGCCGGGCGGCGCTGACGAGTCCTCGCGAGGACCAGGTGCGGCGCCGGATCAGCAGGCAGGGTTCGGAACGCTCGATGTGGAGGAGCCGGCATTCGTCGGGCGATCCGAGGATCGCTTCGACGACGTGCTCGCCCCTCGTCAGCGGGGCTTCCACGCTCAGATAGTGATTGGGCGTCTGCTGGGTGAAGTCCTGATCTAGATACCCTGGCGCCTCGGCGGGATTGACGAACCGGTCTTCGAGCTGGATCGGCGTGTCGTCCTCGTAGTGGATCATCAGGGAATGGAACACCTTGCCGCGGATGGAATCCCGGATGAAGGCGTTAGCCGGATCGGCGTCTTCCTCACGCACGTACACCACTTCGGTTCGATGCCGATGTCCGCGCTGCTGGATCTCGTCCGCGATGTTCTTGACCTCGAACAGCGGCGACGCCGTCTTCGTGGCCGCCACGAACGTGCCCACCCCCATCAGGCGCACCACGAGACCCTCGGCGCTGAGTTCGCGCAGCGCGCGGTTGATGGTCATGCGGGACAGCCCCAGAGCGCCCACGAGCTGATTCTCCGAAGGCAGCTGATCGCCCTCCTGCCAGCGGCCGGCGTTGATCTGCGACACGATCAGATGCTTGACGCGTTCGTACGCCGGGGCCGACTCCGTCCCCGGTCCGTTGTACAACGCAGCAAGCTCCGCGTCGACTACTGCGATCTCTACCACTGACACCCATTCCTCTGCGGCACCGACGAACTTCCCGTGCAGTCGGCCGTCTGCAGTCTATCGGCCGACTGCACGGGTAAGCCGCAATCGCGCGGTGCGCCCGGCGTCACCTCACCATGCTGCGGAGTTGCCTGGTCGCGACGGAGAGGGCGGCCAGGTCGTGCTCACCAGATTCCGTGACGGCGTCGAGGGTGTGACGGGCCCGCGCCAGCCGGGCCGCGTTGCGGTCCTCCCACTCCCCGATCTTCTGTTCCGCCGTGTCCGCGATTTCGCTGCCCGCGATCACGTCGAGGCACAGCGCCCGGATCGTGTCGTACAACTCGTCACGCAACGACAGCCGGGCCAGCGCGTTCCACCGGGTGCCCCTGCCGAGCTGCGAGACGCCGACGAGAAGGTGCACCAGCCCGAGGCACTCCCCCAGCCGGTAGTACACCTCGGCGACCTCGCGGGGGTCGCGTGCGGTGATGTCGGCGATCTCGACGATGTCGAGGAGCGCGAACCGGTCGAGGAGGAGTTGCACCCGCCCGGCCAGGTCGACGGGAACACCGCGGGCCACGAGCGCGGCGGTGCGGCTCCGCAGGCTCTCCGCATCCTCGCCGCACAGCCAGCCCGCGACGTGCGGGGTCAGGTCCGCGACCCGGTCACGGAATCGGCTGATCTCCGCCCCGACCGCCAGCGGCTGGGGCCTGCGGGTGAGCATCCACCGCGACGCCCGGTCGAGCAGCCGACGGGTGAACAGCGTCAACTCGTCCGACAGCGCGGCGTCGAGTTCGGCGTCCCGGATGTCGCGGCGCAGCGACGGCAGGTCGAACACCTCCGAGACCACCGCGAACGCGCGCACGGCGTCGGCGCCGCTCGCACCGGCCTCCTCCCCCAGCCGGAAGGCGTACGTGATGCCGCCGTTGTCGACGACGTCGTTGGTGAGGACCGTCGCGACGATCTCCCGGCGCAGCGGGTGTTCGCCGATGGCGTCGCCGAACGACTCCCGGAGCCGGCGCGGGAAGTACCCGGCGAGGGCGTCCGCGAACGCCGGGCTGTCGGGCAGGTCGCCGGACAGGAGATCCGATTTCAGGGCCAGCTTGACGTGGGCCATCAGCGTCGCGAGTTCGGGTGAGGTGAGTCCCGTTCCGGCGCGCTCCCGGGCGGCGAACTCCTTTCGGGACGGCAGCACCTCGATGGCGCGGTCCAGCCCGTAGCGCCCTTCGAGGTGGCCGACGAGCCGTCCGTGCACCGCGACCGACGCGGCGGCGTCGGCGCGGCCCGTGCCCAGAACGTCGTTCTGGGCGATGTTGTCGGAGAGCACGAGAACAGACACCTCCTCGGACATCTCGGCGAGCAGACCCGCGCGATCCTCCGCGGCGAGACGGCCTCCGCTGACCAGACCGTCGAGCAGCACCTTGATGTTGACCTCGTGATCGGAGCAGTCCACCCCCGCCGAGTTGTCGAGAGCGTCCGTGTTGATGCGCCCGCCGTTGCGGGAGAATTCGATGCGTCCCAGCTGGGTGAGGCCGAGGTTGCCGCCCTCACCGATCACCCGCGCCCGGACGTCGGCGCCGTCCACCCGCACGCCGTCGTTGCCCTTGTCCCCCACGTCGAGGTGGATCTCGGCGCCCGCCTTCACGTACGTCCCGATCCCGCCGTTCCACAGCAGGTCCACCGGCGCCCGCAGGATCGCGCGCACCAATTCGGGTGGTGACAGTTCGGTGGTCCCGGGTGCCAGCCCGAGCGCGCGCCGCGCCTCCTCACTGACCGGAACACTCTTCCTCGATCGTTCCCACACACCGCCGCCCGCGCTGATCAGGTCGGGTGCGTAGTCCGCCCACGACGAGCGCGGCATCGCGAAGAGGCGTTCCCGCTCCGCGAAGGACGCGGCCGCGTCGGGATTCGGATCCAGGAACACGTGCCGGTGATCGAACGCGGCGACGAGCCGGATGTGCGGGCTGGCCAGCATTCCGTTGCCGAACACGTCGCCGCTCATGTCGCCGATCCCGACGGCCGTGAATTCCTCCGACTGGGTGTCGACCCCCATCTCCCGGAAGTGCCGTTTCACGCTCTCCCACGCGCCGCGTGCGGTGATGCCGAGCGCCTTGTGGTCGTAGCCGACGGACCCGCCGGACGCGAATGCGTCACCGAGCCAGAATCCGTACTGTGCGGCAACGTCGTTCGCGATGTCGGAGAAGGTCGCGGTGCCCTTGTCCGCGGCGACGACGAGGTACGTGTCGTCGCCGTCGTGGCGCACCACCCGCGGCGCCGGGATCACGGCACCGCTCGCGAGGTCCACGTTGTCGGTGACGTCGAGCAGTCCGCTGATGAAGCTGCGGTAGCAGCGCACCCCCTCGGCGCGCTGCGCGTCCCGATCCCGTGCCGGGTCGCCGGTGGGGGCCGGTGGACGCGTAACGACGAACCCACCCTTCGCGCCGACGGGCACGATAACCGAGTTCTTGACCGCCTGCGCCTTCACCAGGCCGAGCACCTCGGTGCGGAAGTCCTCCTTGCGGTCGGACCACCGCAGGCCGCCCCGCGCGACGGCGCCGAAGCGCATGTGCACGCCCTCCACCCACGGTGAGTAGACATAGATCTCGAAGCGCGGCCGTGGCTGGGGCAGTTCCGGGATCCGCTGCGGATCGAATTTGAACGACAGGACGCTGCGTTCGCGCCCCCGGTGCGCGTAGCGGTTGGTGCGCAGCGTCGCCAGCACCACGTTGAGGTAGGCACGCAGGATGCGGTCGGCGTCGAGACCGAGCACGTCGCCGATCGCCGCTTCCAGCGAGCCGGCCAGGTCGCCGGAATCCCCTGCGCAGTCCGGGTCGAATCGCGCGGCGAACAGCCGGATCAGTGCCTGCGAGATCTCCGGGTGATCCCCGAGGACAGTCGCGATGTGGTTCTGGCTGTACGGGAACCCGCCCTGCCGGAGGTAACGCGCGTAGGCCCGCAGCACCTCCACCTCCCGCCAGTCGAGGCCCGCCCGGAGCACGAGTTCGTTGAAACTGTCCGTCTCCGAACGCGATTCCCACGCCGCGGCGAACGTCTCGGTGACCCGTCGCGGCAGTCCGTCGTCCACCCGCCCCGCCGCCGCGTGGCAAATCCCGAATTCGTACATCCAGCAGTCTGTTCCGCGACTGTTCACGACCGTGTACGGGCGCTCGTCGAGCACGGCGACACCGAGGCTCTGCAGGATCGGAAGCACGTCGCCGAGTGAAGCGGGCGCACCGCCGACGAAGAGGGTGAAGCGCCAGTCGGCGGCGTCGCTCGCCTCGAGCCGAGTGTCGATCGCGCCGTCCGTCAGACTCTCGAACACCGCCAGATCCGCATGGGCGCGCCGGGTGTCGAAGTCGTGCTTGTACCCCTCGGGGAAGTGGTCCGCGTAGTGCGCGAGGAGGTCTCGTTCGACCGCACCGGAATGACCGCGGAACCGGTCTTCCCACGTCCGGCAGGCCCGGGAAATCCGGCGCTGAATCTCCAGGCGCCTCGTGTCCGTCACCTCGGTGCCCGCCGGGACGCGCATCGTGAAGTGCACCATGGCCAGCGGGTACTCGGACACGTTGGTGGTGTATTCGACGGCGGTGCCGGTCAACTCGTCCAACAGGACCCGCTGGGCCGCCAGACGGGTGCGGGTGTTGTACCGGTCGCGGGGAATGAACACCAGCGCCGACATGCTGTCGCCGACGGCATCCGCACGCAGGAACAGGTGGATGTGTTCGCGGGCGGTGATCCCGGCGACCTCGGTGAGGGCCGAATGCAGCGAGTCCGGGCTCGCCGCGAACAACTCGGTCAGCGGCAGCGCCTGCACGACCTGCAGCACGGCCTGCCCGGAGAAGGAATCGATGTCGAAGCCGGCGCGGTCGAGCAGCGCCCGCACCCGGCGGCCCGCACCCGGAATGTCCAGGACGTTCTCGTGTCGGCCCGCGGGCGTGAAAACGCCGACGAAACGGTGCTCGACATCTGCGGCGCGGACACCGACGACGGACGGATACGACGACCGGTGCACGGACACCGGAAGCGCCGCCTGCCCGATCGCGAGTACGGGCCCGGATCCGGTGACCTGCGGGCGATCATCCTCCCGGTCGTGGAGCACGCCGAGACTCTCCCGTGATGCGCCGTCGTCGCCGTACCGCGCATATCCGAGAACGGTGAAGTTGCCGGCTTCGCACCACCTCAGGAAGTCGGCGGCCTCCCCGAGTTCTTCGGACAGCGGGTCCTGCCCGGCCTGCGCGTCGAGTTGCTCGGACACCTGGATCTGCAGTTCGCGCATGCGCGCCAGATCCGCGTTGACGCGGCGGACGTCGGCGAGGACGGCGGTCAGGGATTCGACGAGTGCCCCGACGACGGAGTCGGTGGTGTCGGAGCGCAGACCCACATGAATCCAGGACTCCGCCGTCCCCGCGTCGGCGGCCGGACGCACGTCGCTGAGGGTGCCCGACTCCGTGCGGCGGGCGACGAGGACCGGATGCAGTGCCTCCGCGATGGGGGCGCCGACCCTGGCCGCGGTCAGGAGCACCGATTCGACGAGCAGCGCCATGTCGTCGGTGACGATCTGCACCGCGGGTCCGATCCCGCTGGGGTCTGCGGCTTCGAGGCCGCGCACGACCGCGGTGCCGGGGATCCGGTGCCGCCCCGTCTCGAGATGGGTGTTCGCGATTCGATCGCGCACCTCGGGATCCGCGTTCTCGGCATAGGGGTGACCTGCGGTGCGGAGGTAGAGGTCGAGGAAGCGCTCACGCGTCTCCTGGTCGGAAAACAGCTGCTCATCGCCCTCGAGCGAGTGTGAGGACGTCGAAATTACTCTCATGTCAGTACCTTCCGTCGGGAGCATCGGGACTCCCGGCTGGTGCAGTGGCGGGCCGGCACGCTTCTCGGCTGGGTCCTTGGAGAACGCTTGACAGGGGGTTGTCTATACAGGACTATACATCTAAGGCGATAAAAAACGTGAGTCAGAGCACACTGGATTCAGGACATGGGACAGAGCACCCGGGACCGACCAGCAGCTGCCGGACTCGTCACAGAGAGACACAGGCCTATGACACACGAGGGACCTCCCGAGATCAGCCTCGCGCCGGAGCGTCGCACCATCGACGTCGTCCCGGACGACGAGCGCCACGGATCTCCGCGCAGCCAGTTCACGCTCTGGTTCGGCGCCAACATGCAGATCACCGCGATCGTGGACGGCGCCCTCGCGGTCGTCTTCGGCGCCGACGCACTGTGGGCCATCGTGGGCCTGCTGATCGGCAATATCTTCGGCGGCGCCGTCATGGCCCTGCACTCCGCTCAGGGACCGCGCCTCGGCCTGCCGCAGATGATCTCGAGCCGGGCCCAGTTCGGCGTTCTCGGCGCCGTGCTCCCGCTCGTCCTCGTCGTCCTGATGTACCTCGGGTTCGCCGCGACCGGCAGCGTCCTCGCCGGTCAGGCCGTGAACGAAATCCTCCACATCGACAACGCCACCGTCGGCATCCTCATCTTCGGCGCGATGACCGCGTTCGTGGCGGTGACCGGGTACAAGCTCATCCACGTGGTCGGCAAGGTCGCGACCGTCGTCGGCATCATCGGCTTCACCTACCTCCTGTTCCGCCTGTTCGCCGAGTACGACGTGGCCGCGTTCGTCGGGATCAAGGGCTTCGACATCGTCACGTTCCTCCTCGCGATCTCGCTCGGAGCCGGCTGGCAGCTGACGTTCGGACCGTACGTCGCGGACTACTCCCGCTACCTGCCGCGCTCGACGAGCGAACGCAAGACCTTCTGGTCGACGTTCGCGGGCAGCGTGATCGGCTCGCAGTGGTCGATGACGCTCGGCGCGCTCGTCGCGGCCGTCGCCGGCGATGCGTTCCTCAGCGACCAGGTCGGCTTCATCGGCGAACTCGCCGGACCCGCCGTGATCGCCCTGATGATCTACCTGGTGATCCTGGTCGGGAAGCTCACCGTCAACTGCCTCAACGCGTACGGCGGATTCATGTCGATCCTCACCACCGTGACCGCGTTCAACGGGCAGTCGCGCATCTCGTCCCGGGCCCGCACCCTGTACATCATCGGGTTCGTCGCCGTGTCGATGCTGATCGCGATCGGTGCCAGCGCCGACTTCCTCAACAACTTCAAGAACTTCGTCCTCGTGCTGCTGATGGTCTTCACCCCGTGGAGCGCCATCAACCTGATCGACTACTACCTCATCTCCAAGGAACGGGTCGACATCCCGGCCCTGTACGACCCCGCGGGCCGCTACGGCCGCTGGAACAAGACCGCGATGAGCTGCTACGCCCTCGGCGTCGTCGCGCAGATCCCGTTCCTCGCACAGAAGCTCTACACCGGCCCGGTGACGGACATGCTGGGCGGCGCGGACATCTCGTGGATCGTCGGCATCGTCTTCACCGCCGCGATCTACTACCCGCTCGCACGGCGCAGCAGCAACCCGCCCCCGGCCATGATCTACCCCGAACACACCGCCATGGCTGATTCGCGACAGTGAATTTCGCTGAACCCCAGACTCTTCCACCTCTCTCGTTCGACCATCAAGGAGTACACGCCATGACCACCACGACGCCTCCGGTTTCCGGACCCCGCCACGTGTCGGCGCCCCGCGGCACCGAACTGACGACCCTCGGCTGGCAGCAAGAAGGCGCCCTGCGCATGCTGATGAACAACCTCGACCCCGAGGTCGCCGAACACCCCGACTCCCTCGTCGTCTACGGCGGCACCGGCAAGGCCGCGCGCAGCTGGGAAGCATTCGACGCGATGGTCCGCACGTTGAAGACCCTGAAGTCGGACGAGACGATGCTGGTGCAGTCCGGCAAGCCGGTCGGTGTGTTCCGCACCAGCGAGTGGGCGCCCCGCGTGCTGCTGGCGAACTCGAACCTCGTCGGCGACTGGGCCAACTGGGAGGAGTTCCGCAAGCTCGACGCCCTCGGACTCATCATGTACGGGCAGATGACGGCCGGGTCCTGGATCTACATCGGCACGCAGGGCATCCTGCAGGGCACGTACGAGACGTTCGGCGCCGTCGCCCGCAAGCGCTTCGGCGGCTCGCTCGCCGGCACCATCACCCTGACCGCGGGACTCGGCGGCATGGGCGGCGCGCAGCCCCTCGCCGTGACGATGAACGACGGCGTCGCGATCTGCGTGGACTGCGACGTCACCCGCATCGACCGCCGGATCGCGCACAAGTACCTCGACACCAAGGCCACCGACATCCACGACGCCCTGCGCCTGGCGATCGAGGCCCGCGACGCGAAGCGTCCGCTGTCCATCGGCCTCGAGGGCAACGCCGCCGAGATCTTCCCCGAACTGCTCGCCATGAACGCCCCCATCGACATCGTCACCGACCAGACGTCGGCCCACGACCCCCTGTCGTACCTGCCGCTCGGCATCGATTTCGCCGACATGAAGGCGATGGCCGACAAGGACCCGGTGAAGTTCACCGAGGACTCCCGCGCGTCGATGGCCCGCCACGTCGCCGCGATGGTCGGCTTCCTCGACAAGGGCGCCGAGGTGTTCGACTACGGCAACTCCATCCGCGACGAGGCCCGCAAGGCCGGCTACGATCGCGCGTTCGACTTCCCGGGATTCGTGCCCGCCTACATCCGTCCGCTGTTCGAGGAGGGCCTCGGCCCGTTCCGCTGGGCCGCGCTGTCGGGCGACCCGAAGGACATCGAGGCCACCGACAAGGCGATCCTCGAACTGTTCCCCGAGAACGAGCACCTGAAGCGCTGGATCACGATGGCAGGCGAGAAGGTCGCGTTCGAGGGTCTGCCCGCTCGCATCTGCTGGCTCGGCTACGGCGAGCGGCACAAGGCCGGCCTGAAGTTCAACGAGATGGTGGCGTCCGGTGAGCTGTCCGCGCCCGTCGCCATCGGCCGCGACCACCTCGATTCCGGATCGGTCGCGTCGCCGTACCGCGAGACCGAGTCGATGCTCGACGGCTCCGACGCGATCGCCGACTGGCCGCTGCTCAACGCGCTCGTCAACACCGCCTCGGGTGCGTCGTGGGTGTCCATCCACCAGGGCGGCGGCGTCGGCATGGGACGCTCCATCCACGCCGGTCAGGTGTGCATCGCGGACGGCACCGACCTGGCCGCGGAGAAGCTGGAGCGGGTCCTGACCAACGACCCCGGCATGGGCGTCATCCGGCACGTCGACGCCGGCTACGACCACGCCGCCGACGTCGCCCGCGAGCGCGGCGTCCGCGTGCCGATGTCCGAGGGATGACCATCCGCCCGAGCGACCGTATCTTCGAACCACTGGAAGGAACAGCAGTGACAGCGAACACCTCCCGCTCCACAGCGCTGACCGGCATCGGCACCCTGGTGACCAACGACCCGACAGTGGGGGAAGGTCCGCTCGGGCTGATCCGCGACGCCGCCGTCGTCTTCGACGGCGGCGTGGTGGCCTGGGTCGGCAGCACCGACGCGGCGCCGGCCGCGGACGCCGGGCACGACCTCGGCGGCCGGGCCGTGCTGCCGGGCTTCGTCGAAAGCCACTCGCACCTGGTGTTCGGCGGGGAACGCGCGGAAGAATTCGCCGCCCGCATGGCCGGGCAGCCCTACGCGGCGGGTGGCATCCGCAATACGATCGAGGCGACACGGAACGCCACCGACGAACAGCTGCAGGCGAACACGCGGCGGCTGCTGGACGAGTCGCTGCGGTCGGGCAGCACCACCGTCGAATGCAAGACCGGCTACGGCCAGACGGTCGAGCACGAATTGCGCAGCACGCGGATCGCGGCATCCCTCACCGACGAGGTGACACTGCTCGCCGCGCACGTCCCGCCGCCGGAATACGCGGGCCGCGCCGACGACTACGTCGCGATGGTGTGCTCGGAGATGATCGATGTCTGTGCACCGCAGGCGAAGTGGATCGACGTGTTCTGCGAGACCGGTGCGTTCGACCGCGACCAGGCACACGCCGTGCTCACGGCCGGAATGGCCAGGGGGCTGATCCCCCGCGTCCACGGCAATCAGCTCCGCGAGGGGCCGGGCGTGCAGCTCGCCGTCGAACTCGGCGCCGCGTCCGTCGACCACGTCTGCTACACCACGCAGGCCGACATCGACGCGCTCGCGCAGAGTTCGACGGTGGCCACCCTCCTGCCCGGCGCGGACTTCTCGACCCGCAACAAGTACCCCGACGCCCGGGCCCTGCTCGACGCGGGTGTCACGGTCGCGCTGGGCGCGGACTGCAACCCCGGTACCAGCTACACCACCAGCCTGCCGTTCTGCATCGCGATCGCGGTGCGGGACATGCACATGACCCCGGACGAAGCAATCTGGGCGGCGACGGCGGGCGGCGCCCGCGCGCTGCAACGTGCCGACGTCGGGGTCTTGCGTCCCGGAGCGCGGGCCGACGCCCTCGCCCTCGACGCGCCGTCGTACCTGCACCTGGCCTACCGGCCCGGCGTCCCCCTGGTCAGCGATGTGTGGCGCGGCGGCGAACTCGCCTGGTCCGCGCACGCCATCCACGAGAAGGAAAGGGCATTGCGATGATGGAGAACCTGTTGATCCCGCCACCTCCCTGGACCGGCAGGATGGACGGCACGTCCAGTCACCACCTCCGCTGGCACCAGGCGGTGACCCCTCTGCAGGACGGCGTCGAGCCGGGGGCCTGCGTGTTCATCGGATTCTCCAGCGACGAGGGTGTGGAACGGAACAAGGGGCGCCGCGGGGCGTCCCGCGGTCCGGACGCGCTGCGGAGCGCACTGTCGTCGATGGCGCTCGCCGAGCCGCTCCGCGCGTACGACGCCGGCACCGTCGCGGTCACCGACAATCGTCTTGAAGCCGGGCAGGAGGCGCTGGGCGCCGTGGTTGCCGCGACGCTCGATGCCGGCCAGTTCCCGGTGGTCCTCGGCGGCGGCCACGAGGTGGCGTTCGGGACGTATCTCGGTCTGGCGCAGGCGTCGGTCCGGACCCCGGGCAAACGAATCGGGATCCTGAACCTGGACGCGCACTTCGACCTGCGGTCCGATCCGGTGCCGAGTTCGGGCACACCGTTCCGGCAGATCCTCGAACGGGAGCACGCGGCGGGCACCACGCTGCAGTATTCCGTGCTCGGCATCAGCCAGCCCAGCAACACCACCGCGCTGTTCGACACCGCACGCGGGTACGACGTCCGGTACCTGCTCGACGACGAGTGCTCGGTCTCCGACCGGCACCGGGTGGCCGTGTTCGTCAGCGAGTTCCTGTCGGACGTCGATCTCGTCTACCTCACCATCGACCTCGACGTCCTCCCCGCCGCGGTCGCGCCGGGAGTGAGCGCTCCCGCGGCGTACGGGGTTCCCGCGGAGACGATCCAGTTCGTGTGCGACGCGATCGCCGCCAGCGGAAAACTCGCGGTTGTCGATGTCGCCGAGCTCAATCCGTCGTTCGACATCGACAACCGCACCGCCCGCACCGCCGCCCGGTTCATCCATCGGATCGTGACGAAACGTATTCCGATCGTGCGCTGAGGTCGTCCGGGGAGCCGGCGCTCAGCCCTCCCGCAGCACTGCGCGCAGGCGGGTGACGAACGCGGCCGGGTCGTGGGCGAAGCCGATGTGGTCACCCGGGAACAGCGTGGGCTCGACTCCCAGTTCGGCGGCGAGCGCCCGCGACGTCCGGTCGCAGAGTTGGCCTCCCGACTCCTCCCCGATGCCGACCACGATGCGCGTGGACGCCGAGCGCAGCGCGGTGACATCCGGGCACCAGCGGGTGGTCGGGCGCAGCATGTGCGCGTGCTGGAAGTACTCGTCGGCCTCGGCCTGCTCGTCCCGCTCGCCCGCGAACATCTGCTGGAACACCTCCTCGGGCAGGTAGATGTTCGCCAAGTCGAGGAACTTCCTCCACGCCCCCACGACGTCCCCGCCGAGGTGAGCGTCGATGATCTCGTCGGTCTTCACGCGCAGCTGCTCGCGGTCGTCGAGCAGTTCGTCCAGCGGGGGCTCGTGAGCCACTACGGTGTGCACCAGCTCGGGATGTGCCTGCACGAGCGCGAGCGCGCTGACGGCACCGCCGCTGGAACCGAACACCGCGGCAGGGCCTGCGTCGAGGTGCCTCAGCAGCCGGGCGAGGTCGTCGGCGCGCATCTCCGGGGTCGAATCGCGGTCGCGGTCGTCGACCGGGCTGCGGCGGATGCCCCGCGGATCCGTCGTGAGCACGGTGTATCCGGCAGACAGCAGATCGGCCGCGGGCGCGAAGGAGTCGGCGTCCATCGGGGCGCCGACGAGCGCCACGACGGGACCCGAGCCCCGTACCTCGTAGTACAGGGCGGCGCCGGGAACGTCGAGGGTCCGGGCGTGGGTGGTGGCGGTGGATGCGGAATTCATCGAGTTCTCCTCGGTGCAGGTGATCATCGGTCGCAGGTAGGACCGCCCCCGACGGGCAGAATCATCGGTCGTCGGGGGGAAATTTCCGGCCCACGACCTCCCCTGCGCCCCCGATCCGGAGGATTCGTGGGCGTACCACTGGAAGCACGCGCGGCTAGATGACAGGATGAGATTTACGCGAACGGGGTCTCGATGTGAGATCCCGGGCGGCAACTCAGGGAGTGAACGGTATGGCGCAGGGTGTTGTGAAGTGGTTCAACAGCGAGAAGGGCTTCGGATTCATCGCGCCGGACGACGGTAGCGCGGACGTGTTCGTTCACTACTCCGAGATCTCGGGCAGCGGCTACAAGTCGCTGGAGGAGAACCAGCGGGTGGAGTTCGAGGTCGGACAGGGCCAGAAGGGCCCGCAGGCCCAGAACGTACGGGCCGTCTGAGCGACGCCCCGATAACACTGTGACGACGAGGTCGCACCCGAGAGGTGCGGCCTCGTTGTCGTAGCAGGCCCCGGGACAGCTATCTCGAGAGGCCGAAACTTCCCACCTGGTTGCCGCCCACGTACACGGCCCCGGTGTAGGTCCCGTCTGAGTTGGGGGAAATCCTGTCGGTCAGGAACCCCAGACCGGATGGGCTGTAATCGATGACGGTGTTTCCGTTCCCGTCCTGCGAGGTCGTGCCTGCAAGTCCGGTCAGGCCGAACGCGAAGTTGTTGACGACCGTGCCGCCCTGGAACGTCTTGCCCTTCCAGATCAACTCCCCCGCCGGCGCGGTGGTCGTTCCCTGATAGGTGCCGGACGGCACGGCGCCGGGTTCCGCGACGCCCGTCCCCGCGCCTGCGAGTACGGCGCCGATCAGTGTTCCCACGGTGACGATCCCTCGCGTGATCGCGCGCATGATGCCTCCCTCTGCCGTGCCGCACGGGTTGTGCGCCGCCGTCCGTGGTCGAGTACCCGCTCCCGTGCCGTGAACACCGGCACCCCTGGACAAATTCAGCGCTCTCGTTCATAGTCGATATGCCACTAAGTGGCATTGCTATTTCACTAGATGGCAAATTCGATCTTCCGACAGGAGTTCCCGTGACCGATCAGCTGCTCGATGCCGCCGAGTTCCGCTCCACCGTGCGCGCGTTCGCCAACCATGAGATCCACCCCGGCGCGGCGTTCCGCGACGAGACGCGGGAGTTCCCGGCGGAACTGGTGAAGCGACTGGGCGAACAGGACCTGATGGGCATCTCGGTGCCCGAGGAGTTCGGCGGACTGGGCCTGTCCACCAAGACGCAGCTGATTGCGATCGAGGAGATCGCCCGCACCGATGCCGCCCTCGCCTCGATCTACACCGCGCACTACCTGGGGCTCGAACCGATCCTCGTCGGCGGCACCCAGGAGCAGAAGCGACGGTGGCTGCCCGGCCTCGCGTCCGGCGAACTGCTCGCCGGGTTCGCCCTCACCGAACCGGATGCCGGCTCCGACATCGCGTCCATGCGCACGACGGCGCGGCGCGAGGACGACGGCTGGCACCTGTCGGGGTCGAAGACGTACATCTCGAACGCCAAGGAAGCCGACCTGGTCGTCCTCTTCGCCAAGACCGATCCGTCCGCAGGCTTCCGCGGCATCACCGCGTTCGTCCTCCCCCAGGGCACTCCCGGCGTGAGTTACTCCGAACCGCAGGACAAGCTCGGGATCCGATCGGCCCCCACCTACACCGTGTACCTCGACGACGTGGTGCTCCCCCATGACGCCGTGGTGGGAACCGAGGGTCGCGGCGGCAACATCGCGCTCACCGCCCTCAATCGCGCCCGCATCGACGTGGCCGCGATGGCCAACGGAATCGCCTTGCGTGCTTGGGAACTGGGCCGTTCCTACGCGGCCGAGCGCAAACAGTTCGGACACCCCATCGCCGAATTCCAGGCGATCCAGCTGCTGCTGGGTGCGTGCGACGCGCAACTCGTATCCTCCCGCGTCACCGCGGACTGGGCGGCCGACGTGAAGGACACCGGGGCCGACCTGCGCCGGGCCGCCTCCGTGTCGAAATACGTGGCCACGGAGGCCTGCTTCTCGATCGTCGACCAGACGGTGCAGATCCACGGCGGCGCCGGCTTCATGCGCGAATCGGAGATCGAACGCCTCTACCGCGACTGCCGGATCCTGCGGATCTTCGAGGGCACCTCGCAGATCCAGCTGCTCACCATCGCGTCCAACGCACCCTCCCCGCGCTCCACCGAATTCTGAGAAGGGCTCACCGCCATGCCTTCCCTGCCTCCTCTCGACGGCATCCGCGTCGTCGATCTCTCCCGCGTTCTGGCCGGACCGTACTGCACGGCGCTGCTCGCGGACGCCGGCGCCGACGTGATCAAGATCGAGCCCGCCGCCGGTGAGGACTCGCGGCACCTCGGACCGTTCCGCGACGGCGAGAGCATCTATTTCAACGTACTCAACCGCGGAAAGCGCTCGCTGGCACTGAATCTCAAGGACCCAGCGGATCGTCAGGTGCTGCTCGACCTTCTCGACACGGCGGACGTCCTCGTCGAGAACTTCCGGCCCGGCGTGACCACAAGGCTCGGCATCGATTACGACACCGTGCACGCCCGCAACCCCCGGCTCGTCTACGCGTCCATCTCCGGTTTCGGGCAGGACGGGCCGCTCGCGGGTGCGGCAGCCTACGACCTCGTCGTGCAGGCGATGTCGGGGATCATGAGCATCACCGGTTCACCCGAATCCGGACCGACCCGGCTCGGTGAATCGTTCGGCGACCTCGTCGCGGGACTGTTCGCGGCCTGGGGCATCAGCTCCGCGCTGGTCGGCACCCGGGAGTCGGGGGTGGGGCAGCACCTCGACGTCGCCATGTTCGACAGCATGCTGGCGATGCTGCCCACCGCGCACAGCCAGTTGCAGGCCTCGGGAGTCGCGCCGGCCGGCGTGGGCAATCGCCATCCCGTCTCCACTCCGTTCGACACGTACCGGGCGTCGGACGGCCTGTTCGTCCTCGCCGTCGCCAGCCAGTCCGGATTCGACAAGCTGGCCCACACGATGGATCGCGCAGACCTGCTCGGCGACAACCGTTTCGCCGACGACACGTCCCGCACCGATCACGAACCCGCCCTGCGCACCGAGATCGAGATCTGGGCGAAGGACAAGACGGTCGCCGAGGCGGTCGCGCTCCTCGGCGCGGCCGGACTGGCGAGCTCCGAGATCTGGAACGTCGAACAGGCGTTGTCGTCCGAGCAAAGCAGGCACCGCGGACTCGTCGAGTCGTTCGAGCATCCGGTCGCGGGAACCATCGACTACGTACGGCAGCCGGTCGTGTTCGGCGGCAGCGCACGTCCCGGCGTCCGTCGCAGCCCGCTGCTCGACGAACACCGGCACCCCCTGCTGTCCGAGATCTCGTCACGGTAGATTCACGCCGACACCCGCGACCGTCAGGAGAAGCGCCATGGCCCCCGGAGATGTGACCCGCAGCGCGAGCCGCACCTTCGAACTGCTCGGCGCGATCACCGAGCAGGGTGGGCTGACGCTCGGCGACGCCGCGAAGGCCGCCGGCCTCGCCACGAGCACGGCACTGCGCCTGATCCGCAGCATGGAGCAGAGCGAGTTCCTCGTCCGCGGCGACGACAACGTCTACCGGGCCGGACCGCGACTTCTCCAGATCGGTGCGCGGGCGATCAGCGACAACCAGTTGCTGTCCCGCGCCCGCCCGGCGATGGTCGCGATCGCGGAGGAGACCCGCGAATCGACGTACCTGTCGACCCACGGGCCCAAGGGCACGGCGTTGTATCTCGCGCAGATCGAGGGCACCCACGCGATTCGGCACATGGGCTGGGTGGGTCAGACGGTGCCGCTGGTGGGCACGGCCGTCGGTGCCGCTTTGCGCGGCGATCTGCAGAGCGAGGGGTACGCGATCGCGCACGACACGATCGAGGACCACTCGACCGGGGTGGCGGCGCCGATCTACGACGCGGTGGGCCGGATCGTGGGCGCCCTCAGCGTCGTCGGCCCGACGTTCCGCCTCGACGACGCCCTCTGCGCGCAGCACGGTCTCGTGCTCGTCGAACGGTGCCGGGCACTGTCGGCGGAACTGGGCTCCCCGGTTCCGTGAGCCGCGGTCAGCTGCCCATGCTGGTCCGGACGAACTCCCGGAACGTGAGGACCATCGGTTCGCGGGCCCGCCCACGCCGGTAGATCAGCGAGAACGGCGCCTGGTAGCCGAACGACGCCGGCAGGATCGGACGCAGCCGGTTCCGGTCGACCCAGTACTCCGCGTAGTGCTCGGGCAGGTATCCGATGTAGGCGCCGGACAGCACGAGGATGAGCTGCGCTTCCATGTTCTCCACCGTCGCCGAGGGTTGCGGGAAGCCCTGGCGGGCGAGTTCCTGCTCGGACCAGTAGCCGCGCGTCACCATCCGCTGTTGCGTGATGACCTCCTGCGGCACCCGCGTCCGGCCGAACAGCGGATGCTTGTCGCTGCAGTACAGCCAGTGCTGCTCCCGGTGCAGCGCCTGGGAGACGAGCCCGTTCATCGGGGAGGCGAACGCGCCGACGGCGACGTCGATGCGGTCGTCGAGCACCCCGACCTGCAGTTCGTGTGGGGTCTGGATCTTCAGGTCGAGGTAGACGGCGGGATGGTCTTTGCTGAAGACGCCGATCACGTCGGCGAGCGGCAGGGTGGCGTCGGTGACAGTGGAATCGAGAACCCCGATCGTGAGGGTTCCCCGCAGTTCCCCCTGCAGCGCGGCGCCGTAGCGCTCGAAGCCCTCGAGTTCCCCGAGGATGCGCAGGCATTCCTTGTGGTAGAGCTCGCCCTTGCTGGTGAGGCCGAATCCGCCCCGGCCGCGGTGGCACAGCACGATGCCGAGGTGCCGTTCGAGCTGGCTCATGTAGGTGCTGATCGCCGAGGCCGACAGTCCCAACTCCTGCTGCGCGGGCGCGAACCCCTGGTGGCGGACAACGGCCGCGAAGATCTGGAGGAGCTTCAGATCGGGCAGCGTGCTGCGCATCGCACTCCTCCGGCGGGATCGAAAACAGGGTGTGAGCTGGCTCGCACCGTTACTTCAGGATTTTCTGAAGTGATTATTTGTATCAAGTGATTTATTTCACGTCAATGTTCTCCTACCGTCTAGGGCAACGGTCTGACGAGGCCGGCACCGACCGATCCGCTAGGACACGTGAAGGACGCACCATGGACATCACCATCATCCTGATCTACCTGGGCGCGATGCTCGCGTTCGGCTGGTGGGGCAAACGGCGGGCGAGCAACTCCAGCGAATACCTCGTCGCCGGCCGCCGCCTCGGCGGATTCCTGTACACCAGCACCATGGCGGCCGTCGTCATCGGCGGCGCCTCCACCGTCGGCGGGGTCGGCCTCGGCTACAAGTACGGCATCTCCGGAATGTGGCTGGTCGTGTCGATCGCCGCGGGTGTGCTGCTGCTCAGCCTGCTCTTCGCCGCACGTATTCAGCGCCTGAAGGTCTACACCGTCTCCGGGATGCTCAAACTCCGCTACGGCATCGACGCCACCGGGGCGTCCGGCCTCGTGATGATGGCGTACACGCTCATGCTCACCGTCACCTCGACGATCGCCTACGCCACCATCTTCAACGTACTGTTCGGCTTCGACCGGACCCTGTCGGTCGTCCTCGGCGGACTCATCGTCGTCGCCTACTCCGCGATGGGCGGCATGTGGTCGATCACGCTCACCGACGTCGTCCAGTTCGTCATCAAGACCATCGGCGTCTTCGTCCTGCTGCTTCCGTTCACCTGGAGCAAGGCCGGCGGCTACGCCGGCATCAAGGAACGCGTGGGCGAGCAGGCACTCGGGCTCGGCACCATCGGCACCGGCACCATCATCACGTTCTTCGTCGTCTACACCCTCGGCATCCTCATCGGCCAGGACATCTGGCAGCGGGTGTTCACCGCGAAGTCGCCGCAGGTCGCTCGTTGGGGCGGCGTCACCGCCGGTGTCTACTGCCTGCTGTACGGCGTGGCGGGCGCACTGATCGGCCTGGCGGCGTCGGCCCTCATGCCGGACATCGGTTCGTCCGACGACGTGTACGCCGACGTCGCCGTCGAGGTCCTGCCCGTCGGTCTCAGCGGCATCGTCCTGGCCGCCGCCGTCGCGGCGATGATGTCGACGGCGTCCGGCGCGCTGATCGCCACCGCCACGGTCGCCCGGCAGGACGTCCTTCCGCTGATCGCCCAGATCTTCGGCCGGACGCGGCCCGAACTCGACACGTCCGACCCGGAAGCCGACGTGCGCGGCAACCGCCTCTACGTGATCGTGATCGGCCTCGTCAGCATCGTGATCGCCGCGCTCATCAACGACATCGTGTCCGCGCTGACCATCGCCTACGACATCCTGGTCGGCGGTCTCCTCGTCCCCATCCTCGGCGGACTGGTCTGGAAGCGCGCCACCGGAACCGCGGCCATGGCCGCGATGGCGGTGGGCACCGTGGCGACCCTCGCGACGATGTTCGTCGTCGGCGACGTCATGGCCAACGAACCGGTGTACGTCGGACTCGTCAGCGCACTGGTGGTGTTCGTGGCGACCAGCTTGTTCACCGCGCCCACCCCGGCGAACGTGATGTCCGTGTGGAACGCGCGGGTGTCGGGAAAGGCCGAGGAAGACCCGGTTCCGGTTCCCGCGCCGATAGCCTGAGTGGCGACAGCGCGTACTAGCGAGAGGAATGATCGTGCCGAAGATCGTCGACCACGACGAACGGAGACAGGTGCTCGCGGACGCGGTTCTCGCGTTGATCGCCAGGGAGGGGATCTCCGCCGTCACCACGCGCGCGGTGGCGGAGGAGAGCGGGTGGTCGACCGGAGTGTTGAACCACTACTTCGGGTCCCGGCACGAACTGCTCCTCGCGGCGCTGCGCCGGGCCGGCGACATCCAAGGCGAGTTGTACAGGGCGATCCTCGACGAGGAGGGCACCGGCCCGATCGAGAAGCTGCGGAACATCACCGCCAGCATCCTGCCGCTCGACGAACGCCGGCTCGCGATGACCCGCGTGTTCCTGTTCTTCTACGCGGAGGGGGCGGCCGAGGAAACGGCGCGCGGTGAGATCGCGACCTTCCTCGCCCGCTGGCGAGGTGTCGTGCGGGGAGCGGTCGTCGAGGCGCAGCGGGACGGCACCGTCTCCGCCGACCTCGACCCGGACGCCGTCACCGTCGCACTGGTGGCGCTGACGGACGGGCTCGCATTGCAGGCCATCCTGGATCCCGTTGTCATGGACGCGATCAGCACCGACGACGCGGCCGCCCGCTGCGTCGACGCCGCCGTGCGACGGACCGCCGAGGGCGCGGGGGCTGTGGGCGCATGACCGACCGCGTCGTCGTCCTCGACGATTTCATCCCCACCCGAGAGCTGTCCGATTCGCTTGCCACCGAGGGCATCTCCGTCGAGGTGGTGCACCAGTCCGAGTTCCCGTCCGGACCCGGCGTCGTCGCGCTGCTCGTCGGCCCGGAGAACACCGGCCTCGAGCCGCGTCACCTGTCGGGTCTCCCGGACCTGCGACTGCTCTCGGCCACCTCCGCCGGATACGACCACCTGCCGGTGTCGGCGGCGCACGAACGCGGCCTGTGGGTGACGCGGGCCGTGGACTACTGCACCGAGGAGGTCGCCGATCACGCGCTCGCGCTCACCCTCGGACTGCTCCGATCCACCCACGTGCTCGACCGGTCGGTGCACGCGGGCGGGTGGGACGTGACCGCCGCCCCACCGCGGCGCATCGCGGGAACCGTGCTGGGCCTCTACGGTTTCGGCCGGATCGCCGGCGCCTTCGCGCGGCGCGCTCGTGCCGTGGGGATGACCGTGCTCGTCAGCGGGCGCAGACTAGCCGAGCGCTCCGGCGAACTGGCCGCCGAGGGCCTCGAGGTGGTCGGATTCGACGAACTGCTGCGCCGCTCCGACGTCCTGAGCCTGCACATACCCCTCACGTCCGAGACGCGGGGACTGATCGGAGAGCGTGCACTGTCCGCGATGACACGCGGCGCGTATCTGGTGAACGTTTCCCGCGGCGGTCTCGTCGACCACGACGCTCTCGCAGACGCACTACGCAGCGGACAGCTGGCCGGGGCGGCCGTCGACGTGCTCCCGAACGAACCACCCGCACAGGACGATCCGGCCCTGCAGATTCCGAATCTCGTGATCACCCCGCACGCCGGGTGGTACTCACCGCAGGTCGCGCAGACGCTGGCGCGGCAGTCGGCGCACAATGTCGCGGCAGTCCTGAGGGGCGCATCCCCGGCGGGAGTCGTTGCCGCACCGGGGATGTGATCGCCTCTCAGTTCTTGTAGTCGGGGGCGGTCCGATCCAGCAGTCGCAGCAGCGCCGCCCACGCCATCTCGTAGGCCTGATCGTCGGTGTAGTCGTCCGTGGCCGCCTCGCCGGCGAACTGCCGCGCGGTGTGCTCGGCAATGTCGGGTGACGGCACCCGCAGTTCACCCGACGCCTGGGCGGCGATCTGGATGTCGCAGGCCTTCTCCAGATAGAACATTCGCAGAAACGCCTCGGCCGCCGTCGCGCCCACGGTGAGCAGTCCGTGATTGCGCAGGATCATCGCGGGATGGTTCCCGAGGTCCTCGACCAGACGCTCCCGCTCGGCCGTGTTGAGCGCGATGCCCTCGTAGTCGTGGTAGGCGACCCGGTCGTAGAACTCCATCGAGATCTGATTCAACGGCAGCAGTCCGCGCTCCTGGGCGGCCACCGCGCATCCGGCCTTCGTGTGGGTGTGCAGAACGCACTGCGCGTCCGTCCGTGCCTCGTGGATCGCGCCGTGAATCACGAATCCCGCAGGGTTGACACGATATTCGGAGTGCTCGACGAGTTCGCCGTCGAGCCCGATCTTGACCAGGTTGGAGGCGGTGATCTCCTCGAACAGCAGGCCGTAGGGATTGATCAGGAAGTGATGCTCGGGCCCGGGAAGGCGAACCGAGACGTGCGTGAAGATCAGGTCGGTCATCTTGAAATGCGCCAGCAGGCGGTACACCGCGGCGAGTTCACGACGCAGTTCCGCCTCGGTCTTCACCGGCTCCGTCCGGCCCTGGGGCGTAACAGTGGGTGCACTCATGCGGGATCTCCTTGTTGACGGAACGGATTTCGCCTTAAATATATCAACTGGTTTATTTACGCGCCAGTGTCCGACTCCGCGGCGAGCGACGAGATCAGTCGAGCCGGCCGCCCAGCATGCCCCGCAGCGAACGCAGGCAGAGTTCCCGTAGCTCGGCTTCGGCGATCGAGGGATGGTCGAGCCAGTCCATGCAGACGGCGCGGACGAAGGCGATCCATCCGCGCACCGCGACGCCGACGAGTTCGCGTTCGCCCTCGGGCGGATCGAGCGCGTCGACGATCCGCCGCTGCTGGGCGTCGAGTTCGCGCTCCACGATGGCCCGGATGTCGGCGTCGGCCGAGAGCGCCCCGTGGTTGATGGCCCGGACTCCGTGCCGGTGGCTCGCCACGTGTTCGAAGTAGGCGTCGAGGCCGGCCGCGACCTGTTCCTCGACGGGGAGGGTGGAGTCGGGGGCCGTCACGTCGAGCAGGCGTTCGGATTCGCGCTCGACGATCGCGGCGAAGAAGTCCCGCTTCGTCGGGAAGTAGTGGTACATCAAACCGCGGGAGACCTCGGCGAGTTCCGCGACCTCCTCGATCCACACGTCCTCGTAGGGGCGGTCCGCGAACAGCCGCGCGCCGATGTCGAGCAACTGCGCGCGGCGCTGCTCGGGGGCGAGTCGACGGCGGGCGCTGGTCATGCCAGTCACCGTACTGCTTGACACCGGTTCAGTAAGGCGTACCTTGCGTACTAGACATCAATTCAGTAACGCGGGCCACATCGACACGGGGGTCGACAATGAGCGTCGAATCACTGCACACCACGGCGGACGCGATCATCCCGCATCCTCGATGGCGGCTTCCCGTCTTCGGGGACGTGTTCGGGATCAGCATCCGCACTCCCGTGCAGAATTCGATGGAGATCGGCAGGCAACTCGGGCCGATCTTCGAGCGCAACATCCTCGGCAACAAGTTCGTGTTCGCGTCCGGTGCCGACATGGTGGCCGAACTCTCCGACGAAACCCGATTCGCGAAGCACCTGGCGCCGGGCGTCGCGTCGCTTCGCGAGGTGGGCGGCGACGGGTTGTTCACCGCCTACAACCACGAGCCGAACTGGAGCAAAGCGCACAACCTCCTCGCCCCGGCGTTCACGAAATCCGCCATGCGGTCGTATCACCGGACGATGCTGGACGTCGCCGGCGAACTCACGCAGCACTGGGACCAGCGGGTGGACGGCACCCCCGTCGACGTGTCCTCCGACATGACGAAGCTGACGCTCGAGACCATCGGCCGCACCGGGTTCAGCTACTCCTTCGACTCGTTCACCCGGGAGCGTCCGCACCCGTTCGTGCAGGCGATGGTCGGGGCGCTGAGCCATTCGCAGCGCACGACGTTCGTGAAGTCCACGGCGCTCGGACGGTTGCTGGCGCGGCGGTCGGATCGTCGCAATGTCGCCAACCTGGAGCACATGGCCGAGGTGGTCGACGAGGTGATCCGCGCCCGCCGTGACAGCGCCGAGGCCGGCCCCGAGGACCTGCTCGAACTCATGCTGCGGGCGGCGCGGGAGAACGATCCCAACCGGATCGACGAGTTGAACATCCGCCACCAGGTGGTGACGTTCCTGGTTGCCGGGCACGAGACCACCTCGGGCGCACTGTCGTTCGCCCTCTACTACCTGTCGCGGCACCCCGACGTCCTGGCCAAGGCGCAGGCGGAGGTCGATGCGGTCTGGGGCGACGACGAGCCGGCGTTCGAGCAGATCGCCAAGCTCCGCTACGTGCGGCGGGTGCTCGACGAATCGTTGCGGCTGTGGCCGACGGCGCCCGCCTACGGCCGGGAGGCCACCGTCGACACGACCCTCGTGGGCAAGTACCCGATGAAGGTCGGCGACTGGGTCCTCGTCCTCATCCCCGCCCTGCACCGCGACCCCGTGTGGGGTGAAAATCCCGAGGAATTCGACCCCGACCACTTCCTTCCCGAGCGCAACCGGTCCCGGCCCGCGCACGTCTACAAACCGTTCGGGACCGGCGAACGCGCCTGCATCGGAAGGCAGTTCGCCCTCCACGAGGCGGTGCTCGTTCTCGGCACGATCCTGCGCCGGTACGACATCGTGGGAGACCCCGGCTACCGGCTGAAGGTCGCCGAACGGCTCACTCTCATGCCCGAGGGATTCACCCTGCGGATCCGCCGGCGCTGAGGACACATCCGCCGTCGTCGCTCCCCCGCGCCGGTCGCCCAATGTCACATCGGTCTACTTCGACTGCACCGGTGTGACATTGGGCGACGCCCGTCAGGCCGAGGCGCGCGCGAGTGCCTCCGTCACGACGTGTTCGGCGATGGCGAGGGACGACGTCGCACCCGGCGACGGCGCGTTCCGGACGTGGATGACGCGGTCGGTGCCGGTGATGACGAAGTCGTCCTCGAGGCTGCCGTCGGCGTTCATCGCCTGCGCGCGGATGCCGCGGGGCCCGCGGGTGACGTCGGAGCGGCGCACGTCCGGCACGTACTTCTGCGCCTCCTTCACGAACTGGCCGGTGCTGAGGACGGTGCGGGCCTCGCGGGCGGCCGCCGCGGTGTTGCGCGCCGCGAAGCGCCAGAATCCGGGGAACCCGACCGCCGACACCACGTCCGACGCCGACCACCCGCGGCGGTCGTACGCCTCCCGCCCGAGGGAGAGAAAGGCGTTCGGGCCGAGCATGATCCGTCCGTCGATGCGCTTGGTGAGGTGGACACCGAGGAACGGGTACCGCGGATCCGGCACCGGGTAGATCAGCCCCTTCACGAGCGAAGACCGTTCCGGCGCGAGCAGGAAGTAGTCGCCGAAGAAGGGCACCACCCGGGGTGTCCGCGGTTCCCCCGACAGCAGCGCGACTCGGTCGGACTGCAGCCCGGCGCACGTGACCACCAGGCCGAAGGCCTCACTGCCGTCCCCGGTGGTGACCACTGTTTCCGACGCCCGGCTGTACAGGCCCACGACCTCTCGGCCGAGCAGCACCCGTCCGCCCGCGGCGGCGATGTCCGCGGCGAGGGCCTCGGCGACCGCCACGTAGTCGATGATCGCGGTGTGCGGCGAGTGCAGGGCGGCGACTCCGCGTGCGTGCGGTTCGATCTCGGGGATTTCCGCCCTCGCGATCTTGCGGATACCGGGGACCCCGTTGGCCACCGCTCGGTCGAAAATGGCTTCCATCCGCCCCACCTCCGACTGATCGTGGGCGACCACCACTTTGCCGCACTCCTCGTAGGCCACGTTCTTGTCCTGCGCGTACTGCTGCAGGAGGGTGACGCCGCGGCGGCACAGGCGCGCCTTGAGGCTGCCCGGCGGGTAGTACAGGCCGGCGTGGACGACGCCGCTGTTGTGGCCGGTCTGGTGGGCGGCGACCCGGGTTTCCTTCTCGAACAGCGTCACCTCGACGGCGTCCATCCGGTGCAGAAGTTCCCGGGCGACCGCCAGACCGATGATGCCGCCGCCGATGACGGCCGCACGAACCTTCGCCATGAGCACCCTCCATATACCGTTTTCGAGATACCATCGATGGTATGTCGACCACGCCTCGACGCACGTCTTTTCCCGGACTGGGGCACCTGTCCGATCGGCGTCGGGCGCTGCTGGACGAGCTCGTCACCACCCGCCGCGAGGGCGGTCTGACGCAGACGGAGATCGCCGCCCTCATGGGCACGTCGCAGTCGGCCGTGGCGCGGCTCGAACGCGGCGACGTCGATCCCCGCCTGTCGACGCTCGAACGGTATGCCGAGGCCGTGGGCAGGACGGTCGACTGGACGATCGCACCGCACCGGGAGTCATCATGATCTGGCCACCACCCACCCCACCGTCGGTCCCGCCGTTCCACACGCCCTGGCAGCCGGACCCCCGGCAGCCGGCGCCTCCGATGCCCGTCGCGTCCGTCGGCACCGGAAGTCCCGACTGGCTCGCCGAGCGCCTGTTCGACAAACGGATCGTCTCGCTCACCGGCCGGCTCGACGCCGAGGCCACCAACCGCGCGGCGGCATCGCTGGCGCTGTTCGACGCGTCCGGCGACGACGAGGTCCAGGTGTGGCTGCACGGCGTCGACGCCGACGTCGACGCGGCCGCCACGCTCCTCGACACACTGGACCTGATGGGGGTCCCGCTGCACGTCCACTGCCGCGGCGACGTCCGGGGAGTGGCGGTCGCCCTCCTCGCGCCTGCCGACCGGCGGACGGCGGCCGCGCACGCCACGTTCCACCTGCGCGAACCGCGGACGTCCTGCACCGGTCCGGCGTCGGACGTCGCCATCGCCGCGGAACAGCACGAGCAGCAGTTGCGGAGACTGCAGCAGCGGATCGCCGACTCCTGCGGGCGGCCCCTCGACACGGTGATCGGCGACATGCGCGAGCACCGGATCCTCACCGCGGACGAGGCCCGCGACTACGGGCTGATCGACACGATCACCGGCGCCCGCTCCGTCGACGGAGCGTGATCCGGCAGACGCACTCCTTGTCGGCTCACGCACACGAATTCGGGCGCAATTTCGCGTGCGCGAACCGAGAAAGGGTGCGTCCGCGCGGTTGAACGGCGATCGGAGGACTCTTGCGCCCCGCACCTCGGCGGGGGAATCATCCGAGGATGACGGTCGAACGATCGCGCGTCACGGTTCACGGGGTGGTGCAGGGCGTCGGTTTCCGCCCGTTCGTCGCGCGACTCGCCGGGGACCTGGGGCTGTACGGCCACTGCGGCAACGACGACGTCAGCGTGTTCATCGAGATCGAGGGCAAACCGGCCGCGGTGTCGGAGTTCGTGCGCAGGCTCCGCACGGACGCACCACCGATGGCGGTGATCGTCGACGCGAAGGCCCAGCCCGTTCCGGTGCGCGGGGACGAGTCGTTCCGGATCATCGACAGCCGCCACGTCCCCGGCGCACGGACGCTGGTGTCGCCGGACGTCGCGACGTGCGCCGATTGCCTGCGGGAACTGGCCGATCCGCACGACCGCCGGTATCGCCACCCGTTCGTCAACTGCACCAACTGCGGGCCGCGGTTCACGGTGATCACCGACCTGCCCTACGACCGGCCCAACACCACGATGGCCGACTTCCCACTGTGCGACGCGTGCCTGGCGGAGTACCGCGACCCCGCCGACCGCCGGTTCCACGCCCAGCCGGTGTGCTGCCCCGACTGCGGCCCGCGCCTGTTCGCCGAGCTCGACGGACGCCGGATCGACGGCGACGACGCCGTCCTCACCGCGGTGCAGCAGGCGCTGCGGGACGGCCGGATCGTGGCGGTGAAGGGCCTCGGCGGGTTCCACCTCGTGTGCGATGCCGCCGACGCGGATGCCGTGGCGACTCTGCGGGCGCGCAAGCACCGCCCGGACAAGCCGTTCGCGGTGATGACGGCGGACCTACCCGCCGCCGCCGAACTGTGCGACATCTCCGAATCCGAGAGCGCCCTCCTACGACATCCGGCCAGGCCGATCCTGTTGCTGCGCAAGAGGAATACCGCGCCGGTCGCCGACGGCATCGCGCCCGGGATCGACGACCTCGGCGTGATGCTCCCCTACACCCCGCTGCATCACCTGCTCTTCACCCGGACACCCGGCAGCGACATCGATCCGCCCCGGGTGCTGGTCATGACGTCCGGCAATCTCAGCGGTGAACCCCTGTGCTTCGACAACGACGACGCCCGCACCCGGCTGCCTGACATCGCCGACCTCTTCCTGATGCACGATCGCCGCATCGCGGTGCCCTGCGAGGATTCCGTGCTGGCGGTGGCGGACGGGGCGGTGCTCCCGATCCGGCGCTCCCGCGGATTCGCGCCCCTGCCGGTGGTGCTTCCCGCGCACGGCCCGGAGATCCTCGCGGTCGGCGCGGAGATCAAGAACACCTTCTGCCTGACCCGGCAGGACTACGCGTTCTGCTCGGCGCACCTCGGAGACATGGGCAGCCTGGAGAGTCAGCGCGCCTTCGAGACGTCGGTGCGGCAGCTGACGCATCTGCACGGCATCGCACCGGAGGCCGTGGTCGCCGACCGGCACCCCGGCTATTCGACGCATCACTGGGCCCGGCGGTACAGCGACCGAACGGGCGTCCCCCTGCTCACCGTGCAGCATCACCACGCGCACGTCGCGTCGTTGATGGCCGAACACGGGCTGGTCGGGACGACGGTGCTCGGCGTCGCCTTCGACGGGACCGGGTACGGCTGCGACACCACCGTATGGGGCGGCGAACTGCTGCTCGTCGGCCCCGACATCCTCGATTCGAGGCGGGTGGGACACATCCAGCCGTTCTCGCTGCCGGGTGGTGACGCCGCCGTCCGCAATCCGGTGCGGGTGGCGCTGGCTCTCCTCCACGAGTGCGGGATCACCGATGTCGACGGACTGCCCTGTGTGGCGGCGGTCCCGGCCGCGGAACGTGCGGCGGTGGACTCGCAACTCGTCTCGGGTGTCGGCTGCATCAGGACGACGAGCGCCGGCCGCCTGTTCGACGGTGTCGCGTCCCTGCTCGGAGTCCGGCACCGGATCACCTACGAGGCGCAGGCCGCCATCGAACTCGAGGCGCTCTCCCGGACCGCCCCGCACCCCGCCGCCCTGACCATGAAGGTGGAGAACGACCAGCTCCGACTGCCTGCCCTGGTGTCCGGACTGGTTGCCGGACTTCGCGACGGGATCGCACCGGCGGCGCTCGCTCTGGGCTTCCACCATGCCCTCGCGGCCGCGACCGCGGCGCTCGTCGACCGGGCCGCCACCGCCACCGGCGCGACCACGATCGGGCTGACCGGAGGAGTCTTCCAAAACCGTTTATTCCTCGCGCAGGTGAGAGCACACTGGGAGAGCAGCGGTTATCGAGTCCTCACCCACCACCGGGTGCCTCCCAACGACGGAGGACTCTCCCTCGGCCAGGCGGTGATCGGTGCCGCGGCAACCATGCGCGGACCGTGACGTCGGCAGCCCCCGACCGGCCGGCCCGGGACGGGAGCTAGTGAATGACCACCACCGCAGAGGCGGGCGGGCACCTCGTCGACACGGATCTGTCTGCGGATATCGCCGCGGCAGCGTTGTCCCTGGCCCGCAGATTCCATGACGGCGCGACGCTCTGGGTGATCTCCCCGCAATGGGAGCCGCACGCCCATCACGTCGCCGTCGAATTCGTCCATCCCGTGATCATGGGCAAACGGGCGTTACCCTCGGTGGCGCTCGTCGAACCCGATCCGGTGGCCCAGGCCCGGGTGGCGAGCAGACCCGGCGACATTCTGCTGGCGGTGGCGTCGGCGAACGAGCCCGCCGTGGTCGACGCGATGCGCCGCGCACCGGCGTGGGGCGCGATGACGCTGTGGATCGGGGCGGGCCCCCGACCTCCGGCGGGCGCGGCGAACCACATTCTGTGGGTCGACTCCGACGACCCGATGGTTCCGGCCACCGGTCGGTTCGTGCTCATGTACCACCTGTTGTGGGAACTCACCCACGTCTGCTTCGAACACTCGGGGCTGCTGAAGCCCGACACCGAGGAGTGCGACGAGACGGTCTGCGTCACGTGCAGCGACGAGGGCCGCCTGGGCGAGGTGGTGATCGAGCCCGCCGAACCCCTCGGTCCGGCCCTGGTCCGCACGGCCGCGGGCGAGGAGTGGGTGGACGTCAGCGTCCTCGGCGACGTCCGGCCCAACGACCTCGTCCTGGTCCACGCGGGTGCGGCGATCACCCGACTCGACGACACGGGTGCGGAGGCGAACCGATGACCACCCACGACTCGGAGAGCACCAGCTTCCTGTACCCGTTCATCGACTCGGAGGAGACCGACGCGCAGAGCCTGCTCGACGATCTCGCCTCCTCCGCCCGGGGGAAGGCCGCCGAGAGCGCGCGCCTGCAGAAGGAGTCCCTCGACGAATACGGGGACGGCCTCGTCGCGGCCGGCACCGAGATGGCCGACCGGTTCCGCCGGGGCGGCCGCCTCTACACGTTCGGCAACGGCGGCAGTTCCACCGACGCCGCAACCCTCGCGACACTGTTCAGCCGCCCCGCCCGCGGACGTCCGGTCGCCGCGTGGTCGCTCGCCGCCGATCAGGCCGTGGTGACGGCCCTGGGCAACGACGTCGGCTTCGACCTGATCTTCAAGCGGCAGATCATCGCCCACGCGCGGGACCGGGACGTCGCCATCGCGCTGTCGACGTCCGGCAATTCGGACGATCTGATGACCGCGCTCACCGAGGCGAAGAGCCGTGGGCTGCTGACCATCGGATTCGCCGGGCACGAGGGCGGCCGGATGCTGGCGATGGCCGAGAGCGGCGAACTCGATTTCTGCTACACCGTCCACTCGCAGAGCATCCACCGGATCCAGGAGAGCCACGCGATGCTCGGGTACCGGCTGTGGTCGGTCGCCCAGGAACACATGGCGCGGGTCGCGCCCCATTCTGCCGAGCGGGTCGCTCCTAATTCTGTGGAGGCTTCATGAGCACGACGGAACCGGCCACGTCGGCGGAACGGGAAGACCGCGTCCTCGAGCGGATCGACAAGTTCCGGCAACGCCGTCCCCGGCTGCTGGACGAGGTGGTGACACTCGCCCACGGTGCGGGCGGAAAGTCGTCGGCTGCGCTGGTGGACGCGGTGTTCGTGGAGGCGTTCCGCAACGACGAGCTCGAGCAACTCGGTGACGCGGCCGCGCTGAGCATGCCGTCGGGTGAGCGGCTCGCGTTCTCCACCGACTCGTATGTGGTTCAGCCTCTGCGCTTTCCCGGCGGTTCCATCGGACACCTCGCGGTGCACGGGACGGTCAACGATCTGGCCGTGTCCGGCGCCCGTCCGCGGTGGTTGTCGGCGGCGTTCGTCATCGAGGAGGGTTTCCCGATCGCCGAACTGCGGGAGATCGTCGCCGACATGAGCGAGGCCGCGGTCCTGTCCGGGGTCCAGATCGTCACCGGCGACACCAAGGTGGTCGGCAAGGGCGCCGCCGACGGCGTCTACATCTCCACCGCCGGTGTCGGTGTCATCCCGGAGGGCAGACGGCTGTCCCCCGACCTCGTGCATGCGGGTGACAAGGTTCTGCTGTCGGGGACCATCGGCGCACACGGGATGGCCGTCATGCTCGCCCGCGGCGACCTGGCGATCGAGGCCGACATCGCATCCGACACGGCTCCGGTGAATTCGCTGGTGGAGGCGTTGCTGGAGGCGGCCCCGTCGACGCGGTGGATGCGGGACGCCACCCGCGGCGGTGTCGGCACCGTGTGCAACGAACTGGCCCACGCCTGCCAGCTCGCGGTCATCATCGACGAACATTCCCTGCCCATCGAGCCTCAGGTGCTGGGCGCCTGCGACATGCTCGGCATCGACCCGCTGTACGTGGCGAACGAGGGCAAGTTCGTCGCCGTCGTCGCGGCGGCGGAGGCGAACGCGGCCGTCGCGGCGTTGCGGGCGCATCCGCGGGGAGCCGATGCCGCTGTGGTGGGCGAGATCCTGGCCGAGCCGCCGGGCATCGTCGCACTGCGAACGTCGTTCGGCGGCAGCCGGATCGTCGACATGCTCGTCGGCGACCCGCTCCCCCGAATCTGCTGAAGTACAGCCCGAGAGGAGAACCACGATGTGTCTGGGGATACCCGGTCAGGTGGTCGACATCGTCGATCCCGAACAGCATCTGGCGAAGGTGGACGTGAACGGCGTCCAGAGAACGATCAGTGTGCGACTGCTCGCCGAAGAAGGTCTCGTCGTCGGTGACTGGGTGCTCGTGCACGTCGGTTTCGCGATGGCGAAGATCGACGAGATCGAGGCGCAGCTGACGTTGGATCAGGTGCAGAAGATGGGCGCCGACTACGTGAACGAGATCGACGCGTTCAACTCGTCCGAAATCGCGTGACTACAGCAAGAACGAGGTAACAGGGATGAAGTTCGTCGACGAATTCCGGGACCCGGCGGCGGCGCGCGCCCTGGTCAAATCCATCACCGAACTGGCCCGCGGCGACGAGTTCAAGTTCATGGAGGTGTGCGGCGGCCACACCCACACCATCTACCGGCACGGCATCGAGCACCTGCTGCCGGAGAGCGTGGAGTTGGTGCACGGACCCGGGTGTCCGGTGTGCGTCATCCCGATGGGCCGTGTCGACGACGCCATGTGGCTCGCCGAACAGCCCGGCGTCATCTTCACGACGTTCGGCGACATGATGCGGGTGCCCGGATCCAAGGGCAATCTCATCGAGGCCAAGGCCCGCGGCGCGGACGTCCGCTTCGTGTATTCGCCGCTGGACGCGCTCAAGGTCGCGCTCGACAACCCCGACCGCCAGGTGGTGTTCTTCGCCGTCGGTTTCGAGACCACCGCGCCGTCGACCGCGGTGACCCTGGTGCGCGCGCGGGCGCTGGGCGTGACGAATTTCAGCGTGTTCTGCAACCACGTCACGATCGTTCCGCCGATCAAGGCGATCCTCGAGTCCCCCGACCTCCGGTTGTCGGGTTTCCTGGGCCCGGGCCACGTGTCCACCGTGGTGGGGCTGCGCCCGTACCGGTTCGTGAACGAGGTGTACGGGAAACCGATGGTGGTCGCGGGTTTCGAGCCGCTCGACATCCTCGCGTCGGTGCACATGCTGCTCCAGCAGATCCGGGAGGGGCGCTGCGAGATCGAGAACCAGTACAAGCGGGTGGTGCGTGCGGAGGGCAACGTGCAGGCGCTGAAGCTGATGGCCGAGACGTTCGAACTGCGACCGCACTTCGAGTGGCGCGGGCTCGGTTTCATCTCGCACAGCGCGCTCAAGGTCCACCGCGACTACCACGAATTCGACGCCGAGGAGAAGTTCTCGATGCCGGGTGTGCGAGTCGCGGATCCGAAGGCCTGCCAGTGCGGCGAGGTCCTCAAGGGCGTCATCAAACCGTGGGAGTGCAAGGTGTTCGGGACGGCCTGCACACCGGAGACCCCGATCGGCACGTGCATGGTCTCTCCGGAGGGTGCGTGCGCCGCGTACTACAACTTCGGCAGGCTGCACCGCGAGACGGCCCAATTGCTCGGCCAGCGAGGCTGATCGGTGATGCCGCGCGAACACGGGATGCCGCCCGGGCACCGCGTGTTCGCGCAGTACGCGCACGCCCCGAACGCCCTGGGCTACTGCGGTCCGCCCGGCTCGGAGCGACTGCAGGCGGTCGCGTGCGGCGCGGCGCCGGACACCGACGTGGCGGCCTTGGCGAGGCAGTTCAGCGGCGCGTGGCCCTACCAGGAGGTGATCGCGCAGCTGTCGGGAATCCCGGACCCTTTGGACGAGAGCGTCGTTCGAGCCTATTGGACCGCGGACGAGCTGTCCGACCGCATCGACCGCGCCGAGTTCGGCGCCGCACTGCTCGCCCGCCTGGCGTCGCAGGCCGGCCACTACTGGAAGCACCTCACCGCAGATCTGCTCGGGGAGGCGGCGCCCACCCACAACTTCCACGTGTTCGGGGTGTATCCGTGGTCGCGGCTGCTGCACACCGGACTGCCGCAGCCGCTGCAGGTTCTCGACTCGTGCCGCATCCGCTGGGGTGAGGTGGTCGGCCTCGATCACGATCGTGCCGTCGTCCGGTCCGCGCGACTGCGGTGGGACGGCACCCGGCTGTCCCTCGGGCCCGAGCAGGACGACCTGGCCGACTACCGGGTGCCCGAGGGGGCTTTCGTCGCCGGTCTCGCGGTCGGCGATCACGTCGCGGTGCACTGGGACTTCGTGTGCGACCGCCTCGACCCCGACCGGGTCGGCAGGCTGCGCGGCCAGACGGAATGGCAACTTGCACAGACTAATCAGCGGCTGGCCGGGGAGGTGACCCCGACCTCGCCGAAACGGACCGGCGCGAATGTTTCCCAGCTACCATGACTACAACTCACGGCCTGTGGCCGGATCGGAGCCGACATGAACAAGATTCTGAACTCCCTGTCCGAGGACGAGTTCGTGCTGATTCGTGAAACCAAGAAAGCGCAGATGGCCGATCTCGACGAGGACAAGCTGATCACGCTGCACACCAGCGTTCGCCGCGCCCGCAACAAGCACGTCAAGCTGTACCGCCAGGAAGGCGCCGCGAAGGTCGAGGACAAGGGTGCGCGCGGGGCGGGGAAAGCGGCCAACGTGCGCAACGCCGAGAAGGCGGAAGTGTTCGAGGCGGCACTGAGTCGGGTGAGCCGCCGGTTGGCCACGGCGGCCCGCGCGAGCGCCCGCGACTTGAAGGACCAGCGGCTCGCCCGCGCCCGCAGCGATTCCCCGTCGTTCAGCGAACTCGGCGACAGCAACGGCAAGGTCGGCTCGCCCGGCAAGGTGCGTGTCGACGAAACCCGGAAGTCGTCCGGCCGCAAGAAGTACGAGGCCTCCACGATTGCCGCCGGCGCACGCCGGCAGGCGAAGAAGGACAAGCGGTAGGCGCCCCCTCAGACCCGCACGACCCGCATTCCGGCGTCGTCGAACGGTGCCGTCTGTTCGTGGTCGGCCGAGTTGTCGGTGACGATCGTCGTTCCCGGCGGGATGGGAGCCCACGCGTGGAACGGGCGGCGTCCGAGTTTGGCCGCGTGCGCGAGCACGTACACCTCGTCGGCGCGTTCGATCATGATCTCCTTGAGGCGGGTCTGTTCCAGTTCGGCCTCGCAGATGCCCAGATCCGCGGTGACGGCGTCCGCTCCGAGGAACGCGCGGTCGAAGGTGACGCGCTGGAGCGCCGCCTCGGCGAGCGGGCCGACGAACCCCTGGCTGAGGTGGCGCAGGGTTCCGCCGATGCATTCGACGCGCACGGAGTCGGCGTCGGCGAGCGATTCGAGGGCCGTGAGACCCGCCGCGATGACGGTGATGTTCTCGATCTCACGCAGGAACTCCCCCATCGCGCCCACGGTGGTGCCGGCGTCGAGGAGGATCGTCTCACCCGGACGCACCTGGTTCGCGGCCCATTCCGCGATCGACCGCTTCGCGTCGAAGCCCTCGAGGGCGCGCTGGCGGAGTGACGACTCCTGCTGAGGGTCGAGCGCGATCGCACCGCCGTACGTCCGGGCGATCAGCCCTTGGGACGTGAGCTGGCTCAGGTCGCGCCGGATGGTGGAGGCCGTGACACCGAACTGTGCCGACAGGTCGTCGACGCTGGCCAGTCCGATCGACCGGGCCAGTCGCACGATCTCGGACCGGCGTGCTTCCGACTCACGAACCGCCATGTTTCGTCTCCCTACTTCACAACCGCTGTGCTGGTTGCCAATTCGGCAGCCTGACGAAGAGCTTCGACCATACTACCGGCCTCCGCAATACCCTTGCCCGCGATGTCGAAGGCGGTGCCGTGGTCGACCGAGGTCCGGATGACGGGCAGCCCCACCGTGATGTTGACACCGGCCTCGATGCCGAGGACCTTCACCGGCCCGTGTCCCTGGTCGTGATACATCGCGACGATGAGGTCGTAGTCGCCGCGTCCCGCGAGGAAGAAGGCCGTGTCCGCGGGCAACGGACCGTGGACGTCGATGCCGTCCGCCTTCAGCACCTCGACCGCGGGAATGATCTTCTGCTCTTCCTCGCCGTAGCCGAACAGTCCGTGCTCTCCGGCGTGCGGATTGATGCCGCACACCCCGATCTTCGGGTTCGCGATCCCGGAGCGCACCAGCGCCTCGTGTCCCCGCCGGATGGTCCTCTCGACCAAGCCGGGTTCGATCCTGGCGACGGCGTCGAGCAGACCGATGTGGGTGGTCACGTGGATCACCTTGAGTTTCGGCGTCGACAGCATCATCGACACCTCCTCGGTGCCGGTGAGGTGGGCGAGGAGTTCGGTGTGCCCCGGGAAGATGTGGCCTGCGGCGTGCAGCGCTTCCTTGTTGAGCGGCGCGGTGCAGATGGCCTGGACCTCTCCGCGCACGGCCAGTTCGCTCGCGACGCGGATGTACTCGTACGCGGCGTGACCGGCGACCGGCGACAGTTCGCCCCACGGCAGGTCCTCGGGCAGGAGGTCGAGGTCGATCACGTTGACGCGTCCGGGCACCGACTGAGCGTCCGCGATCGACGCGACGGTCACGATGTCGGCGTCGATGCCGAGGACGTTCGCCGCGAGACGCAACCGCTTGGCGTCGCCGATGACGACGGGGTTGCACCAGGACCGGGTGGCGTCGTCCAGCAGTGCGGGGACGATCACCTCTGGGCCGATTCCGGCACCGTCGCCCATGGTGACGGCGACGGCGGGCAGGTTCGCGGTATCGATTGACGCGCTCATGTGTGGTCCTCGCTGTGTGGGAGTGTGAGTGGGCGGCTGATCGCCGCGCAGGTAGGCCGCGATCGCGGAGAGGCTGGTGGTGTCGCCGAAGCTGCCGGGTCTGGTGACGACCCGCCGTCCGTCGGACGCCACGGAGGCGACGGCGCCGTGGTGGACTTCGTGGATCGGCCGAAGGGACGTGATGCCCAGGGCGTCGACGACGGCGCGTGCCGTCTCCCCGCCGGTGAGCACGAGATCTGATCGGCGGTCGTTCTGCAGGGCGGCGACGAGACGGCCGAGGGCGGCCGAGAGACTCCGGGCGTTCGACGGGTCCACGTCGCCGGTGACCGTCACGACGGCGGAACCGGTGTCGAGCGCGCGGCGCAGGGGCGCGGTGTCGACGGCGCCGAGCAGAAGCTTCCGGGCGTCGACGGCAACGTGCCGGGTGCCGTCGGCGACGAGCGCTGCCACCTGTTGCACGGCAACGGGTTCCGCGGTCCCGACGACGGTCAGCACGGATTCCGGGAGGGTGGTCGCCGGGGCGGGAACGCCGCGACGGGGCAACGTCCGGGCCACCGCCGCCGCGAGGGCGGACGTCCCGACCAGTCGCGCTCCGGGAATTGTGCGGCAGGCCAGAACGATCGCGTCGAGGTCGGCATCGGTCTCGATGTCGCAGATCGCGAGGGCGCCGTCCGACGCCGCGCGGGCGAGCGCCTCGGCGACGCCGGCACCGCGAGGCACGTTCCGGGTGGGACGGCCCGGGAAGAGTGCGGCGATCGACTCCGGGGGCGACGTGGATTCCGCCGACCAGACACCGGCGGCGTGGAGCGGCGTCGAACCGAGGTGCACGACGCCGCCACGCACCGTCCGGTCGACTGCGGGCAGGCCCGCCGCGAACACCACCGGACCGCCGTCGGCGAGAACGCCCACCTCGGCGGCGATGTTGCCGCGCAGGAGCGAGTCGATCTTCTTCACCACGAGCGTGCCGGACGGAAGGCCGGCGAGCGCGTTCCGGATCGTCCGGGCGGCCTCCGCCGCGCTCATCGACCGCGTGTCGAGATCCGCGACGACGACCGCACCCGGCTCGTGGGCCTCGCCGGCGCCGAGAAGCAGCGAGACCGCGCCTCGATCGACGAAGGCACTCGCCACTTCGGCCGCGCCGGACAGGTCGTCGGCGAGGACCGCGACGGTCGGATCGGATCCGATCGATTTCGGTCTCATCGTGCCGCCTTTGCCCGAATAGATGCGCGTTTCGTGCACTTGATGCTAACAGCATTGCGCGTTGCGCGCAGCACGTTCACAGCGAAGCTCCCGCGCACTGGACGATCGCCTGACCCGTGATGCTTCCGCCGTAGGGTCCGACGAGGAAGCCGATCAGTCCCGCCACCTCATCGGGCGCAATGAAGCGGCCGAGCGGCGGAACCTTCGGCGGCGTCGAGGTGCGTGCCGGATCGTTCAGCATCGGGGTGTCCGTCGGGCCCGGCGCGACCACGTTGACGGTGATCGCCCGGTCCACCAACTCCGCGGCCCAGGACCGGGACATCCCCACGAGGGCCGACTTGGTGGCGGCGTACTGGCTCTTGCCCGCCACTCCCGACATCGTGCGGCTCCCGACCAGGACCACCCGGCCGCCGTTACGCATCGACGGCGCGAGCGTGTTGACGAGGACCTCCGCGGCCGCGACATGGATTCGCCACATGTCCAGGCCGTCTTCCATTCGCAGTTTCCCCAGGGGTGCGGAAGACTGCAGACCGGCGGCATGGACGACGGCGTCCACCGCACCGACCGCCGTCGCCTGCTCGGCCACCGCGTCGAGGTCGCCGAGGTCGACGGCCACCCAGTCGAATCGGTCGTGTTCGACGCCGGGGTCGCGGCGGCTGAACCCGGTGACCGACCATCCATCGTCCAGGAGTCGGCGCGCGGCGGCGGCGCCGATGCCGGAGCTGACCCCGGTGACGAGCGCCCGCTTCGGTCCGCCCGGCGTCACGACCGGCTCCCGTCGGCGATCCAGCCGGCCTCGAGTTCGACGTATTCGATCGCCTGACGGAACCGGGTGAACGCCACGTGCAGGCGGCCGTCGTTCCCGGTGGTGATGCTGGGGTACGAGAATTCGCGGTTCAGGCCGTCGCGGGAGTTGTTGGACAGGCAGTAGCCGTCGCCGGTCTCGAGGTCCCTTCGAAGCGGCCACGTGCGGCCGCCGTCCTCGGAGATCGCCAGCGTCATCGGCGCCCGGGGCGCACCCCAGAACGCACTGCGACTGTCGCCGTCGTCGAGGGGTTCCGGTTCGCCATCCGGCGCGGCGGGCACCTCGTCGGCGAGTCCGTCGTCGTCGATTTCGTCGTAGAGGGACGTCCGCCGCGCGGTGGCGTCGGCAGCGCTGGACTCGTTGAACACCAGGGCGAGCCGGTCGTCGGGCAGGACGACGAACTGGACGGACGAGTTGTTGTTGGGAAGTTCGGTGGCCACCGGCTCGGTCCAGGTGTCGCCGTCGTCGGTGGACGTGCTGCGGTAGATCGAGTCCGCCCAGCGGCTGCGGTACAGGGCCACGAGCGTGCCGTCGGCGAGGCGGCCGATGTTCATGTGCACGCAGCCGACGCTGCCCGGCACGACCACCTCCCGCCAGGAGTCGCCGTCGTCGTCGGAGATCATCACGCTGCTGTAGTCGCGATCGCCCACCCACTTGCGGCCCTCGATCCGCACGCAGTGGAACACGGGGAGTAGTAGCCGTCCGGACGGGAGTGCGGCCACCGGCTGGCGCACGAACACACCCCCGGCCTCGGTCTCCGGCAGCAGCGTGTGCGCCTCGCCCCACGTCCGGCCGCCGTCGGCGGAGATGCGCCGCATGACCCGCGCCGTGTCCTGGTTGCCGGCGTGCTGCGACGTCCACAGCAGCCACACCGTTCCCGTGTTCGTCACGTGGAGAACGGGATTCTGCTCCGACCTCGTCGAATCGTGGGACAACTGCACGGGTTCCGACCAGGTGTCCGCGTCCGGGGTGAGCCGGGAGAACCAGACACTGATGTCCGGCACACCCTCCTGGGTGCCGGCGAACCACACACAGGCGAGGGATCCGTCCGGCAGGACCGTGAGGTTGGCCGCATGGTTCTGCACCTGCGGCGCGGGGAGCAGAGCGCCGCGGCGGCCGGTCTCGGCGGCGGGACGAACGACGCCGTCGGCGGATCGGGTGTCGGTTGCGGGACTCGGTGTGGTCATCTGCGTCTCCAGTGCGTCGAGTGGGCGGGCGAACTGTCGGTGCGGTCAGGCGTGTAGGGCTGCGGCGCTCAGGTCGTAGGAGTTGGTGGGGCGCAGCCCGACGCCGTCGATCCGGCTGCGCCGCGCGAGAACGGCTTTCGGGACGAACGACCACAGGCACGGGCACGTGTCCCAGATCTGTCGTTGCGCGTCGGCGAGGAGTTCGGCTCGCCGGGCGGCGTCGGCCTCCTCGGAGGCCTGGGTGATGATTCGGGTGATGTCGGGAAAGATATACCCGTGGTACGTGTCCCGGGTTGCTTCCTTCTCCGCGGTGCCGGCGTACATGCCCTGCATGATGGTGAGGGCCAGGCCCGTCGGGCTGGGGAAGCCGTTGCCCAGCACGTCCCAGTCGCCGGCCTTGCCCTGACGCCACTGCGAGATGTCGCCGCCGGGTTCGAACTGCTGCAGGCTGGTGCGCACGCCGACCGCGGACAGCATCTGCAGCACCGATTCCATGATGTCGGTGTCGGCGGCGAATTCGCCGGTCTCCCAGATGATCTTCAGTTCGAGGTCGCGGACGCCGAGGGCGTCGAGTTCGCCGCGGGCCCGGGCCGGGTCGTAGATGTACTCGCCGGTCTCGACGGCGCCGTCGAGAGTGAGGGGAATGACTCCGCGCGAGGGGGTGGCGGAGCCCTGGAGAACCTGGTCGGCGAGGGCGTGTCCGTCGATGGCGTAGGTCAGCGCCCGGCGCACCCGCGCGTCGGCCAGTGGATGCCCCTGCGGTTTGCGGAAATTGAAGAACAGCTGATTCAACCGGACGCCGTCGATCCGGTCGATCGAGACGCCCGACAGTCCGGCGAGCTGATCGGCCGCGTCCGGGGTGATGGAGTCGATGACGTCCACCTCGCCGCTGCGCAACGTCACCACCCGGTTCGACTCGTCGGGCACGAAGCGGACGCGCACCGATTCGATCTGCGCCGGCGTTCCCCAGTAGTTGTCGTTGCGCACCAGGGTGTAGTTTCCGGTGCCGCGGTCGCTTTCCGTCACGACGTACGGTCCGGTCCCCACGCCCGACTGCAGTTCTTCGGGAACATTCGCGGCCGACGGGGTGACCAGGATGTTCGACATGAGGTAGTCGAGCACCGGTACGGGGCGCTCGGTGTTCAGCGTGAAGCTGGTGTCGTCGATCTGGTCGACCGTGGGCCACTCGGGGAAGAACCCGCCGACGAAGGACCCGTCGACCTGGCTGTACATCTGCAGGGCGGTCGCGACGTCGCGAACCTGGACCGGGCTGCCGTCCGAATAGCGGATTCCGGGCCGCAGGTGCACGTACCACTGGGTGGGTGAGACGAGCTCGAACCGATCGGCCAGGACCAGCTGGGGCCGCAGGTCCCGGTCGATCTCGGTGAGAGCCTGCCGCACGCCGCGCTGCACGGTGAGGGCGGCGTCGAACTGGTTCAGCTTGTTGTCGAGGCTCACGAGCGATCGGTTCAGGGCCAGGCTCACGGTCCTCGGTCCGGGCGTTCCGGTCGGGGTCGCGCATCCAGCGGCGGATCCGAGCGTGAGGCCGGCACCGAGGAGCAGACCCGACCGGAGCAGCGTTCTCCTCGAAAAACGCTGTTCGAAAAGAGAATTGGTCATCGTCGACCTCTCGGGACTCAGGGTGTGGGGCGCGGCGATCCGGTACGGCGCGAGATGGTTGCCCACCCCGCGATGTGATCGCCGGCACATCCGAACTCTACTCAGAGTTGCTTGAGATGCGCAAGACGGGGTCAAGACTTGCGCACAACGCGCATTAGTGCGATTGTGAGCTGAGTTACAAACAAAGCTGCTGTACCCGACACGCCGCGGTGTCGACACCTCCCATCGCCGGCGTTATCGAAAGGTCGACGATGACCCCTCACGCAGACACCGAACGGCCGGTGACCGAATGACGCAGCACACCGCCGACGCGGCTCTTGCAGCCCAGCCCCCGGGCTCGGCGCCCCGCCGGACCTCCCGTGCCCCGAGAATGCTGACGGCGGCCATGCCCCGCTACGTCGCAAAACGCCTCGGACAGAGCGCGCTGGCCGTCTTCCTGACCCTGACCACCGTGTTCGTCCTCATCCGGATGGCGCCCGGCGACCCCGCCTACTCGATGGCCGGGCCGCTGGCCACCACCGAGGATCTCGCCCGCATCCGGGCGGACATGGGCCTCGACCAATCCGTGTTCACCCAGTACCTGCTGTATCTGCGCGGCCTGCTCCACCTCGATCTCGGCACGTCGTACTCGTTCCAGGCGCCCGCCTTCGACGTCGTCCTCGCCCGCCTCCCCTACACGATCACCCTCGCCGTCTCGGCGATCCTGCTCACCACGCTGGTCGCCATTCCGCTGGGTGTGTGGATGGCACGGCGCGCCGACACGAGGCGCGAACTCGGTGCCAACGTCGTCACGATCGCCGGTCAGTCCATGCCCGACTTCTGGACCGGCCTCATGCTCATCACCGTGTTCGCGGTCCTGATCCCGATCTTTCCCGCCGCCGGCTTCACGACGTGGTCGAGCCTGGTGCTGCCGACCGTGACCGTGGCCGTGCTGCAGATCGCCCTCATCTCCCGCATGGTGCGCCGCGAGATGGTCGGCGCGTTCTCCTCCCCGTACATGACCGTGGCCCGCTCGCGGGGCGTCTCCGAACGTCAACTCATCTGGCGGTACGCCCTGCGGAACTCGGCGATCCCGGTGCTGACCGCACTCGGCACCCGGTTCGCGTCGATGCTCAACGGTGTCGTCGTGGTCGAGGTCGTCTTCGCGTGGCCGGGCGTCGGATCGCTGGTGGTGCGGGCGCTCGAGACGAGGGACTACCCCCTCATCCAGGCCACCGTTCTGGTGACCGCGGTGCTCGCCGTCCTCGTCCAGCTCGTCGTCGACCTCTGCTATCCGCTGCTCGACCCGCGCGTCCGACTCGGAAAGGGAACGAACAAATGACCACCGTCATCGATCCCCCGGCACAGGCGCGGCCGAGTGCCGTCACCGCCCGGGACATCGCCCGGGCCGGCGCCACCCGCCGGGCCCGCGACAGTCGCGTGAAGATCTGGGTGGGCAGTATCTGCGCCCTCGCCGTCATCGCGCCCGTCGCACTGGCGCAAGTCCTTCCGCTTCCGTCGCCGGACGCCACCGACCTCTCCCAGCGCCGCCTTCCGCCGCTGACGGACGGTCACCTCTTCGGCACCGACCAACTCGGCCGCGACCTCCTCTCCCGAGTCCTCTACGGCGGACAGGTGTCGCTGACGATCGGCATCCTCGCGGTCGTCGTGTCCGGGCTGATCGGGCTGTGTTTCGGTGCGCTCGCCGGCTATCTCGGCGGCTGGACCGACACGGTCGTGAGCAGGCTGCTCGAGGCCCAGCTGTCGCTGCCGCTCCTCATGATGCTGCTGCTCGTCGTGGCGCTGTTCGGCCCGTCGATCCCCGTCATCACGTTCGTCATCGCGATTGCCCAGTGGCCGGAGATCGCCCGGCTGACCCGCTCACTCGTCCTCGTCGAACGCGAGAAACCGTATGTGGCGGCGTCCCGGGTGCTCGGGCTCGGCCGCACGGCCATCCTGTTGCGCCACGTCGTTCCCAACGTCATCAAGCAGGCCTCGCTCGTCGTGCTGCTGCTGCTCGCCCAGGCCGTTCTTCTCGAGAGCGCGCTGAGCTACCTCGGCGCCGGGCCGCAACGTCCGTTCGCCACCTGGGGCCGGATCATCTCCGACGGCCAGGACTACATCACCACCTCGTGGTGGCTCGTCACCCTGCCCGGTCTCGTCATCGTGCTCCTCGTGATCGGGGTGAACCTGCTCGGCGACGGGCTCCGCGACCGGCCGAAGTCGGTGCGACTGCAACCGGGTGTGCTGCACAAACTTCGGACGCGGACGGGACGTGCCTGACATGGACAACCTCCTCAGAGTCGACGAACTGCAGATCGAACTCATCACCGCGCGGGGCGTCATCCGCGCCGTCGACGGCGTGTCCTTCTCCATCGACGCCGGCGAGACGGTGACGATCATCGGCGAATCGGGGTCGGGCAAATCGACCACCGCGATGGGCATTCTCGGGCTGCTCCCCGACGACCTCGCCGTCCTCTCGGGTGCGGTGCGGTTCAAGGACTCCGACCTCCTCGGGAAGCCGAAGGCGCTCGCCAAGGTCCGGGGCCGGCACATCGCCCTGATCCCGCAGGACCCGATGACCGCACTGAGCCCGGTGCACACCATCGGCTCCCAGTTGCGGGAGGCCGTCCGCCACAGCGGCATCACCGGCCGGGCGAAGGAGACCGCGCGAGCCGTGGAACTTCTCGAACAGGTACGGATCCAGGACCCGGCGGGACAACTCGGGAAGTACCCGCACCAACTGTCCGGCGGGATGCTGCAGCGCGTGCTGATCGCCTGTTCGCTCGCGTCGAGCCCCGAACTGATCGTCGCCGACGAACCCACCAGCGCCCTCGACGTCACCGTGCAGGCGAGCATCCTCGACCTGCTCCTCGAACTGCAGGAGCGCACCGGCGTGGGCATGCTCGTCATCACCCACGACCTCGGCGTCGCCCGGCTGATGTCGGACCGCATCTACGTCATGAAGGACGGCCGCTTCGTCGAGAGCGGTGACGCCGAAGATCTGGTCCGCCGTCCCGGCAGCGCCTACACCAAGAAGCTGCTCGACGCCGTCCCCCGGCTCGGCGACTACACCACGACCGTAGGAGCGTCGACATGAGTGCACCGCTGCTGTCCGTCGAAGATCTCGTCGTCGAATACCCGGTCCCCGACGGGGTGTTCCGCGCGGTCGACACCGTCAGCTTCACAGTGGACAAGGGCGCGACGCTGGCCGTGGTCGGTGAGTCCGGATGCGGCAAGTCGACCATCGCGAAGTCGATCGTCCGGCTGCTCACCCCCACGTCCGGCCGCATCCTGGTGGACGGGACCGACATCGCGCAGCTGTCCGAGAAAGCGCTGCGCCCCTTCCGGTCTCGCGTGCAGATGGTCTTCCAGGATCCATACGGGTCGCTGGATCCGCATCTGACGGCCGTCGACATCGTCGGCGAACCGCTGCGCCTGCAGGGCGTCCGGAGCAAATCCGAGCGGGCAAGCCGGGCGGCAGCGCTGATCGACCGGGTCGGTCTGCCCGCCTCCGCGCTCCATCGCAGGCCCGCCGAGTTCTCGGGCGGTCAGCGGCAACGCATCGGCATCGCCCGCGCGCTGGCCAGCGACCCGGAACTGCTCGTGTGCGACGAGGCCACCAGCGCGCTCGACGTGTCGGTGCAGGCGCAGGTCCTCGACCTCCTCCGCGAGATCCAGCAGGACACCGGTCTGACGTACGTCTTCATCTCCCACAACCTCGGCGTCGTTCGCGAGATCAGCGACACCGTGATCGTCATGTCGCGCGGACGCGTGGTCGAAAGCGGTTCCACCACCGACGTTCTCGAACACCCCGCCGAGCCGTACACCCAGGCGCTGCGCGCCGCCGCGCTCGATCCCACCACCATGGTCGGGATCAAACCCCGCCACCTCGTCTCGCGTCTGTCCGGCGCGACCGAGGGGTCCCGCACCGCATCCCGAGGAGTAGCTTGATGCCCGAACTCGACCTGACCTCACTCGTGCTCGGCACGATGACCTTCGGCGACACCGTCGACTTCGACGGCGCCGCAGCGATGCTCGACGCCGCGCTCGATGCGGGAATCACCCACATCGACACCGCCAACGGCTACGCCGGCGGGGAATCCGAACGGATCCTCGCGCGGCTGCTGGCCACCCGGCGCGACCGCGTCACCCTCGCCACCAAGGCCGGGATGCCCCACCCGGACGCGGGCGAGCACTCCCCGCTCTCGCCCGCGGGCCTCCGGTCGAGCGTCGAGGCGAGCCTGAAGCGACTGGACACCGATTACGTCGACCTGTTCTACCTCCATCAGCCCGACCGGGCCGCACCGCTCGCCGACACCCTCTCGACCGTCGCGGATCTCGTGTCGGAGGGCAAGATCCGCGCCCTCGGCGTCTCCAATTTCGCGGCCTGGCAGATCGCGGAACTGAACCACACCGCCGACACCGTCGGCGCGCCCCGCCCGATCGTGGCCCAGCAACTCTACAACCTCCTGGCCCGGCGGATCGAGGAGGAGTACGTCGAGTTCGCGGCGGTCACCGGCCTGATCACGATGGTCTACAACCCGCTCGGCGGCGGTCTGCTCACCGGTCGGCACACCTTCGATGCCCAACCCGCCGACGGCCGTTTCGGTGATTCGCGGCTGGCGCAGATGTACAAGGAGCGGTACTGGAACACCGCGATCTTCGACGCCATCAACCAGCTGTCCGCGATCGCCGACAAGGCCGGTATCCCCCTCACCGAACTCGCCCTCCGCTGGCTGGTGTCCAAGCCTTCCGCGGGCCCCATCCTCCTCGGCGGATCGAAGGTGGCTCACCTGCAGTCGAACATCGCCGCCGTCGCGAACGGCACACTCGACAACGAACTGATCGACGCGTGCGACGAAGTGGGCAGCGCCCTGCGCGGACCCATGCCCAACTACAACCGCTAGGAGACACTTCCCTCATGAGCGCCCAGGACTTTGCCGCCCGACTCCGCGGCCGCGAACGGATCGTCGGCTACTGGTCCGTCATCGACAGCCCGGTCTCGACCGAATGGCTCGCCCACGTCGGCTGGGACTACATCGCTCTTGACCTCCAACACGGCCTGATCGGCTACTCCGGGATGGTCGCGGGACTCACCGCGATCGACGCGTCCGGCTCGTCCGTCGGCATGGTCCGCGTGGAGTCGAACGATCCGACGCCGATCGGCCGCGCGCTCGACGCCGGTGCGGCGGGGGTGATCGTTCCGCTGGTGAACACGGCCGAGGAGGCCGCCCGCGCCGTCGCGTCGGCCATCTACCCGCCGACCGGAATCCGCTCGTACGGGCCGATGCGCTCCCAACTGCGGATCGGGCCGACACCGGCGGACGCCAACCGCGACACCGTGCTCGTCGTGATGATCGAGACCCCGCAGGGACTCGCGAACGTCGAGGAGATCTGCGCCGTCCCCGGACTCGACGGCGTCTACGTCGGACCGTCCGATCTGCGCCTCGCCGTAGGCGGCGCCCACCCCAACGACCCGAGCGTCGACGACGAATTCGAGGCCGCCCTCGTCCGAGTCCGGGAAGCCGCCGCCGCGGCCGGCATCGCGGCAGGCATCCACACCCCCGACGGTTCGGTGGCAGCGCGGCGTCTCGCGGAGGGCTACACCTTCGCCACCGTCGCGTCCGACCTCACCCACCTCAAGGCCGTCTCCGCCGCCCACCTCGAGGCGGCGACCGGGGAGTAGACCCAGATCGCCAGTGGCTCACGACAAGGGGTCGTGGCGGATACTTCCGGACTCCACACCAGCCGCTTGCAGCCGAAACTTGATGGTTTGGATCGCCGAGGGCGAACCCGAAATCTGGATGTCGTGGTCGGTCCAGTTCGAATAGCCCGCAACGACCGATCCCACTGGGCCGACCAGCAGTGGATGCATGCCCGCGGGGACCTCGGATCGACCCGTGAACCACCACGGATCGGCACTTTCCTCCACCACTGGCACCACGGTGAGCCACGGGTTGGTCCGCGCTATTCCCCACGGCATTTCGAGGTCGTAGAGGTCGCACGGGTACCTACCGGACACGAAGAGGTGAGTGCGTCGATTGCGCGGCTGCCGGGCCATGCGCAGGAGCTGGGCACGCAGTGGAGCCGTCCCGGTACCGACCCCGATCAGCAGGCGGTCACGTCCAGGGTCGGAGGCGTCGCCGAGTGAGCCGACAGGCGACCCGAGCACCCAGGTATCGCCGACCCGGGCATGATCGACGATTGCGGGACTGACCCAGCCACCCGGAACCCTCCGCACATGGAACTCGACCGTTCCATCGGCACTCCACGGCGTGGCGAGTGACAGGTGGCGCCACATCCGGGGACGGCCGGGGACCTGGACACTCACATACTGACCAGCCGCATAGGGCATCGGTTGATCGAGTTGCAGCTTGACGACGGCCACATCGTCACGCACCCTGCGGTGTTCGCGCACCGTCCCGACCCAACTCGGCGGCCCTGTCTCCGAGCGGGCCGCATCCATCATGACGTCGGTGACCAGCGTGATCGCCCGTCGCCACGCAGCTCCCACCTCCGTGGTCCACATGCGCGGTTCACACACCTTTTCCAGCGCGGCGACGAGAGCGATGCCGACCGCGCTGTAGTGCGAGTCGTCGATTCCGTACTTTCGGTGGTCCCGCCCGAGCTGGGCCAGATATGGAAGCACGGATTCCGGTGCCTCCAACCGATCGATGACATGACCAATGGCTCGGACCAACCGGTCGCGTTGCGTATCCATGGCCGCGGGAAAGAACTCCCGTGCCTCGGGATTGGTCGCGAACAGAGTTGCGTAGAACGCGCTGGCGAGCGCCCCGGGGCCGCCCGGGAACGAAGCGACAGCCCTGAAGGTCGATCTCACGAGCGCAACAGTTTCCGTATCCATCAGCGCGAGCTACAGACCGGCGGAGCCGCTAGGCGATCTCGCGTGCCGTACCAACGTGACCACCTTCCGCATCACCACCTTGAACGGTGGTCCTCCCCCGAATGAACTCCGCGACACGCGCGATCGCCTTCCGTGCCTCAGGCACGAGATCTGCGGCTACCTGGAACACATGGAACTGTCCGTCCCAGATCTCGAGCGAAGCCGGAACACCCGCTTCCACCAGACGATCGAACATCGTCCGTGAATCGGGATACAGCAGATCTTTGGACCCCACCTGCAGCAGAACCGGAGGTAATCGACGGAGGTCTGCGTCCACGGGAGACGGCGGCAGCCCCGACACGCCACGAGAGCGGTGTTCGACCCGCATGGCGAAAGAACTCAACGCCGACAGCGCGGATCGGGGAAGAACGGGACATCGCTCCGACGTGGAATGTTGCAGCTTCTTTGCCGGGTCGAGGTCGGTGAGCGGCGACAACGCGACGAGCCCGGCCGGCCGTGGCAGCCCCAGATCGTCGAGGGCGAGCGCCACCATGAACGCGAGGTATCCGCCGGCGGAATCACCGGCGATGACGATTTGTGCGGGCGAGAATCCTCGAGCCAACAACCACTGATAGCCGGCGATACCATCGGCTACCGCGTCATCGATCGTATGCGTGGGCATGAGCCGGTAGTCGACACTGAGCACGCTGGCATCGGCCGACTGCGAGATTCGGGAAGCGAGTCGCCGATGCGTGTTGAGGCCACAGGAAAGAAAGCCGCCACCGTGCAGGTAGAGCACCACGCTGTGGAGATCGGCGTCGTGCGCCTGGATCCAGTCCGCATCGCAGTTCATCAGGCGCACACGCCGATGACCTACCCCGTCCAGCGGAGGTAGCACACGCGCGGCCTGGTCAACCACTCGCGCGGCCCAGCTCGTGCTCGGCACTCGCGCCCAGACACCGAGTGCGGGCTTGACCGTCACACGCAACAGGTGCGCGATGGCCTTCGATTGAATACTGTTGCCAAGGAAAACATTCGTTTGGCCGAGTGCGTTGCACTCCGGCCCCGCCTGATGGGCCGTGCCCACATCGCAGGTCGCCTCCGCGATCTGCCGTTCGATCGAACTGGGGGCTGCCATCGGAACTCCACTTCTTCAGACGGTCAGGCCTGGGCTGAAGGCAACAGGCGTTACCTCGTAGTAACTCAGCTCCAACGTATGGTGTGCATTACCCCAGCGCATTACCCCGTAGGGGTGGAATCGTCACCCCTTCGGGGCATTGCTCACCTATGGCAGTCGTCGACAGCAGGCATCCCGGCGAAACGTGCTGCGAGGAAGTCGATCGCACCCGGCGCGCCGGAGATCAACGTGGTGTTGTGGCTTCCGCCGGAAGGTCTCACCACCTGCACCGTGTCGCCCGCAGCACAGGCCTGACGGACGTACTCGTCGTGGACCGCGACGGGCACCAGTTCGTCGGCTTCCGCGTGATAGCTGTAGATCGGTGACCCGGTGCCGACCGCGGTGGGACTGTTCTCCGCGAGGGCGTCCCGCAGATCGGGAAAGTCGAACGGCCGAGGGTCGATCGTGTAGTCGTGCAGCGAGCGGAACGCGTACTTTGCAATCAGTTCGACGGTGCAGGCCGCGCCACTCGCCTGCATGGCCGCCCGGCCTTCGCCGGTGAACAGCTGGCTCAGCCGCTTCTCGGGGTACGCGCGATCGATTCCGGTCACCCCGCCGAAGGTGAGTCCGAAGCCGTACCCGCCGTCGACATTCCGCATCGTCGCCTCGAGATCAGCAGGCAACCCGCCCAGAGCAATTCCATACACGTCCAGCTCGGGGGCATGAGCCTGCTGGAGCTGCGCTGCCCAGGCGGTGGCGAATGCTCCACCCGAGTACCCCCACAGCCCCGTCGGAGCGTTCACGCCCAGTCCCGCAGGTCCGAAAAGCTGCGCGGCGCGAACCCCGTCGAGAACCGCGTAACCGGCCTGCGGGCCGGCGAGGAACTCGGAATCGGGACCCTCGTAGTCGGCGGTGACGACCGCCCACCCGCGTGACAGTAGGTTCGCGATCATCAGTGACTCGGATGCTGCGTTCGAGGTCGCAGCCTCCAGGCCCGCCGTGAGCGCATACGATGGGGCGCAACGGGATCCGAGACTGTCCTCCGCGGTCTGATAGGAGACGAGGGGACGGGGCCCGTCGCCGGTCCACGGAGTTCTCGGGACCAGGACCGTGGCAACGTCGGCCACCGGATTTCGGTGGGAGTCGAGGGATTTGTACAGCAGCTGCCAGGAGTCGACCGGGAGCGGCACGCTCAACGCCGTGGCGGCCACCGACCGCGACCGCAGGATCGTCCCGTCGGGCTGCGCCTCGTATCCGGCCGGAGCTGTGTAGAACGGGTCCTCGGATGGTGGCGGGATCTCGGCCAGTGCAGGCCCGCTCACCGCTGTAAGACCCAGGCCCACCGCGGTAACGACCGCTGCCAGGAAGAACGACCATCGCCTCGTCCGCGCCATGGACAGCATTCTGCCACTCAGTTCGGTCAAAGTATAGATATTGTACGACCAAAGCGGCCAAGTGCCGCCTCGCGCGCACTCAGCGACGCTCAACCCCTCCGAAGCGGGATCAAAACACCTCATCCGGGTGACGCACCCGCCTCGACCATCCATGAGACTCGAGTCACAGAGCATGAGGACGTAGGGGGTGCCCCTCATGCGTCCGGCTCGCTTCAGCCCACCCCAGAGAGAAGGTTGATCATGACGACAGTCGAATCCGCCGACACCACAACAGTTCCCGACGAAATAGGCAGACAGATCGTCCTCCCCGAGGGACACAGCAACGACGCCAAACTGTACGAGGCCTACCGGTGGCTCCGCGAGAACCAGCCCCTTGGGCAGGCACGGGTAGAGGGGTACGACCCCCTCTGGCTGGTCAGCAAGCACGCCGACCTGATGGAAATCGAGCGACAGCCGGAGATTTTCAGTGCGGGCGGCGGCGAGAACAAGGGCTCGCACAACCCGATTCTCGCCAATCAGGCCGGTGACGAGTTCACGAAGACTCTCACCGGCGGCAGTCTCCGCATCCTCGACGCGCTGCCCTACCTCGACCCGCCGGAACACACCACGATCAAGGACGTCGCGTTCGACTGGTTCCGTCCTGCGAACCTCAAGAAGTGGGAAGACCGCATTCGCGAGACCGCGCGGGAATCCGTCACGCGCCTCGTGTCCGGAAAGCCAGACCTGGATGCCGTGCACGAGTTCGCAGTGTTCTTCCCGCTGCACGTCATCATGTCGCTCTTCGGTGTTCCCGTGGAAGACGAACCACGCATGATGGCGCTGACGCAGGACCTCTTCGGGGTCGCCGACCCGGACGCGAAGCGCGACGACGTCGAAACCCTGTCTCCCGACGCCGCGGCACAGCAGTGGGCGGCGGCGATCGCGGACTTCTACGCGTATTTCGATGTTCTCGTCGAGAGCAGGCGCGCCGAACCGCGCGACGATCTGGCTACCCTCATCGCCGTCGCGAAGGACGCGAGCGGGGAGTACTTCCCCAAGACCTTCGCGTACGGATGGTTCGTCGCCATCGCCACCGCCGGCCACGACACCACGGCCAGCACCCTCGCGGGATGCCTGCAACAGCTGGCCGCGCGTCCCGACATCCTCGAGCGTGTCCAGGGCGACATCAGTCTGGTTCCGCACCTAGTGAACGAGGCACTTCGGATCGTGTCGCCGGTGAAGCAGTTCACCCGCGTCGCTCTGCGCGACTACGAACTCCGCGGACGCACCATCAAGGCCGGCGACCGCCTGATGCTGCTGTTCCAGTCCGGCAACCGGGATGCCGAGGTGTTCGACAATCCGGACACCTTCGACATCGATCGACGCCCGAACAAGCAGATCGCCTTCGGCTACGGTCCGCACATGTGCATCGGACAGCATCTCGCCAAGCTCGAGATGAAGGTCATGCTCGAGGAGCTACTGCCCGCACTCCGGCGCGTCGAGGTGACCGGTGATCCCAAGATGATCCAGACGAACTTCGTCGGCGGACTCCGGCGTCTCCCTGTCCACCTGACATTCGCCTGACCCGGTGGCGCGCCGAGGCGAGAACCGCTTCGGCGCACCGCCTTCCCGCGAGAAAGCGCCACCAACATGACGAAAGTTACCTACCATCTGCCCGACGGGACGACTGCGCAGGTCGACGTCGAACCCGGCGAGACGCTCATGAATGCATCGCTCCGCAACAATCTCCCCGGCATCGTCGCCGAATGCGCAGGCAGTTGCGCCTGCGCCACCTGCCACGTTCATCTCCCGAAGGAGTACACCCACTTCTTCACCGAACCGACCGACGAGGAGACGGATCTGATCGCATATCTGGATGCGGCCGAGTACGATTCCCGGCTGTCCTGCCAGCTCGTCGTCGGTGACAGCGACGCCGAGATCCACGTCCGAGTCGCAGACAGCAGGTGACATGGTGACGACGCAACGACACCGCGACACGGCAATGAACGTCCGGCATGCCTGCTACCTCGTCGCCGGGGTCGCGGCGCTACTCCTGACGTGGCCGTTCGCGTTCGACTGGATCGGCGACGGCGGCAACATCTCGAACCCGGTCGAGTTCTTCGGCGACGGCATCGAGCCGGGCGGCACGGCGGCCTTCCTGAGCATCGACATGTTGATCGCGTGGGCGGTCTTCATCGTGTGGGTTCTCACCGACACCGTGCGGATCGGGATGGGCCGCAAATGGGGCGTGGTCTTCGTTCTGCTGTCCTACATCGGCGTGTCGATGGCGTTTCCGTTCTATCTCATCGTTCGTGAGCGGTTCCTCGCCAGCCACGTTCCCGGACAACAGGTGTCGTCGTCGGACGGCCGCGAATCGAGCGCGTCGACGAGCCCGTAACCGGCCGGCAGGTACACGACACGGGAAGTGCGCCAGGACCGACGTCTTGGCGCACTTCGCGTTACGAGACGCCGTTCATACCACCCGGCGAGCCTTCATCCCCTCGAACACCGGCGCGACGCGCACCACGTCGCCGGTCGTCGGGGCGTGGACCATCTGCCCGTTCCCCACGTAGATCGCGACATGTCCGGGACCCGCCGGGCCCCAGTTCCCGAACAGCAAATCGCCCGGCATCGCATCCGCGAGCGGCACCTCCACACCGACATTCCACTGCGTCTCGGACGTGCGGGGAAGGGAAAACCCGGACGTGGCCGCGTGGACGGCGTAGGACGTCAGACCGGAGCAGTCGAAACCGCCCGCCGAGGGACCGTTCACGTTCCCGCCCCCCCACACGTACGGGAGACCGAGGTACTGGACGGCGGCTTCGACGATCTTGCCGCCGATGCCGTCCGTTCCGCCTCCGAAGACCCCGAGAAGCGAGGCATATCGCGACTCGGAAGCGCGGATCTTCGCGACGTAGGGCTTCGTCTGATTCTCGTAATCCGCCTCACCCGAGGGCATACCGCCATGCAGTCGAACGGCGCCGACGCCCGCGTTGTACCCCGCGATCGTGAGGTCGAGCGTGTCGCCGACCACCTCGCCCTGCGATTTCCACTGTTCGATCTGCTCGTACATGTCGCACAGAAGATGGCCCGAGGCCATCACCGAGTCTGCGACGTCGAGGATGTCGGCCTTCCCGTCCCCGTCGGCGTCCTTGCCGTACTTTGCCCAGGTGGCAGGCATGAACTGGCCCGGACCGCGAGCGCCGGACGGTGACACCGGAGCGGTGGCACCATAGCGAAAGCCGTTCTCCGCGGAGTACAGCGCGGCAAGAACGGGCGCCTTCACGCCGTCGCAGAGGGCGCCGGCCTTCTGAAACCACGGAACGAAGACGGCGATCGAACCGATAGCCGGCGACGTCGCTGCGGAGGAATCGAGCACCGACGGCACCCATTGCGACAGCACGTCATCACTCTCTCCTTGCGCAATTCCATCATCCGTCGCCGGTGTCGGCCACCACGACGGGGAGTACGGCTCCGTCGGAACCGGCCCGGAGGACTGGGGACCGACGTTGCCCTCGGGTCGGGGATCTCTGGGAGGCAACGGATCCTGCGGGGCTGCCGGCAGCGGCGCGGGAGGTAGATATGGTGCTACTGCATCCGCAACGGCAGCGGCCGCGGCGTCGACAGCTCGACGAGCTGGATCCTGAACTTCTGGGGGCAGATTCGCAATGGACTGGTCGATCTGCACGTCGAGCCCCGGTGCGGCCTCTACTATCGACTGAACCTGTTGCGTCGCAATGCCTTGCGCGGGCTCTGGCAGATCCGTTCCATGCACGATACCTCCGATTGCCGCGGCTACCCCGACGATGATCGCCGAAGGATCAACAGACATTCGTTTCCTCCTGAAGTGTGAGCCAGGCCAAAGAAACCCTGAGATGTGACTCGAGTCTCTCGCGCCCGCGTTCGCCACCGCGTCGCACCAGAGGGTGGTTCGGGTACTTCATCGGAGCGACGGTCGGTCAGTCCACGATGTGGCCCCGTTCTCCCACCTCCCCCCACCGGGGGAGTGAAGGGGGAGATTGGAGCGAACTTGCCCTTCACCCCTGTTTTTCAGCCTTGTGACCTACCTAACATCACCCGTACGGAAGTGATGCCCGCCTGCGGGTGAACGCCGAAACAACCTAAATCTAGGAGCAATCGTGCAGATCAGCGCCGCCGTAATCAACGAAGTCTCGGGAGACTTCGCCATCGAGACCGTGTCTCTGAGCGAACCCGCGGAACACGAAGTCCTCGTCGAGATCGCCGGCGTCGGTCTCTGCCACACCGACCTGGCCGTCAAGGAGGGGCATCTCCCGTTCCCCCTCCCGGGCGTCGTCGGCCACGAAGGCAGCGGCACGGTCGTGAGAGTCGGATCGGGGGTCACCAAGGTTGCCGAGGGCGACAAGGTCGCCATCAGCTTCAACAGTTGTGGCCAGTGCGCCCACTGCGGGAAGGGCGAGCCTGCCTACTGCCACAATTTCATGGCATTCAACTTCGGGGGCGTGCGCCCGGACGGCAGTTCGGCACTCACCTCGGGAGACACCACGCTCGGCGGCAACTTCTTCGGCCAGTCCTCCCTCGCGACACATGCCATCGCTCACGAGCGCAATGTCGTGAAGGTCGCGGACGACGCCCCTCTCGCACTCGTCGGTCCGCTCGGCTGTGGAATCCAGACCGGTGCCGGCGCGGTGTTGAATTCGCTCGACGTCGCTCCGGGATCGTCACTGGTCGTCGCCGGAGCCGGTTCGGTCGGCCTGGCGGCTGTGCTCGCTGCCGTGGTCCGCGAGGTCGGCACGATCATCGTCGTCGAACCTCACGAGTCGCGGCGCGAGCTCGCACTCTCCCTCGGAGCGACCCACGCTGTCGATCCCGTGGACGGAGTTCTCTCCGAGCAGATCCGGGCTATCGTCCCCGATGGCGTCGACTACGCCGTCGACACGACGGCTCTCCTACCCGTCCTCGACCAGATCCTGCAGTCGCTGGGTGTCCGCGGGGCACTCGGCCTCATCGGGGTCCCCGCCGACCCGGCCACCACAATTCCGGTGGGCATGATGTCGACGCAGCTGTTCGGTCACACGATTCGCGGGATCGTCGAGGGAGATGCCGACCCCGACACGTTCATTCCTCACCTTCTCGATCTCCACCGTCAGGGCAAGTTCCCGTTCGACAAGTTGATCACGACGATGCCGTTCTCCCAGATCAACGAGGCTGTGGCCGTGCAGCATCGAGGTGAGGCGGTGAAGGTCGTCCTCGTCCACGAGTGATGACCAACCCTGTCTGCCCGTCGGATGCTCCGGAAACAGTGAGAAAGGCTGTTCGATGTCTGTAGATCTGAAAGCACGCCCGCCGAAGGCGAGTGCTGCCCGGAAGGCCGTCCAGGTCGCGCCGACAGCCGTCGGCGCGTTCTACGCGACGTCGATGGAGACGGTCCGATGCATGTTCAAGCGCCCCTTCCACGCTCGCGAGTTCGTTCAGCAGGCGTGGTTCATCGCGGGCGTCTCGATCATGCCGGCGCTGCTGATGGCGATTCCCTTTTGCATGATGTTCGTCTATCAGATCAACATCCTGCTGGCCGAGATCGGCGCGGTCGACCTCAGTGGCGCCGGCGCCGGCGTTGCGATCATTCGGGAAATCGGCCCGGTTGTCACGGTTCTCGTCGTGGCAGGTGCCGGCTCGACCGCGATCTGCGCCGACCTGGGTTCACGGACGATTCGTGAGGAGATCGACGCCATGAAGGTACTGGGGATCGATCCGATTCAACGTCTCTGTGTGCCGAGGGTGCTGGCGTCCACACTCATCGGGATGTTCCTCAACGGCCTCGTGTCCGCCGTGGGCCTGGTCGGCGGTTACATCGCCACCGTCTACATGCAGGGCGCGTCGCCGGGCCAGTACGTCACGGCGATCTCGATCCTCACCGGACTGCCCGACTTCCTCGTCAGCGAGGTGAAGGCGGCGGTGTTCGGGATGCTCGCAGGACTCGTCGCATGCCACTTGGGACTCAACGCGAAGGGCGGACCCAAGGGCGTCGGAGACGCAGTGAACCAGACCGTCGTGTTCAGCTTTCTGCTTCTCTTCCTCGCCAACTCGGTTATCACGACTCTCGCGCTGCACTGACAGCGCTCCACCTCTAGCCGCGAAGACGGCTGTCAACGGGAGAATTCTGTGTCGAAAGCTACTCGGGCCACCGGCGCGAGACCCAGGGTTGCCACGGTCGCGCTCCGCGTGGTCGACGCACCGATCGGCCACATGGAGGAGATGGGGCGACAGCTCCATTTCTATACTCATGCTGTCACCGCGATTCCTCGCACCTTCCGGCGCTACCGGAAGGAAACGATCCGGCTGCTCGCCGAGGTCAGCATGGGCACCGGCGCCCTCGCGGTCATCGGGGGAACGCTCGTCGTCATCTCCCTGCTCACCACCGCGGTCGGATACGAAGTGGGCCAGCAGGGTGCTACCTCGATGGGGCGCATCGGGATCGGTGCGCTGTCCGGATTCATCTCGGCGTTCTTCAATACCCGGGAGGCCATTCCGGTCATCGCGGGTATTGCGCTGACGGCGACGGTCGGTGCGGGTTTCACCGCGCAACTCGGCGCGATGCGCGTGAGCGAGGAGATCGATGCCATGGAGACCATGTCGATTCCGTCGCTCCCCTACCTGGTGACGACCCGGGTGACCGCCGGGATCATCGCGGTGATTCCGCTGTACGCCGTGGCGTTGTTCGTCGGATACGTCGCCACCCAGCTCGTCACCGAGTACCTCGGCGAAGCGAGCGGAACGTACCAGCACTACTTCAACGTCTTCCTCGTGCCCAGCGACGTCGCGTGGTCGATGGTGAAGGTCCTCGCGATGTCGGTGGTGGTGATGTGTGTGCACTGCTACCACGGTTACAACGCGAAGGGCGGGCCGGCGGGAGTCGGCGTCGCGGTCGGACGGGCCGTGCGCACCTCCTTGATCGCGATCATGGTCATCGACCTGCTCGTCGGAATCGCCGTCTACGGTGGCTCCGCCGGCGCCGTGAAAGTGGCGGGCTGACATGGGTGGCCATATCGAAGAGCGAAGCCGCCTGGCGTATGTGCTCCTGGGTGTGTGCCTGTTGACGCTGTTCGCGATCGCGACGGCGGTATCCGTCGGCGTCTACCGCGGATCGTTCGCCTCGACGGTCCCGGTGACGTTGTATTCGGCGCGGTCGGGTCTCATGCTCGAACCCGGATCCGACATCAAGATGAGAGACGTCGTCGTCGGCCGGGTCTCGAAGGTGCAACTGGTGGACGACCAAGCCCAGATCACCATGGACATCGACGAGAGCCGGACGTCGGCGATACCGGAGAACATCACTGCCGTGATCGATCCGACCACGTTGTTCGGCCGCAAGTTCGTCACCCTCGTGCAGCCGGAGCATCCGTCGGCGACCACTGTGTCGGCGGGCTCGGTGGTTCGGGGCACCGGCGTGGCCACCGAGGTGAACGACCTCCTCGACTCGCTGGTGACGGTACTGCGCACCGTGGAACCGCAGAAGGTCAACGCGACGTTGAGTGCGTTGTCCACGTCGCTGCAGGGCCGCGGCGACCAACTCGGCGACATGATGGTCGAGCTCGACACCTACCTGTCGGAGTTCAACGGCAGCCTTCCCACATTGCAGCGCGATTTGGTCAAGGGCGCGGAGGTCTCCGACGTCCTCGCCGACGCCGCTCCGGACCTCCTTCGGACCGTCGACCATGTCAGCACGACCGGTGACACGGTGACCGATCGGGAGCAGCAGTTGAGCGCTTTCCTGCTCAGTTTCAGCGGTTTCGGCAACAGCGGACGGAGTTTCTTCGAGGCCTCCGGCGACCCGTTGGAGAAGTCGTTGGATGCGCTGGAACCGACGACGGCACTGCTCGCGCAGAATGCACCGATGTATCCGTGCTTCCTCGCGAGCATGGACCAGACCAACAAATATCTCGAGCGCACCGTCGGCGGTAGTGACCAGGCCGGGTTGAACATCCTCGGCACCCTGTTGATGGGCGATCCGCCGTACACGTACCCGGAGAACGCGCCGAAGAACGGTGCGGACGGCGCACCCCGGTGCTACGACCCCGCGCAGGCACCCGGGCACACCGATTTCGACGACGGCAGCAAGGTATACCAGCCCGCGCGCGGTGTCGACGACCTGATCGGTAACCCGTTCGCACAGTTCATGTTCGGGGGTGGGCGCTGATGACGAAGGCACCCGGAATCAAGTTGCTGATCTTCGTCCTGGTCACCTCGTTGACGGGATTCGGTGTGGCGACGGTGGTGGGGAACATGCGCTTCGGTAGCACCAACACGTATCAGGCCGTCTTCGCGAACGCGTCCGGCCTGGGCAACGGCGAGGACGTCAAGGTCGGTGGTGTCCCGATGGGCAAGGTGAAAGGGGTGGAGTTGGCCGCGGACGGCACCGCGGTGGTGTCGTTCTCCCTGTCCACCGAGCGCCCGCTGACGGAGGGGACCACGGCGCGGATCAAGTACAAGAACCTGATCGGTGACCGTTACGTGGAGTTGTCGAACGGACCGGGTGCCATCGGTGCACTCGACGGCCCGATTCCACTCCAGCAGACCACCCCGGCACTCGACCTCGACCAGGTGGTCAACGGGTTCCGGCCTCTCCTGCAGGGGCTCGACCCGGACCAGACCAATCAACTGTCCGCTTCCCTGATCGAGGTACTCAACGGCCAGGAAGCAAGCATCGGGCGTCTGGTGAGTCAGATCGGGTCCCTGAGCAACACGCTGGCCGACCGGGATCAGGCGATCGGCCAGGTGGTGAGCAACTTCAACACAGTCGTCGGGACCGTGAACGATCGCGGTGACCAGTTCTCGACGCTCATCGATCAGCTTCAGCGGCTGGTCGCGGGCCTAGACGGCGATCGTGATCTGATCACCAACTCCCTGGTGAACATCGACCGCGTCACCGACAGTCTCTCGAGTGTGCTCGACCAGAACCGGCCGGCGATCGCGCAGGACGTCGTCGCATTGGGTGATCTCGCGGGCAACCTCAACGCCAACACCGACACCCTGAACATGGTGCTCTCCACGCTTCCCGAGAACTACCGCCTCATCAGCCGCGTCGCGGGCTACGGCAGTTTCGTGAACTTCTTCGTCTGCGGTCTCGCGATCAAGTACGCGTCCGGGCCCGGTCCCGGCGGCGTCACACCGATGTTCAAGGCCCCCGCAGAAAGGTGCCAGTGATGGCTCAGAAATCCTTCCTCGAGCGGGATGCGTTCCGCATGGGCCTGATCGGAACAGCGGTCCTGATCGGGGTCCTGTTCCTTGCGCTCAACTTCAAGTCCATCCCCGGTATCAGCGGGGCTACCACCTACCATGCCGAGTTCGCTGACGCCAGTGGCCTCGCCGTCGGTGACACGACGCAAATCGCCGGCGTGAAAGTCGGTGAGGTGAAGGAGCTTTCGATCAGCGGTGGAAAGGTCGACGTCGAGTTCGACGTGGACAGTGGCGCGGTCGGGCTCGGTGACGACACGACGGCAGCGATCAAGGTCGAAACTGCTCTCGGTCGGCGGTACGTGGAGATCACTCCCGGGCGTCACGGCGAACTCGCCGACAACGCGACCATCCCCCTGGCACAGACCAGCTCGGGATACGACATCACGCGGGCGCTCGAGGAAGTCACCGACAAGGTGTCCGAGACCGACACCGTCAACCTGTCCGGCGCACTCGAGCAGGTCTCTTCGGTCGAAGACGAGCTTCCGCCGGACCTGCGGTCCTCTCTCGACGGCCTGTCCCGCCTGTCCGAGACGGTATCGAGCCGGGACGAGGAACTGCGTCGGTTGCTCGCGGGTGCGGCCGACGTGTCCAAGATCCTCGCGGATCGAGACGGCCAGGTCTCCGCGCTGTTCGGCCAAGGCCAGTCGCTCTTCGCCGCGCTGAACAACCGGGCGGACACCATCCATCGCGTCCTCGTGCAGTCCCGTCAGGTGGCCGACGCGCTCACCGGGCTGTCCCGCGACAACGCGGCAACACTCGGACCCACTCTCGATCAGATGAAGACTCTGGTGGCCACATTGAACAGCAATTACGACAACATCAACGCATCGCTCACCGGCCTCGAACGGTTCGCGAGGCAGGTCGGTGAGGCGGTGGGCAGCGGACCGTTCTTCGGGGTGCTGCTGCACAACATCGTCCCGGCCAATCTGTCCGGGCAGCTTCCGGGAAGTTTCGGGGGGCCGCGCTGATGGCATCGGTACGCGACACGGCACGGGAACTGCCGGCAAGGCTGTTCGCCGTGATGATCGCCGTGGCCCTCGTCGGGTTGCTGACGGCCGCCTGGATCGAAAACCACTCCGTCAACCACGTCACGGCCTACTTCCGGAACACCACCGGCATGTACGTCGGAGACCGGGTGATGATTCTCGGCGTCGAGGTCGGCCGCATCACGACGATCGAACCGGACGGCGAACGCGTCCGGGTGGAGTTCGACTACGACAACGAGTACGACGTCCCCGCCGACGCGAAGGCTGCGGTCGTCGCCCCGACCCTGGTGACCGGCCGCTACATTCAGCTCGCGCCGGCGTACTCGGGTGGACCGACCCTGTCGGACGGTGACGAGATCCCCCTCGACCGGACCGCCGTGCCGGTCGAGTTCGACGAGATCAAGAAGCAGGTGGTCAAGCTCAGCGAGGATGCGGGCCGCACCCCGGAGCACCCGGACGGTTCCCTCAATCGCTTCGTGAGCAGCACTGCCCACACGCTGGACGGAACGGGCAGCGCGCTGCACGATTCCCTCACCCACCTCTCGGACGCCGCCACCACACTGAACGCGAGCGGCGAGGCTCTGTTCGGCACCGTCGAGAACCTGCAGAAGTTCACCACCGCCCTCGCCGCGAGCGACCAGCAGATCCGGGCGTTCAGCGGTGAACTGGCCAACGTGTCGGGACTGCTCAACGCGAACCGGACCGAACTCGACGCACTGCTCAGCAGCATGCTGACCACGTTCCAGGAAGTCACGAAGTTCGTCGAAGACAACCGTGGGGCACTGGTCGAGAATACCGGGCAGCTCGAAACCATCACCCGGTTGCTCGTCGACCGGCAGGACACCCTGATGTCGATCCTGCACGCCGGACCGACGGCGCTGTCGGACTTCTACAACATCTACGATCCCGACGCCAACTCACTCACGGGTGCCCTCGCCGTGCCCGAGATGCCGGACCCGCGCTCGCTCATCTGCGCGCTCTTGACCACGGTCGACGCACCGGCGAATGAATGCGCGACTGCTGCAGGAGCTTTCGCCGCACCCCTGGCCAATGCGGCCGTGCAACAGGCAACGTCGGCACCGGTCGCCAATCCGACTCCGCCGGCGGGCGTTCCGGGATCCCCCGGCCCGAGTGATCCCGTTTCCTCCATCACCACGAGTCTCCAGAACCTCATTCTTCCGGAGGGACCACGATGACGAACTCAATTCGGAGGTCGGCGCTCACCGCGACCATGCTCGTCGGCGTCGTGGCCGCGGCGGCCGGGTGCCGATTCGACGGAATCAATTCGATCGGACTGCCCGGCAACGTGGTCGGAGGTGACGCACACGAGGTGACGGTCGAACTGGCGGACATCCAGAATCTGGTGGGAAACTCGCCGGTGAAGGCCAACAACGTCATCGTGGGGAACATCAGCCACATCACGGGTGACAACTGGGGCGCCAAACTGACACTCGAAATCGATCCCGAGGCCGAGATCCCGGCGAACGTCAGCGCCAAGCTCGCGCAAACCAGCGTGCTCGGCTCCCAGTACCTCGAGCTGACGGTGCCGCCCGGTGTCGAGGCGGTCGGCGCACTCGCCGACGGCGACGTGATCCCCCTCGACCGCACCAGTCAGTACCCGTCCACCGAGGAGGTGCTCTCGGCGCTGGCCCTCGTGCTCAACGGTAGTGGTTTGCAACAGATCCGCACCGTGACCTCCGAACTCAATCGTGTTCTGGGTGGCCGCGAGGAATCGTTGCGCAGCCTCTTCGGCAACCTCGAAGAGTTCGTCGGTGGAGTCGATCAACAGCGCGACGACATCGTCCGCGCGATCGACGGTCTCGACCGCCTCGGCGCGGAACTCGCCAGCCAGAATCAGACGATCGACCGAGGGATCACCTCGATCCAGCCGGCGATGCAGATCCTGGACGAGCAGCAGAAGCAACTCACGACCATGCTGAACGACGTGGGACGGTTCGGCGAGGTCGCCACGAAGGTGCTCGAGAGCAGCCGCGACGACCTCGACGCGAATCTGCGGTCTCTCCAGCCGGTACTCTCGCAGCTCACCGCGGCCGGCGATCACCTCCCGGAAGCACTCAAGATCGCGGCGACGGTCCCGTTCCCGGTGACCACGACTCAGCGCGCCATCAAGGGTGACTACATGAATCTCTTCCTCACGCTCGACGTCAGCGCCGAGACGGTAGGCGGCAAGGTTCTCGGCAGCATCCCCCTCGACGAGCTGGCGGGACTGAACCCGGCTCGCCAAGCGGTGAATCCGCTGCTGGCACCCACCGGTGCAACGACATCCGGCGGGCCCGCAACGTCCGCACCGAAGAACGGAGCACCGCGCTGATGAGATCGAAACTCGTTCGCTTCCAGCTCATCGTCTTCAGCGTGGTGGCCGTTCTCGCGGTCGGCAACGCTGCGGTCAACTATCTCGGGCTGAAGAGGGTCACCGGGATCGGCATGTACACGATCACGGCGGAGTTCGACCGCGCCGGAGGACTCTATGTGAACTCCCTGGTGACGTATCGCGGCGTCGACGTCGGCGTCGTGAAGTCGATCGACGTCCGCCCGGATCGGGCGTCCGCGGAACTGCAGCTCGATTCGGACTTCGCTGTTCCGGCGAACAGCCAGGCATTCGTGCGCAGCGTCTCGGCCATCGGCGAGCAGTATCTGGACATCGTTCCGGCGTCCTCGGAGGGCCCCTTCCTCGAGGACGGTGACGTGATCACCGAGCAGAACACCGAGATCCCGGTGCCCGCCTCCGAGGTCGTCGACAAGGTGAACGTGCTCCTGTCGGAGCTGCCCAAGGACGATCTCCGGGTCACGGTCGACGAGGCCTACACCGCCTTCAACGGGGCGGGACCGGCCCTGTCGCGGCTCATCGACTCCTCGCGCCCGCTGATCGAACTCGCACAGGCCAAGATCGGTTCCACCAGAACACTGCTCGACGACGCCGAACCCGTCCTCGAGGCCGGTGCCGACTCCCGCGCCGACATCGCGAGCTTCTCCCGTGATCTGTCCTCGTTCTCCGAGCAGTTGGTGATGAGCGACGCGCAGGTTCGCGGTGTCCTCGACAACGGTTCCCAGTTCTTCGACACGGTCAGCGGCACCCTCGACGACGTCCGCCCCACCGTTCCGCTGCTGCTGGCGAATCTTCAGACCGTGGGTGAGGTGGCACGGGTCAACATCCCCGGGATACACCAGATCCTGGTGATCTATCCGGCGGTGTCCGCGTCGATCAACTACATGCACCGCGGAGTCCAAACTGACGACCGGGTGTACGGCCAGGGCGCCCTGGACGTCAAACTCGGCAACTCCGCGAACCCGCTCCCCTGCACCGAGGGTTACCAGGAAACGCAGCGCCGCGACCCGAGCGACGTCAGCTCGGCTCCGGCTCCGGAAAATTCCTACTGCAAGCTCCCACAGGCAGATCCGCGCGTCGCACGTGGCGCACGGAACATCCCGTGCGCGACGAATCCCGCGGTGCGCACCGCCGAGATCGCGAACTGCCCCGGCGGCCTGCCGTCCACCTGGCCGGAAATGCTGGCACGGCCCGGACAACCGTATTCTCCCCCGTCGACCGACACCGGCGCACCGGACACGGGACCGATCGCGAGCCGGCCGGCTCCCGAAGTTCCCGATCCCCTGACCGTCGCGCCGGCTTCGTGGACGCCCCCGCAGGCGATTGTCCCCGACGGCACCACCAGCGTCCCGTACGACCCGATCACCGGGAACTTCCGGGCACCGAACGGCGATCTGTACTCGATCGCCAGCGTTTCCGCACCAAAGCTAGAGGAGGAATTGACATGGCAGGCACTACTGCTCCGGTAGAGGTCGAACCGGACCTCGATCACACCGGAACCGATGCCGCGGCCGCGACAGCCGACTCCGAGGTGCGTCAAAGTACCCGAGGGTTCATCGCCACGATGGCGGCAATCGCACTCGTGGCCCTCGCCGCCCTCGTCGTCGGCGGCGTCTCGTGGACGAACCTGCGAGCGGAGCAAGCAGCACAGTCACGAGACGAGCAGATACTGGAAACGGCCCGCCAAGTGGTCGTCAATCTGGTCACGCTGAGGCACCAAAGCGTGGACGAGGACATCCAGCGCGTCGCCGACGGCACCACCGGGCCGTTCCGGGACCAGTTCACCAGTGCGTCCGGCAGCTTCGGTGACGTGCTGAACCAGGGCCAGGTGGAGTCGACCGGCGAAGTGAAGGAAGCCGGGCTTGTCACGTCCGACGACGAGCACGCCGTCGTCCTCGCCGCCGTGACGTCCACGGTGAAGAACACCGAGGCACCCGACGGTGAGATCCGCGTCTACCGCATGAAGGTCTCGCTCGATTCGGTGGACGGCAACTGGCTCGTCTCAGATGTGGAGTTCGTAGCATGAGAAACACACTCGCCCGGATACCCGAAGCGGTCGCATCCTGGTCGTTCGCGCGGCGGCGGGCCACCCGATACCTCGCCGTGCTCCTCGCCGGCGGGCTCGTCGCGGCGGCCGTCGCTATCGCTCTCCAGGTGCACGATCGCCACCAGGTCGACGCCGCGGAGGGACAGGCGCGCGACCGCGCCACCCACCTGGTCGCCGACGTCCTCTCGTACGACTTCAACACCATCGACGCCCACTTCGCCGACATCCTTCCCAGTCTCGGCGGCGACCTGCGCGGTCAGTTCGACAGCGTCGGCAAGGAGGTCATCATCCCGTCGGCGAAACAACGCCAGGTCGTGACCTCGGCGACCGTCGTCGAATCCTCCGTCGTCTCCGCGTCGGAACACGCAGTGACGCTGCTGTTCTTCGTCAACCAGTCGACCACCAGCACCGACAGCGCCGCCCCGAAATTGGACGGAAGCCGCGTCCGCGTCGGCATGACCGAACAGGAGGGTGCGTGGGTCATGACGGAAATGACCCCGGTCTGACCGGTTCCCCGAAACATGGGGATCAGCCGATGTTTTCGCAATAGTAGGAGGTAGTGGTGGGTGTCGAGGTATCCGTCGAAGGACTGACCAAGTCGTTCGGCTCGCAGAAGATCTGGCAGGACGTCTCGTTGACTCTTCCGGCCGGTGAGGTCAGTGCGTTGCTCGGGCCGTCGGGCACGGGTAAGTCGGTGTTCCTGAAATCGCTGATCGGTCTGCTCCGTCCGGAGCAGGGGTCGATCGTGATCGACGGCACCAACATTCTCGAGTGCTCCTCGAAGGAGCTGTACGAGATCCGCAAGCTGTTCGGGGTGCTCTTCCAGGACGGCGCCCTGTTCGGGTCGATGAACCTGTACGACAACGTCGCGTTCCCGCTGCGGGAGCACACCAAGAAATCCGAATCCGAGATCCGCACGATCGTGATGGAGAAGATGGAACTCGTCGGCCTGCTCGGGGCCGAGGACAAACTGCCCGGCGAGATCTCCGGAGGTATGCGCAAACGCGCCGGCCTCGCCCGCGCCCTGGTGCTCGACCCACAGATCATCCTCGTCGACGAACCCGACTCCGGACTCGACCCCGTCCGCACCACCTACATCTCCCAGACACTGATCGACATCAACGCCGAGATCGACGCGACCATCCTGATCGTCTCGCACAACATCAACCTCGCCCGCACCGTTCCCGACAACATCGGCATGCTCTTCCGCCGGAAACTGGTGATGTTCGGACCCCGCGAAGTGCTACTCACCTCGGACGAACCGGTGGTCAAGCAGTTCCTGGGCGGCACCATGATCGGCCCGATCGGCATGTCCGAGGAGAAGGACGAAGCCACCATGGCCGCCGAACAGGCCATGGTCGACGCCGGCCACCACGCCGGCGGGGTCGACGACGTCGAGGGCATCGTCCCGCAGATGAAGGCCACCCCGGGCATGCCGTTCCGCCAGGCGGTCGCCCGCCGCCAGGAACGCGTCCGCCGCATCATGCACACTCTGCCCGAGAGCGCCCAGATCGCCATCCAGGAAAGCTTCGAGGAGGGCTTCGGGACGTACGACACCGAGGAATTCCCGCTGTACGAGGAACCCCTCGAATCCGTGTAATTCGTCGTCCGATCGAACGACTCGGCAAGAAGAGCAACACAACTCAGATCAACGAGAGGAACCCGTCATGACGACGAACAACAACGCCTTCTTCATCGGAGGCGAGTGGCACGCGCCCACTTCCAGTGACGTGATCACGGTCGTGTCACCCAACGACGAGCAGGTGGTCGGTCACGCCCCCGACGGCGCCGAGGCCGACATGGATGCCGCTGTAGATGCGGCGCGCCAGGCCTTCGACGATCCCACCGGCTGGTCGCAGTGGGAGCCGGCGCGGCGAGCGGCGGCACTGAAGCGTCTCGCGGATGCGCTCGACAAACGCGCACCCGAGTTGGCCCAGGCGGTGAGCTCGCAGAACGGCATGCCCGTCGCCGTCGCGGAAAAGCTGGAAGCGGTCTTCCCTCAGATCCTGCTCCGCTATTACGCGGGCCTGATCGAGAACGACGGCTTCGAGGAAACGCGACCCGGTCTGCTCGGCGGATCGACCCTCGTGACCAAGACCCCGATCGGCGTGGTCGGCGCAATCGTTCCGTGGAACTTCCCGCAGGCGCTCGCCGCGTTCAAGTACGCACCTGCCCTCGCTGCCGGGTGCACGATCGTCATCAAGCCGTCTCCCGAAACAGTGCTCGACAGCTACGTCCTCGCCGAGGCGATCGAAGAGGCGGACCTTCCGGCCGGCGTGATCAACATCGTTCCCGGAGGCCGCGAACTGGGCGCGTACCTGGTCTCGCACCCCGGCATCGACAAGGTGGCGTTCACCGGGTCGTCTGCTGCCGGCCGCAACATCGCCGAGGCCTGCGGTCGCCTGCTCCGGCCGGTCACGCTGGAACTGGGTGGCAAGTCGGCGGCCATCATCCTCGACGACGCAAACCTGGATCTCGCCACCGTCGGGGAGCAGTTGTTCGGCGCGACGATGTTGAACAACGGGCAGGTCTGCTACCTCGGCACCCGCGTACTCGCACCGCAGTCGCGTTACCAGGAAGTGGTCGACACGTTCAGCGCTCTGGCCGGGTCGCTGACCGTGGGAAGCTCCCTCGACCCCACCACGATGATCGGCCCCATGGCGAGCGCCCGGCAACGCGACCGCGTGGAGTCGTACATCGCGAAGGGCAAGGGCGACGGCGCCCGCATCACGGTCGGTGGCGGACGTCCCGCAGACCTCGACAAGGGATGGTTCGTCGAGCCGACCATCTTCGCTGACGTGGACAACAACTACACCATCGCCCAGGAGGAGATCTTCGGCCCGGTGCTCTCGATCATCTCGTATCGCGACGACGAGGAGGCGGTCCGTATCGCGAACGACAGCGACTTCGGGCTCGGTGGCACCGTCTTCACCGCCGATCACGACCACGGGGTCGCCGTCGCCCGGCGCGTCCAGACGGGAACGATCGGGATCAACGGCTACCTTCCCGATCCCACGGCACCCTTCGGTGGTGTCAAGGCCAGCGGCCTCGGCCGTGAACTGGGCCCGGAAGCACTCTCCGCCTACCTCGTGCCGAAGTCGATCTACTTGTGACACCCCGGGTGCGGGTGCTGCACACGCGCCGTACCCGCACCCTCCACGGAGCACTCATCCCGACGGGGTATTTCCCTCATCCCGGAGGAGGAGAAGACGTCCGTTTCATACCTTTTTCCTCCCCCGGTCGACATTATGGTTAGACCAATCACTCCGGCCTGTCTCCTGTCGAGGAGAGGCACCTGAAAGCAAGGATCCGCGCATGGATGTCATGGAACACGCGGGAGCCATTCTCCCCGAGGACCGCTACAGTGCGAGCACCCTCGAGGCGTTCCGATCGAACGGCTATTGGCGCGACGAGAGCCTGGCCGAACACGTGGATCGCTGGGCAACGATCGATCCGGACTTCGTGGCTGTCACCGACGGCTACGGGTCACTCACCCGAGGCGAGCTGCGGGCGCAGGCGTACCGCCTCGCGGCGGCACTGAAGAAGCTCGGCGTCGACAGCGGCGACCGCGTCCAGGTCCAGTTGCCGAACTGGAACGAATTCGCCGTCATCTACGTGGCGCTCGCCAGGATTGGCGCAGTACTCGTTCCGACGATGCCGGTGTACCGGCACGACGAGGTCCGGTATGTACTCGAGCACTCCGGCGCCAAGATCTCGTTCGTCACAGAGGAATTCCGGAAATTCCGGTACACCGACATGCTCGCCGAGGTCCGGCCCGAGGTTCCCGGACTCGAGCATGTCGTCGTCGTACGCGGAGCTGCGAGGGCAGATGAGATCGCGTTCGATTCACTCACCGCCGGCGACCACGTCCCCGGTGACGACGAACTCGGGCCGCCGCCGTCCGCCGATGCGGCCCACGCCATCATCTACACCTCGGGAACCGAGTCGCGGCCGAAGGGCTGCCAGCACACCTTCAACACGCTCTCGTTCACCGTCCACGGATTGGGTGGAGACGTGATGGGCCTGAACCCCGACGACGTCATGTTCATGCCCTCCCCCGTCACCCACGCAACCGGACTCGCGGTGGGTGTCGCAACACCGCTGATCCTCGGCAGTGGGATCCACCTCCTCGACGTGTGGGAACCGAGGGAAGGTCTTCGGCGCATCGCGGAGTACAAGGCGACGGTCAGCATGGCCGCGACACCGTTCCTCCAGATGGCACTCGGGGCGATCGATGCCGGTGCCGACCACGACGTCAGCTCCATGCGAATGTGGGTCAGCGCCGGCGCTCCCATACCGGAAAGCCTTCTGCGGGAGTGGAAGAATGCGTTGCCCGCCTGCACGCTGCTTCCGGTGTACGGCAGCAGCGAGGGCCTCCTGGTTACCGCGGTCCGCGAGGATGATCCCCTCGACAAGGTGCTCTCCTCCGACGGGCGGGCCTTCGACGGAGTCGATCTCGCGATCCGCGACGAGGAGGGCGCCGTCGTGACGGCCGGCGAGGAAGGCCAGATCTTCTACGGTGGACCGGGGATCTTTCTGGGCTACTGGCGCGATCCCCAACGCACCGCCGCATCGGTCGACGCGCGCGGCTTCCTCGCTTCCGGAGATCTCGGTCGCGTCGACACGGATGGCTTTCTGCGAGTCACGGGACGGATCAAAGACCTGATCATCCGCGGCGGTATGAATATCTCCGCGCGTGAGGTGGAAGAACACCTGCTGGCGCATCCGCGCATCACGGGCGCGGCCGCGGTGTCCATGCCGGATCCCCGCCTCGGAGAAAAGGTATGCGCCTTCATCGAGGTGAACGGTCCGGCGCCGACCCTGGACGAGCTGGCCGATTTCCTCCGCAACGAGCGGAAGGCCATGATGCAGAAGATTCCCGAGAAGGTGGTCGTCGTCGATCAGCTTCCCACGACCGCCACCGGAAAGATTCAGAAGTTCTTGCTTCGCAAGCAGGCAGCCGAACTGACCGGCAACGGGTAACGTCATCCGGCGCTGCCGGATTCCACGAGCGGGGGCTGCCGCAACGAGGTTGCGACAGCCCCCGTTTCGTTCCCCCGATTCCCGACGAAACAATCTCACCCCAAGGGTGTAGGAAGATCTCTCGTCGAGGTGACGTGTCACCTGCCGGCGCAGGAGAGACTTGGATCACACGAGAGACCTCGAAAGGAACCGAAATGAGCAAGATCACCTACGTGCTGCCCGACGGAAGTGAGTCGACGATCGACGTCCCGACCGGCCAGAGCATCATGGACGGCTCGGTCCGCAACAACCTCCCGGGAATCATCGCCGAATGCGGGGGAAGTTGCTCGTGCGCAACGTGTCACGTCATTCTCGACGAAGGCTCCACGGGCCTGTTCGACGAGGCCACCGACGAGGAGCGTGATCTGCTCGAATACCTCGAAGGGGTGCAGTCACATTCACGCCTGTCGTGCCAATTGATCGTCAACGGGCAGTGTGACGGTGTCCGAGTCGTAGTACCGGACACCAACGGCTGACTCAGGTGGTGCGGCGGGACGAGGCGTCGGAGTCGGTCATCTCGAGGTACCGGTAGATCGCCTCCGACCGGTTCATAGCCCCGAGCTTCCGCAGGATCTTCTTGACATGCGATTTCACGGTGAAGACACTGATAACGAGCTCATCCGCAATTTCCGTGTTGGATTTTCCCGCCGCGAGGAGCTGGAAGACTTCGCGCTCGCGCATGGTGAGTTCCTCGAGACCCGGTGCGCGGCAATCGGAAGGCAGTGGCACCGACGATAACGACGCCGCACCCGCACCACTCGGCTTTCCAAAAGCGACTTCGGCGTTCGACAGTCCCTCCGCCTCACGACTTTCCTCTTGCAGCCGTTCGAGGATCAACCGTTTCTGCTCGCTCAGCCGTTCGGAGACGAGGGCCCGTTCGAAGAGCGTCCCGAAGCTACCCGCGAAAGCATCGAGAAGGTCTCGCTCGGCGACGCTCGGCTTTCGCTCGTCGGCGCGACACGCGTGAATCAGGCCGATCACCCCTGTGGAGACCGCAATCGGGGCCACGACGTACCCGCCGGCACCAAAGAACGGGACACCTGCGATGGCCGTGGAGTTCCCCTTCGAAAGCTGCGGATTCGGCAGTACGAGGACTGCAGCGCGTTTCTGGACTGCCTCTTCCTCTGGCGACCCCGGCGCTATCTCTGTCGACGCCAGTGCAGTCACGTCCGGCGCAGAGCCCTTCTCGAACTGCGTCTCCACGATGGTCCACGCGTGATCGTGAAGCTCCGACAGCAGCACCCGGCCGAGGCCGGTCATCGCGGCGGCCTCGGAGCACACACTCCTGGACAACCCGGCCACCGTTTCAGCACCGCGAAGACGTCGAACAGCGCCTGCGAAGTCGGCGGCACCGACAACACTGGACGAGGACGGCGCCGCGTGCAGACGGAGGCGGACCTCTCGAATCTCGACGAGGAGCCGCCCGAAGAAGACCTTCTTGTCCACTGGGATCGACGGCAGTCCACGGAGTCCTGCTTCGGTCGCCTCGTCCAACATGGCGAGCATGAGGCCCGGTGACACCTTCCGCGTCTCAGTCGGGGCCTCTGGGCCGAAACCGAATTCCTTACGCAAGCGGCCGAGAAGCGATGCGGCCGTCTTCAGACCTTCGGCCTCGGCTCGCGACCGTGCCGAGTTCTGTGCCGGTAATTGACCATTGTTCACGATGGCGTGCCCGTCATCGTCGGTTCTGGTGGGAATAGAGCACCGCCGCCGCTGCCCGCGTAGGCACCCGCAGCTTCTTGAGGATGTGCTTGACGTGTGACTTCACGGTTCCCTCGGAAATCACGAGTGTCTGCGCAATCTGATTGTTGGTGGCTCCGGTCGCGATGTGGGACAGGATCTCGCGCTCGCGGAACGTCAAGACCGCGTTGACCTCAACCGCGCTGGTCTCGTCGACGATGCGTCGAGGGACGGAGGACCGCGCGTCCGGCTGGGGACGCAGGCCCAGCTCCGTCTTCTGCATGCGTTCGAGCATCGAATCGGTGGCGTCGAAGGAGGCCGCGAGTCGCGTCCGCTGCGCGCAGATTCGTTCCCGCAGTACCGCTTGCTCGTACACGAGAGCGAAGAACGTTGCGAACGCGTCCAATCGGTCGCGGTCGTCCGGGTCGAGCGAGTCCCGCACGCCAGGACGATCAGCATGTATGAGGCCTATCACTCTGCCCTTGGAAACTATGGGCGCTGCAACATAGCTGGAGCAGCGTGACACAGCCACGATCTCCTTGAACGTCCGGTTGTCTTCTGCCGGCGCCGGGACAAGGGCGGGCACTCGTCTGCGGACGAGTTCCGTCTCCAGCCGCGCCTCCGACAACGAAAATTCCGCGGAATCAACGAAGTACGAGAAGTCCATCGGCGACCCGTCGAATTCCGGCTGTACGTGGAGTCTCTGCGGTCGCCACAGCGATCCACTGATCGCCGAGATCATGGCGCGTGCGAACGGGAGCGCAGAACAGATCGCCAACGGTGCCGCCTGGACGATGTCATCGGATGCGAGATCCCGTAGCCCGGCCGCGGCGTCGTGGACGGCACGCAACTCGGCGGCACGGCTGACGGCCGCGCTCTCGGCGCACCGCTCCTGGTGTTCTTCGATCCGGACCAGGAGGAAGCATGCTTCCTCGATGTCGGCCTCAGGCAGGCGTCCTTCGGTCAGCGCGTCTCCGAGTTGATGTCGGGCGGCGGCGAGTGCGACGTAGGCATCATCGAAGCTGCAAGCATGGAACCCCGGCCCGAGGATCTTCGCTGCCAGTTCCACATACTCGTGCGCGTGCTGAACGAGGCCCTCGTCCCGCACTGCCACCGACTGCGCCGTCCGACTCATCACGCTCCGTAGTTCAGTTGCCGCACGACGCGGATTGCATCGCAGGGCAGACGTTCCTCATCCGACAACCCAGTATATGTGACTGCCATCACTAAACACGATTCGCGCGCCCGAGGCAAGGCGCGTCGTACACGGAAAGCGTTGCCCAATATTGTTGGGAGGGCGCACGTTCGAGAGCTCGCGCCAGCCACTGCGCATCCAACCGGTCGACACAGTGCTCGTTGATAAAACAATGCTATCATTCAAAAGGTACGACCGAAAGGATTTCTGTGGACGCCGTGGTTTTGCGAGAGTTCGGGGAGCCGGACGTCTTGAGGTTGGAGTCGACTCCCGATCCGGTTGCGAGCCCAGGATGGGTCACCGTCCGACTGAAGGCGGCCGCGCTCAATTGGCACGACGTTCTCGTTCGCCAGGGCAAGTACTCGTCCCCCCTGCCCCATGTCCTCGGCGCCGACGGCGCGGGCATCCGAACGGACACGGGCGAAGAGGTACTCGTCCTCCCATCGCTGTGGTGGGGCGACCGCGAGGCGGCCCCCGGTGCGCAGTGGGAGATCCTCGGCGACCACCAGCGCGGCACCTACGCCGAATTGGTCCGCGTCCCGGAAAACTGTGTCGCCCCGAAGCCTCGTGGCCTCAGCTGGGAACAGTCGGCCGCCCTGCCCCTGGTCGGACTCACGACCTACCGCGCCCTCTTCAGCCGCGGACACCTCCGCGCCGGGGAGAGTCTCCTCGTTCTGGGCGCCGGCGGCGGCGTCGCGACTATGGCAGTGATGCTCGCTTCCGCGATCGGCGCCAACGTCACCGTCACGTCCTCTTCTGCCTCCAAGATCGCGCAGGCCCAGGAGCTCGGCGCCGCCAACGGCGTGCTCTACACCGATCCCGAGTGGCCGGAAGCCGCGCGAGAGCTTTCGCCGGAGGGGCAGGGGTTCGATCTCGTCCTCGACTCCGTCGGGACGTGGGAGCAGTCCATCGCAGCCCTGCGACCGGGCGGCCGGCTGGTCGTCCTTGGGGCGTCGCGCAGCGAACTCGCCAGCCTCGACGTCCGGCCGTTCTACTTCGGCCAGTACGAACTGATCGGAACCACGATGGGCAGCCCACAGGATTTCGCCGGACTTCTGACGCTGCTCGACGCGAAGGACGTCCCTCCGGTCCCCATCAGTGCGGTGTTCCCGCTCGCGGAGGCGGCGGCCGCGCACAAGCATCTCGAGCAGGGAAGCGGGTTCGGCAAGGTCGTTCTGTCCCACGGCTGAGAGCGGTGTCTATCATCGACCGCAACGTGGTTCGGTGACGAGGAGAGGACGCGCAGTGGCGAGTGAACTGCCGGCGCCCGCCGACGACGATCGCGGTGATGTGGTCGACTGGATGCGCACCGAATGGGCGGAGTCGCGGGATTCGGCCGAACTGGAGTTCGCCACCACGATGGCGCTGCTGCGCACCCATCAATGGGTCGTCCGCGCCATGGACCAGGAGCTTCGCCCACTTCGCCTGTCGCGCAACGCATACCTCATTCTCACTTCGCTACAACTGTCCGACGAACACACTCGGACGCTCGGCAAGTTGAGCAAATACCTCATGGTCCACCCCACCACGGTCTCGATGGCGGTTGACCAACTCGTGAAGGCCGGCCTCGTCGAACGCCGCGCGCACACCACGGACCGCCGAACCGTTCTCGCCACGCTGACTCCGGCAGGCATGGCCGTGGTGGAGCAAGCGAACGACCTTCTCGCCGGGGTTCGCTTCGGCCTGGCGTCGGTCGATACCGAGACGCTGGAAGCGGTGATCGGACAGCTTCAACAGGTCCGTCGCGCCGTCGGCGACGTCGAAACCGGGAACTGACTTACACGTCCGCGCAGCACAGACGCGGGCACAACCGGCACACCTCTTGCCGTCGGTGCTTTGACGACCTACTATTCAAACCTAGAATACTTCTCACGGTGCGGGGCACGGGCGCCCTGCTTCCCCACGCACACCAACGCTCCCTCGCCGTGACCACTCCACCGATTCACAGGAGGCACACTCCGATGGTTTCTTTTGCATTCACCGACGAACAGGAAGAGTTCCGGAAGACGCTGGCAGCGTTCAGTGATCGCGTCCTCCTCCCGAGTTACCGCGACCGCGCGGCGTCAACCGAGTTCCCCTTCGACATCATGAAGAAGATTGGCGATCTCGGTCTGCTGGGCATCGGCCTGCCCGAGCAGTACGGCGGAACCGGCACCGAAGACCCCGTCCTGCTCGGACTCGCCACCGAGACCCTGGCCTACGGCGACGTGAACATGGCGTCGGCACCCGTCCAGATCGGGCTTGTCGCCTCCCAACTAGCGCTGTGCCGGGACGAGATTCAGGAGCGTTATCTTCCTCCCCTCATCAGCGGTGAACAGACCATCGCCATCGCCCTGACCGAACCCGGGTCGGGGTCCGACGCAAGTGCACTGACCACCACCGCCACGGCCGTCGAGGGCGGGTGGCGCCTGAACGGTGAGAAGACAGCGATCTCCTGGGCCATGAATGCCACCGCGGCGCTCGTCTATGCGCGCGAGCCCGGATCGAGTCGTGCACGGGGCGTCAGTTGCTTCGTCGTGCCGCTCGACGCGGAAGGCGTCACCGTCAGCCACATGCCCGGCATGGGCTGCCTGCCACTGGGCTGGGGGAGCATTCACCTGTCGGATGTCTTCATTCCCGAATCGCACCTCGTCGGCGAACTCGGCAGAGGCTTCCACTCGGTCATGGACCACTTCGACTTCAGCCGCGCCGCCCTGGGTCTGATGTGCCTCGGGGCCGCAAAGCAGAGCCTGGAGGAAGCCGCCGCCTATGCCCAGCAACGGGAGACGTTCGGGCAGCCGCTATCGGAACACCAGGGACTCGCGTTCCAATTCTCGGAACACGCAACATATCTGGAGGGTGCGCGCTGGATCTGTTACCGCGCACTGTGGCTTCGGGAGACTGCTCAGCCACACACAGCGCTGGCGTCGATGAGCAAGTGGTGGCCGCCCGTCGCGGCCAAGAACGCGATCGAGTTCGCCATGCGCGTCCACGGCAACCTCGGTTACTCCACGGAATCTCCCCTGCAGCAACGCTACCGCGACGTCACCGCCTACCTCGTCGCGGACGGCACCGCCGAGATCCAGAAGCGCATCATTGCGAAGGACATTTTCGCCCGCGGCACCGTCTCCCTCTGACCCACATCACTCGAAAACGGAGTACAACCATGACTACACCCGACATCGCCCTGCCGAAGGATCTGAAGGACTGCGGCGTCCTCGTGGTGGGCGGCACTGCCGGTATCGGTCTCGCGACCGCCGTGGGCCTCGCCGAGGCCGGCACTCCGCGCGTGATGATCGTCGGCCGAAGCGCCGAGCGTGGACGGACAGCGCAAGAACGTATTTCGTCCGCCAATCCGTCGTGCACCGTCACCTTCCTGTCCGCGGACGCGACGACCCTCGACGGCGCCGTGTACATCGCGTCCGAAGCCGAGCGAATCCTGGGCGGCGTCGACGTCCTGGTCTCCACGACGGCCGCCGACGTCCGGCCGGAACTCTTCGCGAACATTCCCACCGACGACATCGCGCGGACCTTCAACCAACTGGCGTTGCCATCCATGTATCTCGCGAGCGAGATCGTCCCGCACATGACGACCAGGAAGGGCGGTGTGATCATCAACGTCGCGTCGGATGCGGCCAAGACCGCCACACCGGGCGAGTCGGTGATCGGTGCCGCCAAGGCAGCCATTGTCATGTTCAGCCGCACTCTGGCCATCGAAGCCAAGCGCCACGGAATCCGCGTAAACGTCCTGACACCATCGCTCGTCAACGGGACCGGGTCGACCGAACGCATCACCTCCGACGGATTCAGCGCCAAACTGTTCGCCAAGGCAGCGAAGCAAGCACACCTCGGCGTTCCGGAGTCGGAAGACCTGGCGGCCCTGGCCGTCTTCCTCGCCTCCCCGGCCGCACGGAGGCTCACCGGACAGGCCATCAGCGTCAACGGGGGAATTTCGGCGGCGTGACACTCTGCGCTCTTACATCGTGACGCGGTGAGTAGACCTGGCACAGCCAGGTCTACTCACTACCGGTCTCGCCGGTCATTCGGCGAACACAGCATTACTTCGCTTGTTCCGACCTGAAGACGAAGTCGCCGGGGGTGGTCGGACCCGACACCCCGCGGTCCCTGCGCGGCGACCCCTCCGACACGTCGTTCGCTCTGTTGCACCTAGTGCCCGCGCCCGGGAACCTTTGCCCTGTTTAGCGACACGCCGCCAGGTTGCGGCGTATCGGACGCGATACCGGTCACCCTGGTTAGGCGGCGAATCGCTCGTAGTAGTCGACATCTGCCGCACCGCGGCCCGTGAGCTCGCGATACCGCGCGATCACGGCCTCGCGGGTCGGAAGCCCTTTCAACAGCGGAACCCCTATGCCTTCCGAGTAGTACCGCACGAAAAGAACGAACCACCCGAGGTCCAGCTGAGGGCTGGCAAGGGTCGCCATTTCCCAATCGAGGACCGCCGCGACGGACTGGTCAGCGCCGAAGATGATGTTCCCCAGCCGGGCGTCACCCCAACAGAGCACCAGCTCGTGATCATGAGGACGGTGCTCCTCGACCCATTCGTATGCCGCCTTGATGTTGGCGATCCGCCCGGATTCTGCCGTCCAGTCGTAGAACTGGCGCCACTCGGCTAGCTGATACGCAATCCCGGGCTCGCGGAGCTCACAGTTGTGCAAGAACTCGATCCAGAGCACCTTTGGGTCGGCGGTGTGGAGTTCAGCCAGTGCGCCCAGCGCGTTGTCGAAGAGGCGTCCTCGGTCAGCAGGAGAGAGGTCCACAACCCAGCCCTCGGAAACGAATGGCGGATCGTCCCCCGGGCCCCGACCGTCCACGCGGTCCATCACTAGGAACGGGCTACCCAGCAGCGCCGGATCGTCTTCGAGCCAGCGAACCCGGGGCACCGGAACCGCGGTGTGCTCGGCAGCCGCCGTGAGCAGCGCGAATTCTGCCGAGAGGTCGGGCTCCCGCAAGATCCCGGGGCGGCGGGCGTGACTCGGGCCACGAGATCGAGCTCTCGGCGGTTCCCCTCCGCGTCGTAGCTGACTGAGAACAAGATGGTGGTCATCGACATTCCGGCCGATGCTGGGATCGAGATCGTCGGGATTCGATGTTCGACGCGTCGTCGAGCTTTGTCGACAACCAATGTGTCAGGGTCGTCCTGGTCGCGGTCTCGTCCAAGTGGTTGAGCACAGCCATGGTGCAATCCTTCGGTTCGTGCCGCGGACAGCGGCGCGGGGGCGGGTCCGGGCGTCGCCACGACGCCCGGACTACTTGGCGGTGATGTGCGCGATGTAGGCCGGCGGCCAGAGGAAGTCGAGGAAGGCCGTGCCCGACCGCCCTCCGCGCACACCATCGCCTCGACAAGAGTTGCGTTCGGATCTACGGGGAATGCGATGTCGGAGAAACCTCTGGCCGTGACAAGGAGTCGAGGGTGCGATGCTATCGGATGAGTTTCGACAGGTGTGGGGTTCTGGCCATGCTGCGCTTCTGTCGCGCGGTGACCGAGAGAGTGGCGAGATCGAACGCGCCGTCGCTGAAGACGCTGTGGAACGCCGACCGTGCGCGGGACTGCCGGGGCGTTCTCGACCTCCCATTCGGGGAGGCTGTCTCGAGGGTCCCGGCCCAGCTCGTTGCCGAAGAGGGCGTCCAGGCACAAAGCCCGCATGGATATCTACAGGTCGTCCCGAAGCGCCTCTGTCCCATTGTCAGACAAACGATTCGCCTGACTGCACCCAGACTGTCTACCGCACGTTCCGTTGCAAGAATCCATGGAGAAATCATGAACAGGACCGATCGACAGATCGCACGGTTCGTCGTCATGTGGGCGCCGTTCGGGTGGCCACCGGAGGATAATGCCTTCGTGGAGTTCGGGATGACATCCGAGCGTCTCTATTCTCGTTGCATCGAGATCATCGCCGTGGCTCGGCGAAATCATGACCTGGCGCACGAGGAGCAGACGCTTGTCTCTCGACTTGCTGCCGTACTGATGAGACGCCGAGTCGCGCGACTCTCCGAGCGCGTCGCGTAGGCGCGAGCGTTCGGTACCTCGGCGTAGCGGTCATGTGGCTGTGTCCGAATGCGCTACATCACAGTACGGCGATCGGCTGGATGCTGGTGACCACAGAGCAGAGTCCCGTCATACGGATACGTCGATCAGGAGAAATCATGGGCAACCCACGCGCAACCGTCGAATTCGGGGCATTCCTCGCTCCGTGGCACAAGATCGAGACGGATGCGAACACCGCGATCCACCAGGACCTTCAGCTCGTCGAGCACATGGACAAGCTCGGCTTCGCCGAGTTCTGGATCGGTGAGCATCACTCCGGCGGTGTGGAGATCGTGTCCTCACCGGAGATGTTCCTCGCTGCCGCCGCTTCGCGGACGTCACGGATCAAACTGGGCCTCGGGGTGGTCTCGCTGCCCTATCACCACCCCTTCATGATCGCCGACCGGCTGGTACTGCTCGACCACCTCAGCCGCGGACGGGTGATCTTCGGCGCGGGCCCCGGTCAACTCGCAGACGACGCCCACATGATCGGCATCGACCCGGTACAGAGCCGGCGGAAGATGGAGCAGGCTTTCGACGTGATTCACCGTCTCCTCGACGGCGAGACGGTCACGGAGGAGACGGATTGGTACAAGATCCAGGACGCCTACCTGCACGTTGCGCCGTTCTCGACCATCGAGAAGGCTGTCACCGCCACGGTGTCGCCGACCGGTCCGAAGCTCGCGGGAAAGTACGGGGCAGGAATCCTCTCGCTCGCGGCCACCAACCCGATGGGCGTCGAGTTGCTCGCGGGCCACTGGGACATCGCCGAGCAGATCGCAGCCGAGAACGGACGCACCGTGTCTCGTGACCAGTGGCGTCTCACCGGTCTGATGCATGTGGCGGAGACCGAGGAACAGGCACGAGCGGACTGCCGGCACGGGCTGTTGGATCTGATGAACTATCTCTCGCACGTTACCCCGGGCTTCGATCCCGCTCCGGACGTCGACACGCTGATCGACGGTGTCAACGAGAGCGGCCTCGCTGTCATCGGTACTCCGGAGATGGCGATCGCACAGATCGAGCGGTTGCAGGAGAAGTCCGGCGGATTCGGGAAGTTCCTCGTTCTGCACGGTGAGTGGGCTCCGCAGCCGGCCGCGCTGCGGAGCTTCGAGCTGATCGCCGAGCGGGTCGCGCCGGAGTTCAGTGGCGCGCGCACTTCGCGTCAGCGGGGCTACGACCAGGTGGTCAACAGCAACCGTGCCGGTGCCGATGCCACCGCCGCCGGCCAGGCGGCCGCTCAGAAGCAGTTCGAGGCGGAGCGTGCCGTGAGCGTGGGCTGATTTGAATTGCAGCGGGGCGGGGTTCGGTGATCGATGCCGAACCCCGCCCCGCTGTTGTGTATGGGCGCGACGTTGGCTCGGCAGAGGTGTAGCGAAGTAGGACATCGTGTGACCCGCGGCACACCTACCGTTCGTAGCGATCAAGACGTCGGCATCGAAAGGATCGTGGATATGGGAACTCTCGAGGGGAAGGTCGCGCTGGTTACCGGCGGCGCACGCGGCCAGGGGCTGGCACACGCACACGCACTCGCGAACGAGGGCGCGGACATCGTCCTGCTCGATATTTGCGAGCAAATCGATTCGGTCCAGTACGGGCTGTCGACCGAGGAGGATCTCACGCTCGCGGCGAAGTCCGTTGGCGCGCTGGGTGTGCGGGTCGCCACGCACAGGACGGATGCGCGTTCGTCATCCGCACTCGATGTTGCGGTGGCGGAGACGGTTGCCGCGTTCGGGAGCATCGACATCGTGGTGATCAACCACGGCATCTGGACCCGCGGAGCGTTGTGGGATCTGACCGACGAGGACTGGCTCGATACCATCGACGTCAACCTCAATGGAGTGTGGCGGACCTTGAGAGCGGTAGCACCGCAGTTGATCACGCAGCGATCGGGATCGGTGATCATCACCGCATCGGTCAACGGGGTGGAGGCGCAGGCCGGCGCCGCTCACTACACCGCGGCCAAGCACGGTGCGCTCGGTCTGATGAAAGCAGCCGCATTGGAGTTCGCTCCCTACGGCGTCAGGGTCAACGCGATCCTGCCCGGATTTGTCGACACTGCGATGACGAACTGGCAGGGCTGCTATGACATGACCGGCGGAAAGCCGGGCTCCACCCGCACCGACCACGAGGCCGCGGCGCGCCATTGGCACGCGATCGGAGGTCTGATCGAGCCCGACGAGATCAGCGGAGCTGTGGTGTACCTCGCTTCCGACGCCGCGCGCCGAGTCACCGGAGTTGAGCTCCCAGTCGACGGCGGCCATCTGGTCCTGTCCACCTTCAACCCGAACCCGAGCTGATCACCATGGCTGCGGGCAAGAGCCTTCGGCGGTTGCTGGTCTCGGCTCTGAGCGCCAGCACGCTCGAATGGTATGACTTCTTCATCTACGGGACCGCGGCGGCGCTGGTCTTCAACAAGGTGTTTTTCCCCGAGGTCAGCCCGATCGTCGGTACGATCGCGGCGTTTGCAACCTTTGGTGTCGGGTTTTTGTTCCGGCCCCTCGGTGGCATCATCTTCGGTCACTACGGCGACCGCCTCGGACGCACGGCCATGCTGGTCGTCGCGATGCTGATGATGGGCGTGGCCACTTTCCTGATCGGACTGATTCCGAGCTACGCGCAGATCGGAATCGCTGCTCCGGCGATTCTGCTGATGCTGCGCGCAGTGCAAGGGATCGCCGTCGGCGGACAGTACGGCGGGGCCATGCTGATCGTGACCGAGAACGCCCCACCGCACAGACGTGGTTTCTTCGGCAGCTTCGCGCAGGTGGGTCCGTCGCTCGCGGTGATCCTGTCCAACCTCGTGTTTCTGGTAGTCGTCGCATCGATGAGCACGGAGGCACTCCAATCCTGGGGCTGGCGCATCCCTTTCTTGCTCAGTGCGATTGTGGTTGCCCTTGGTCTCTACATCCAGATCACCATCGAGGACTCCGACGAGTTCAAGCAGTTGCAGGCGCGGGCGGCCGAGCAGAAGTCCGCCGATGTTCCGGTGCCGCCGCGGTCACCGATCGTCACGGCGCTGCGTGAGCACCCCCGCGAGGTCCTGCAGGCAGCGGGGATGATCCTGGTCGTTCAGGTGTACTACTACATCGTGACGGTGTTCCTCGTCTCGTTCGCCACAGCAGAGGGTGTGTCGAAGTCGACGGCACTGTGGGTGGTTCTCATCTCCAGCGCAGTCACCGTCGCCTCGATTCCGATGTTCGCCTTGGTGTCGGACAAGGTTGGGCGCAAACAAGTCCTGCTGATCGCGGCAGTCGCGACCACCGCGTCGGCGTTCCCGTTCGTGTTGCTCCTCGGCACCGGCAGCATTTTATTGATGCTGTTCGCGGCGCTGCTCCCTGGAATCACACTGGGCGCACTCTACGGCCCGATGGCCGCCTTCTACTACGAGATGTTCCCCGCCGAGGTGCGGTACTCGGGCGCGTCCCTCGGTTACCAACTCGGCGCAGTCCTGGGCGGCGGGTTCGCTCCTCTGATCGCAACGAGCCTGTTTGCCTGGACCGGCACCGTGCTTTCGGTCGGCGCCTACGTGACCGTTGCCGGTGTCCTGAGTATCTGGGCGATCGCTTCCGCCCGCGAAACCTACCGGCCGGCAGCCACCAGTCGGTCGGAGGAGACGGTGGACGTGTCGTCGATCTGATCGTGAATCGACGCGGTCGATTCACGATTGCGCACGTCGCTGTCGGAGGGGAGCTTCGGGGTCACTGAGTGGTGTGGCCCCGAAGCTCCTCGTTCACCAGATCGAGTTGATGTCGGTCAGGACCACGGCGGCCTGGCCGGCTCTGTTGGGTGTTCGGGACAGGCGCGGTGCGGCACCGGGCTGCAGAACGCCGTCGCGAGGACCGATCGCCTGCCGGTGGGCCACCTGAGGCTGACCGGACACTTCGTCGAATGACAGCACCGGGGTCACGCAGGCGTCGATCGAGTCGAAGACTGTCTCCCACTCGGCGCGGCTCCGGGTCGCGAACGTTGTTGCGAACAGCTCACGCAGCTCCGGCCATCGGGACCGGTCGTCGCGATCGGGTGCTTCCTCGATGGCGAGACCGTCGAGGAGCGCCTGATAGAACTGCGGCTCGATCGCTCCCACAGCCATGTAGCCGCCGTCGGCTGTCCGGTAGCAGTCGTAATACGGTGCACCCCCGTCGAGCACGTTTGCACCTCGCTCATCGGTCCAGTCGCCGGCGGCTCGCATCGCCCAGACCGAGTGGGCCAGGGTCAGGGTTCCGTCGAGCATCGCCGCGTCGACCACCTGGCCTCGTCCGGACCGCGTCCGCTCGACGAGCGCGGCCAGCAGCCCCGCGATCAGGAACATCGAGCCGCCACCGAAATCGCCGATGAGATTCAGTGGCGGCAGTGGAGCGCCTTCAGCCGGTCCGATCGCGTTCAGTACGCCCGTGGCAGCGATGAAGTTGATGTCATGGCCGGGTTTTGCGGCCCACGGGCCGTCCTGACCCCACCCAGTCATTCGCCCGTAGATCAAGCCGGGATTGACGTTTGCGAAGGTGTCCGGGCCCAGGCCGAGCCGCTCGGCGACTCCCGGCCTGAATCCTTCGATCAGGATGTCGGCCTTCAGCGCGAGCGCCCGGACGTCGTCGAGGTCGTCCGGATCTTTCAGGTTCGCGGTGACGATTCGGCGGCCGCGCAGCGTGGGGTCCGGGGCCTGGGCGCTGGAGGGGTCGGGGCGTTGAACCCGGACGACGTCGGCGCCGAGGTCGGCGAGCATGAGTGCTGCATGTGGGGCGGGCCCCAGGCCGGCGAGTTCGAGGACTCGGATTCCGGCGAGGGGCCCATGGTGCGTGTCGGTCACTTGATCAGGCATCCCGCGTCGACGGGCAGGGTGGCGCCGGTGATGTACCGTGCCTCGTCCGAGACCAGGAACAGCAGTGCATTGCTGACATCCCGCGGCTCCACCCACGGAATCGGCAGGGCGTTCGTCGACGCCGACGCGGGCTCGAAGTCCTCCCGGGTCGGAGCCTCGAGGTCCGGGCGGAAGATTCGGTACGTGCCCTCGTTCTGGATCATCGGGGTATCCACCTGAGTGGGGTGGATGGAGTTCACTCGGATGCCGTGCGGAGCGAGTTCGTTCGCGAGGCTGCGCATCAGCCCGACGACACCGTGCTTGGCGGAGACGTAGTGGGCAATGTGGGCGTAACCCTTCAGCCCCGCAGCCGAGCTGGTGAGGACGATCGCGCCGCCCTGGCCGCCCTCGATCAGATGTGGGATGGCGGCCTTGGCCGTATGCCAGACACCGGTGAGGTTGATGTCGAGCATCTGCCGCCACGTCGTTTCGGGAATCTCGTGCGCCAGGTGTGGGTTGCTCGCGATGCCGGCGTTGGCGGAGACTATGTCGAGTCGACCGAGTTCGGCGACAGCCCCGTTCACCCCGTTCGTCAGGGCCTCGGCGTCGCGGACGTCGACCTCGAACGTGATGACGCGGCGACCGAGTTTTTCGACGAAACGGGCGGTCTCGGCGAGTTCGTCGGCCGTGCCGGCTTCGTACCCGATGTCGATGATCTCCCGCGGGACATCGACCGCGATGATGTCCGCTCCTTCTTCGGCGAGGCGAATCGCGTGCTCTCGCCCCTGGCCTCGTGCCGCTCCCGTGATCAGGGCGACCTTGCCTTCTACTCGACCCACAACTACTCCTCTACTTGTACAGATGTTGTGTCGTACGACACATTCTCTGTGCGGAGGTGGGGCCGGGTTGTCGCGTTTCGCGACAGTGCCCGGCGGGTGTATTCGATTGCGACATCCGCGGGCCGCGAACCGGGGTGTACTTCTACACCACAGGCTGATTTCGGCGACTTTCGTGCCGGTCGGCTTCCGGACCTTTACTTCTGACGAAGGATGCACGTGAACCTTTCCAACGTCCTCGTCCGCGTCGCAGCGCGCCGACCCGACGCGGTCGCAGTCCGATTCGGTGGTGATGAGCTGACGTTCGAGCAGTTCGTCGCCGTCTCCCGGCAGTTCTCGGCGTTTCTCGACTCCGTCGGTGTGGTGCCTGGCGACCGCGTCGGGGTCTACGCCTCCAACCGGCTCGAGTCCTTCTGCCTTCTCCTCGGGATCTGGATGGCGGGCGCGATTGCGGTGCCGTACAACCTGTCCGTCCCGCGGGGACCCCTGCGGCACGCTGTCGAAGACTCCGATCCCACGCTGATCGTGGTTGCCGACAGCGAGGTCGAGCTGATCCAGGACGTGTGCGACGGGCTGGGCGGCGCGGAACGGCTCCTGGCGGTAGGTCCGAACGCCGCCAGCGCCGGCGCGACCTGGACGTGGCACGACGTGACGACGCTGCCCGAGCGCGACGAGATTGTGCCTCGGCTCGACGCGGACGAAGCACTCCTGATGTACACCAGCGGGTCGACCGGAATCCCGAAGGGTGTTCGGCAAACTCATCGGACGACAGGGGCCGCTGTCGACGCCACGATTGACATCTTCGGCTTGAACGCCGATGACAGCGCACTCGTGTGCACTCCCCTGTTCCATGTCGGCGGTCTGCAGCTGATTTCCCTTCCGGTCCTCGTCGCCGGCGGGTCGGTCACGCTGATGTCGAAATGGGATCCGATAGGGTGGGTCGATCTGGCGCGGAGGTGGTCACCGAGCTATGTGGCGCTGGTCCCGACCATGGCGATCGATGTGGCCAACCGGATGAGTGGCGCGGAACCGGTGCAGCTACCTAGTGTGCGGATCTGCGCGGTCGGTGGATCGGGGCTTCCGGAGGGCCCGCTGCGACGGTTCCGGGAGGCAACCGGGATCGGCTCGGTGATCAACATCTACGGCCAAACCGAGCAGAACGGGTTGGCGGCGTGCGAACGGATCGGGGAGAACCCGCTGCCGGTCTGTTTGGGCCGGCCACTCGAACAGGTGGTGCAGTGGCAGTTGGTCGACCCGACCACCCAACAGCGCGTCGCCGAGGGCAGCGCCGAGATCGGGGAACTGCAGGTGCGTGGTGATGCGGTGACGCCGGGCTACTGGAAGCGGCCCGACGCCGATGCGGAGCGGTTCACCGACGGCTGGTTCCGGACGGGTGACCTGATGAGGGTTCGGCCCGATGGACAGCTCGAATACGTCGAGCGGATCGACGACATGATCATCAGCGGCGGCGAGAACGTCTATCCGCAGATGGTGGAGAACTACCTGGCCTCCTCCCCGGACGTCGCTGAAGTTGCCGTGATCGGAACGCCACACGATCGGTGGGTCGAACAGGTGACAGCGATCGTCGTCGCGTCCCGCGAGGGAGTGACGATGGCCGATATCGCCGAGTTCTGTCAGCACCATCCCGACCTGAGAGGTCTCTCACGCCCCCGGCGGATCGAGATGGTCCCCGCGCTGCCGCGAACCGGGAACAACAAGATCAACAAACCGGAGCTCAAGCGGATGTTCCGCTGAACCCAGACGTTTCACCAAACCCTGAAAGGGGGGTGGTGCACGGTGTGCACCACCCCCCTTCGTTTGTCGAATACTGTTGCGGCGAATCACTCTTCGGGAATGGCGACCACGACCGTTCCGTCGATGACGCGCGTCCCGTCGCCTCGGTCGACCCAGACCTCGCACAGCGCGCGGCGGTTGTCGCCGCCGCCGGTCACCTCGAGCACCGTGCCGCCGGCGGTGACCACATCGCCGGCGCGGACGTTGTCGCGGAATCGGCATTTGATGCGCTGGAGGGCGGACCGGGTGCCGGCCCATGAGGTGATCATGTCGATGATGTACGCCATCGTCGAGCCGCCCTGATTGATTTCCCGGTCACCCATACCTGCGGCGGCGACCGCGTGCAGGTCGAAGTGGATGGGGTTGGGGTCGTCGAGGATCAGTGCGATCTGCCGGATGTGTTCACCGTCGACCGGGTCCACGACGAACGACGGGATCGTGTAGCCGGGCGTAATCTCGCTGGTGGACATCAGTTCTGCCCTCTCTTGAACAGGTAGACACTCGTCACCGCACCGACGGGGTCTGTCGGTGCGGCGGTGTCGAACAGGGTCACCGTCACAGTGAGGCTGTCGAGGATTGATCCGTCCCGGGTGGTGCGCCGATCGATGCTGTCGATCGAGGCGGTCGTCCGATAGGTGTGACCCACCGCCAGCGGCTGGATCTGGTCGATACCGCAGGTCCCGAACAATAGGGTGTCGGTGTCTCGCTTGTCTGCCAGTGCGCACAACTCGTCGACGCTGATGCCCATGCCGCGCAACGCGATGACGAGGAACCAGATCGAGTGGGCGCTCTCGCCCGAGTCACGGTCGGCGGCCGCGTGGAGCGCGTGATCGGTGATCGCGGACTGATGCCGCGAGATGGTGGTGGTGTCTCCGGGCAGCTGCCGGCCGATCAGGCCGGGATCCAGCTCCTTGACTGCAGTAGTCATCGGGTGATGCCTTTCGTGAATCAGTAGGAGCGGGGCAGACCGAGGGTGTGCTGGGCGATGTGATTGAGGACCATCTCCGAGGACACCGGCGCGATCTGCTGCAGACGCACGATCGACCACAGGTCGGCGAGTCCGTACTCGAGCGCCAAACCGTTGCCACCGTGGACCTGGATGGCGGTGTCGAGGGCATGGTGCCCGGCCTTGGATGCGAGGTATTTGGCCATGTTCGCCGCTTCACCGGCGGGCAGGCCGGCGTCGTAGAGTGCGGCCGCCTTCCACGTCATGCCGCGGGCTGCCTCGAGCTCGATCTTGGCGGCCGCCAGGGGGTGCTGGACCGCCTGATAGCTGCCGATCGGGGTCGTGCCCCACACAGTCCGTTCCTTGACGTAGCGGCAGGCCTTGTCGATGGCGTAGCGGGCGATGCCGGTGCAGATCACTGCACTCAGTACCCGCTCGGGGTTCAGGCCGTCGAACAGCGGCACCAGGCCCTTGTCGACTTCGCCGATCACTCGTTCGGCGGGGATGCGCACGTTGTCGAAGAAGAGGGTGAATTGGCGTTCGGGTGCGGACAGCGCCGTCGGAATGAGCTCGCGGGTCAGTCCTTCGACGTCGGGGTCGACGACGAACAACGTCAGCTTGCCGCGGCCGGTGTTTTCGTCGGTTCCGGTTCGGGCGACGAGGAGGAAGTGATCACAGTGGTCGACACCCGAGATGTAGTACTTGGTGCCCTTGACGATGTAGTCGTCGCCGTCGCGGGTCGCGGTGGTCGAGACGTTGTGTGAGTTCGATCCGGCGTCCGGCTCGGTTAGCGCGAAGACGAACTTCTTTGCTCCGCTGGCGATCCCGGGAAGGTACTGCCGCTTCTGTTCCTCGGTTCCGTGCCGTCCGAACACGCTGCCGGCGATGCCTTGGGAGAGCACCATGGCCAGCTCCGGGCAGCCGCCCGCCGCCAGCTCTTCGCTGACGATCGCCTGTTGGGTCAGGCCTGCGCCGCTGCCGCCGTACTCCTCTGCGATGTTGAGGCCGAGGTAGCCGTTGCGACCGAGTTCGTCCCAGAGGTCCTGCATCGGTTCTCCGGTGGCCGAACACTTCTGGTAATAGTCGTGACCGTATTTGGCGACGATGCGGGCGACCGTCTCCCGGAGGAGGGTTTCCTCTTCATCGGCGATGAGCGGTAGCGACGCGTCGGGTTGAGTTTCTGTGGAATGAGAGACCATGGGTCGATTGTGAGTCTCGAAGCCGGGTGGTGGATGTCGCAACCTGCGCCACCGCCCGGACCGTCCCGTCAGAAATTGGCGGAGTCGATGTCGATACCGAGTGATCGAACCTTCCGGTACAGCGTGGATCGCGCGATCCCGAGCCGATCCGCGGCGAGGCGTTTGTTGCCGCCGGCGTCGCGGAGCGCATTCATGATCGCCTTCGCCTCCATCTGTTCGAGGCCCTGTAACTGCCGGCGGGACGCCTGTACGCGGTGCTCGATCGGCAGGTCCTGCGCTCCGATGTACCGGCGGCTGCGGCCTGCGACGAGTTCACGTACGAGTGCATCGAGCCCGGCGACATTGCGATCCCAGTCGATGCGGCCGAGGGCTTGGACCGCATCGGGCATCCAGTGGATCCTCTGGTTCGGCGGGCTGTAGCGCCTGCTGACCGCTTCGAGCAGCAGCGGAAGATCGCCCGCACGGTCGGCGAGCGAGGGAACCTCGACGACTCGATCGAACCATTCCACCAGCTGCGGAGGCGCGGTGGTCGGGGCGCTCGTGGTTGCCACGACTCGGATCTGCCGGGCGCGGGCGCGGGCAACCGCGGTTGCGGTTTCGCGCAGGTCGTCGGAGTCGAGGGCGTCGATGCGCCGGAGAATCAGCAGCGACGGAGTCCGAGCGATGGCATCGGCGATTCGGGTGCCCCAGTCCACGCTCGTGGGCGATTGCGTCAGGGCATCGACCACGGCGGTGTCGGGCTCGTCGGCCAACGCACGCGCAACCGCAAACTTTCCGACGCCGGGCTGGCCGGTCAAGAGCAGTGCGCGGTTTCCGGCGTCGGTGACCGCGTGACACATGGCACGCCACGCAGGCGAGTTTCCGACGAGCTCACCGAGCACGGGCGCGGGTTCGGGCGCACGACCGCTGCGTGACGGGTGACTGGCGACCTTGAGCCGAAGCAGCGCACCGACGGTGGCGGGGCCGTCGGTCACCGGCACCACGTCGACGCCCACCGCGGCTCCGTCTGCGAGCGACACCGTCTTCTGGAGGGCCGCATCGGTATCGGTATCGGATTGCAAAGCCCGGGCAGCGTGTTCCCATAGGATCGCCTGATCGGATGGTCCGAGGATTCGGGCGGCCGCGGCGTTGCTGATGATGGTCTGCTCGTCGAGACAGATCACGGCGTGTCGGCTGTCGCGATTGTCAGCGAGGAAGGCCTCGAACAGAAGCTGTTCGCGGCGGGTGGCCGAGGTGGCGAGCGCCTGCGTGATCTGGGTAGCGACCTCACATACCCAGGACAACATGATCGGGTTGGTGTCGCTGTATCGGCAGGTCAGATTCAGCGTTCCGATCAGTCGTTTGGTGACCGGATGGTGGATCGGTGCGCCGGCGCAGGTGAGCTGGAGTGACTCCTCGAAGAAGTGTTCGGGACCGGCGACGAGCGAAGGGCGCCCGGTTTCGAGGACCATGCCGCCGCTGTTGGTGCCCACTGTGGTCTCGGCGAAGGAGTACCCGGGAAGGACGTCGTGCCGGTCCAGGCGCCGGGAGAAGCGGCTGTCCTCGACCCACCGTGCGACAACCCAACCGCTCGCATCCGTCACTGTCAGGCTGCTCGACGAATCGACGAGGGCACCGCGCTTGGATTCGATCACCGGAACCGCCACGGACAGAAGTTGTTCCGAGGACTGCGACTCCGGACGGAAGGTGGGTCGCGAGCGCTCCGGTTCGAGGCCGTACATCAGGGAACGTTTCCAGGACTGTGCGATCTCCTTGCGGACGATGCCCCGTTGGGTCGGGTCCGCGCCTTCGAGGAAGAGCTCACGCTCGTGCAGCAAGGTACGGGTGCGGTCGTCGAGTGACAAGGCGGGTGTCCTTTCGTCATGGCCGGGGCCCGGGAGCCCGCGGCACATGCATTTCCGGCGTCGCCCACCACAGATCTGTCCAGGCTGTGAGGTGCAACACGTCCATGATGACAAGCTACTGACATAGCGTCAACAGTCCTGCGGCAGATCCGCGCGGATTCGGATGTCGCGATGTGCACCGCCGCAGCCGGCATCGGTCGCCGCGCTGTCCCGATCTGCGACAACCCCGCCGTTCTGCGCTCCATACAGTGACCCCTGTCACCACCTGCACTACGAATCGAGGCCCACCATGACCGCCGACATCACGGCCGACGCCCCCAACTTTCGAGAGGCGATGGCGCGGTTTCCCAGCGGCGTCACCATCGTCACCACGGTCGACGAACAGGGTCACCAGCGGGGTTTCACCGCGAGCTCGTTCTGCTCGGTGTCGATGGATCCGCAGTTGGTCCTCGTTTGCCTGGCCACCGGCGCGGAGTGTCACGAGAGCTTCGAACGCGCGGACACCTGGCTGGTCCACATCGCGGGGATGGAGCACGAATCGATCGCCCGGCGGTTCGCGACTCGAGGCGCCGACAAATTCGCCGGAGACGACTTCATCCCGCACACCTCAGGGCTCCCGCACCTCGCCGATGCCCCGGTGGTACTCGAGTGCCGGGCACACGCCCGCTACCCAGGAGGCGACCACACGATCCTCGTCGGCGAGGTCGTGTCGGTCGGACTCGGCGACCCGGCTCCGGTCGTCTACTTCGACCGCACCTTCACCCCCGCCCCACGCTCCGGCCGGAACTGACCCGAGACCCTGTAACCCCATGCCCGAGAAGGAGATCACCGTGACGACGTCGACGATCGAGACGGCACTGGCAGACCTTCGCGCCGGACGGCTGGTGGTCGTGGTCGACGACCCAGGCCGTGAGAACGAAGGTGATCTCATCGGCTGCGCGGCAACCATCACCGCAGACCAGGTCGCGTTCATGGTGCGCCACAGCACCGGCATTCTCTGCGCTCCGATGTCCGCGGCGCGCGCCGACAGACTGCACCTGCCCCAGATGGTCGGAAACAACACCGATTGCCACAGCACAGCGTTCACGATCACCGTCGACCACGTCGGTACCACGACGGGTGTGTCGGCAGCCGACCGCGCCCGAACCCTCCGCGCCCTCGCGGACCCAGATTGCCACACCGCAGACCTGCGCCGACCCGGTCACGTGTTCCCGCTCGTCGCCCGGGCCGGCGGCGTCCTCGAACGCGCCGGGCACACCGAAGCGGCTGTCGACCTGCTGACCCTGGCGGGACTTCCGACGGTCGGGGTGATCGGCGAGATCGTCGAGGACTCCGGTGCCATGCGCGCCGGCCGGTCGCTCGACGACTTCGTCGACGAACACCAGCTCACCAAGATCACCATCACCGACCTGGTTCGCTACCGGCGTGAGCGGGAATCGTCCGTCATCGCGACCGGCAGTGCCGAACTGCCCACCGAGTTCGGTCACTTTCGGGCCCACGCGTACCGGGCCACCGCCGACGGAACCGAGCATCTCGCGCTGACGGTCGGTGACCTGACCGCATACACGAGCAACCCGGCCGGCGTACTCGTCCGGGTCCACAGCGAATGTCTCACCGGCGACCTCGCCGGATCGCTGCGCTGCGACTGCGGAGTCCAGTTCCGCGAGTCGCTGCGGCGCATCGCCGCGGAAGGAGTCGGCGTGCTGGTGTATCTCCGCGGGCACGAGGGCCGCGGGATCGGTCTCGGTCACAAGCTCCGCGCCTACACCCTGCAGGAGAACGGCGCCGACACGGTCGAGGCCAACGAGGCGCTGGGCCTGCCCGTCGACAGCCGCGACTACCGCGTCGGCGCGGAGATTCTCGTCGACCTCGGTGTGCGCCGAATGCGTCTGATCACCAACAACCCCGAGAAGTACACCGGCCTCGACGGCTTCGGCCTCGAGATCGCCGAACGGGTGCAACTGCCGGTGCACACCACCCCGGAGAACGTGGCCTACCTGCGCACCAAGAGGGACCGGATGGGGCACCTGCTCGAGATCCCCCCGGCGGTCGGCGACTGACGGCAACCTCTCGCGCACAGCACGAATCGGGGTGGCGGGAGCAGTACTGCTCCCGCCACCCCGATTCTGTTGTCCGGCCGAGATGGGCTACATCGACACGCCACCGTCGACGGGCAGGACCACCCCGGTGATGTAGCTCGCTTCCTCCGATGCCAGGAATGCGACTGCGGCAGCCATTTCGGAGGGGTCTGCGAACCGCCCGAGCGGCACCGTCTCCGTCATCTCGGCGAGCCGCTCGGCCGGGATCGCCGCCACCATCGCCGTCGCGGCGTTCGGTGAGATCGCGTTCGCCGTGATGCCGAATCGTGCGGTTTCCTTGGCGACGGTCTTGGTGAAGGCGATGATGCCACCCTTGGCGGCCGCGTAGTTCGCCTGCCCGACGTTGCCGTGCATGCCCGTGTAGGACGTGACGTTGACGATCCGGCCGAAGCCGGCCTTCCGCATGTGGGGCACCACCGCACGGGTGACGTTGAAGGTTCCGCCGAGGTGGACGTCGAGTACGGCCTTCCACTGATCGTCGGTCAGCTTCCACACCACCGAGTCGCGGGCGATTCCGGCGTTGTTGACCGCAATGTCCACCGACCCCCAGGTGTCGACGATGATGCCAACGCCTGACGCTACCGACGCCGGATCGGCCACGTCCATGGCCACCGGGAGCACGGTCTGCGACGGCGAGCCCCACGCCTTCTCCAGTTCGGTGGCGTCGCGGTCGGCGACCGCGACGCGTGCCCCGGCAGTACGGAAGAACTCGGCAATCGCCTTGCCGATACCATGGGCTGCTCCGGTGACGAGCACGGTCCTGGTTGAGAAGTCACAGGTCAGGTTCATTCGATGGGCTCCTTGCGCCGATAATCAGAAGATGGTGTAGCCGCCGTCGACGACGACTTCGTTTCCGGTGTGGAATGTCAGGGTGGGGTCAGCGAGAAATGCTGCTACGGAATGGAATTCATCGGGAGTGGCCCATCGCCGGACAGGTGTCCTCTTCGTGGTCGCGTCCACGAACCGCCCGTTCTCCTGCAGGTACTCGTTCATCGGGGTCGCCACCCAGCCGGGAATGAGGATGTTGCAGCGGATCCTGTGCCGGGCGAACTCCACCGCGAGGGTGCGGCCGACAGCGCTCACTCCGGATTTGCTGGCCGCGTAAGCGGCCTGGCCCGCCCCGCCGTAGCGGGTGATCGTCGACGAAACGATGACCATCGCGCCGCCCTCGCCTCGATCGACGAGGTAGCGGCCCACTTCCCGGGTCGTGAGGAATGTGCCGTCGAGATTGGTACGGATGACCCGGTGCCAGTCGTCCAACGAGGTCTCGAGGTACGGCTTGTCGTCGGCGATCCCCGCGTTGGCCATCAGGATGTCGATCCGGCCCATCGTCTCGACGGTGTCGGCGACGGCACGCCGCACGTCGTCTTCGCTGCCGATGTCACAGGCAATGGCGTGCGCGCGGACGCCGCGCCCGCGCAGGGCATCGACGGCGGCAGCGCTACGTTCGACGTTGCGCGCCCAGATCGCGACGTCGGCACCGGAGGCCGCGAGGCCTTCGGCCAAGCCCAGCCCGATGCCCCCGTTTCCGCCTGTCACCACCGCAACGCGCCCGCTCAGATCGGTCATCAGATGTTCTCCAGGGTCGGAAGCGGAAGGTGGACCAGACCCGCGAGGTGGGTGCGGTGGATGTCCGGACCGCCGAACATCAGGGTCGAACTCTTGGCGCGCTTGAGGTAGAGGTGGGCGGGATGCTCCCAGGTGAACCCGATACCGCCGTGCAGTTGCACGTACTCCTCCGCTGCGTGCACGGCGACCTCGGAGCACCACGAGTGGGCGACGGCGGCCGCGACGGCGAGATCGTCGCTGCCTGCGGCGAGGCAGTCCGCGGCGTACCGGGCTGCGGCCCGGGCCTGATTGATCTGGACCCACAGGTCGGCCAGGCGGTGCTTGAGTGCCTGGTACGACCCGAGAGCCCGCCCGAACTGGCGTCGAACACCAAGGTATTCGACCGTGGAGGTGAGGCAGTGTTCGGCGAGACCGAGTTGTTCGGATGCGAGCAGCGCGGTGCCCGCGCGCAGGGCTGCCGCGGTCGCGGCACCGGCCGACTGGGTGCCTTCGAGGCGCTGGGCTGGTGCTGCGCTGAACTCGATGTCGACCAGCGGCCGGGTCTCGTCGAGCGATACCACCTGGGTGCACCGGACACCGGCTGCGGCCGGGTCGACCAGGTACGTGTCCTCACCGACGGGTACGAGCAGGGTGTCCGCCGCGGCGGCATCTGCCACCGTCGAGACGGTTCCGGTGAGGGTGTTGCCGGTGGCCGTGACAACCTGCGGGAGGGGTCGGAACCACGGTGAGCCGGCGGGGATCGCGACAGCCGCGATCGTCTCACCGGCGGCCAGGCTCGCGAGGAGGTCGCCGGCCCCGATCTCTTGCGCGTAGACGGTGGCGATGACCGAACTACCCAGGTACGGCACCGGGGCGATCGAGCGGCCCAGTTCCTCGAGCACCATGGCGGTCTCACGCCAACTCGCGCCGGCGCCGCCGATGTCCTCGGGCAGAGCCAGCGCGGCGCCGCCGACCTCTGCGGCGAGCGTGCGCCACAGCGAGCGGTCGATCGCGCTCTCGGACTCGGTGAGGGCAAGAACTGAGGTCCAGTCACAGGCCTTGTTCAACACGTCCCGGACGGTCTCGCGAAGGAACTCTTCCTGCTCGGAGTAGAGCAGGTCGGTAGAAGGACGTTCAATGCCGGTGGTCATCGGGGCAGCTCGTTCCAGGGGATGGTGGTGTCGGTGCGGCTTTCTGCAGGCAGGCCGAGGATTCGTTCGGAGATGATGTTGCGCATGATCTCCGAGGTGCCACCCTCGATCGAGTTGCCCTTGGTGCGCAGGAATCGATATCCGGCGGGGCGGTTGCGTTCGTCGTCGAGGTTCGGGCGGCGGAAGCTCCAGTCGTCGAACCGGAGTCCTCGGTCACCGAGAATGTCGAGTTCCAGGCTCGACACCCGTTGCGCGAGTAGCGAGTAGGCAAGCTTCGATCCGGACCCTTCGGGGCCCGGGGTTCCTGCCACTGCCTGCTGACGCAGGCGTTCGGTGGTCAGGCGCATCGTCTCCGCCTCGACCCACAGCTGCACCAGCTTGTCGAAGGATCCGATGGTGCGATGGGTGTCCTCACGCCGCCACAGGTCGGCGAGGAAGCCGATCGGTCCACCTTCGCGCGGTGCGGCCCCGGCGCCGATGGCGACTCGCTCGTTCATCAGCGTCGATTGGGTGACCCTCCATCCGGCGCCGACCTCGCCGAGCCGGTTGTCATCCGGCACCCGGACGTTGTCGAGGAAGACCTCGTTGAACTCCGCTTCGCCGGTCAGCTGGCGCAGTGCGCGAACATCGACGCCAGGCGAGCGCATGTCGCAGACGAAGTACGTCAGGCCGCGGTGCTTGGGCACGGAGGGATCGGTGCGAGCGATCAGCAGAGCCCAGCTCGCCTCATGGGCCAGCGATGTCCAGACCTTCTGCCCGTTGACGACCCAATCCGTGCCGTCGGGTACCGCCTTGGTTCCCAGCGACGCCAGGTCCGAGCCCGCTGCGGGTTCACTGAACAGCTGGCACCAGATCTCTTCGCCCGTCCACAGCGGCCGCAGCCACTGGCGCTGCTGTTCCGGTGTGCCGTGAGCGAGAATCGTCGGCGCTGCCATGCCGAGGCCGATGACGTTACGGTGTGGCGCGTTGTCCGGAGCCGCGACGGCCTCCAGCGCTGCGTCGACGATCGACTGTGCGGCGGCGTCGAGGCCGAGGCCACCGCAGCCGATCGGGTACTGCACCCATGCCAGGCCTGCATCGAACCGGGCACGAAGGAAATCGATCCGGGGTGTGGCAGCCGGATCGTACTTGGACAGGAAGTCAGCCACGTAGGTGGGCAGCCCGTCCTCGGTGACGGGATCGCCGGCGGAGACCGCGGCGTCGGTGGTCGTGTCAGTCATACGGCTCGAATCCTTCTGTCAACGATGTCTGCCCGACTCTCACACGGATCCGGAGCGGTCGGATGTCGCGCTCTGACACACCTCCATGTGGCGCAGACTGCAACACCCGAACCCGCTCGTTCTCACTACCGTCGTCGAGCGAGACAACGGATCGGAGCGAACAATGACAACATCGCCAGCGGTCTTCGCCACCCCGGACGACCTGGTGAACGCGGTGGGAACCGCGTTGCCCACCACGGACTGGGTGGTCGTCGATCAGCAGAGCATCGACACCTTCGCCGACGCCACCGGTGATCACCAGTGGATCCACGTCGACGCCGAGCGGGCGAAAACCGGGCCATTCGGCGGCACCATCGCGCACGGCTACCTGACACTGTCGCTGATAGGCCCGTTGGTCGCCGACGCCCTGTCGGTTCCCGGGGCGTCCTCGGTGGTCAACTACGGCCTCGAGAAGGTCCGCTTCCCCTCCCCCGTGCCCGCCGACTCGCGGATCAGGCTGTCCTCCACCATCACCGCAGTGGACAAGGTTCCCGCGGGGGTCCAGGTCGCCATCGCCGCGGCAGTCGAGTGCGAGGGCTCCGGGAAGCCTGCGTGCGTGGCCACCGTGGTCTACCGATTCCTCGACTGATCCGGACCGCAACCTCCCCTCATTTCACTCTCGGAAGGATCGACTACATGACAGTGACCGGATCAGCGGGAGGCCGAGCGGCGCCAGTGGCCGTCGTCGGTCTCGCCTGCACACCGTTCGTCCCCGAACACGACGCCGTCCTCGACGAACTTGTCTACGACGTCGTGTCCCGCGCCCTCGGCGAGGCGGCGCTGCGCAAGCAGGACATCGGACTCACGGTGACCGCCTCGATGGACATCTACGACGGCCGAAGCATTTCCTCAGGTCTGACGAACTCGGCGTCCGGTGGGTACCTCCAAGACTCGTACCGGCTCGAGTCCGACTCCGGGACCGCGATTCTCGCAGCCGCAGAAGCGATCTCCTCAGGAGACGTCGAGGTCGCCGTCGCCGTCGGTGTCTACAACCCCGAGTCCACCAGCCGCGGTGCCCAGCGGCGCACGTTCCTCGAGCAGATCTCGAATCTGGCCTTCGACCCGCACTTCGCGCGCCCCGTCGGCCTCACGGCCGAGGCGACGTACGCGCTGCACACGGCCTGGGCGCTCGAACACGACGTGGAAATCACCGAGTTGGCCGACCTCGCGGCGGTGGAGATCACCAAGTCGGTGGGGCATTTCCGGTCGGTTCGTCGGGACCGTGTCACCGGCGCCGATGTGCTCTCCGCCGATCCCGCGAACGGTGCGCTGACCGAACTGATGCTGCCGGCACACGGCACCGGTGCCGTTGCGGTAGTGCTTGCCTCACCTGCCCGGGCGGCGCGCCTACAGGGGCGCAATGCCGTGATCACCGGTTTCGGCCGGGGTACCGGTGGATACGTCCACGGCACGGAATGGCTGACCGATGTCGGTGCCTCGACGAGACACGCCGCGACCACCGCCTACCGGAATGCAGGCATCACCACCCCGGCAGAGGAGATCGATCTGCTGGAGTTCACCGCACCGACGGCCAGCATGTACCGACCGCTGTTGGACGCCCTCGCGCTCGACGGGCTCGCAGCGGACCGCATCAATCGCTGGGGGTCGACAGCAGGCGTCTACCCCGGTGTGGCCAACGGCGCCGTGAGGCTGGCGGACGCGCTCGACCGGCTTGCCGAGGCCGAGGCCCAAACAACAGCGGTGGTGCATTCGGTCGACACCGTCACCGGTGCTGTCGCACTCGACAGCACCGTCCTCGTAGTACAGGGAGTGTGAAATGGCTCGACATGCAGTAGTCGGCGGTGTCGGCATCACCGAGGCCACTTCTCCACGCAAACAACAATTCTCGTTCATCGAACTGTGCCAGCAGGCCGCCTGGCGGACGCTCGCGCACTCCGGCGCGACCCCCGGCAGCATCGATGCCATCGTGGTCGGCAACATCGACGGGTTCGAGGGCACCGTGCTCGGCGGCAAGTACCGCTCACGGTTCCTCGGACTCGGCGCGAACATTCCGCTGACGGTGGTCAACACCGGTGGCACGACCGGCGGAAACCTGATGCAGGTCGCGGCGCGCATGGTCAGTGCCGGCACCCACGAACGGGTTCTCGTTGTCGGCGGCCCCACGTTCTACGGGGTCCATGATCTCCAGTCCGCGATCAACACGAACTCCCCGATGGTCGTCGAGCAGCCTCTCGGCATGGGCGGATTTCACATGGGTGCCTTCGCTGCGAGTGCCTATCAGGCGCGGCACGGCGTCAGCGTCTCCGATTTCGCCGCTGTCGCGGTCGCCGATCACGAGAAGGCCTCCCACAACCCCTACGCCCACCTGCGGTACACCCTGACTGTCGACGAGGTCGTCGGCGGCACCCCTCTGTCGTCGCCACTCACGCAGCCGATGGTGTGTCCGGTGTCGACCTCAGCGTGCGCCATGCTGGTGACCTCCGAGGAATCCGCGCGTTCGCTGAAGACGACACCCGCAGTGATCCGGGCGATGGGCACCTCCGGTGACCCGTACCTCGGCGGCGGCAAGGGCGACTTCGGGGCCATGGAGAACCTCGCCATGCTGGCTCGGCGGGTGTATGCGAAGGCCGGCATCCGCGATCCGTATCGCGAGTTCGATGTCGTGGAAGTCTTCGCCCCGTACGCCCACATGCAGCCGATGCAGCTCGAGGCACTTCAGTTGTGCCCTGCCGGCAAAGGAATCGATCTCATCAAGTCGCCGGACAGCCGACAGGGTGGCAGTCTGCCGATCAACCTGTCCGGCGGTCCGAAATGCACCAACGCCGGGGTCGCGGGCGAACTAGCTCCGTACGTCTACGTGGCGTGGCAAGTGATGGGCGATGCGCCGGAAGAAATCCGGGTCGACGGTGCCCGCACCGGGTTGGCGCACGGCACCGGAGGAACCTTCTTCCAATTCGAGAACTTGGCAGTATTCGAACGATCGACCGAGGAGCACGCATCATGAGCGAAACCACCAGCACCATCGACCAGGCCGTGACCACAACTCCCGTGCACTGGGATCTGGACTACGACATCCATCTCGGTGAGACCTGGGGCCGGTTCATGCAGGGTCTGCGGGAGAAGAAGATCCTCGCCAACACCGGAGCCAAGTCGACGAAGGTTTACGTCCCCCCGCAGGCATACTGCGAGGACTCGTTCGAGCGAAACGACGAATGGGTCGAGCTCAGCGGTGAAGGTGACCTCGTCGTGTTCACCGTGGTGTGGCAGGGATTCCGCGGTGGCCCGAAGGCTCCGTACGCCATCGGTGGTATTCGCCTGGACGGCGCCGACACCTTGCTGATGCACTACATCGTCGGGTTGGACTTTTCCGACCCGGCGGGGATCCGGGCACAGCTGCCGGCTGGGTCACGGGTGCGTGCGGTGTGGGCTGAGGAGCGCACCGGACAGATTCTCGACATCTCGCATTTCGAGCCCGCCGTCTGACGAGGCCGATACGACTGTGGCCTCCTCCCGATCGGGAGGAGGCCACAGCCGTATCGGTTTGGCTTCGGGTCAGAGGCGTTCGATGACGGTGGCGTTCGCCATGCCGCCGCCCTCGCACATCGTCTGCAACCCGTACCGTCCACCGGTGTGCTCGAGGTTACCGACCATCGTGGTCAGCAGACGGGTTCCCGACGCCCCGAGCGCGTGGCCCAGGGAGATCGCACCGCCACTGGGGTTGAGCTTCTTGGGATCGGTGTCGAGCTCCTTCTCCCAGCACAACGGCACCGGAGCGAATGCTTCGTTGACCTCGTAGGTGTCGATCTCATCGATACGCAGACCGCTGCGTTCGAGCACCTTGCGGGTGGCCGGGATGACGCCGGTGAGCATGTAGAGCGGATCGCTGCCGGTCACCGCGAAGGAATGGAACCGGGCCCGCGGGGTCAGGCCCAGCTCGGCTGCCTTGGTCGCCGACATGATCAGAACAGCGGACGCGGCGTCGGTCAGCGGCGAGGAGTTTCCCGGGGTGATCGACCAGTTGATCTGCGGGAACCGCTTGTCGTGCTCCGGGCGCGCGAACGACGGCTTCAGACCGCCGAGGCCTTCTGCGGTGGTGCTGGACCGAAGCGTCTCGTCTACGCGGTGGATCGAGCCGTCGGGGAGGGTGATCGGGATCAGTTCGCGCTCGAAACGGCCAGCGGTATGCGCCTCGTCGGCGAGCCGGTGCGAGCGGGCCGCGTACTCGTCGAGAGTCGCGCGGTCGAGACCCCACTTCGCGGCGATGAGTTCAGCAGACACGCCCTGGTTGACCAGTCCGTCCGGGTACCGGTCCGACAACGGTCCCACGGTGGGGTCCTGGCCCTGCGAGCTCGCACCCATCGGGATCCGGCTCATCGACTCGACGCCGCAGGCCACGACGATGTCGTACGCCCCCGCGATGACACCCTGTGCGGCGAAGTGCGCGGCCTGCTGACTGCTACCGCACTGACGGTCGACGGAGGTGCCCGGCACGGATTCGGGAAGCCCGGCTCGCAGTGCAGCAGTGCGGGCGATGTTGAGGGCTTGCTCACCGGTCTGCGACACGCAGCCCGCGATCACGTCGTCGATCAACGCGGGGTCGAAATCGTTGCGAGCGAGAAGGGCGCTGAGGGTTTGGGAGAGAAGGTCTGCGGGGTGCACGACGGAGAGTGCACCGCCCGGCTTGCCGCGCCCGGATCCGGTGCGGACGGCGTCCACGATCACTGCGTCGATGGTCACGAGAGAAACTCCTTGTTGGTGGGTGCCGGTCTGATTGATCGGCAGGGGTGGTACCGCTTTGGGTGGGGTCAGGCGTGCCAGAGGTTGGGCCCCGGGCGTGTCAACAGCAGCCGCGGAATGACGACTGTCCGTGACAGTTGGGTCACTGCGACTGTCTGGTCGGCGACGTCGTCGGCTGTGATCATCGTGTCGGCGTCGACATCGTCCCGGCTTGCCGTCATGTCGGTGGCGACGTAACCGGGGCACACGGCGACACCGGAAACGCCGTGGGCGTGTTCCTCCACGGTGAGGGTTTCGCACAGGGAGATGAGCGCGGCTTTGGTGGCCCCGTAGGCGGAGTTCAGCGGCTCTGCGCTGACCCCGGCCATCGATGCCATCGCGATGACGCGGGCACCCGTCGTCGAACGGGTACCCGTATCTCGAAGTGTCGGCAGGAGCTGCTGGACGAGTTGATACGCCGACCTGACGTTGACGATGAACAACTTGTCCAGCTTGCGTAGCGGAAAGTCGGAGAACGGTCCGATCGCACCCATTCCGGCGTTGAGGACGAGCGCGTCGAGCCGATCGAAGGATTCATCGTGACGTCCGGCGAGTTCGGAGACAGCATCTTCGTCAGACATGTCGGCAGGAACCGCGAGGACCCGCCTGCCGGTCTTCTCCGCGAGATTCTCAGCGAACTCCTGGAGCGACTCCGGACGGCGGGCGCTGAGGGTGAGGTCCCACCCGCGGTGAGCGAGGGCGGTGGCAATCCGGGCGCCGATTCCTCGGCTTGCACCGGTGACAAGGGCGACCCGGTTCTCCGCGGTGGTCATCGGGGCGCCATTCGGATCGCTCCGTCAAGTCTGATCGTTTCGCCGTTGAGCATGGGGTTCTCCACGATGTGCCGGATCAGACCGGCGTACTCGGCGGGCCGCCCCAGCCTGGACGGGTGCGGAACCTGAGCTTCGAGCGATGCGCGTGCGTCGTCCGAAAGCCCTTTGAGGATAGGGGTTTCGAACATTCCAGGGGCGATTGTCATCACACGGACAAGTCGGTCCGCGAGGTCACGGGCGATCGGCAGTGTCATCCCGACGATGCCACCCTTGGAGGCCGAGTAGGACGCCTGTCCGATCTGGCCGTCGTAGACCGCGACCGACGCGGTGTTGACGATGACACCGCGTTCACCGTCGACGGCTTCGGTTCCGGCGATAGCGGGCGCTGCGAGGCGGATGACGTTGAAGCTGCCGATCAGATTGACCTCGATCACTCGCCGGAATCGGTCGAGATCGAGCGGCCCTTTCGAGCTCAGGGTGCGGGCGGGATCACCGATCCCCGCGCAGTTGACGACGATTCGCAGGTCACCCCATCCCGCGGCGATATCGACAGCGGGTCCGACCTGGTCACTTTCTCGCACATCGGCGCCCACGAATCTCACGGCGCCGTCGAACTCATGCAGACCGCTCAGGTCCGCCGACGGAAGATCGAGCGCGACCACACGTGCGCCTGCTCTGACAAGCTCCGCGGCGGTGGCCAGGCCCAGGCCGGACGCTCCTCCGGTGACCAGGGCAACGGTGTCGGGAGTGATGATCATCGGGTGGCTTCCATCCATTCGATATGTGCGGCAACAGTGCCGGCGTTCGGCTCGAACCAGCCCTTGTGCTGTGCGTAGTCGAGCATCGCGTCGAAACTGCGCTCCCACTGCGGGGTGGGGGTCGTGGGGTGAGCTGATCGCGCCGCCTCCCGAAGTGCTGCCACGTCGAGTTTGACGGCATCGAGGGTCGACCCAGCGACGGCTAGGTTCACGGACAGGAGCGCGTCGAGTACCGAACTCGGCGCCTGCCCGGAGTTGGTCGCCACGATCGACAGGCGGTGAAAGTCATCGGGTTCCCGGACCGTGGGCGGTCCGGGCGGCGTCACCTCTACGTACATCTTGTCTCCCGGGTTGTGAGCTGGTGCTTCGAGCCTCACATCCGGCACCGGGTCGCGGTCGTCGCATTTCGATACGCACGAGCATGTGACCGCTGCGGACTGTCTCGATATGGGACATCGCGTGTGATCGGCGCCATATACGTTGGCGATCACTCCGGCATATACCCAATCAACAGGAGAGTGAAAGTGACACAGTCGATTCAACGACCCCAGTGGGCCGACCCGTCGTCGGGAGCAGCGAAACCTGTGGGCGCCGACGAGGCATTGGTGCTCGAGTTCATGGAGGCCCTCAGCAGCAATGACGCCGACCGTCTCATCGACTACTTCGCCGACGACACGATGTACCAGAACATGCCCCTGCCCGCCGCGTATGGACGCGATGACGTCCATACGACGCTCGCCGGCCTGTTCACGGTGTTGCGCATCGACAAGATCGACACCTTCTACATCGCGTCCCGGGATGGGATCGTGTTCACCGAGAGGGTCGATCTGCTGACGGCGCTTCCCACCGGGAAGTCGTTCGAGTTGCCCGTCAACGGCATCCTGCACATCCAAGACGGCAAGATCACCGAATGGCGTGACTACTTCGACCTGCGAAATTTCGAGGAAGCCGTCGACTTCGCCCTGGGTGGATAGTCCAGGTGTCCGCGGCACCGATCTCGTAAGGGAACACAGGTGGGGGTCCAGTCGACAGGACCCCCACCTGTCTCGGCCGCCGACGCCCCAATCCGAGGAGCAGACGGCTACGGTATCCCTATGACGGTCAATCATGCTCCCGATCGACGGGTCCGGCTCGATGCCGACGATCGTCGAGAGCGGATGATCGAGGCTGCGCAGCGCATCTTCGCTGATCACGCGTACGACTCCGTCTCGACCGAGGAGTTGGCGCGCGCGGCAGGCACCACCCGCACGAATCTCAACTACCACTTCGGCAACAAGCGCAACCTCTACCTCGAGGTCGTGCGCCGCTTCTCCGCCCTGCCGTCGCACCTCCCGCGAGGAGTGGCACAACACGACGTCCCCGTCGCCGATGCCACCCGGGCGCTGTTCACTCGATGGCTGAACCTCGTCGAGGAGAACCGCGCGACATTCACCGCACTGATGCGAGCACAACGGACCGCTGATGAGGAAATCGCAGCTCTCCTCAGAGGCAGCCTCGCCTCCTGGGAGGATCGCATTCTTACGGTCACGGAGATGCCCGATTCGGAAGCCTCTCGCGCCCGGGTGCGCGCTTTCCAAGGAATGATCAGCGGCGCCACGACCGAATGGCTCGAGCACGGCACACTGTCGAAGGACGAAGTCCTCGACCTTCTCGTGCGTGGAGCCGTCGCACTCGCCGACTGATGCCGACAGGCCACTCCCCGATCAGGGCGCTTTCAGCCATCTTTCCGTCAGCGATTCTGCATCTCTACAGAACTGCGGCTGTCGAACTCAATTCGTTCTCGTCGTGCACGCGCGCGGTATCTGCGGCGATCAGGGCGTCTATCTCTGCGGTGCCATACCCGAGGTCCGACAAGATCCGGCGAGTATCTGCGCCCTGGTCCCGAGGAGTCCGGCGCACACTCCCCGGCGTTCGGTCGAGTTTGATCGGAATGCCGACCCCGCGATAATCACCGTCGGTCACGACCATATGTCGGTGGTGCACCTGGGGGTCACCGAGCGCCTCGGCGATGTCGCGTACCACGGCGGCGGGAACTCCACGAGCGAGTAGATTCTCGGCGAGGACATGTCGCTCGTGCCGAACGATGCGTTCGGCGAGCAGTGGCCGTAGGGTATCGAGGTTCCGGATTCTGCTGACGTTGCCTGCGAACCGCGGGTCACCAGCAAACTCAGGGATGCCGAGAAGCGAAGTGAGTTCGCGAAATTGGCGGTCGTTACCTACGCCGATGAAGATGTGGCCGTCGCGTGCATCGAACGTGTCGTACGGCGCCACGGTGGGATGGGCCGAGCCAGTTCGTCGGGGAGTACGCCCGTCGCTCAGGTGAGAAGCCGAGTGAGGATGCAGCAGCGAGATCGCCGTGTCGAGCAGAGTGCAGTCGACGAGCTGCCCCAGCCCGCTATGGTAACGGTCGTTTAGCGCCAGCAAAATCCCACAGAAGGCGTAAATGCCGGTGACCATGTCGACGATGGGTACGCCGACGCGCAACCCGGGCCGATCGGGCTCGCCGTTGATGCTCATCAGACCGCTGTAGGCCTGAACGACGGCGTCGTACCCGGGCATGCCCCCCATGGGGCCGTCGACACCGAAACCCGTGATACGGCAGTGAATCAAGCGCGGGTAGCGTTCGCGCAACACCGCGTCGGAGAACCCCCACCTCGCGAGGGTTCCCGCCTTGTAGTTCTCCAGCACCACATCGGCGTCGGCGAGCAGGCCGGCGAGGATGCGCTGCCCGTCCGAAGTGCGGAGATCGAGGCAGATGTTCGATTTGTTTCGATTGACGGCACCGAAGTATGCGCTGGTTCCTTCGCGAACGAACGGCGGACCCCAGACCCGAGTGCCGTCTCCCGCCGGCGGTTCGACCTTCACGACCTCGGCACCGTGATCACCCAACATCTGACCGCACAGAGGTCCGGCGAGAACTTGCGAAAGGTCGAGAACGCGAAGTCCGGAGAGACTGCCGCCGCGAGCGAAGTGAGAGCTCATACGAACCCTTTCTGTCGTAAATGAGACATTGCTATCCATATATACGCAACCATGACACTGTCGCGCTTGTCGCGTCCCGCTGTCAACCCCGCCCCCGCGGCGCAAGGTCACTTACGGCGCCGGGGTTGACGTGATGTGAACCACTTCATAAGATGCCGGCACGTCGTAAATAAGACAAGCCATTCTTAAATACGAATTCACCATCCTCGCTCGCGCTCAGTCCGCCCACCGGCACGCGAACGAGGGACGCGAAAGGACTCGACGTGACCGAATCATCGACCGACCATCCGATCAAACCTCCACCCATGACGATGAATAGAGTTCGCCGAGCCGTAGTCGTCGGCTCTGCGCTCGAATGGTTCGACTTCTACCTCTATGCGTCGATGGCCGCGCTGGTCTTCGGGCCGATCTTCTTCCCGTCCGAAAATTCGGCGAACGCCACCCTGGCCGCGTTCGCCACCTTCGCCGTCGGTTTTCTGGCACGACCCGTGGGTGGAATCCTCTTCGGCGTGATCGCCGACAGGGTCGGCCGGAAACGGGTGCTCTCTATTTCGTTCCTACTCATGGGCGGGTCGTCGGTATTGATCGGACTCATCCCGACGTACGCCTCCATCGGCATTCTCGCGCCGATTCTCCTGGTGGCCTTCCGCATCCTCCAGGGTCTCGGAGCGGGGGCCGAAGTCGGCAGCGCGATGGCTGTGGCCTACGAGCACGCAGTTCCCGGATCCCGCGGACGCCAGGGTGCATGGACCGCACTCGGCGTCAACATCGGCCTGTTCGCGTCGGCGGTGGCCGTTGCCGGACTCACCAGCCTCGACCGAGAACTGCTGCAGTCCTGGGCTTGGCGAATTCCTTTCGTCGCTAGCCTCGTCCTCGTCGTCTTCGGCCTCTGGATTCGTCGACAGATGCCCGAAACGCCCGAATTCGAACAGGTCGTCTCGACGGTGCCGAACCAGAAGAAGGCCCGCCCACTGCGCGACCTGTTCAAGTCCGAGTGGCGCGGGCTCGCCGTCGTCATGGTCATCACGTTCGGCTACAACGGTGTGAGCTACACCTTCAAGACGTTCTCGCTGTCCTACCTCACCCAATTCCGGGATGTGGCAGCAAATGTCGGCGCGGTCGGCATCATGCTCGCAAGCGGTTGCGCCATCGTGATCGCACCTCTGGCCGGTCGTCTCTGCGACCAGGTAGATGCCGCCCGGGTGATCTATTTCGGTGCCGCTGGCACGGCCGCAATGGCCTTCCCTTTCTTCTGGCTCCTGAACTCCGGAAAACCCACGTACATCTGGGCTGCTCTGATTCTGACGACCGGCATCCTGGTTCCCGCCATGCTCGCAGCCTCCGGCTCATTTCTCGCCCGTCAGTTCCCCGCGAAGGTACGAACCTCCGGTCTCGGCACCGGCCGAGAAGTGTCCGGCGCCATTGCGGGAGCGCTAGCACCCCTCGGCGCGCTCACCATGGTGACCATGTCCTCCGACCACGCAACACGGGGAGTGTCCACGCTCTTCCTGATCGGTGCCACCTGCATCGCCGTCGGATGCATGTTCGACCAGCAACGACGCGTGAACTCACGGTCCCTCGTCGACCCGGTGGAGCAGCGCATCAGTCGGTGACACCGAAACCATCGTCCGTAGGGTCGGCCCAGTGGACGTAATGTAGGTCCAAAGCCACCGAGGTAGTCGACAGGATGATCAGGATGACAGCGCTCGAGCCGACCTACGGCGACGCAAAAGAACACCGCACGGTCTCTCGCGTCACCCGGATCCTCGAACTGGCCGCCGGACACGATCGCGGGGTGCGACTGTCGGAGATCTCGGCAGAACTCGACGCCCCGCACTCGTCCATCCATGCACTGGTCAAAGGACTGGTCGCGAACGGATACCTGCGGGACACCGGCGGCGCGTACGTCATCGGACCCGCCGTCTATGCCCTGCTCGGTGCCCGTCCAACCCTCGAGCGAGTCGCTCGGGCGGGCATGGGCAGACTGCATACCGAGTTCGACGAAACCGTCACCCTTGTCTCGCTGGTAGGAGAATCGGTCGTCTACACCGATGCACTCGAGTCCACACAACCGATTCGGTACAGCCCGACACTGCGCATCCGCAGACCGCTCTATCCCACCAGCGCCGGAAAATGCTTCCTCGCCAACATGACCGAACGCTCTCGCGAGAACTACATCACTGCTCATTTCCCCGACGACACAGAGCGCAGTCGGGTCCGAGAAGAACTGAGCACGGTGGCGGAACAGGGAGTTGCGATCAATCGGGCAGAGACGCTCCCCGACCTCTACGCAGTATCCGCCCCGATCTTCGACATCGGGCAGGTTGCGGCAGTCATCACCATCGCGGGCCCGGTCCGTCGATTCGTCGATCGACTCGACGACTTCCTGGACGCAACGAAAGGCACGGCACAGATGATCTCCGCCCAACTCGAACAGGGCTGAACCCCGCAACCGGCGGTTCTGTGCGCCTATTGAAACAACGCAAACGCCTTGTTGGAGTTGAAAACGTCGGTCACCACGAGGTCCGACCATTCCCGGCGCAGGCCGAGTTCCTCGACCGCACCGAGCATGCAGAACCAGTTCAGGATCTCGTGCTGGCCGGCGTCGACGACTTCTGCGCTGGTGTAGTTGCGCATCAGTGCGAAGTCGTCTTCGAGCAGGGCCTTGTAGATGCGCATGTCGGCCTCGGTGTCGGGACGCATGTGCCACAGCTTGTCTGCCAGGAAGGCGTGGGACCAGCTGGAGGAGGCCACGAACGCCACCCTCAGGTCGCGGTCGCGGAAATGCTGCGCGACTGCTCGACCCACTTGGAAACACCGCGCCGGCGTCGGGCCCGCCGGATCGAGCACCTCCGACTCGATATCGGCGAATCTGGCCAATCCACCCTTACGCGCGATGGCGTGCTGCCCATAGCAATTGACGGTCATCGGGATGAACGGGTACGACATCTCGGCGCCGGCGTTCTCGTAGTCGAGGAAGAGTTGCGTGTTGAGGATGGCGTGCGGAAAATGCGCTCCGGCGCGCTTCTTGTACGAGTAGGCCATGTCGAATCCGCGCTCGATCAGGCCGTCGGTGAGTTGCCTCGCTCCTGACACGTCGCCGTGCATCACGATCTCGAAGTCGTCCCGCTTGCCCCAGAAATTGGAACTCCCCCTCTCGTTCATCACCTCGAACGCGGGTACCTCGAGGTCGCCGTAGGCGAGCACACAGAACGGCGGCACCACCTCCTCGCGGAAGTTCTCGTACTGGTCGTCGCCCCACACCACGACGACATCGGGGGCGAATTCGTCGACCGCCTCACGAACCCGGGTCAGATTCGTCACCAGTTCAGCACGATGTGCTGCTGCGGCGGCCGTTCCGCCGTCGTCGGACCATTCGCGGCGCATCAGGTCCGGCCAGTGGGCCGGGTCCTTCTCCTCCGCCGGGATATCCGGATCGGTGAGGGTCCATCGCAGCAGACCTGCCATGTGCTGGTCGTTTCCCGCCAACAGCGGGTAGTGCGTCATGCCGAGAGCGAGGAAGTCTCCCATTGGCCGTCCTTTCTGAGGGGCGCCTCGGCGCCGTCACGCGCCGGGCGTATCGCTCCCCATCGTGTGACGTGCCCGTGCTCCACGCACAGCAAGTTCCAGTGCCCGGAACGCGGCGTCAGTCGTCGAACGGAAAAAGATCGTCCCTGCCCTGGGCGAGCATCTGGGCGGTGTCACGGCTGATGCGGTGGGCGGTCAGTTTGACGGCGTTGATCACCGACTCCGAAACCTGCTTCGACGAGTCGAATTGAACAGCAACGGCGCCCATCGGCCGGCCCTTGATCAGGACGGGCGCTGCTATGTTGCCCAGGCCCAGGACTACACCATCTTTCTGGACCGCCACTCCCGACACCCGCACCTGCTTCAACTCCTCGCGAATCCGGACCGGATCCGTGATGGACTTCGGCGTGATTCCGACGAGGGGGCCGGACAGCAGGTCGGTGAGTTCGTCGTCACGCAGGTGCGCCATCATCGCCCGGCCCATCGCGGACAGGTGCGCGGGGATCCGGGTGCCCACCTCCCCGATAGGCCGCGCGTGATCCACCGCGAACAGCGCCTGCAGCACGACGACCTCGTTGCCCCGGAGCACCCCGAAGTGCACGGATTCCTTAGACCACGCCTGCAACTGCGCAAGATGCGGCAACGCCACCTCACGCATTCCGTCCACCGGCATGGAAGAAACCAACTGCAGAAGCCGGATGCCGAGCCTGTACCCCGCACCGTGTTCCTCGATCACGTCCAGCTCACCCAGCCGCTGCAGCAATCGGTGGACCGTCGACTTGGGCAGGCCCGTCTTCCTGCTGATCTGAGTCAGTGTCAGCACCCGATCACGCTCGTTGAACGCTCCGATGACCAAGAAGGCTTTCGCCAGGATGGAGGGAGGCGTGCTCTCCGCGCCACCGACGTCTTGCTTGTCTTCTGCCATGTGCACCATCCGGGCCTCCGCACTCTCCGCTCCGCCGACCCACGGGGAAACCCACTGTAACGGCGGTCACAACGTGCCGGCATTCAGGGTACGGGTTTCACTGCCCGGTTCCAGCCCCCGGAACAACAGCGGTCGCCGTCTCGGGTGACCACCTAACGTTCCCTCGAACAACAGGTTGCGCGCGAAAGGAGACCTCGTGGTTCCACCCGGCACCATCGATGTGCATGCGCACTACTTCCCCCTGGGCGCTCCTCCTGCCAAGGTCATCGCGGGCTTTTCGCGAGCACCTCGATTGGTGGTCGACTCTCCGGCAGAGGGAAGGCTGGTTCGCGGGTCCGACAACTTCCGCGTCGTCCGGCGCCCACTCTGGGACGTACGGGCGCGTCTGGAGGACATGGATCGTGCCGGTATCGGGGTGCAGGCGATCTCTCCCGTTCCGATCACACTGGAGTACGGTGCCCCGGCCGCACCGTTCGCCGCGTACTGCCGGTGGATCAACGAGTCCGTCGCCGGCGCGGTGGCAGAAAGTAATGGCCGACTCGTCGGAATCGGAACCGTCCCCATCGGGTCACCTTCCGACTGTCTGGCCGAACTACGTTACCTTTCCGAAGTTTTGGGTCTTCGCGGCGTCGAGATCGGCACGCGAATCAATGGAATGGAGTTGGACGACCCGGCGCTGGCGTACTTCTTCGACGCCGTCGACAGCCTCGGGCTCGCGGTACTGGTCCATCCCGTCGATGGCGGCGGCGGCGCGGTGCGCCGTTCCGGATTCACCTACGACTTCGGGCTGGGGATGCCTTCCGACACTGCGTTGGCGGCCACAGCGCTTGTCTTCGGCGGGGTTCTGGACCGTCATCGGGGACTGCGCATCGCGATGGTCCACGGGTGCGGCACGTTCCCCTGGGCGTATCCGAGACTGCGCCTCGGCGCACAGATTGCCGCCACCCACCTCGCGGAGGAGCTGGACCACCTCATATCGCGGCTGTATGCAGACACCCTGGTGTTCGATGCGGCGCACCTGCCGGCATTGGTGCACCGCTTCGGCCCCAACAGGGTGCTGCTCGGTAGCGATCACCCGTTCATCCCGGGTCAACCCGAAGATGGACTGGCGGACTTGGACTCTGCGGCAAAGGATCTGCCGCCCGGAACGGTGCCGAGAATCCTGCGCGACAACGCACTCGAATTCCTCGGACTGTCGTCGGGCGCGCTCGTCACCGATCACTTCTCACGGATAAAGGAAGATCACTATGGCACTCACTGATGAAAACCTCGTCGACGTTCCCGGGCTCGCCAGCCGGTGGGTCCGACTGGCGAACGGCGCTCGCGCGCATTACATGACCGCCGGCACGTCCGGCCCCGCCGTGATCCTGCTCCACGGCGGCCTACCCGGGTCATCGGGACTCGCGGGATGGCGCTTCATGGCTCCTTACCTCGGCGAGAACGGTTTTCGCGTCTACTGCCCCGACATGCCGGGCTTCGGCCTGTCGGACACGCGGGAAGAGTACTGGCCGGACGGCATGGAGTCCTTCGTCGACTTCATCGACCAGTTCGCCACCGCGCTGTGCCTTGACGAGTTCCACCTCGCGGGAAATTCCATGGGTTGCATGAACACGGTCAACTACACCGTCGCACACCCGGACAAGGTCAAGAGTTTCATCCTGATCGCGGGAGACGTCGGCGACGTGGTTCCGGAACACCTGACCCCACCGGCGGGCGAGTTCCGTCTCACGGCGTACGACGGCACCCGCGACGGAATGCGCACGATGATGGAGGCGATCATCCACCGCGGCGAGGCGATCAGTGAGGATCTGATCGACATGCGTTACCTCTCGGCGAGGGACCGGATGGACGCGCACGCGAAGTTCTGGCCCACTCTCCTGCAGTATCGCCGGATCACCGACTGGACGGACGAGAATCGCGCCGCCCGTCTGGTCACCAAGGGGCGTCTGGACCGGTTGAGCACTCCGGGGCTCTACCTGTACGGCCGCCAGGACATCCTCACTCCGGTCGAGTGGGGGTATGTGCAGGAAGACCACCTGCCCAATGTCCAGTTCTTCTATCCCGACGAGTGCGGCCACCAGGGTCAGACCGACCGCCCCGACCTGTTCAACCCGGTCTTCCTGGAATTCTTCCGGGACGGCAAGGTCTCGGGCGACCTCGCCGATGCCGCCGGCGTCTCCGATCGCCGCCCCGAACTGCCGTTGATCAGCCGTTCCCTGGTCTCTGCCTGACCGTCCCACCGAAAGGCCGACTCCGGATCTCAGGATCCGGAGTCGGCCATCGGTCGTTTCCGCCTCCGCGTACCAAGGAAGTGTCCGATGGCTCGACCCCAGACCGCCCCGCCCGGACTCTCTTCAGCGGCTCCGGCACCGTCACCGCGCGCCGGTCATCGCGACCGGGACTGGCTTTCAGTCTGCGCGGCAATGTTCGTGGTCGCGTGGGGCGGAAATCAATTCACGCCACTGCTGACCATGTACCGGGCGGAACGCGGGTACAGCGAACTCGCCGTGAACACGCTGCTGTTCGCGTATGTGGTCGGCCTGATCCCCTCGCTCCTGCTCGCGCATCGGATGGCAGCCCGCTGGGGCACCCGCGGTCCCCTCGTTCTCGCCGTACCTCTCAGCGCGCTGGGTTCGATCCTGGTCGCGGCCGGGTCGCACAACCCCGTTCTGATGTTCACCGGGCGAATGTCGACCGGCGTGGCACTGGGCATCGGGATGGTGGTCGGCGGGCTGGCGCTCGATCGCGGCCAGAACCGTTGACGGGTAATCGAACACCGCTTCCCCGCGCCTTCCGGCTCGTGGTCATCCCCGCGGCACCCTGGATCTTCGGCGCCCTGGGCATCGCCTACGCGGTCCTCCCGCCCATCGTCGCGCCCCAACTGGACGGCTTCGCCACTGCTTTCTCCGGACTGCTGTGTCTCCTCAGTCTGGGTTTGGGCTTCCTCGCGCAGCGGCTGGTCGGGACCGCCGAACGGCGAACGGGTCCGGCGCGGGCGACAGGAGTGGCACTCGTTGTAACCGGCACGCTCGCGGCCGCCGGCGCGGCCGCAACCGAGGCGCTCTGGCTGGCCGTGGTCGCCGCATCAGTGCTGGGGATCGGCTACGGGTTGACGTTGGTCGGTTGCCTGCGCGACTGTGAGCGATTGGCTCCGCCCGGCCGGTTGGGGACCATGACCGGGCGGGTCTACTGCCTCGGCTACCTGGGGTTCGGATTACCGACCGCGATCGCTTGGCTGCACAGTTCCTTCGCGATCGGCACGGCCGCGACATTGCTGTGTGTGGCCGCGGCGGCTGTCGCAACCAACGCTGGAGGAGCGGCCGTTCTGTGCATCGTGCGGCGGAGGCATCCGGGCTGATCTGCACTCTGAGGTGTTCCAGCGGCCGGAACTACGCACCACCTGGACGAGCGACGTCGCTACGTTTCGACTATGTCCTTCCTGATCGTCGGCGCCTCGGTTGCAGGCACCAGAACAGCAATCGCTCTGCGGCAACGCGGTTTCGCCGGGCGCATCGTGCTCCTGGAGAGCGAGGAGCATTGGCCGTACGACAAGCCCCCGCTGTCCAAGGATCTTCTGGCCGAGGGAGATGTTCCGGACGTCCCGCGACTCCTCACCCCCGAACTCGCAGAAGAGTTCGACCTCGACGTCCGGTTGGGCGTGCGCGCCACCGGCCTGGACCCGGCACGGCGGGTAGTGTTCACCCAGACCGGCGAGGAGTTGTCGTACGAGCAGTTGGTGATCGCTACCGGCGCCCACGCACGCACCCTGCCGATTCCCGCCGCTCCCGCCGGGTTTCACACGCTGCGCACGCTCGACGACGCGACGGCCCTACGAGAGGCTCTCGCCGCCGGGCCCCGTGTGGCCGTGGTGGGAGCCGGATTCATCGGCGCCGAATTCACCTCCGCGGCACGAGCGCGTGGACTCGACGTCACCCTGATCGAGGCACTCGACGTCCCGATGAGTCACATCTTCGGCGACGAGGTCGGCCACGAGATCTCCTCGATCCACACCCTGGGCGGGGCGCGGCTCGTCACCGGAGCGCGGGTCGAGCGTTTCCTCGGCAGCGAGCGGGTCGAAGGGGTCGCCCTAGCCGACGGATCTGAAGTACCCGCCGACCTCGTCGTCGTCGGCGTCGGCGCAGTACCGAATACGCGGTGGCTCGAGGGAAGTGGGCTTCCCCTCGACGGCGGGGTGCAGTGCACCGACCGCTTCGAGGTCGAAGGCTTCCCGTCGATCTTCGCCATAGGCGACCTCGCGCTGCGTCGGTATCCGCTGTTGGGTGTCACTGCGCGGATCGAGCACTGGACCAGTGCCGGCGAGCAGGCCGACGCCGTCGCCGCGATCGTCACCGGTGCCGAGCCCCCTACCGCGCAGCTTCCGTACGTATGGTCCGACCAGTACGGCTCCCGGATCCAGATCGTCGGGATGCCGTCGCTCGGCGCACTCGCCCACCGTGAGGGATCGATGTCGGAGGGCCGCTTCCGTGCCGTCTACACCGACGCCGATAGCAGGCCGATCGCCCAGGTCAGCGTGAACGACACCCGAGTCGTCGCGGCGTTTCGCAAGAACCACCGTCGCGGCGGGAGTCTCGAAGACCTCGTCGGCCAACAGACTCCCGCCCGATAAGGAAGGCAATCATGCGTCAGATCCAGCATTTCAAAGGCGGCCCGGACAAGATCCTTCACATCGAGACCGAGGGCTGCAAGGTCAACGTGATCATCGGGACCCACGACCTGAGCAACGAGGTCTTCACGACCGTCGAGATCCTGCCCGCCGAACCCGACGACGACGGAAGAAACTGGATGGCAATCGGTCCCACCGCCGTTCTGGTCGTTCCTGCCACCGGCTCCGATCCCGACAGTTGGCTCTTCCGAGACCTCGCCGCCGCCAACCCGACACCTCATCAGAATGGATCATCCTCATGACCGCAGAGCAATTCATCATCGACGACCGCGAGAACAACCTCTTCCGGGTCAACCGTGAAGCCTTCACCTCCGAAGACGTGTTGCAGCGCGAGCGTAAGGAAATCTTCGGAAAGACCTGGCTCTACGTCGGACACGAGTCCGAGATTCCCGGCAAGAACGACTTCCAGACCCGGGACGTCGGCGGCCGGCCGGTGATCTTCAACCGCGACCGCCACGGTGACGTGCGGGTGCTGCTCAACACCTGTCTGCACCGCGGGTCGTCCGTCTGCCGGCACAGCTCCGGCAACGCCAAGATCTTCACCTGCTTCTACCACGGCTGGGCGTACCGGAATTCGGGCGAACTCGTGAACGTGCCCGGCAACGAGGACTATAAGAGCGAGCCGGCGGCCGTGTACAAGGGTTTGCAGTCCCCGGCACAGGTGGACTCCTACCGCGGGCTCTACTTCGTGAACTTCGATCCCGACGCACCGGATCTGCTGACGTTCCTCGGTGAAGCCCGCTACTTCATCGATCTGGCAGCCGATCAGTCCCCCGAGGGCGTCGCCATCCTGGAGGGAACGCACAAGTATTCGCTGAAGGCCAACTGGAAGCTCCTCGTGGAGAACAGCATCGACGGATACCACGCCAAGTCCGTTCACCACACCCATTTCGAGATGATGATGGAGCTCGGCGCCACACCCCCGATGCTCGGTAAGGACACCGTCAACGGTATCGCGCCGGCCGGTATGGGCACCGAGTTCCCGAACGGGCATGCCACACTGATGTATCCGGCCAACGGGCTCCCGCTGGCAACCGACAGTGTCAAGCAGACCCTCGCCGGCCTGCGAGCACAGGCAGAGCAGGCCTTCGGTGAGAACTACGCCAACGCGATGTTCGGCCTCGCACGAAACTCGGTGTTCTTTCCCAGTCTCATTCTGATCGACCTCAGTTTCGGGTTGACGCTGCGCACGTTCTATCCGGTCAGCGCTTCGGAAACCCTCGTCACCGGCTGGCAGATCATCCCCAAGGGTGTCGACGAGGAGTTCGTCAAATATCGCATCGACAATGCGCTCACGTTCTGGGGGCCGGCGGGGCTCGCAACCCCGGACGACGTCGAGGCGCTCGAGCAGGCGCAGAAGGGGTTCGGCGCACGCGGCGAGGTCGGCTGGTCCGACGTGTCGAAGGGAATGGGCAAGCCGGTCCCGGCCGCCAACGACGAACTGCAGATGCGGTCGTGGTGGCGGGAATGGAACAGGCGCATCACCGGAGAACAGCTCCCCACCGAGGGGACATCTTTCGTCCCGTTCGACAAGCAGGGTGTCGATGCCTGACCTCGCTGGATCACTCCGAATCATCCACATCGCAGCTCGTCATCTCAGAAGGACATCCCTATGACTTCCGTGTCGGAGACACCGTCCATCACCACTCGTAGTGCAATCGAGGAGTTCCTGTTCCACGAAGCCGGCCTGATAGATCGATGGCGGCTAGAGGAGTGGCTGGACCTGTTCACACTCGATTGCACGTACGAAGTGCCCGCCACGGACCATCCGGACGCAGACCCCGGTCTCACCTGGTCGCTCATCCACGACGGTCGGACCATGCTCGAACAGCGCGTGATCCGGCTCAAGAAGCCGGAAGCGCACGCGGAGTTCCCGCATTCCCAGACGAGCCGGATCGTCGGCAACGTGCAGATTCTCGACGAAACCGACGAATCGATCTCCGTCACCGCCAATTTCATCATCCACCGGGCAAAGGCCGGCAAGTTCGACACGTACGTCGGCCGATACGAGTACGAGCTCGTCCCCCGGAACTCGTCGTTCCTGATCCGTCGAAAGCGTGCCGTTCTGGCTCACGACATGCTCGATCCCCAGGGCAAGATCAGCTTCATCATCTGAACGCATCCGCGCTCTACGAGAGGTCCGACCATGGCACCAGAAATGTCCACCGAAGCACTGATCTTCGCGTGCAACCAGGACGATCTGACCGACGGTGCAAACCTTCGGTTGGACGCTGATGGCGGGATCGCCGTCTTTCGCGTCGACGGCGAGTTCTTCGCCACGTCCGACTCCTGCAGTCACGAGAAGTGGTCGCTGGGCGAGGAGGGCGAACTCGAGGGGCACGAGGTGCTCTGCACACTCCACATGGCCCGCTTCGACGTCCGCACCGGAGCGCCACTGTGCTTTCCCGCCGTGCTCGCATTGAAGAAGTACCGCACTGTCGTCACCGACGGTCGGGTGTACGTAGCGCCGAACGAAGACTGAACACCCTCGCGTCCAGCGCATTCCATCGGAAGGTAGTACCACTACATGAACAGGTTCAAAGGCCGGACCGTGGTTGTCACCGGGGCCGGGAGCGGCATCGGCCGCGCCATCGCCGTGCGACTGGCGGACGAGGGCGCCGATCTCGTCCTCGGAGACCTCAGTGCGGACGCGGTGGAGGCGGTCGCCGAACACCTCCGGCCCGGCAACGCGGCGTCGGTGACCGACGTCGTCGGAGACCTCTCGCGACGAGAGGACGCCGCCGACCTCATCCGACGGGCGGTCACCGACCGCGGCGCGGTCGACGTGCTCGTGAACTGCGCGGGCGGCGGTGTCATCCTTCCGACGTTCGATCACACCGAGGAGACGCTGCGGGCCACCATCGACCGCAATCTCTGGACGACCCTGTACACCACGCTCGAAGCACTTCCCCACATGGTCGACGCCGGGTACGGCCGGATCGTCCACATCGGTGCGGAATCCGTGCGCAACGGGCTGTACCGTCACGCGATCTACAACGCCGCGAAGGGCGGAGTCCATGCGTTCGGAACCGGGCTCGCGCGGGAGTTCGCGGATTCGGGAATCACCGTGAACACGGTCGCCCCCGCGTGGATCGAGACACCGGAGGCTGCGGCCAAATTGGCGTCCGCTGCCCCTGAGGTGAAAGAGGACATGGCGGTCTTCGGCGCCCAGATGCGCAACCTCATCCCGATGGATCGACCGGGAACCGTCGAGGAGGTCGCTGCCGCGGTTGCCTTCGTCGCTTCCGAAGAAGCGTCCTACGTGACCGGTCAGGTGATCAGCGTGAACGGTGGCAGTTCGATGATGTGACCCGCGAGACGACGTCGAGGCGACGGAACTCCGCCACCTCGACGTCGTGGTCTCGAACGTCTACAGCGTTTCGACCAGCCCGCCGTCCGCCGGCAGGGTCACGGCGTGAATGAAGTCGGCATCGTCGCTGACGAGGAACCTCTGGGCCCGCACTCCGGCTCTCAGTCGAACAGTGCGACGAGCCGCTGCCCACCGACTTCACTGCGGGCCAACTGCTCCAGGCCGGAACCGATGTCAGCGAAACCGATCGACTTCGTCGAGATCGTCAGATCTCCGGACGAAATGAACTTCAAGACCTCGACCGTGTCGGCGGGCGTTCCCCCGATCGACCCCCGCAACTCCACCTCTTTCATGGTCAGAAGATGCGTGTTGATGGTTGCTTCCGACCGTCCGAGGCCGACCTGGACGACGCGTCCACCATTGTTGACAACCTCGATTGCACCGGCAGTTGTCGTGCCGAATCCTGCGAAGTCGACAATCAGGTCGAGTTCGAACTCGGCAAGTTCCTTGACATCGCCGACAACCTGCTTGACGCCGCGTTCGATTCCGGCCGCGTGGACGCGAGGATTGATCTCAGCTGCGTACACCTCACCGCCGCCGAGCACTGCCAACCGCGCGGCAGTCATCCCGAGTCCGCCGAGGCCGATGATCCCCACCTTCGTTCCGGGTCTCAGTCCACCACGAACGAATACCGCGTGGTATGAAGTCATCCCGGCGTCGGTTGCCGCGGCCGCCTGTTCGAAGGGAACCTCGTCTGGAAGGGCGATGATCTCACTTGCAGGCGCCAGAGTCTTTTCGGCGTACGCGCCGTGGCGGCCGACTCCGATGTTCTTCTGTCCGAGAACTCCGCTCTTCCCGTCTCCCATGGCGCTGACTGCGACACGCTTGCCGACCGAAACGTTGTCGACCCCGTCGCCGACGGCGGAGACGATTCCGGCGGCTTCATGACCGAGGATGATGGGAGTGAAGCCGAGGATCTCAGCCATCGTCCCGTCTGTGATGCCGACGTCCGTGTGACAGAGACCGGCCGCCGCAAGATCGACGACGACCTCGCCGTGACCCGGGTGGGATCGGGGACATCGACAAGCTCGATCGGCGACCCGACACCGTTGAATACCCACGCTTTCACGTTGAACTCCTTGACTTCTGGCTCGTGGCCGATGCTGCTACTTGATCAGGAAGCCTGCATCGACCGGCAATGCAATTCCTGTGACGTACCGGGACTCGTCCGAGGCGAGGTAGAGAACGGCGTTGCTGATGTCGATCGGATCGACCCACGGGATGGGAAGAACGTTCGCGGCGCGGTAATTGGAATCAGGCTTCTCTGCGTCGGCACGGCTCGGGTGCTCGAGATGGGGCATGAAGAGCTTCATGACGGTCTCGTTCTGGATCATCGGAGTGTCGACGTTGGTCGGAAGCACCGAATTGACTCGGATGAATTGCGGTCCGAGTTCGAGTGCCAGTGACTTCATCAATCCCAGGACACCGTGTTTGGCAGCGACATAGTGACCGAGGTTCTGCACGCCGGCCGCTCCGGCGGCGGATGAAGTCAGAACGATGGACCCTCCGCGTCCACCCGCCACGATGTGCGGAACTGCAGCGTTCACCGTGTGAAACACCCCGGTCAGGTCGATATCGATCACGTCCTGCCAAGTTTGTTCGGGCAGACCGACGATCGGCCCGGTCGACGCGATCCCGGCGTTCGCGGAGACGATGTCGAGTCGTCCGAGTTCGGCGACGCCTTCGGCCACGGCGCTCTCGAGTGCAGAACGAGGTTGTCGGGTCCCGAGCAGTCCTCCCGACGTCGGCAGACAGTCGCGGGCGCTGAGACGCTCACGTTTCCCGGCTGAGCGATAGCTGCCCGGTGCCCGCTGAGTCGATGTCGGTGTTGAGGCCGATCCCGGCCGGCGCAAGATGTGCAGTGTGTGGCTCGACGAGGAGCAGACACCCGGACGCAGGGGTCTGCTGTGGACGGTCTATTGCGTGGTGCCAGAGACAACGGGGCTGGGGTCCATGAAGATCAGGTATTCGGTCACTTGGTTCTGCTCGACGCGGGTGCGCGTCACGGCCGGGAGTGTGAAGGATTCACCGTTCAGCAAGGTATAGGTCACCTCCACCCGGAGGGCGGCCACGTTGCCTTCCGACCATTCTTCGACGATCTCGTGGCGCATCGCCGCCACCGAGGTCAGGTACTGCGCTACCCAGGATTGAATCGCGTTCTTGCCGATGACGGAGACGTTGTTGCCCATGCGGAAGACGCAGTCGTCGGAAAAGAATTCGAAGAATGCTGCGATGTCGGAGTCGGCGGCTTGGAGAAGTTTGCGGGTGGTCTCGACCTCGGTTGTAACTGTGGTCATCGCGGACTCTCTTTCTCTGTTGATGTGACGTATGGGGCCCGGCAGTGCGGGGTCGATCTGAATACGAGACGGGCACGACCTGAAGAGCGTCTGCAGCACTCAGGCCCAGTGCACAGTCTCGGTGGGGTCGAGTCCGGGGAGACGCTCGAACCACGGATTCTCACCGGGGTGTCCGGATGTTGACGACGAGGATGGATCTCCAGGTTGTTCCGGAGAAAAATACGGTGTCCATTCCTGCGGAGTCGAAGCCAGTCATCGGACCGGCCGCCACGCCCGCGGCACGGATGACGAGAATGAAGTACCCCGCCGGAAGATCCGCGTTGAAGCCGCCGGTTCGCTCCCGCAGCGCGTCGTTGGCGGCGAAGATCTCACGCATCTGCGGCCGGATCGGCAGCAGTCGGTGAAGTTTCTCGTGAAACGCGCTGTCTACCACAAAATAGCGGTGACGGGAGCTGATGTCGTCTTCGCGCGGTTACCCTCGTCCGGGTGCTCGAGCAGTCTGCGTCGGCCGTCGTCGCTGCGCACGAACTGCACGCGCATCGGTTGGGAGTTCGCGCCCCGTGAACAGTAGGTGTTTGGCTGCGTCGTCGAGAAATTCGAACGTCGGGTTACTGCGCACCGCTGTTGTCTCCTCTGGATTGTTGGGGTCGATGCCGATTCACCCGGTGATCGGCTCGGATGCGGTGGCTGCAACAGTTCGTCAGAGGAGCGGATCGGACACGGGCAGGTCGAGGGTGAACCGGCCGATCGTCTCCGAGGCCGTGTCGATGTCGAGGAAGGCGTGCACCGACAGGACGGACAGGTCGCGGAAGAACCGCTGGATTGGTGCGGAGTTCCGGTACCCGTCGCCACCGATGCCGCGAACCATGTCGTTGAGGGCGTTACGGGCCAGGTCTGCCAGATAGGCTGCCTTCAGCTTCATTTCGGCACGATCGCGGGGATCGGACTGCTCGGGTCGCTGCGCGGTGAGGCGCTCGAAGAAGGCGTCGAGGAGTGATTCGGCTGCGTCCGCGGCGGCCAGCGTCCGACCGAGCCGCATCTGGGCGGCCTGCTTACCGGAGGCCTTCTCCTGACTGATGGTTCCCAGACGATTCCGGGTGCGCTGAACGAACGCGTCCGCCGCGCCCCGCAGTGCACCGACGACCACAGGGGTAACCTCGGCCATCGCGAACGGCAGGAACGGCAGGTGGTACATGGGGTTGGGGTGGATCAGCTGTCCGGGTGCGGTACCGGCGAGGGCGAGGGCGAACGGTCCGGTGCGGTAGTCCGGGACGAACACGTCGTCGACACTGACGTCATTGCTGCCGGTTCCGGACATGCCGGCTATGTACCAGGTGTCGAGGATCTTGACATCCTCGCGGGGCACGAGGAACCACACTGGGGTGGGGGCACTGCCCTCCTCGAACACGACTCCGGCGAAGGTGAACCATTCGGCGTGCACCGAGCCGGAGTTCCATGCCGTCTGCCCGGTGATGCGATAGCCGCCGTCGACCTTCTGCACCTGCCCGAGAGGGGCGGCGGTGCCGGCAGTGAGGGTGTAGGGCTTGTCGGCGAACACTTCTCGTTGCGCCTGTTCGGTGAAGATGTTCACCCGCCAGGCCGCTCCGATGTAGAAGGAGGTGACCCATCCGGTCGACGGGCAGGCCGCGCTGATGGTGCGGACGATCTCGGCGGCGACGTCGAGTCCGAGTTCAAGTCCGCCGTAGGCCTTCGGCGTCAAGGTGGCCAGGATTCCCGAGTCGATGAGGTCGGTGATCGTCTCGTCGAGGGGAGCACGATTCTCCTCGGTCTTCTGGGCACGTTCGGCGAAGGCTGGTGCCAGGGCGTGCACTCGGTCCATGAGCTCGGTGCGGGTGATGTCCATTGTTTCCTCCGGTGTGGGTGGGTGACTGTTTCGTGTGGCCGGGGTGCGCACAGCTCAGCGCAGGCGAGGACCGCGCCGGTGGTGTGGGGGGTGCTGGTGAGTTTGGGCGTGCGGGTCGCTGCGGCCTCGCGGAGGGTTCAGTGGACGTCGTTCTCCAGGTCCGGACCGGCGACCAGTGTGAGCCCGTAGCGGTCGGCAAGGTTCTCGGCATCGTCTCGATCGCCGACACTGGTTGGGTCGGCGATGCCGTCGAGGTCGGCGAACACCGCGCCCGAGTACTGGGTTGCCGCCGCGTCGGTGAGCGCGAGGGCAAGGGAGGCAGCGGTCAGACGCGCTCGAAACTCCGCTGGTGTCACGCGAACCGGGACCAGGTGCCCGGGCCTGGCGAGGTCGTCGGCCACCGTAGTCGGGTCGGCGAGGGTTCGGGCGGTGTGTGCCCGGTCGGCGCCAGAAATCCCGGTGGTAATACCGGCAGCGGCGTCGACGGTGACACATTGGCCATGACCGAGGGTGGACATGGTTCGAAGCGTGGGTGTCGCTTCGGGCAGAATGAGACGGTCACAGATCCGTTCGTGCAGCGCCACCTGCAGAAATCCCGTGGTGTGGCGGATCAGGAAGGCCATCTGCTCGGTGGTCGTGGCACCGGCACACCCGACGAGCACGACGCGGCGGTGATGGCTGAGAACAATCAGCTCGCCGTCGGCGAGGGTGCGACTACCGGCGGCGATCGTCGACCATGCCCGTTGGCGCGAGGCGTGAAGCGGGAACGAGATCGTCATGGCGTGATTCCTTGCTGCGCGGTTGAACTGGTCGCGGACTGATCGAGTGGTTGGGGCTACACGGATTCGAGCGCCGAGTGCGTGCCGAAGACGCGACGGTGGTAGGTAAGCGGATCGCTGTAGTGGTTTTCCGCCGCGACGACGTGGCCGAGAACGACCACGTGGTCTCCGCCCTCGACGAGCTGGTCGACGTGACAAGCGATCCACCCGGCGGCGCCTGCGATACGGGGGAGGTCGTGGTCGAGGTCCCACTGCACGCCGTGGAACTTGCCTACTCCGCCCTTCTTCGCGAACTTCAACGCGGTGCCGTGTTGGTTGCTAGCCAACACATTCAAACCGAACTTTCTCGATGCCGTGATGAGTTCGAGCGTCTCGGATCCCTTGTCCAAGGAAACCAGGACCATCGGAGGTGTCATCGACAGGGAGGTGAAGGCGCTGACGGTGGTGCCGAAGGGCAGGCCGCCGTCCATGGCGGTCACCACGGCGACCGGAGTCGCCACGTGCGCCATCACATCCTTGAACGCTTCCTGGACAGGACTCGAGGGAATGTGCATCGGAGACTTCCTTCTGTCGACTGTGTCCTACGCCACAAGTAGAGCGCATGAGTTGCCTGGTTCGCACTACTGCAGAACCCAGGGTTCTCGCCGGGTTTTGGTCTCTGAACCAATTAGGTGGCGGGCCCTCCCTACCGACCGACGACCGCTACCACTGAGCGATGGCGGCGCCTCGAAGCCAGTCGTGGACCCTGAGTGCGGCACGGAGGTTGGTCGTCGATTCTCCAGGAGGATGCTCACACAGGCTCAGCGCCTTCTGAACGCGGTAGGTGACGGTGTTCTTGGAAATATGCTCGGCAGCAGCCACTTTTGCCAGACTGTGATCCATGTCGAGATAGCGGACGAGGGTGGATCGCAGATCGGCCATTCGTGAGTCGTCGGCGGCGAGGGGGCCCAGCAGACGACTGGCGAATCCGGCAGCGGCATCCGGTTCGGCGAGGAGGAGCACTTCGAGGGCGACGTCTTCGTGTGCGCACGTGACGTGTGGCAGATCCGCGCGAAGACGCACTATCCGCTCCACCGCCAGGGCCTCCACGTGGCTGCGCCGGAACCCGTCCACTCCGGATCCCGGCTGACCGACGACCACGGTGATGTCACAGAAATCCGGCAACGGTTCTCGTGGGACGTCACCCTGCTCCGGCGCGACGGCCCCCCACGCCCAGATGGTCTGGAGTCCCACGGGAATCACCAGCGTCGCTGTAGAGATGCCCCAGTGCCGCAGTACAGGGTCGACGATGCTTCGCAGGTCATGACGCGAATGCGGCCCGCTCCACGCGATGATCGCCACGTGGTGCCCGCCGAGCGGATATCCCAGTACCTCGTATGCGCGAGAAAGGTCGACGGGTTCGGCTTCGATGATCTTCTTGACGAAGTCGAATCGAGCGGCGGAGACACCGGCCGCCCACGCGCTCTGCTCCTCGAGAAAGGTGGTGGCAGCGACGCCGGTGAATTTGTCCAGAACCTCGAAAAGCAGCACCGAGACCCGTCGCAACTCAGCGCTGCTCTCCGTCGGTGGAATCAGTCGGAGAGCCGCGTCGAGGAGGGCGGCCGCGAGAACGGCGTATCCGACCCGGATCGAGCCGAGAAGGTCGTTGAGCTCCAGACCGCGGCGCGCGAAGTCGGCCGCGACCTCCTCGACCTCGGCGCTCGCCAGGGAGGCGTCCGGCTCACCGAGGCCGGCGACCAGCGTCAGAGCCCGGAGCGTGGTCGACGTCGTCGCCCGGCGCACGGCGGCGAGCTGTGAGGCGCCTTCCCGAAGGACAGGCATCTCCCGCGAGATCGTGGAAGCGATATCTTCGCCGACCTCGACGGCCCAGGTCACAGCACCGTCGCCAAGGCTCGAGCGGATGCGATCCGCATCGAGACTGAGCCACTCGTGCTCGGATTGCCGGGGGCGGGTCCCCTCGAGTTCGTGAGTCCAGTGCGGCACTCGGCATCCTTCCACTCCGCCCCCCGGTCCCCGCGATACCGCCCTGTTGGGCTCTAGCCCAAATTACCCCGAAGTTCCTGGTCCTCAGCCAGTAGCAACACCTGCCGTAATCGAATGAAATTGTGACATCGATTCGTGACGGGCACCACAACGTCGGCATCCTCGGATCCGGCGTCGCCATGAGGCTCTTCACAGACGTCTCGGTCGCCGGCTAGGCACACCCGACGCTCGAGGGTGCGCCGGCCCGACCTCATCTATCCCTTCGCGGTTCCCGACTGCGAGCGGAGTCAAAGGAGCCAACGATGACCGCTACCCCCAAGTTCGCGCACGTCGTACTGCAGACCAGCCGGTTCGAGGAAATGCGCGACTGGTACTGCACGGTGCTGGACGCACATGTGGTCTACGAGGGACACGGCCTGTGCTTCATCACCTTCGATGAAGAACACCACCGCGTCGCATTGCTGGGAGCGCCGGTTCAGCTCGAGCCGAGGAATCCGGGTGCGGCGGGGATGCACCACACCGCCTACACCTTCGATACCCTCGACGACCTTCTCGATCGGTACGACTCGCTCAAGGAGAAGGGGATCGAGCCGAAGGTGCCGATCCAGCACGGGGTGACGACGTCGCTGTACTACCAGGACCCTGACGGCAACTTCGTCGAGTTGCAGATCGACAACTTCACCACCCCCGACGAGGCGACGGCCTACATGAACGGCCCCGAATACGGCAACAACCCGGTCGGGGTGTCGTTCGTACCCGAACTGATGCGGGAAGCCCTCGTGAAAGGCACACCGATCTCCGAGATCACCACCCACTCCTGGGCGTTGCAGACCAGCCCGGACCTCCCCGACCCGATGGCGGCGTTGACCAGCTGATCTTGCCCGTGCTCGGCCCGGCAGAAGCACCTCACTCTCACCGAAGGACACCTTTCATGCGTGTGGCAAACCAATCCGGCCGGCTCCAGATCGTGGCAGATGGGGTCGCCGTCGACGTCGAGCAGGCCAGCGGGTGCCGGTTCTCGCCGGACCCGCAGCACATCTTCGACCGGTGGGACGAGTTCACCGCATGGGCGGCCACGGTGGACTTCACCGGCGGGGTGCCGGTGGTCGAGTCGGAGCTGGGCGCTCCGGTGCCGCGGCCCGGCCAGATCTTCGCCGTCGGAGTGAACTATGCCGACCACGTCGAGGAATCCGGCCTGACGCTGCCCGATGCTCCGTTCGTGTTCACGAAGTTCCCCGCGTCGATCGCCGGTCCCTACGACATCATCGAACACCCGGGCGGGTCAGTCGATTTCGAGGTCGAACTCGTGGCGGTAATCGGCAAGGAGGCCCGCAACGTCCCCGTCTCGCAGGGCTGGGACCACGTTGCCGGGCTCACCCTCGGCCAGGATCTCTCCGAGCGGGACCTGCAGCTGTCCGGTCCGCCGCCGCAGCAGTTCAACCTCGGCAAGTCGTTCGCCGGTTTCGCCCCGATCGGGCCGGTGCTCGTGACCCCCGACGAATTCGGCGATCGTGATGACATCGAGGTCAGCACAATCCTGTCGGGCGAGGTGATGCAGAACTCGCGCACCCGGCATCTGATCTTCCCGATCCCGGTTCTCGTGGCCTACCTGTCGTCGATCCTCCCGTTGCGGCCCGGCGACCTGATCTTCACCGGTACCCCCTCGGGTATCGGCTTCACCCGCGATCCGAAACGGCTCATCGGCGTCGACGACGAACTCGTCAGCCGCGCCGAGGGTATCGGCGAGATGCGGCACCGCTTCACCGCCACGGATCGCCCGCACCCTCTCACCACTGCCTCCAGGAGCACCAACCATGTCTGACATCACCGTCCCCGTACTCGTCGTCGGCGGAGGCGGGTGTGGCCTGACCACCTCGATCCTCCTCTCCGAGCACGGCATCGAGCACCATCTCATCGAGCGGCACACCGGCACCTCGCACCTGCCGAAGGCGCACTACCTCAACCAGCGGACGATGGAGGTGCTGCGCCAGGTCGGTGTCGCGGACTCGATCTACGCGGTCGGCACTCCACCGAAGAACATGGGCAAGACGAGGTGGGTCACCTCGCTCGGCGGTGACGGCGAACTCGACGGCCGCACGCTCTTCACGCTCGAATCATTCGGCGGCGGACGGCTCGAGAGCGACTACGCAGTCGACAGTCCGTGCCCGTCCAGCAACTATCCGCAGATCCGGCTCGAGGTGCTGTTGCGCGAGCACGCCGAGAAGCGGGCGCCGGATTCGATTCACTTCGGCCGCGAACTCGTCTCGTTCGAGCAGGACGAGGACGGTGTCCACGCCGTCATTCTCAACCGGGAGACGCAGGAGACCTACACCGTTCACGCCCAGTACCTGGTCGCCGCCGACGGCGGCAAGACCGTCGGACCCGAACTCGGTGTGACGATGGAGGGCCCCACCGGGATCCTCGACATGGTCAGCACCCACTTCACCGCCGACCTGTCCCAGTGGTGGGAGGACGACGTCCTGATCACCTGGCTGCTCAACCCCGAGGGCGCCGGATCCTGGAACAGCGGCGCCATGGCCGCCATGGGCCCCACGTGGGGCAAGCACTCGGAAGAATTCGTCCTGCACTTCACCTTCCGCCCCGACGACCCGGCCCGATTCGACGAAGAAGCCATCGTTCCGCGACTCCGGGAACTGCTGAAGCTGCCCGACCTCGAACTCGAGGTGCACAAGGTCAGCCACTGGATCCTCGAAGGGGTGCTCGCCGACAAGTACCAGGTCGGCCGGATCTTCCTCGCCGGCGACGCAGCCCACCGACACCCGCCCACCACCGGTCTGGGTCTGAACACCGCCATCCAGGACGCCCACAACCTGGCCTGGAAGCTGGCCGCGGTGATCAAGGGTGACGCCGCCCCCGCCCTGCTCGACACCTACGAGCCCGAACGCCGCCTCGTCGGCATGCGCAACGTCGACTGGGCCATGTTCACCTTCCTCAACCACATGGTCGTCGACGCCGGCCTCGGCCTGATCCCCGGCCAGCCCCTCGAGGCCCAGGTCCAGGTGTTCCGGGACTACTTCTCCGACACCCCGATGGGTGAGACCCGCCGGGCCCGTGCGGCCGAGGTGATCAGTACCCAGCGCACCGAATTCCAGGCCCACGACCTCGAGATCGGGTTCGCCTACCGGGACGGGGCGCTCGTCCCGGACGGCACCGAGGCACCGCCGCGCGACCCGATGGGGCACAACTACCACCCCACCACGCGCCCCGGGCACCGCCTGCCCCACGCCTGGCTCGAGCACGAGGGCCGGCAGATCTCCACTCACGACCTGACTGAGAACAACGCGCACTTCGTGCTCATCACCGCCGCGGACGGTGCCGCGTGGTCCGACGCCGCCCGGTTGGCGAACGACAAGTTCGGTATTCAGATCAAGGTCGCCCAGATCGGCGCCGGCGCCGACTACACCGACCCCACCGGCCGCTGGAGTGAACTCCGCCAGATCGACGACACCGGGGCGATCCTGGTCCGCCCGGACAACCACGTCGCCTGGCGCGCCGCCGGCGCCGCCGCCGACCCCGCAGACGAGCTCACCCGGGCCCTCGGCACCGTGCTCGCACGCTGACACCACCGCACGAAACCCTCCCGCCACGGGCAGACCACGACACCACCTCTGCCCGTGGCGAGGGAGCCGGAAAGGACGCACCAACAATGACCGCGCCAGGACGTGAAGTGTTGTGGACCCCACCACCCGAGCGGGTCTTCGCCTCGAACATGAGCCGGTACCAACGCTGGCTCGCGGCCGAGAAGAACGTCGCCACCACCGACTTCGACTCTCTGTGGTGCTGGTCGATCAGCGACCTCGAGAAGTTCTGGCTCTCGATCTGGGAGTACTTCGACGTCATCGCCTCGGCGCCACCGCACACGGTGCTCGCCGACCCCCAGATGCCCGGCGCCCGGTGGTTCCCCGGCACCCGGCTGAATTGGGCCGAAAACCTGCTCCGCCATACCGACCAGGCCGGGCCCGCGATCATTTCGGTCGACGAAACCGGCACCACCGGGGAACTCTCGCGGGCCGAGCTGGTTGCGCAGGTCGCCAACCTTGCCGCGCACTTCCGGAACATCGGCGTGCGGCCCGGAGACCGGATCGCGGCGATGCTGCCGAACATCGCGCCCACCGTCGTCGCGGTGCTGGCCGCGGCCAGCGTCGGGGCGGTGTGGTCGTGTTGCGCACCAGATTTCGGTGTCAAAGGTATGGTCGACCGGTTCGCGCAGATCGAGCCGACCGTGCTGATCGGGGTGGACGGCTACCAGTTCAACGGCAAACGCGTCGACCGCCGGGACGTCTTCTCCGCCCTGCTGGACCAGCTGCCGACCGTGCGGCACGCCATCGTCGTCGACAACCTCGGTCTCCCATTCGATGGGGACCGCCTGCACAGTGTCGCCGATTATGCGGACCTGGTCGTCGGCGACGCCCGACCGGAGTACGAGCAGGTGCCGTTCGATCATCCGCTGTGGATCGTCTACAGCTCCGGCACCACCGGGATGCCGAAGGGCATCGTCCACTCGCACGGCGGCATCCTGCTCGAAGCCCTCAAGGCCAACGCGCTGCATTACGACCTCGGTCCCACGGACCGAGTGTTCATCGCCGCGAGCACCGCCTGGGTGGTGTGGAACATGCTCGTCGACGTCCTCGCGGTCGGCGCCACGCTGATCACGTACGACGGCAGCCCCACCTACGGGCGACCCGACCACCAGTTCGAGATCTGCGCCCACTACGGGGCAACACGATTCGGCACCGGCGCGGCCTATCTGACGTTGTGCGAGAAGGCCGGCACCCAACCCGGTACCGACTTCGACCTGACGAGGTTGCGGTCGATCATGTCCACCGGCTCCCCGCTACCGGACACCACCTGGCGGTGGATCTACGACGCGGTCAGCAACGATGTTCATTTGGGCTCGGACAGTGGTGGCACCGACGTCGCCACCGGATTCATCGGAGCCAACCCGCTGAGTCCGGTCCGCACCGGCGAACTTCAGGGCCCCTACCTGGGCGTCGACGTGCAGGCTTGGGACGAGAACGGCCGGTCCGTGATCGGTGAGGTCGGGGAAATGGTGATCGTCGCGCCGATGCCGTCGATGCCGATCTACTTCTGGAACGACCCCGACGGCAGCCGCTACCGGGACGCCTATTTCGAGACCTACCCCGGAGTGTGGCGGCACGGAGACTGGATCACCATCGACGCAAACGGCGCTTGCGAGGTCCATGGGCGATCGGACTCGACGATCAACCGTGGAGGTGTCCGGATGGGGTCGGCCGACATCTATCAAGCAGTCGAAGCCCTCCCCGAGATCGCCGAGGCCCTCGTAATCGGCGCCGAACTACCCAACGGCGGCTATCACATGCCGCTGTTCGTGGTCCTGCGCGACGGACATGACCTCGACGACGCTCTCGTGGAGAAGATTCGCACCACGATCCGTCGTGAGACCTCTCCCCGGCATGTCCCTGACGCGATTTTCGACGTCCCCGCAGTTCCCACCACCCGCACCGGGAAGCGCCTGGAGATTCCCGTCAAGAAGCTGATCCAGGGCGTTGCCCCGGAGACCGCGATCAACCGGGCCACCGTCGCCGACACGGCGGCCCTCGACTGGTACATCGACTATGCCGAACGCTTTCGCCGCAACAACGCGACATCGGCGGGCACGATCGGGGAGCGATAGCCGGGTCCGCCCTTGCCACGGACCGGGTGAAAAGTTTATGGTCAGTCCATTCGCATGAGAGGAGATCAGCGTGTCGATCAGAGTGGGATTGTCGGTCACCGACGCACTCCTTGTGCCGAAACCCGCAGATCGGCGACTTCTCCTCGATTCCGCGGCAGAGGCGGGGATCGACCACATCACCGTCGGTGACCACATCAGCTTCCACGGCGGTACCGGGTTCGACGGCATGGTGTCGGCGACGTCCGTGCTGTCGGCCCACGACACGCTGTCGGTGATCATCGGTGTCTACCTGCTCGGCCTGCGACATCCGATGCTCGCTGCGCGCCAGATAGCGACGCTGTCGCAGATCGCGCCCGGCCGGTTGGTCCTCGGCGCCGGTGTAGGCGGCGAGGACCGCTCCGAGATCTCGAACAGCGGGGTCGACCCCAGCACCCGCGGGCGTCGCCTCGACGAGACCCTCGACGTGTTGCGCGCCGTCCTCACCGGCGAGGAGGTGACGCATCACGGCGAGTTCTTCACCCTCGACCGCGCGCGCATCCTGCCGGCGCCCCAACCGCAGGTCCCGATCCTGATCGGCGGCCGCGGCGAATCCGCCATCCGACGCACCGCCCGCTACGGCGACGGCTGGCTCGGCATCTTCTGCACACCGCGGCGCTTCGCCGAGACGCGTACCGCGATTCTCGACGCTGCGGCGAAGGAGAACCGTGCTCCGGATTCGTTCGGTGTCAACGTCTGGTGTGGCCTCGACACCGATGCCGAGACCGCAGATCGTCTGGTCGGCGAGAAGATGCAGGCGCTGTACCAGTTGCCGCGCGAGAAGTTCCGACATCTCGCACCCGCCGGCACCCCCGAGCAGGTGGCCGAGTGGCTGAACTCGTTCGTCGAGGCAGGCGCCGACAACATCACCCTGGTCCCGGCAACCACGTCGATGGAATCGGCCATCGAGCACACGGCCTCGGTCCGCGCGCTGCTCCTCGACCATCACCGCTGACGGCAATGTCCACCGCAGACGAGGGGACCGGCCGTAAGCATCTGCCGCTGAGCGTGTTCGACGAACTTCTCGACGACGCTGCCGTCGCGGTCGACTGCCTGTCCGCAATCGTCCGGGTCTGCTCGGAGGCCACCGGAAAGGCGGTGACCCTGTTCGATCGCAAGGGCCACATCGTCGCATCGACCCGGCCCGAGGCGGCCAGGCAGACCGCGTTCCCACCACTCGGCGACATCGTGCGCGGGCAGCCGACCCCGACCGGCGCGGACCCCGTCCTCATCGCTGCCGAACTGGGCACCGGGTTGTCGCGGCGCAAGATACTCAGCGCGATCGTCGAACGCGGTGAACACCTCGGATGGCTCGTCGTCGACGAGCAACCCACGCCGTTCGTTCCCACGGACGAGTACGTGACCCACCGCTGCGCCCGCCGCATCGGGGCACAGTTCCTCACCCAGCGTCGCATCACGCGGGTCGCCTGGAACGCCCGGTCGAATCTCGCCCGCCAACTTGTTCGCGGCTCCGGAGCCTGGGCCGATCTCGCGGCCGGCGCCGAATACCTCGGCGTGAACGTCCACGCCCACCGCGCCCTGGTGTATGTCCGCGAACCCGAGGGAGCGCCCGACGATCTGGACCGCACCCTCGCCGAGTACACCGAGCGGGCACTCGGCCTGGAGGTGCTGTCGACGCGCGGGTCGGAGGGAATCCTCCTGCTCATCGAGGCACCCGCGCAGGTCGCATCGCCGACCGTCGTCCGGCGCATCACCGCGACTCTCGAGGCCGCGGTCACCGAACTGAGCCCGACGGGCGGGCTGATCGCCGGGGTGTCGTCCGTGTACGAACCCGATTCGTTCGTCCGCGCCTACCGGGAGGCCCGGGAGGTCGTGCGCTGCATCGACCGTTTCACCGACGGAACCGGCCACCGCGTTCTCGCCGTCGACGATCTGGGACCCGCCCGGCTGTTCCTGGCGAACGGCGAGGTGTCGGCTATTCGGCACTTCATCGATGACATGCTCGGCCCCCTCCTCGACGACGATGTCGCGTCGGCCGAACTGATTCGCACACTGGCCGTCTGGTTCGAGGAGAATCGTGGCATGCGCCGCACCGCCACCAGGCTGGGCGTGCACGAGAACACGGTCCGTCTCCGGTTGTCGCGGGTGCACACCCTCACCGGTCTCGACGTCACCGGCGACGCGACCCATCAACTGAGCATCCACACCGCACTACTCGTCCTTCGGCTACGCGACCATCCGGCACTCCACGCCGAAAGCCGTTGCGCCGATGCGAAGGACGATACCGCGTCGCTCACCGACGAACGGAGAACCGCATGACCGACCCTCGCCGCCGGAAGGCACTGGTGACCGGTGCCGCACGCGAGGGCGGGATCGGCAAGGCCATCGTCGCCCGGCTCGAGGCCGACGGGATGGAGGTCGTCACTCTCGACCGTTCACCTGGCTGCACGTATCAGGCCGACATGTCCACCGACGCGTTGCCGCCTTTCGACGACATCGACATCTACGTCGCCAACGCCGGGCTGACTACGATGTTCGGTGCCGCACACAGCTTGTCGATCGACAAGTGGCGGAAGGACCTCGACGTCAACCTCACCGGGACGTTCCGGGTTCTCCAGCAGTGCCTGCCGGGGATGCGCGAACGGCGGTACGGTCGCGTGGTCGTCATCTCCAGTACCGCAGGCACGCAGGGCATGCCGGCCCAGGTCTCCTACAGCACCACGAAGGCCGGCCTGCTCGGTCTGGTCAAGACCGTTGCCGCCGAGAACGTCGCCCTGGGCATCACCGCCAACGCCGTCCTACCCGGAATGACCGCCAGTTCCGGAATCCTGTCGATGCCGCAGGATATCCAGGACGCCTGGCTTGCCTCGATGCCCAACGGCTTCGTCGACCCGGCCGACATCGCGGACGCCGTCGCGTTCTTCTCCTCCCCCACCGCCCGCAGTGTCACCGGCCAGTTCCTCACCGTCGACGCCGGCGACGGCCTGAACACCCGCACGGTCACGTCCTCGGTGGCGCAGCGCTGACGGCGCCCGCGCGCACTCAGTTCACCAGCACGCCCCCGTCGACGGGGAGACTCACCCCGGTCAGATACGCGGACGCGTCGCCCGCCAGGAACACCACGACCGCGGCGATGTCTTCGGGGTCGCCGATGCGTCCGAGGGGAATCTTGGCATCGATGATCTTACGCTTGTAGTTCTCGCTGTAGTGGGCGGTCGCCTCCGACGGAAAGACCCCCGGCAGAATGGCATTGACGCGAATTCCGCTCGGCCCGAGTTGTGCGGCGAGGTCGCGGGTCAGGCCGAGGACGGCCGCCTTGCTCGCGCTGTATGCGGCGGCGGGCATCTTCGCGGTCGTGAGCGCCATGACGCTGGAGACGTTCACGATCGAACTACCCGCCCCCATCACCCGCGCGCACGCCTGGATCATCCAGTAGGAGCCGTGCAGGTTGACATCGACGACGGACCGGAAGTGGTCGGGCGGATCCTGCGTCACGTGGTGGTACTCGCCGCCGGTGCCCGCATTGTTGACGAGGACGTCCACCTTCCCGAATGCGTCGATGGCGGCATCGACGAGCCGATTGCACTGATCCATCTGCGTCACATCGGTCTCCACCGCCACCACGCGGGGGTTGTACTGCCGCACCTGCTCCGCGGTCGCGGCCAGTTTGTCGCCGCGCCGGGCACCGAGGACGACGTCCGCGCCCGCCTGCGCCAGCGCGAATGCGTAGGCCACGCCGAGTCCGGATGATGCTCCCGTCACGATCGCCACCTTCCCGCGCAAGGAGAATCGCTCCAGCATGTTTCGGTTATCGGCGGTATTCGACATAGGCAACCTCTATCACGCAGTCGGGCGGCAGCCGAAGCATCGAACCGAAGGCCACTGTGGGTTTCTTCAGCGGCAATTGCCTCCGTGATTGCGGTCTCGGCATACGGGCCCGATCGTGGACTCGTGACGGAATTCGACGTGAACACGCTGACCACACGGGCCACCGAGGCGGCAGGTCGCCAATGGCCGGGCTCCGCCGTGTCCGCGCCCTCGGCGCTGCCGGGTGGGGTGTCGAGCCTGACATACCGAGCCACTCTGGCGCGACCGGGCCTGCCCGACACCGGCATCGTCCTCAAGATGGCGCCGCCCGGGCTGGAACCGGTCCGGAACCGGGATGTGCTCCGCCAGGCGCGCATCATCCGTCTCCTCGACGGCGCACCCGGCGTCCGCGTGCCGTCGATTCTCTTCGAAGAGGACGGGACGGCCGAACGCCCGCCGCTCTTCGCCATGACTCTCGTCGACGGACAGTCCTACGAGCCGCTGCTCGATGTCGCCGATTCCCCGCCCGCCCCCGAGGCGATCGCCGTCCGCGCCCGGGCGGCCGCCCGGATGCTCGGCCGCATGCAGAACCTGGATCCCGTCGCACTCGGAATCGGCGACGAACCCGTCGTCACGGTGCCGGAGGAACTGGAGCGCTGGCGGCGCCTGCTGGACACCGTCGACGACGACATCGCACCCCGGCGCGCCGAACTCCATGCCGCCCTCGCGGAACGGATCCCGGCACCGGTCGCACCCACCCTGCTGCACGGCGACTACCGACTCGCGAACATGCTCTTCTCCGGCAAAGACCTCGCCGCGATCATCGACTGGGAAATCTGGTCGGTTGGCGACCCCCGCACCGACCTGGCGTGGTTGCTGATGCACACCGACCCCGTCCACCGATTCCGGCGGTCCCGTCCCGCGGCCGATGTCGAGGCCGGCACCGGGATGCCGTCCCGCCGTGAACTCCTGGATGCCTACCGTGCCGAGCGTGACGTCCCGGTACCCGACCTGGACTGGTTCCTCGCCTACTGCCACTACAAGACGGCGTCGACCCTCTCGGTCTTCGTCAAGCGCAACCGGAAACGCACCGATCCGGACCCGGCCCTGGTCGTCGCCGCCGACAGCCTCGCCGCGGTGATCGAGCGCGGCCTCACCGTCCTCGGGGCACCGGTGGCTCCTCGGCCGTGATGCCCCCGCGCGCCACCACCTCGACCACAACCTTCCCCGTCGCGGCGCGGTCGTCGAGCGCGCGCAGGGCGGTCGACGCCTGCTCGAGCGGGAACGTGGCCCCGACGTACGGCCGGATCCGCCCCTCGGCGGCGAGTCCCTCGACGGCGTCCCGGACCATCCGCAGCGTGCCCGGATACTCGGTTTCCATGTTGTCCATGGTGATTCCCGTGACGGTGAGGTTGCGGTGGAGGAGCCGGTTGACCTTCACCGTCGGGATCGAGCCTCCGGTGAATCCGACGACGACGAGCCGGCCGCCCTGCCGCAGGGAGCGGAGCGAGTCGGTGAACCTATCGCCGCCGACCGGGTCGATCACCACGTGGACGCCGCGGCCGTCGGTCAGGTCGCGGACGTCGTCGAGCCACGGCCCGTCCGACCGGACCACCGCGTGTGCACCGCATCGTCGGGCCACCGCGGCCTTCTCGTCGTTCGAGACCACGGCGATCGCCTTCGCGCCGAAGGTCTCGGCGAGGTCGAGTGCGGCGGTGCCCACCCCGCCCGCGGCGCCATGGACGAGGACGTACTCCCCCGGCTGAACCTGCGCTCGATGAAGTGCGTACCAGGCCGTCGAGTAATTCATGTACAGCGCAGCACCTTCCACGAACGACATCGTCGCCGGGAGCCTCACCGTGTAGTCGGGCAGAGCCAGGGCGCGGTCGGCGAGCGCTCCGTGCCACACGATTCCCCCGACCCTGTCGCCCGGCCGGAAGTCGGTGCCGGCCGGTGCCTCGACCACGACACCGGCGAATTCGCTGCCGCATACGTATGGTGTCGGCACGCCGTTCTGGTACTTGCCCCAGGTCTGCAACGGGTCGATGAACGACAGACCGGCGGCGTGCACGTCGACGAGCAGCCGCTGTCCGTCCGCGCGTGGGTGGGCGCCGACAGGTTCCGGCATTTCTGCCAAGGTGGCGGCCTCTGGGCCGGTCAGTTCCTCGACGACGACTGCGCGCATGGACGTCACTCTCCTCGTGTTCAGTGGAAGTAGGCCACGACCGCGTCCGCGACGCAGGCGGGCTTGTCGGAGCCCTCGATCTGGAAGGTCTGCCGAATCGTGAACCGGTATCCGCCGTCGATCGGCCGCGCATCCTGCAGTCGCGCCGTCATGCGGATCCGCGAACCGACCCGGACAGGATTCAGGAACCGCACCGAATCGAAGCCGTAGTTGAGGCCAAGCGAGTGCCCGTTCATCTCGAAGATCTCGTAGAGAAACTTCGGCCCGAGCGACAGCGTGTACATCCCGTGGGCGATGGTGCCGCCGAATCCGGCCTCCCGCCCCCGCTCGGGATCGAGGTGGATTCGCTCGAAGTCCTCGGTGTCGCGCGCGAACGCCGTGATGCGGTCCTGGGTCACGTCGTACCAGTCCGTGGTGCCGAGGTCGGTGCCGACCCTCGCGATCAACTCGTCGATCCCGTTCAGCTTCAGCATGTCCGCATGCAACCACGGCGACCACCCGCTCGACAGGGACCGGAGATCCGGCACTGGAGAAATCAACAGTGCGGCGCGACGATCGCCTGGCCGCGGACCCCGTCGCTCCCTAGCGTCCGAGACATCGGATCCCGAACCGGAGGACGCCCCATGGACTGGACCATTCCCGACGACGTGCAGCAGTTCGTTACCGACCTCGACGCGTTCATCGACCGTGAGATCGTGCCGCTCGAGGCGAAACATCCGCAGTTCTTCGATCACCGCCGCGAATACGCGCGGACGGACTGGGAACGGGACGGGTTCCCCCAGCAGGAATGGCGCGACTTGCTGCTCGAGGCGCGACGTCGATCCGATGCCGCCGGCTTCTTCCGATTCCCGCTGCCGCAGGCCCTCGGCGGGAACGACGGCAGCAACCTCGCGATGGCCGTCGTCCGTGAACACCTGCTCACCAGGGGCTCGGGCCTGCACTTCCCTCATTCCGACGAGGCGTCGGTGGTCGCGAATCTGCCGCTCGCCCTCGTGCTGCACGAATACGGCACTCCCGAGCAGCGGGAGCAGTACCTCGAACCGCTGATCCGCGGCGACATCGAGATCGCGTTCGGACTCACCGAGCCGGGACACGGCAGCGACGCGACGTACCTGGAGACGACGGCCCGGCGCCACGGCGACGACTGGGTGATCACCGGGGCGAAGCGCTTCAACAGCCTGGTCGACTGTTCCGAGGTCGACCTCGTGTTCGCACGCACGTCGGGGCAGGCGGGCAAGGCGGACGGGATCACCGCGTTCCTCGTGCCGACGGACGCCCCCGGCTTCTCGGTGCCGTTCAACCACTGGACGTTCAACATGCCCAGCGACCATTCGGAGGTCCATCTCGACGACGTGCGGGTGCCCGCGGGTGCCGTGGTCGGCGAGGTCGGCCGCGGACTCGACTGCGCCCAGCTGTTCGTTCACGAGAACCGCATCCGGCAGGCGGCGTCGTCGCTCGGGGCCGCGCAGTACTGCATCGACGAGAGCGTGCGGTACGCGCAGGAACGGGTCGTCTTCGGCAAGCCCCTGCACGAGCACCAGGGCATCCAGTGGCAGCTGGTGGAACTGCAGACCGACGCCGAACTGATCCGCAACACGATCTACAAGACCGCCGCGATGATGGACGAGCTCGGGAAAACGGCCGTCACCGACAAGGTCGCGATGGTGAATCTGCGCAGCAACCAGCTCGCGTGCCGGGCCGCCGACCGCGCGATCCAGATCCACGGCGGTGTCGGATACACCCGCCACAAGCAGTTCGAGCACATCTACCGCCACCACCGCCGCTACCGCATCACGGAAGGTACGGACGAGCTCCAGCTCCGTCGCATCGCGAGCCGGATGTTCGACTTCGGGTCTCGGCGGGGAGCGACTGTGGGAACCGCTTGAAGCAGTTTGGTCTGTCCTTTACATTTGGCCAGTCCATATGCTCTCATGCTGTGACGAGCGCCACTCCGGTGGCTCGCCCGCAGCCCAAGTACACGGTCCGACCCTCGACATCGATCGACAGGAGCTCCCATGAGCACAGCGTCCACGCGGCATCTGAACCGCTGGTGGTACGTCGTCACAGGCTTTGTGACACTGCTGTTCGGCACGACCGCCGTCAACGTGTTGTTCAACATTCTGGGTAAGCCCATGACCGCAGAATTCGGCTGGGAACGAAGCGTCATCAGCAACGGCCTGTCCATCGAAACGGTGCTGGTGGGCATCAGCATCGTCATTCTGGGTTTCCTCATCGACCGGTACGGACCCAAGATCCCGTCGGTTCCGATGTCACTGGCGTTCGGCATCGGCCTGATGCTGATGTCCGCGCTGCCGAACAATCAACTCGTCTTCTACCTGCTCTGTGTCGTGATCGGCGCCGGAGCGGGCGCCGTGAACCCGGTGGCGCATTCGACCGTGGTGAGTGCGTGGTTCCAGGACCGTCGCGGCATGGCGCTGGGCATCCTCATGGCCGGCCTCGGCTCGTGCGGAGTGCTGATGCCGTATCTGGCCAACTGGATGCTCGGCATCGGCGGATGGCGGATGGCGTTCCTGGTGATCGGCGCCCTGTGCACGGTCATCCCGGCCGCCGTCTACGCCTTCGTCACCCGCATGCCCGCCGAACACGAGGCCGAGCGCGTGGCCGCGCGTCTACAGGGCCGCATGGCCGGGGAATCGCTGCTCACCATCGCGAGGAAATACCGGCAGTTCTGGCTGCTGTCCGTCGCCATCTTCTTCGTGTCGTCGGCGACGTTCGGCCTGATGTCCCAGGTCGTGCCCATGACCACGGACAAGGGCATCACCCAGGGCACCGCCGTCTCCATTCTGTCGGTGCTGAGCCTGGCGTCGATCGGCGCACGACTGCTGGTCGGGTATCTGCTGGACCGGTTCTACGCCCCCGTCATCGGCTCGGTCATCTTCGCCCTGTGCGGGGTCGGGGTCTTCCTCATGATCACGTCGTCGCAGACGGGAGTTCTGTTCGCCGGCGCCGCCCTGATCGGTCTGGGTCTGGGTTCCGAGGGCGACCTCGCCGCCTACATGGTGAGCCGGTACTTCCCCAAGCACTCGTACGGCCGGGTGCTGGGATTCATCTACTTCCTGTACGCGCAGGGGTCGGCGTTCGGCATCTTCCTGCTCGGACAGGTCTACGGCGCCACCGGCTCGTACAGTGCCGGCGCGCTTCCGATCATCGTCCTGGTCGGCGTCGCCATCGCGTGCCTGCTGATGATGGGTTCCTACCGCTTCACGCTGGACCATCGTGAAATCGGCGCCGACAATGTGACCGTAGAACAGAAGGAGCACGTATGACCGACGGATTTCACGACGCCCTGGTGACGCACACCGCCGAGGACATGCCGGAGAAGTTCTTCGACCGGTTCATGTTCAATCTCCACCCGGACGGAGTCGCTGCACCGTCGGTGATCCTCGGCGCCGGCGTCTATCCGCCGCGGAACGTCGTGGACGGCTTCGTCGTCCTGACCACGGAGTCCGAGCAGCGTAATCTCCGCTTCTCCACCGAACACTCCGACACCGACGGCGCCTCCGTCGGACCGTTGACGTGGGAAACCGTGGAGGACAACACGACCTGGCGAATTCAGCTGGGCGAGAACAAGACCGGGCTCGAACTGGATCTGCTCTGGCGCGCACGGGCGCCGTACTGGCTCGGATCGGTGGACGTGAAGAACACGGACGGCAACGTCACCGCGTTCGATCACCTCTTCCAGCCCGGTCGCTACGAAGGCACTCTCACCCTCGACGGAACCACTACGGACGTCGGCGGCTGGTACGGCCTGCGGGACCGCTCCCGGGGCGTGCGCACGATGTCCGGGGGCCAGGGCCTGCACATCTGGTACCAGGCCCAGTTCCCGGACCGCACGTTCGGATTCCTGCTCGTCGAGGACCGCATGGGCGGACGGATCCTGCTGGAGGGCGCCGTCATGCACGACGACGGACGACTCGACGACATCACCGACGTCCGGCACGACCTGGTGTTCACCTCGGGCAACGACCTCGCCTCCGGCACGGTGGAGATCGCCACGGCCTCCGGAGCCACGTACCGCGTCGACGCGGACGCCTCGGCCGGCGGCGGCTTCATGGCAGGCGGCGGCTACGGCGGGCACCACGGCAAGGTCCGTGGCCGCGACCACGAGGAATTCGACGTCTACCCGTTGGACGGGACCGTGGGGCCGAAGACTCTCGACTCGGCCCTGACCGACCGGTGCTGCACGTTCGACTGGGACGGGCAGACCGGGTACGGGATCTTCGAGTTCGCGCTGTCGCGGTCGTCGTCCTACGCGTACCGCGCCAGCATCGCGACGTAGTCCGACGCGTGTCACTGCCCCCGCACGCGTCACGAGGTGCGGGGGCAGTGCGCTATTCGCGGAACGCGTCCAGGCCCTCGCTCGCCATCCGCACCATGTGGTCGGCGAGCCCGGCCGTGCGGGTCACCTTCGCGGGCCAGTACGCGATGGAGAAGATCATGCCCAGGCAGGATTGGGTGGCCACGGACACCTCTGCCGGCGACGCCGTGGGGATCGACCGCGCCACGGCAGCCTCCCAGCTCTGGACGTACTGCTTGCGCCGGCGATTGATGGCCTTCCGCCACGGATCGACCAGCGACCGGTCCTCACGCTGGCTGACATTCACGAGATGCCGGTGCCGGGCCGCGAAGAGGGCGTGGTGCCGGATCATCCGCTGGAGATCGAGATCGGCGTCGTCGTGGACGGGTTCGGTGGCGCCGATCAACTCGTCCATCGCCTCGTCGAACAGGGTGGCCAGGATCTCGTCCTTGCCGGAGAAATGGCGGTAGATGGCCGGACCGCTCAGTCCGGCACGAGACCCCAGTTCATCGACACTCGTACCGTGAAAGCCTTTTTCGTAGAACAGCTCTGCGGCAGTGTCGAGGATCTTCCGGTTCCGGTCCACCGCGCCATTCTAGCACCGGCTGTGAACGATCGTTATAGTGGATCGATGACGATACCAGCCGAAATCCCCTCCTACCTCCAGGTGGTCGCACTTCCCCGCGAGTGCGGGCCGGTGCTCGTTCCGTCCGCCTACGAGGACGAGAACGGCCACATGAACATCCGCCATTACTTCGACCTCGAGGCGCAGGCGATCGCGGAGGTGTTCGACCGGATGGGCATCACCGACGACTACCGCGCCACCCGTGGCCAGGGCTTCTTCACCGCGGAGCACCACATCCGCTACTACGCGGAGGTCCACGTCGGCGACCGGGTGTCGGTGCACGCTCGGCTCGTCGCACGCTCCGACAAGGTGGTGCACGCGATGGCCTTCCTCGTCGACGACACCACCGAGCGCCTCGCCAGCACCCTCGAGGTCACCGCCACCCACGTCGACCTCACCAGCCGCCGGGTCGTGCCCTTCGCCGACGACGTCGCCGAAGCCGTCGACCGGGAACTCGCCCGCACCGACGTCGACTGGCCCGCACCCGTCTGCGGCGCGATGGGCATCCGCGCCCGCGCCTGAGCGGATTCCTCCACGCGTCCGGGACAGACGCGCACCTTCTCGGTTCCCGCACTCGTTCCAGGGTCCGAGAACGGGTGCGGGAGCCGAAAAGATGAGCGCGTGTCGGCCTTGCCCGGGCGGCGTCGCGGACGCCCAGCGCCCGACTCACATCGTGTCGGACGGCCTCAGTTCCCGAATACGATCCTCGATTCGCTTTGCTGCTCTGCGCATCTGGGAAACGAGTCCCGCATCCATTCCGGCCTGGAGGCGGGTCGTCGGCAACGCGACGACCAGGGCGCCGAGAGCGTCGCCTTCACCGTTGCGAAGGCAGACCGCCACGGAGGACAAGCCGACCTCGACTGCATCGATGGCTGTCGCATAACCCTTCTCCGCCACAGCCCGCAATTCCCTTCGCAACTGGACGAACTCTGCCGGTGTCAGCCGGTCGGCCGACAGTGCATGGTCCGACTGATACAGGTCGGCGAGCGCGCTGTCGCCGAGTTGCGCGAGCAGCACTCGACCGCCGGCCGACGTGCGGGCGGGCGGAACATGCCCCTGGCGGTTTCCGACCCTGAGCAGTTTCTCCGATTCCACGGCTCCGATCACCCGGGACTCGACGCCGGTGCGTACGACGGGATTCACCGTCTCCCCTGTCAGAGAGGCAAGTTCGCGCATCGGGCCGAGGCTGGCATCGCGGAATGTCCGGGTCCAGGACGAATGAGTGGGACCGACCCCGATCGACGGCCCCGGGAGGTACCGCCGCGACTCGTCCTGCACGACGAAGCCGTGGTAGATCAGCATGGCCAGCAACCGGTGGGCGGTCGACTCAGCCACGCCGATCTCCTCGGCGGCATCCTTCAACCGGAGGCTGCCGTGGTCGCGGACTGCGTTCAGCAGTAGCAGCGCATTGTGCACGGACTCGATCATGTAAGTCGGCTTACTGATCGGCCTCGTCTTCATACCGGGATGATAGTCCGACTTCGCGGGGTCCGAAATGGGTACCCGCCACGGCGCACCCGCGATTACAGCCCGGCTTCTCAGACGGACACAAGCCCGCGGGTGTCGGCCTGGAACCGGCCGAAGTTCCTGTTCAGCTCGGACAGGTGCCGAGTACTCATGACCACCCCGTACCCGTCGCGCCCCGCACATGTCCACCGCATCAGAGCGTTGTGCACCATCGCGGTCGGCGCCGCGATCCAGGGCGCCCCGACGTTCGGCGTGGCCTGCAGGCGGAACTTCTTCCCACGCACGTCGGTGACCGTCATGTCGATTCCGGTGCACACCATTCCGAGGTGCGTGCTGGTCATCTCCAGCTCGTCGGTGAGCCCGTAGACCTCGCCGTCGTCCATCACGTATCCGTGCGAGAGCTGGAAGGCGTCGGGATTCGCCACCTCGGGGTTCCAGGGGCAGATCATGTGGAAGGCGAGGTCCTCGCCGAAGGTCGCCGAGACGATGTGGTTCGGCTTCCCGGCCTTCATGGGGTCACGCGGTCCCCAGCTCCGATCCATCCGCTCGATGGAGTCGACGACGTACTCGCGGCCGCGAACGATCATCGTTCCGGTCGCACGCCCGGTGGCATCCCCGTGCCCGATGGCCTTGCGGCTACCCGACTCGAGGTCGGCGTGGATATCGGCAACCGTGCCCGCCTGTGGACTGTGTTGCGGATCGTGAATGTCGAACGGGTCCATGAGGTTCACCCAGTCGACGTGGATCTCGGTGCCGTCGTCGGCGACGTAGTCGATGCGGAACTTGCGCGGCGCGTCGACCGCATCGATCGACAGTCCGATCGGCGAGTCGATCCGCGTGAAGGATGCCGGCGCGGGGAGATGTGGATTCTCGTTGTAGTGCAACAGTTCCGCTCGGGTGTCGGTGAGCGAGCCGCACACCATGACCTGGTTCCACATCACCCCGAGACTCGGGCGCACGTTCGTGTAGATCAGCGTGTAGAGGTTCGCCTCCGGAATCACGATCGGAAACAGGATCGTTTCGACCCACAGATGGTCGGCCTCAGGGGGATTCTGGTACTCGAAATGCTCGGCGCCGAATGCCATTTCTCTCATTCCTCACTTCTGTTGGATTGGTCTAGTGGGTTCTGGATCGTGCGGCCGTGCGCGCGGCGAAAATGCCCGCGATCACGGTGAGTGCGACGACGGCCATCGCGTAGAAGGCCGGGATGGTCGCTCCGCCGAGTCCGGCGAGTGCCGCCAGGATGATCGGGGTCGGGCCGGCGAAGAGGGTCGTCGACATCTGCCATCCGAGAGACAATCCGGTGTACCGGGTGTCGGTCTCGAACATCTCGGACAGCAGTGGTGTCACGGCCGCGATGTTCGCGGCGACGACGGGTGTGACGACCACCATCGCGGCGATCGCGAGTGGCAGCACACCGCTCGACAGCATCAGGAGCGACGGATAGATCAGTACGATCAGCGTGGCCGACGAGACGAGCAGTTGCGGGATCCGTCCCACCCGGTCGGACAGACGCGCAAAGGGAAGCACCGCAGTGCAATACGCGACCAGGCCGACGAACGTGATCAACTGCGCGTCTCCGGCGGAGAAGTCCGTGAACTCCTTCAGCGCGGACGGCATGTAGATGAAGTACAACGCCATCATGCACGAGTTGGTCGCCGCGATACCGATCCCGATGAGCACCGATCGATAGTCCCGTCGCAGCGTCGTCAGCAGCGGCGATTTCTGCACCCGCCCCTCCCGGGACAGGGCCGTGAACGCCGGCGTCTCCTCGAGCCGGAAGCGGATGTACAGGCCGATCAATCCCAGCGGCAGCGACAGCAGCAGCGGCAATCGCCATCCCCACGACGACATCGCCTCCGGCGACAGGGTCCGGGTCAGCGCCATCGCCGTTCCCGATCCGAACAGCATCGCCCCGCCGACGGTCAGCGAGATGAATCCGACGAAGAAGCCCCGCCGGGCAGGCGGCGCGAACTCCGCGATGAGCGACGTCGCTCCGCCGTACTCACCGCCCGCGGAGAGTCCCTGCACGAGACGGAGCACGGTCAGGAGAACCGGTGCCGCGACACCGATCTGGTAGTACGTGGGCAGCACACCGATGCCCGCCGTGGCGAGGGTCATCAGGGTGATGACGACCGAGAGGACGACCCTCCTGCCGTATCGGTCGCCCAACGGCGCGAAGATCACCGCGCCGAGGGGGCGTGCCACGAAGCTGGCGGCAAAGGCACCGAAGGTCAGCAATAGGCTGACGAACGAGTTCCCAGTGGGAAAGAAGGCCTGCGCGATGTACGTCGCGACGTAGCCGTAGATGACGAAATCGTAGTACTCGACGAACGTTCCGAAACTGGCGGCGGAGATCGCGCGCCGACGCATGTCGGTCGAGACCGTGGAGTCGGGTGCGGTGGTGATCACCTCGGATGACATATCTTCTCCTGATGCATGAGGCAGCGGTGCGTTGGCTAGTGGGTGCGGGGCGGAGCGGCAGGGGTGCCGAGGAGGGAGCGGAGCGGCGGGACGGCAGCCGGGTCCGGATCGACGCCCTGGGGCAGGAACCACGACCGCTGCATCTCGACGAGTGGTCGTGAGTGGTCGAGCACGAGGCGGCTGATCTCTGCGCCCGTGTCCGGGTCCGTGGATCGCGCCGATCGGACGATTCCGGCGATCGCTCGCGTCAACTCGTCCGTCGCCCGGTCGAGTTGTCCGTATTCCGGAACGGCGAGCCGATCGGTGGCACGTGCCTCCGCGAGTGCGTCCACGAGCAGTGACGCGGCCGCGGTGTCGGTAACCAGGTAGGCGCTGAGTCGTTCCGCCAGAGCGAGATACGTCCGGAACTCGTACAGCTTCCGCGGGTACTCGTGCTGTGCGCGGTCGCGGTAGAAGTCGAGTACGCCGGCGATGACGCGCACCTGCTCGGCTGCGAGCGAATTCGACTCCCCCAGCGCCGGTGTCACCGTCGTACGTAGTGAGCGGGCAGCTGCGCCGAACGTGTTCGCGGATTTGTTCACCATCAGAGAACCTCCTCGAGATCCTTGCCGAGTTGATGCGCCATCAGATATCCGGTCGCCTCGAGTCCCGTCAGCAGGACGTCCTGGTGGGTCTTCCCGAGCTTCGAGACGCGGTAGGCCGAGCCCAGCGCGGTGACGACGGACTGGTATTCGTTCAGGATCCGGTAGAACGTCAGCTTGTCCGGATCGACGGTCAGGCCGGATGCCTGCTCGTACTGCTCGAAGAACTCCGCGGTCGGCAGCAGACCCGTCGCGAGGAACTCCGAACCGTCCTCGGACGGATGGCCGAACGGGTACAGCGTCGCCCACGCGAGGTCGCGGTGGCGGTCGCCGAGGAAGCTGCGCTCCCAGTCGAGGATGGCCGTGACGGATCCGCTGTCCTCGTCGAACAGGAAGTTTCCCCCGCGATAGTCGCCGTGGACGAGACTGACACGGTCGAGGACGGGGAGATTGTCCTCGAGCCAGCCTTCCGCCACGTCGAGCAGCGGAAGGTCTTCTCCTCGGTCCTCCTCCCACACTCGTCTTGCCCGGTTCAACTGCCACAGGGCGCTCTCGGTGCCGCCCACCGCGGGCTTCTCGTAGTGGTCCAGTGGGGCCGCCGCGACGTCGAACGTGTGAATGCACGCCAGGAGGTCGACGAACTGCGGGGCGAGGACTTCGCGGAGTTCGGGACCGAAGTTGATTCCGATGCCGGCGATCCGACTCTGGGCGCGGCTGGGCTTCGCGGATCCGTGCACCCACGTGTAGACGAGCGCCGGCTCCGGGAACCACCGTCCCTCCTCGTCGACCCACCGGACCGTCGGCACCGGCACTGTCCCAGCGAGGGCGTTGATCACCTCGAATTCCCGCATCCGGCTGGTGGCATTGAGGGACTCCGGCGGCTCCATCCGGAGGACCAGGTCCTCGGTCACGTCGCTACCTGCCGGGTCGGAGTACCTGAGAGTGAAACCCATCTGGATCTTCGACGCTCCGCCCGTCAACCACCGTGCGTTCCGGACCTCGAATGCAGACGGCAGTACGTCCCGCAGCATGTTCTCGAGCGCCGCGGTGAGCAGGCCGAGATCGAAGCTGCGGTACCCCGACCCGGCCCGCCTCTCCATCTTGCGGGTCAGCATCCTGTCGTATTCGCCTTCGGTGGGGAATCGCGCGCGAATCTCCTCGATGATCTCGGGCGTGGGATCGTCTCGATCGGCGTCTGCGATCGGTCCGGGTATCTGCAGATCCCGGTGGATGGTTGCACTCATTGTTTCCTCATCACGCTCATGGCGGTACACGCCGTGACCGGAGCGCTACAGCACGGCTCTCCGGGAGATTGGGCCTTGCGGGTCGGGCGTCGTCACCTCGACGTCCGGAACATTAATGTGACCGGGCACACACGTACAGAAGGTTCTGCTGTGCAGAGGATGGAAGTACGACGACCGGGTCGCAACGTCATATTGCAGCGAATTCGCGTCGTATCAACGCAGGTCACAGTCTTTTAAACCGTTGGTCTTGAAAACGCTCGTTATCAGCGCTACCTTCGTCATAAGGTAAGACCAAAAGAACTTCGCGGGACTCACGTTCCGCGGGCAACACGAAAGGACCAACAGGTCGATGAGTGACTTCACGAGTGACTTCACGGATGTGACGTACGAGGTCGAGAACGGACTCGCCTGGATCACGATCAACCGGCCCGAGCGGTACAACGCGTTCCGCGCGAAGACGGTCGACGAGTTGGTGAAGTCGTTCAAGAAGGCGTGGGGCAGCTCCGAGGTCGGGGCGATCGCGCTCACCGGTGCCGGCGAGAAGGCGTTCTGCTCGGGTGGCGACCAGAAGCAGCGCATGGAGACGGGTGACTACGGCCCGTCCGACAGCGGCCTGTTCGAGGTCGAGGCCCTGCACCGCGTGCTCCGGGATGTGCCCAAGCCCGTGATCGCCGCGGTCAACGGTGTCGCGGTCGGTGGCGGCCACGTGCTGCACCTGCTGTGCGACCTGTCGATCGCCGCCGATCACGCCATCTTCGGGCAGAACGGCCCGCGGGTGGGATCGTTCGACGCCGGCCTGGGCACCGGCTACCTCGCCCGCGCGATCGGCGAGAAGCGCGCCCGTGAGATCTGGTTCCTGTGCCGCCGCTACAGCGCGGAGCAGGCCCTCGACTGGGGCCTGGTCAACAAGGTGGTGCCCGGTGACCAGTTGCGTGCCGAGGTCCGGGCGTGGGCCGACGAGATCCTGCAGCTGTCGCCGACGGCGCTGAAGGTGCTCAAGCAGTCGCTCAACGCCGACACCGAGCACTTCATCGCGCAGGGCAACATGGCCTACTCCACGCTGAAACTGTTCGGTGAGTCCGCCGAGGCCATCGAGGGCATCAGCGCGTTCAACGAGAAGCGCAAGCCCGACTTCTCCAAGTTCCGCGGCGCCTGACCGATGACTTCCGGACGGCGGGGCTGTCTTTCGCCTCGCCGTCCGGCAACTCACTTCCCGGGACCCGTCACAGAGAGCAGTAGGCCACATGCGTTTCACCCGAGAGCAACGAGAGTTCGCGGTCGCCGTCCGCGAGTTCTGCGACGCCGAATGCAAGACCCTCCAGCAACGTGACCTGCTGACCGAGGGCGGCACCCTGGCGAACAGCCAAATCATCCTCGACAAGTTCGCCGGCCTCGGCTGGCTCGCCGTCTCGCTGCCGGAGGAATACGGCGGGGGCGGCGCCGGAATGGTCGAGGAATGCATCTTCCTCGAGGAATCCGCCCGCGGCCTCGCACCCATCATCGCCTACTCCACCGGACTCACCGCCGCCCAGACGTATCTGCGCTACGGCACCGAGGAACAGAAACGCACCATCGTCGGCAACATGGCCGCAGGCAAGCTCGAGGCGATCGCCCTCAGCGAGCCCGGTGCCGGCTCCGATCTCGGTGGCGTCCGGATCAAGGCGGAACTGGTCGACGACCACTACGTCATCAACGGGCAGAAGACGTGGATCTCCGCGGCCCACATCGCCGAGCACATCCTGCTCCTCGCCCGGACAGATACGTCCGGCAACAAGCACCAGGGTCTGACCCTGTTCATGGTGCCGACCGACACGCCCGGCCTCCAGATACACGAGATCAAGACCATGGAAGCCCGGACCTGCAACGACCTCTACTTCACCGACGTCGCGGTCCCGGTAAGCGCTGTCGTCGGCACACCGAACCAGGCGTGGCGCCATCTGATGCGCGGACTGAGCGTCGAACGGCTCATCATCGCGACGATGGCGCTCGGCGGCGCCCAGCGTTCGCTCGACGACCTGATCGCCTTCGTCACCGAGCGCGAGCAGTTCGGCCACAAGATCAGCAGCTTCCAGGCCATCCGGCATCGGATCGCGGATCTCGCCACGGAGATCGCCTTCGCGAAGTCCTTCGTGTACGAGGTGGCCGAGCGGATCGACGCCGGCGAGGAAGACAACCTCAACCGCGAGGGCTCGATGGCCAAGCTGAAATGCACCGAGATCGCGAAGAAGACCGCGCTCGAGGCGATGCAGATGATGGGCGGCTACGGCTACACCCGCGAATACGGCATGGAGGAACAGGTCCGCCGCTCCCTGGCGCCGCCGATCTACGGCGGTACCAACGAGATTCAGCGCGAGATCATCAGCAAGAGCCTGGGCCTGTAGCCCTCGTTCCCGACCAATAGGACCATCGCATGACCACTTCTCCCTTCGCGTCCGACGCCCTCGCGGGCAAGCGCGTGCTCATCACCGGCGGCGGCACCGGGCTCGGTCGCGGCGTCGCCCGGCACCTCGTCGACCACGGCGCCGAAGTACACCTGTGGGGCCGCCGGCCCGCCGTCCTCGAAGAGGCCGCCGCGGAGGCATCCGTGTCCCGTCCGGGCTCGGTGCACTGGCAGACCGTCGACGTCCGCAACGCCGACCTGGTGTCGTCCGCGATGGACGAGATCTGGGCGCTGCACGGCCCGCTCACCGGCGTGATCAACAACGCCGCCGCGAATTTCATCGCCCCCACCGAATCCCTGAGCCCCCGCGCCTTCGAGGCCGTCACCTCCACCGTGATGAACGGCTCGTTCAACACCACCCACGCCGCAGGCCGCCGCTGGATCGAGGGCGGAACCAAGGGCGTCGTCCTGTCCACCCTCACCACCTGGGTGTGGAGCGGTTCCGCGTTCGTCGTTCCGTCCGCGATGGCGAAGGCCGCCGTGCACTCGATGACGATGTCGCTCGCCGTCGAATGGGCCCGCTACGGCATCCGGCTCAACGCGCTGGCCCCGGGACCGATCCCGACGGACTACGCGTGGGAGATGCTCAACCCCACCGAGAAGAGTGCCGTCGGCGCCACCCAGGCCGACCAGGTGCCGATGGGCCGGATGGGCACCATGGAGGAACTCGCCAACCTCACCATCTTCCTGCTGTCGGACGCCTGCGACTACCTCACCGGCCAGACCATCGCCATGGACGGCGGCCAGATGCTGGCCGGCCCCGGTACTTTCGCCGGACTGACGTCGATGAGCAGCGAAGACTGGGCCGCGGCCCGGGAAAAGAGCAAGGCCGCGAGCGAAGCAGCCAAGGCCCAGCGCGGGGTCTGACCCACACATCAGGGAGGCCTGCCGACGGACTCGCGTCCGTCGGCAGGCCTTCTCCCGTCTGTCCAGGAGGGACATGACCATCGAGGACGTCACCGCACTCCCATTCATCGCAACCGGCGCCGAAGCCTTGTTCCGGGTAGCACCCGTCACCGGCGACGCCAATCACGGCACGTCCGTGATGACGACCGGACCGTGGATGGCCGACGAGCGAGGGATGCCGTGCCGCGGCGCTCTCGGTGTCCTGACGGACGACGTGACGGGATACCCCATTACCGCCCGCGCCCCGGCCGGGCACTGGTCCGTCACGACGGAACTTCACCTCGACTTCTCCCGCAGCCCCGCACTGGACGGTTCAGTCCTGCAGGCGGAAAGCCACGTCGTCAGCGTCGATCCGGACGGCGGCCTGGCAACGGGCCGGGTCGTCGACGAGTCCGGACGGGTCGTCGCGCTCGCAAGCGCCCGGCTGCGTTTCGTCGCCGCCGAGATGCCAACGGGTTCGCCCGACGACGTCACCCCAGCCCGAGTGAACGCGACCTCGACCATCGAACTGCTCGGTGCTCACCACCGACGGGACAACGCCGCTGCCGGCCTCGAACTCGAACCGTCGGAATCGCTCCGCAATCCGCTGGGCAACGTCCACGGCGGGGTCCTCCTGTGCGCCTCCGAGATCGCCGGCCACTCCGCGGTGACACCACATGCCGAATTCCAGACGACGTCCATCGCCATGGCGTTCGTGCGGCCCTGCCCGGGCACCGAGCCGATCACCTTCGCCCCCAGAGTGATCTACCGCGGCCGCACCTTCGCCGTCGTCCAGGTCGCCGGGCGCAATCGATCCGGAAAGACCTGCACCACAGCGACGGTCACGTGTCATCGCATGTGACCGCCGCGGTGCCGGCGGTCAGGCGCCGGTGCCGCTCATCGCACGCAGCTCGTGCTCTAGGACCTTCCCGGTCGTGTTCCGCGGGAGGAGGTCGACGATGCGCAATTCGAGCGGCAATTTGTAACGCGCGAGATCGGCGCCGGCGAATTCACGCAAGTCTTCCAACTCCAGGCTCGCGCCTGACGCTGGAACGACGACCGCCATCACTCGCTCGCCCCAGCGATCGTCCGGGGCGCCGATAACCGCGACCTCGGCGACGGCCGGGTGGCCGTAAAGCACGCTCTCTACCTCGGCGGGGTAGACGTTCTCACCACCGCTGATGATCATGTCCATGAGCCGGTCGGCTACGTAGAAGTAGCGTCCTCGTCCTGGTAGGCCACGTCACCGGTGCGCAACCAGCCGTCCGGGCCGAGTGCGGCGGCAGTTTCCTCAGGCATGTTCCAGTATCCCGGGGTCACGGGGTCGCCGCGCACGCACAGTTCTCCGTGCACGCCCGGCGTCGTCACCGCGTTGCCGTCGGCGTCGATCAGCCGGACCTCGTTCAACATGCCGGCGGTGCCGCACGACCCGAGCTTGTCGAGCGCGCGATCGGTGCCCAAAAACGTCGCACCGGTCGTCGCCTCGGACCCCAGCAATGGCTGACGGGAATCCCGCGTGCCCCATACAGCCGCAACATCGATTCCGGGACCGGTGCCGCGCCCACGACGATGATGCGGACGCTGAACAAGTCGGCGGTGTCGAAACGCTCGCGTTTGCTCGTGAACAGCATCATGGCCGGCACCATGAACAGCTATGTCACCCGGTACCGCTCGATGTCGTCGAGCAGTGTCCCCGCGTAGAGTGGCGCCGACGTGAGCGCGGCATGTTCGGCGTTGTAGTTCACCGCCAGCATCCAGTTGACGTTGCTGGCCCACAGGTTTCGGTGTGTCAGTATCGCGCCCTTCGGCCTTCCCGTGGTTCCGGAGGTGTACAGGATCGGGGCGGGCGAATCTGCGTCGAGGCGACTTCGCCCACATGGCAGGGCCGCTGCGCCGGCAGGTCGTCGATTCCTTCCCAGCCGTCCCTGCCTGAGACAGCCTTGACGCAGAGGTCAGCCCACGGACTGTGTCAGCCCCGCCGCGCGGTGGGCGGCGTCGAGGAAGGCACGCACGAGTGCCCCGTCGCGGTAGTACTGATCGCCGACTCCGGCGACGGCACGGCGGCGCCCGTATTCGTACAGCACCGCCAGCTTCCACAGGGCCAGTGCCGTGTACCAGTTCAGGTTCGACAGGTCGGCGCCGGTGGCGGCCGCGTATCGCTGGGCGAGTTCGTCGCGGGTCGGGTACCCCTCCTCGAGCACGGCCGTACCGAGGTCCTCGGTCGGTGTGCGCTCTTCGCCCGCCACGGGATACGAGGCGAGGAAGTAGCCGAGATCGAACAGGGGGTCGCCGATTGTCGCGAGCTCCCAGTCCAGCACTGCGGCAATACGTCCCGGCGAGTCAGGCGCGAGGATGACGTTGCCGATGCGGTAGTCGTTGTGGATGATCGCCGCACCGGACTCGGTGGGCACGTTGGCCCCGAGCCACGCGTCGATGTCCGCGAACTCCGGCGGCGGTGTCCCGTCCTCGGCCGCCACCAATTTGCCCATGCGGCGCAGGTGACGCTCGTTGAATCCCTCGGGACGGCCCAGATCACCCAGCCCGGCGGCCTGCCAGTCCACCGCGTGCAGTGCGGCGAGTGTGTCGATCAACGCCTCCCCGATGCGGCGACGGTCCGCCGGCGCGCTCAACGCGGACGGCGTCTCGACGGTGACCACCGGACCCGCGACGTAATCCATGACGTAGAACGGGACATCGAGTACGTCACCGGTCTGCCCGACGGCGAGGACGTCCGCCACCGGCACACCACTGCCCGCAAGGCCCCCGACGAGGCGCGCCTCCCGCAGCATGTCGTGGGCCCCCGCCGGAACGGGTGGAGGCGGCGGGCGGCGGACAATCACCTGACGTACCCCGTCGGAGACGAGGAACGTCAGGTTGGAATGCCCGTCGCCGATCCGGGACGTCGTCAGCGGGCCCTCGGTGATGCCTCGATCGCGCAGGAACGACTCCAGCGCACCGAGCGTGTCGGGCGTCCAGTCCCAGGTCATTCGCTCGCCTCCATCCACATATTCATTCGTTGATTCCTACTGCCCGGTGAAGCGCGGCGCCCGCTTCTCTTTGAACGCGGCAAGCGCCTCCGGCATGTCCGCACACCGGGTGAGCAGCGCCTGCCCCCGGTTCTCCAATTCGAGGGCCGCCGAATACGACGTGACTTCCTGGTTCCGCTGCAGAGCCCGCTTCGACATCCGGACACCGCCCGGGGAGTTCGACGCGATCGCCTCGGCCACCGCGACAGCCTCGTCGAACAGCTCCTCGCTCGGCACCACCCGGTTCGCCAGCCCGATCCGGGCGGCCTCTTCGGCGCCGACGAAACGCGCCGTGTACGCGATCTCCGCAGCCCTTCCCGGTCCGACGAGGCGGGTGAGCTTCCATGACGTGCCCAGCTCACCGACGGACAGGCCGACCTTGACGAACGCCGCGTTGAACTTCGCGGTGGGTGCCACGAGGCGGATGTCGGCAGCCAGCGCGAGCGCCATCCCGCCTCCCGCCGCGGCACCGTGAATCGCCGCGATCACGGGGAACGGCAGGTGGTACAGCGCCGCCAATCCGCCGGTCGCGGTCTCCTGGAACCGCAGGAACTCGCGCACACCCATTTCGGTGATGACGTGGATCTCGTCGAGATCGAATCCCGCACAGAACACCCGGTCGCCCGCGCCTCGGATGATCAGCGCCCGGGCGTCCGTGTCACGCAATGCGTACGCGGCGGTGTTGAACTCCTCGAACATCTTCACGGTCATCGAGTTCATCCGGTCCGGCCGGTCGATCGTGAGGACGGCGATCTTGCCCTCGATCACCTCGAGGGTGAGGGTCTCCAGCTGGGGCGGCGTGTAGTTGCTCAGCACCGCCGTATTCTCCCGCGTTTCCGTCTGCGTCATGCCGGTCACCGCCCCGTGAACTTCGGGCTGCGCTTTTCCTTGAACGCGGCCAGGGCTTCGGGCATGTCCTCGCCGCGGGTGAGCAGTGCCTGACCGCGGTTCTCCAGTTCGAGCGCCGCCGCGTACGACGACACCTCCATGTTCGCGTGCAGCGCTCGCTTCGACAGCTGCACTCCGGCAGGGGAATTCGCGCTGATCAGCCGGGCCATGGCGAGCGCCTCGTCGAGCAGCGACTCGGCCGGAACGACCGCGTTCAGCAGCCCGAGGGACTCGGCCTCGACGGCCTCGATGAAGCGGCCGGTGTAGGCGAACTCCGCTGCCCGCGCGGGACCGATGAGCCGGGGCAGGTGCCAGGACGCGCCCAGGTCGCCGGCCGAGAGACCGATCCGCACGAACGCCGCGTTGAAGCGCGCCGCCGGCGAACCGATCCGGATGTCGGCGGCGAGGGACAGGGACAGCCCACCGCCGGCGGCCGCACCGTTGACCGCCGCGATCACCGGGACGCGGATACTGCGGATCGCCGCGAGTGCCCGCGCCGCCAGTTCCTGCTGGTCGAGCATGCCCATCGGCGTCAGTGACGACAGCCCCTCGGCGTCGTCGAGATCGAAGCCACCGCAGAACGCCTTACCGGCGCCGGTGAGGATCACGACCCGCAGGTCGTGCTCGTGATCCAGTTGCAGCGCAACCTTCTCCAGTTCGACGAACATGGTGTTCGTCATCGAGTTCATCCGTTCGGGGCGATTCAACGTCACGACGGCGATGCCGGGTTCCGGCCGCTCGAGCGTGAACGTCTCCCATGTGGTGGGCTCGGTCACGAGTTCACTCCTTCTCAAGTTCGGCGATCCCAGGTGATCGCCGTCAGTGTGTGGTCCGGGCGTCTCGCGCCCGGCAGGTCAGGTCGCTGCGGCGGCCTCGCGCACCGCACCCGAGCGCAGCCAGTCGGCGACGCGGCCCGAGGCGATCCCCCAGTCGGTCAGGATTTCGGCGGTGTGTTCGCCCGGCGCCGGCGGACGGCGGTCCACCGCGGCAGCCGTGCGACTGAATCGCGGCGCGGGCGCGGGCTGAACGAGCCCGTCGACCTCGACGAACGTGCCGCGCGCGACGTTGTGCGGGTGCGCCGGCGCCTCGTCGACGTCGAGCACGGGTGCGACGCAGGGCGTGAGTCCCTCGGCGGCGTCGAGCCAGTCGGCGAGGGTACGGCCGCGCACGGCGTCGGCGAAGATCTTCTTCATCTGCGGCCACTGCGATCGGTGGTTCTGGTCCGGGAGGTCGTCGGGCAGGTCCAGCAGCGCGACGAGGTCGGCGTAGAAGTGCGGTTCCAGGGCACCGACGGCCAGCCATTTGCCGTCCGCGGTCTCGTAGGCGTCGTAATAGGGCGCGCCGCTGTCGACGAGGTTGGTGCCGCGCTCACCGTTCCACACCCCGGTCTGCGCGAACCCGAAGAACGGTGTCGCGAGGAGTGCGGCGCCCTCGACCATGGACGCGTCGATCACCTGTCCGAGCCCTGAACGCTGCTTCTCGAAGAGAGCGGACACGATGCCGAGGGCGAGAAGCATTCCCCCGCCACCGAAGTCGCCGATCAGGCTGAGCGGCGGGGTCGGCGGCTCGCCTTGGCGTCCGATCATGGACAGGGTGCCACTGAGCGCCACGTAGTTGATGTCGTGGCCGACGTGCTGGGCGAGCGGGCCGTCCTGCCCGAAACCGGTCATGCGGCCGTAGATCAGCCCGGGATTTCGTTCCGCGCAGTCGTCGGGCCCGATGCCGAGTCGTTCGGCGACCCCGGGGCGGAAGCCCTCGATCAGGACGTCGGCGTCCGCCACGAGCGACAACACCACCTCCGCACCGTCCGGGTGCTTGAGATCGACGGCGAGTGAGCGACGGCCGCGGTGCAGCAGTTCGGCGCGGAAGTCGGCGTTCGGGCCGACCAGCCCGGCACCGGCGGCGCGGTCCACGCGAATCACGTCGGCGCCGAGATCGGCAAGGAGCATGGCACAGAACGGCCCGGGGCCGATCGAGCCGATCTCGACCACCTTCAGCCCCGACAGCGGCCCGGTGAACGAGCGTTTCACGGTGTCCTGCGCCATCTACCCGCCTCCCGTCGCTTTTTGGTCCGATAATAATACCTTGGAACCGTTCGTGGTGGAATCCCCCGACGGTCGCGTTCGAGCGTGTGCACTGACGACCAGCACGACCGACAGCAGTACCACCGCTCCCCCGACCACGAGCGCGGGCGTGACGGGCTCGGACAGCACGACCGATCCGAGCGCCACGGCCACCACCGGGTTCACATACGTATGGGTGGCCACCAACGGGAGTGGCGCGTGGTGCAGCAGCCAGGCGTACGCGGTGAAACCGACGATCGAGCCGAACACCACGAGGTAGCCGAACGCACCCCATGCCCGGGGCCCGATCTCGCCGTCCAGGCGTTCTCCCGTCGCGACCGAGGCGAGCGCCATCGCCACGCCCGCCGCCAGAAGCTGATACATCGCACTGACATACACGTCGTGGGGCAGCCAGATCCGCGGCTTGATCCACGAGCCGAACGACCAGGACAGACTCGACAGCACGATCACCGCCACGCCGACGAGCGGGAGTCCGGACCGGTCACCACCGTGCGGCAGCACCAGGATTGCGAGACCGATCAACCCCACCCCGACGCCGGCCAGCTCGAGAACCCGTGGACGGTCACCGGACAGGGTGCGGTAGATGCAGATCCACAGCGGCACCATGGCCACGAGGAGTGCCGTCACCCCGGAGGGCACTCCGTGCAGTTGGCCCACCGAGGTCAGGCCGTTGCCGCAGGCGAGAAGCAGGACACCCAGGAACGCGGCTCCCGCCGTTTCCCGCCAAGTGAGGCGCAGCCGACGCCAGCCGCCGCGAAAGGCCAGGAAGGCGGCCATCAACGCGGCGGCGAGCAGGAACCGTGCACCCATCGAGCCGAGCGGCGGGACCTCCTCGATCACCAGGCGGATCGCGAGGTAGATCGATCCCCAGATCACATAGACGAGGAACAGGGCGAGCGCGATCGCACCCCTTCCGGCACGCCCGGACGACACGGCGCTCAGGAGAAGCGCGGAGCGCGCTTCTCGAGGAAGGCGGTGATGCCCTCCTTTGCCTCTCCGTTCTCGAACAGATCCTGCTCCTGGGCGACCTCGAACGCGAAGCCCTCCTCGAGCGGTGTGTCGAACGACGCGTCGACCGTGCGGATGACGGCCCGCTGCGCGGGCAACGACATCGTGCACAGCTCGGCTGCGAGCGCCAGTGCGGCGTCGGTCGCGGTGCCGGCGTCGACGAGCCGGTCGATCAGGCCGATCGCGTGCGCCTCGGGGGCGAGGACCTGCCGGGCGGTCAGCATGATGTCCAGGGCACGGCCGCGGCCGACGAGACGCGGAAGTCGCTGCGTTCCACCGGCTCCGGGAATCAGTCCCAGCTTCACCTCGGGCAGGCCGAACTTCGCGTCGGCGCCGCCGACCCGCAGGGTGCAGGCCATGGCGAGTTCGAGGCCACCGCCCAACGCGAGGCCGTCGACCGCGGCGATCGAGATGCGGTCGGCCGACGCGAGCCGGTCGAGTGCTCCCCGGAGTCGATCCCCGTACGCGGTGAAGGACTCCGCGTCCACAGACGACATGTGCTTGATGTCGGCGCCTGCCGCGAAGAAGCCGGGAATGTCCGAGCGGACGACGATCACCTTCACCGAGCCGTCGGCATCGGCTGCGTCGAGTGCGGCGTTCAGGCCGTCGATGATCGGCAGCCCGAGGGCGTTCGCCGGCCGTCGCTGCAACGTGATCGTCATGACGCCGCCGTCGACGTCGCTCCACGCGACTGCGGGCGTTGCGGTTTCCGACATGCACACCATCCTTCTCGGTCCAGTCCCAGGTGAGTGGCAATGTGCGCCCGGGGACGCTTTGCCACTCACGTGGGGTATTGACCCAACCATACTAATTGTCGGACCGAAATGGAAGATCAGGGTCGACGCGGAAACTTCTCGAACTCGGGGCGCCGCTTCGCCTTGTACGCCTCCCGGCCCTCCTTCGCCTCGTCCGTCGAGTAGAAGAGCAGATTTGCATCGTGCGCAAGCTGCTGAATCCCGGCCATCCCGTCCTCTGCAGCGTTGAAACTGGCCTTCATCAGCCGCAGCGCGAACGGCGAGAGCTGCAGCATCTCGCGGCACCACTGCACGGTTTCCCGTTCCAGGTCGGCGAGCGGAACGACGGTATTGACCAACCCCATCTCACGCGCCTGCTCGGCGTCGTACTGGCGGCACAGGAACCAGATCTCCTTGGCCTTCTTCACCCCGACCAGTTCGGCGAGCAGACCCGCACCGTAGCCGCCGTCGAACGATCCGACCTTCGGGCCGACCTGACCGAACCGGGCATTGTCCGCCGCGATGGACAGGTCGCAGACCAGGTGCAGGATATGTCCGCCGCCGATCGCGTAGCCGGCGACCATCGCCACGACCGGCTTCGGCAGGCGACGGATCTGGATCTGCAGGTCGGTGACGTGGAACCGGCCGACGCTGCCCGCCTTCCCCGGCTCGGTGAGGTAGCCGGTATCGCCGCGCACCCGCTGGTCGCCGCCCGAACAGAACGCGTCGGGCCCCTCCCCCGTCAGCACGATGACACCGACCGAGGAGTCCTCGCGGGCGTCGACGAGAGCCTCGGAGATTTCCATCAACGTCTGCGGCCGGAACGCGTTGCGCACCTCCGGCCGGCAGATCGTGATCTTCGCGATCCCGTCACCACTGTGCTCATATCGGATGTCCTCGAACTCACCCACCGGGGTCCAGGACACGAAATCCGTTGCATCACCGTTGTTCGTCATGCCCCGATCATAGGCACATCTGTAAACGATCGTTACCGTCCGACCCCTGGGAATGCCGAACGCGCGGCCGGATGACTCCGGGCCGCGCGTTCGGGAAAGCCGAGGGTCAGGACATCGTCAGACCACCGCTGACCGAGAGGGTCTGGCCGGTGACGAATTCGGCTGCGTCGGAGGCGAAGTACGCGACCGCGGCGCCGATGTCCTCGGCCTGCCCGAGGCGCTTCATCGGCACGGCGCGGGTCATGCCGCCGATCACTTTGTCGGCGTCCTGGCCGGAGCTGTCGGCGAACTTGCGCAGCGCCGGGGTGTCGGTCGGGCCGGGGCACACCGTGTTCGCGGTGACGCCCTTGGTCGCGACCTCACGGGCAAGGGTCTTGGTGAAGGCGATGATGCCGCCCTTGGCACCCGAGTAGACGGCCTCGAGCGACGAGCCGACGCGGCCGGCGTCCGAACCGATGTTGATGACCCGACCGAAGCCGCGCTCGACCATGCCCGGGACGGTCGCCTGGATGACCCGCAGCTGGCCCTTGAAGTTGATGTCGAGGATCCGGTCCCAGAACGCCTCGTCGGTCTTCAGGAACGGCATGAAGTCGTCCCAGCCGGCGTTGTTCACGACGATCTCGACCGGACCGAACTGCTCGGCCACCTGCTTCACCGCGGCCTGCACGGACGCGGTGTCGGTGACGTCGACGGGCACGGCGATCGCCTGGCCGCCGGCGTCGCGGATGCCGGCGGCGGTCTCCTCCGCGACCTCCAGGTTGAGGTCGGCGACCGCGACGCGGAAGCCCGCGGCCCCGAGGGCGTCGGAGATGCCCTTGCCGATGCCCTGCGCACCGCCGGTCACGAATGCAACTCGATTACTCATGTTCTTCTCCGTCTGTGACTTTCGTGGATTGATGGTAAGCCGACTTCAGCGCAGGCTCGATGCCCATTCGATGGGACCCGCGACGATGGAGTGACTGGTGAGCTTGCGGCCCAGCACCGCCTGGGCTTCGCGCGCCGCCTCGATGACCCGGGGAAGGTCGAGACCCGTCTCGACGCCCATCTCGTGGAACATGCTCACCAGGTCCTCGGTGGCGATGTTGCCCGTCGAGCCCGCCGGAACGGGGCAGCCGCCCAGCTCACCGAAGCTGGATTCGAAACTCGCGCAGCCCGCTTCGAGCGCCGCGTAGGCGTTGGCGAGGCCCTGGCCGCGGGTGTTGTGGAAGTGGGCGGTCACTTCGACACCCGGCAGCCGGTCGAGTGCCGCGGCGAAGAACTCCGACGCATACGCCGGGTTGCACATGCCCGTGGTGTCGCCGAAGCCGATCTCGGTGGCACCGGCCTCGGCGAAGCGCTCCGCCAGATCCAGCACGCGGGTCAGGTCGACCTTGCCCTCGAACGGGCATCCGAACGACGTCGCGATCACCGCGGCGCAGTCGAGCCCCTCGGCGACGATCCGCTTGGCCATGACGTCGTTGTCGGCCATCGTCTCGTCGACGGTGCGATTGACGTTCTTCTTGTTGTGGGTCTCCGACGCGCTGACGAAGATCGCGACCTCGTGGAACTTGTCGCGCACCTTCAGCGCGTTGTCGAGCCCCTTGCTGTTGGGGACGAGCACCATCAGCTTCGTCTCGTCCGGAACCTCGATGCGCGACAGCACCTCGACCCCGTCCGCGAGCTGCGGGATCACGTCGGGCCGTACGAAACTGGCCACCTCGATCCGGGTGAACCCCGCCCGCCCCAGGGCATTGATCAACCGCACCTTGTCGTCGGTCGGAATGTGCTCCGGTTCGTTCTGGAAGCCGTCACGGGGACCGACCTCCCGGATCTGGACCCGCTGGGGACGCGTCATGGCGTCGACTCCTTTCCCCTCACTCCGCTGCGGATGCAAGGTCGTATTCCTCGAGATCGAATTCCAGGGTGGCGCGGTGCTCGGGTGCCGCGACCGCGATCATGCGGCGGGCGCGTTCACCGAGAGAACATCCGCGCAGTGCCGCGACACCGTGCTCGGTGACCACGAAGTCGACGTCGGCGCGGGCGGTGGTGACCGCGCCGTACTGCAGGGCGGTCTTGATCGTCGACTCCCCGCGAGAATCCGAGCGCATCGCGATGATCGAGCGGCCGCCGGTCATCGCCGCGGCCCGCGAGAAGTCCACCTGACCCCCCACGGCGCCCGCGTAGGTGGTGTTGCGCATTTCCGCACCGACCTGACCGGTCAGGTCGACCTCGATGGCCGAGTTGATCGACACGAACGAGCGGAGCTGCGAGAGCACCTGCGGCGCATGGGTGTAGCTCGCCGGGCGGAACGCCACCGGAAGTCCGGGCAGCCGGTCGTACAGCGCCGCGGTCCCGAGCGCGGCGCCCGTGATGTGCAGGCCCGGATCGATCTCCTTCCGCGCCCCGGTCAGCACGCCGCGGTCGATCAGCCGCAGTGCCGCGTCGGAGATCATGCCGGAGTGCAGCCCGAGGTCCTTGTGCCCCTCGAGAGCGGTGAGGACGGCCGACGGCAGTGTCCCGACGCCGATCTGGATCGTGTCGCCGTCCGCGATGAGATCGGCGACATTCCGCGCGATAGCCGACTCCGCCGCCGCGGGTGCGCGGTCCGGCGCCTCGAGCAACGGCCGGTCCGTCTCGACCACCGCCGCGAAGCGCGACAGCGGAATTCGCGGTGCGCCGAGCGTGACGGGCATCCGTCGGTTGATCTCGGCGATGAGGACCGGTGTGTGGTCCAGGGCGTCCGCGATGTAGTCGACACCGACGCCGAGCGAGCAGTTCCCGGCGGAGTCCGGCGGCGACACCTGCACGAAACCGACGTCGCACGGCAGCCGTCGTTCGGCGAAGAGCCGCGGCAGCGCCCCGTAATGGCAGGGCACGACCTCGAGCCGCGCGAGACGGCGTAGCTCGCCGAGGCCGCCGTAGGAGACGACGGAGAGTTCGTCGGGCAGTTCGCTCGTCAACCGCCGATCCCAGGTGAGTCCCACGAACGCGCGGACCGGGCCGATCGACGAGACCTGGTCGAGCAGCGCGTGGACGAGCGGGGTCGGTTCCGCGCTCGTCTGGCTCCACCAGATCCCGTCGCCGGGCCGGATGTGCGGTGTCAGGTCGATCATCAGTCGATCCGCTGGATCAGGGTCGCCGTTCCCAGGCCGCCACCGCAGCACATGGTCACCAGGCCGATTTCGGCGTCCCGCCGCTCGAGCTCGGCGACGATCGTCGCGATGAGACGGGCCCCGGTCGCGCCGACCGGGTGGCCGAGCGCGATCGCACCGCCGTTGACGTTGACCCGGTCCATGTCGGGCTTCAGTTCCCGCTCCCAGGCCAGGACGACCGAGCTGAACGCCTCGTTGACCTCGAAGAGATCGATGTCGTTCATGCTCATCCCGTTGCGGTCGAGCAACTTCCGGGTGGCCGGGATCGGCCCGGTCAGCATGATGATCGGGTCCACCCCGACCGTGGTCTGGTCGAGGATCCGGGCCCGGGCCCGCAGTCCGTGGGTATCGGCCGCCTCGCGGGAGGCGAGCAGTACACCGGCCGCCCCGTCCGAGATCGGCGACGAACTGCCCGCGGTGATGCGGCCGTTCTCCCGGAACACCGTCTTCAGCCCGGCCAGGCTGTCGAGGCTCGTGCCGGGGCGGACGGTCTGGTCGCTGGAGCGGGTCTCGCCGGCGAGATCGAGGGGGATCATCTCCGCGTCGAAACGACCCGCTTCGATGGCGTCGCTCGCCAGACGGTGGGAGCGTACGGCGAACTCGTCCATCTCCTGCCGGGAGATCTCCCACCGGTCGGCGATGAGTTCGGCGCTCTCGCCCTGGTTCACGAAGTCGTACCGGTCGCGCAGTGCTTCCGGCCACGGGTCCCCGTACAGTTCGGAGATCTTGGCCGGTGAGTTCATCGGCACGTGGCCCATGTGCTCGACACCGCCAGCGAGGACGACGTCGTGGGTGCCGGAACCGACGAGGGCGGCGCCCATCTCGACCGCGGTCTGTGCGGACCCGCAGCGACGGTCCAGGACCACGGCCGGAACCTCCGGCGGGTAGCCCGCCTGCAGCCAGGCGTTGCGGCCGATGTTGCGGGACTGCTCGCCGAACGGTGCGGTGCAGCCGATCACGAGGTCTTCGACGACGGCCGGGTCGAGGCCGCTGCGGCGGATCAGGTCGGTGTACACCGCGCCGAGCATGTCGTTGGGGTGGGTGTCGCGGAACCAGCCGCGGTCGGGGTGCGACTTGCCCATCGGGGTGCGGGCGGCTTCCGCGATGACGACCTCGCGCGCGGAACGCTGGAAGGGGTTGCGCTTGTCGGCCATCAGATCACCGTTCCTCCGTCGACGGGCAGTACCTGGCCCGTGATGTACGCAGCGCCGTCGGACGCGAAGAACACGAAGCTCGCGGAAATCTCGTCCGGTTCCGCCCAGCGGCCCAACGGGATCCGCGCGAGCGTCTTGGCGGCGAGCTTCTCGTTGCTGCGGATGTTCTCCGTCATCTTGGTCGCGGCGAGCGGGGCGAGCGCGTTGACCGTCACCTGCTTCTTGGCGAGCTCACGCGCCAGCGACTTCGTGAGACCGATGATGCCCGCCTTCGCGGCACCGTAGTTGGCCTGCCCGATGGTGCCCACCAGACCGGCCGCGGACGTCACGTTGATGATGCGCCCACTGCCGTCGGTGGGCAGGTACGGGAGAACGGCCTTGCTGCACACGAAGCTGCCGACGAGGTGGATGTCGACGATGCGGCGGAAGTCGTCCTCTTCGAGGTTCGGGAACATCGCGGGAGCGATGGCACCGGCGTTGTTGACCAGGATGTTGAGTGTGCCGTCATTCAGCGCGGCGGCCTGTTCCGCCGCCGCTGCGGCCGCCTCGCCGTCGCGGACGTCGAGGGCCGCGGACTTCGCCGAACCGCCGGCCGCGGTGATCTCCGCGGCCACGGCGGCTGCGGCGTCGCCGTCGACGTCGGTGACGAGCACGGCCGCACCCGCGCGGGCGTAGGCATGCGCCACCGAGGCGCCGATGCCACTGCCGGCACCGGTGACGAGTGCGGACTTTCCGGTGAGTTCGAACATCAGTAGCTCCTGGGGAGGCCGAGGACGTGCTCGCCGAGGTAGTTGAGGACCATCTCCTGGCTGAGCGGGGCTATCTTGGTCAGGCGGGCTTCGCGGAAGTACCGGGCCACGTGGTACTCCTCCGAGTAGCCCATCCCGCCGTGGGTCTGCAGGGCACGGTCGGCGGCCTGGAAACCGGCGTCGGCGCAGAGGTACTTGGCCATGTTGGCCTCGCGGGCGCAGGGCTTTCCGTTGTCGTAGAGCCACGTCGCCTTGCGCAGGACGAGTTCCGCGGCGTCGAGTCGTGCGAGCGAATCCGCGAGCGGGAACTGCAGGCCCTGATTCATGCCGATGGGCCTGCCGAACACCTCACGCTCGTTGGCGTACTGGACGCCCCGGCGCAACGCGGCCCGGCCGATGCCGAGGGCCTCCGACGCGACGAGCATGCGCTCCGGGTTGAGGCCGTCGAGAATGTATTTGAAGCCCTTGCCTTCCTCACCCACCCGGTCCTCGACCGGGATCTCGAGGCCGTCGATGAACAACTCGTTCGACGTGACCGCGTTGCGCCCCATCTTCTTGATCGGGCGGATGTCGACCTTCGAGCGGTCCAGGTCGGTGAGGAACAGCGTCAGACCGTCGGTCTTCTTCTTCGCATCTTCGAACTTCGTTGTGCGGGTGAGGAGAAGGATCTTCTCCGACTCCATCGCCTTCGAGATCCAGACCTTGCGGCCGTTGACGATGTACTTGTCGCCCTCGCGCCGCGCGAAGGTGGTGATCTTGGTGGTGTCCAAACCGGCGCCGGGCTCGGTGACGCCGAAGCAGACGTGCAGATCGCCGTCGACGATCCGCGGAAGGGTGCGCTGCTTGAGCTCCTCCGAGCCGTGCACGATCACCGGGTGCATCCCGAAGATCGACAGGTGCATCGAGCTCGCACCGTTCATGCCCGCGCCGGAGGCGGCCACTTCCTCGAGCAGGATCGAGGCCTCGGTGATGCCCATCCCGTGCCCGCCGTACGCCTCCGGCGTGGTGATGCCGAGCCAGCCACCCTTGGCGAACGCGTCGTAGAACTCGGTGGGGAACTCGTGCGCGCCGTCCTTCTCCACCCAGTACTGCTCGTCGAACTTGCCGGCGAGCTCTCGCACCGCATCTCGGATCGTCGCCTGATCCTCGGTCAGATCAAAGTCCACAGCACGTCCCGTCGTCGTTGGTTCCGTTTGGACTTAAATTACTAAAGGACAGACCAAAAAGTCAACGGCCGATCATCCAGCAGCCGGCAACAGGGGCAAATCCCGTGCCACGCGCTCGTTCCACACCCCCGGACCACCGAACAACTTCTCGTCGAGCTTGGCGCGCTTGTAGTAGAGGTGCAGGTCGTGTTCCCACGTGTAGCCGATCGCGCCGTGCATCACGAGAGCACTGTCGGCCGCCTGCACCGCATTGCGTGGAACCTGAGCCTTGGCGACGGCGGCATGAATCGCGCAGTCGTCCAGACCGAGATCTACCGACGCCGCGGCGTAGTACGCAATGGACCGTCCCGCCTCGACGGAGACGAGAATGCCTGCCGCAGCGTGCTTCACGGCCTGGAACGACCCGATCGCGACACCGAACTGCTGCCGCTGCTTGCTGTAGTCCACGGCAAGATGCAGCATGCGGTCCATCGCCCCGAGCGAGTCCGCGGCCACGAGCACGGCCGCCCGCAGTCCGGCGTCCTCGAGAGCGGTTTCGGCCTCGATGTCGAGGCGCTGCCCGGTGACGCCCTCGAACCGGACATCCGCGGCCGCGCGGGACGGGTCGAGGAAGCGGTGCTGTTCGACCGCGACACCCGGGTCGTCGACGCGCGCAAGGTACAGGGCGGCGGTGCCGTCCGGGCCGGTCGCCGGGACGACCAGCAGTTTCGCCCGTTCGGCGCCGAGCACCGTGGCGACGCGGCCGGTCAGTGCGCCGCCCTCGTCGGCGCGGACCGAATCGGCGAGGCCGAACGGACGCGTCGCGTCGACGGCCACGGCCGCGAACCCACCCCCCGCCAGCACGTCGGCGGCGACGTCGGCGGGCAGCAGGGGCGCGGCGAGGACGGACGCGGTCCAGGCACTCGACGGCGCGGCGTACCGGGCCAGCGCCTCGGCGGTCAGCGCCAGTTCGAGCAGACCACCGCCCTGACCACCGATGTCTTCGCCGAGACCGGCGGAGAACCAGCCTTCCTCGACGAATTTCTGCTCGAATTCGGCAGGATCTCCCGATTCACCCCATTTGCGGACATTCGCCGGAGCGGCGAACCGCCCGAGCCAGCCGTCCAGGGCTTCGGTGAACATTTCCTGCTCTTCTGACAGTTCCCAGCGCATAGAACTGGTCCTCTCGATGAGACGAAGAATAGGCTGCAAGACGAATGCAGCGAGAACCCAATGGTATATTAGGTCTGACCGTTAGACCAGAGAGGGCGGGGAGCCATGCCACCAGCCGTGCCGAACACCACCCGGAACGGGCGTTCCTCCATCCAGTTGACCCCGATGGAGGTACCGAAGGCGTCGGACGTCCTCGCGAACGAACTGCGCGAGCGCATCCTCAGCGGGGACTACGTCGAAGGCACACCGCTGCCGCCGGAACGCGAACTCGTCGTCCAGACGAAGATGAGCCGCACCACGGTTCGCGAGGCCCTGCGCATCCTCGAGGTGCAGGGACTGGTGCGTATCAAGGCGGGCCGGGCCGGGGGCGCCTTCGTGCAGCGCCCGGGTGAGCAATCCATGGCCGACACGGTGGCCCTGCTCATCCGCGGTCGCCAGATCCGCCTCGCCGCCCTGCTCGAGACCCGCGAGGCGATCGAGCCGTTCTGCGCGCAACTCGCCGCCCGCCATCGCACCGACGAGGATCTCGCGCGACTCGACGCCGCGAACGACGACATCGCCGGTGCAGGCGACAGCCTCGACGACTTCCTGCAGGCCAACATCGACTGGCACGTCGCCGTCGCGAGCGCCAGCCACAACGAATTGCTGTCGGGTCTGATGATCTCGCTGTCGCGGGCGATCTACGCCGCCACCGAAAACGAAGGCTTCATCGACGACAAGGTCCGCGAGATCACCGTCAAGGCGCACCGCTCCGTCACCAAGGCCATCCGCGACAAGGACGCCGACGCCGCCGTGCGTCGCATGAGCCGGCACGTCCACTCGTATGCCGAGTCGATCAAGGACTTCGAGAAGCGCACCGACATCCCACTCGACGAATAGCTTTCCCCGTTTGCCGTTTCGACGAAGAAGGGGCCCACACCGTGCGGTGTGGGCCCCTTCTTCGTTACTCACGACGCTTTGTCGCCGCTCGCCACCACGGCGCGGATCTCGTCGATCGCCTCCGGGTTCTCGGCACCGGACAGGTCACCCGGGTCGGTCCCCAGGGCGGCAGCGCGCACCGCCCGGCGCAGGATCTTCGCCGACCGGGTCTTCGGCAGCCGCGACACCCGGTGAACCACGCTCGGCGCGAACGGTTTTCCGAGTTCCGCGGCAACGCTGGCGACCAGTTCGGCCGAGATGTCCGCCGTGTCCGCGTCCGCGCGGGGAACCCAGAACGCCCACACCGCCTCGCCCTTCTTCGGGTCCGGGACACCGACCGCCGCCGCCTCCGATACCGCCGGATGCGCGGTGAGCACGGCCTCGACCTCCGCCGGGGCGAGGCGCTTGCCGGCCACGTTCATCACGTCGTCGGAGCGGCCCCGGATGTACCACTGGCCGTCGTCGTCGACGAGGGCGTAGTCGCCGTGCCGCCACATGCCGGGGAACGTCGACCAGTACGCCTCCAGGTAGCGTTCCTCGTCCTTCCACACCCCGCGCGTCATCGACGGCCACGGCTGCCTGCAGACGAGTTCGCCCTGTTCGCCGCGCAACGACCGTCCCGCGTCGTCGACGACGTCGACGTCCATCCCGAGGGACGGACCGCCCAGCGAGCAGCTGTGGATCGGCTCCACCGGGTACGGTGCCAGGAACGAGCCGCCCACCTCGGTGCCGCCGGAGAAGTTGATGACCGGAACGCGGCCCCCGAACACATCTTGTGCCAGCCAGTCGTACGAGTCCGGATCCCACGGCTCGCCGGTCGACCCGATCGTGTGCACCGACGACAGGTCGTACCGCGCCGCGACATCCGAATCCCGTCCGCGCAGGGTTCGGATCAGTGTCGGCGAGACGCCGAGCATCGTCACCCCGTGCCGCTGCGCGAGTTCCCACAGCCGGTCGGTGTCCGGCACGTCCGGCGAACCCTCGTACAGCACGAGGGTGCCGCCGTTGGCGTGGGTGCCGACGATCGACAGCGGCCCCATGATCCAGCCCATGTCGGTGATCCAGCAGAACACCCCACCGGGTTTGAGGTCGAACGAGTACGCCACCTCGCTGGCCGTCTTCACGAGGAAACCGGCGTGCGTGTGCACGGCGCCCTTCGGCTTGCCGGTCGTGCCGGACGTGTATGCCAGCGCGAACGGCTCACTCGCGTCCATCGCCTCGACCGGGCCCGGGTCGCCGCCGTTGCCGAGCAGCTTCGCCCAGGAGATGTCGCGGCCGGTGGATGCCACGTCGGCGCCGATGTTTTCGACCACGACGACCGATTGCACCGTCGGGCACGAGGCGAGTGCCTCGTCGAGGGCCGGCTTCATCGTGACGGACTTGCGGCGCCGCACCGTTCCGTCCGCGACGATCACCACCTTCGCGTCCGCGTCCTGGATACGGGACGCGATCGCGCTGGGAGCGAAGCCGGAGAACAGCGGAACCAGTACCGCACCGAGCCGCGCGACCGCGTACACCGACACGACCGCCTCGGGGATCATCGGCAGGAACAGGGCTACGGCGTCCCCCCTGCCGACCCCGAGCTCCCGCAGTCCCGCGGCGGCCCGCTCGACGTCCGCCGCGAGCTCACGGTACGACAGACTCCGGACGGTGCCGTCCTCCGCCTCGTGTGCGACCGCAGTCCGGTCGGCGACCGCCGGGTCGGTGAGCCACCGCCCCAGACACGCGTCGACGACGTTCGCCTTGCCCCCGACGAACCAGTCCGGGTGCTCGATTCCGCGGGAGGTGTCGAGCACCTCCTGGTACGGGGTCTGGAACGGCAAGCCGAGATCGCGAACCACCGCGTCCCAGTACCACCGCACGTCGGCGACGGAACGGGCACGGAGTTCGCCCAGGCCCGAGAGCCCGTGGGCGCGGGCGAGCCGGGTGACGTTGGCGTTCTCGACGTACTCGTCGGTGGGATGCCAGGTGTAGTCGGACACGGTCAGCTCCTCGGCATGTCGAGCATGCGCTCGGCGACGATGTTGCGCTGGATGAAGGTGGATCCGCCGGCGATGGCGGTGCCGCGGGCCTGATATGCGAGCCGTTGCCACCGCGCTGTCTTCTGCTGGTCTTCGTCGAGGGCGAACTGCCCGCCGACCGGTTCGAGGGACAGCCGGAAGTCGGCGAGTTCCTCGACGAGCGGGCAGAAGAACAGCTTGCCGATCGACGTGACCGGCCCCGGCGGGCCGTCGTTGGCCGCGAGCGTGATGACGCGCTGGCCGATGAGGTAGTGCACGAGGGCGCGGCCGTAGAGGTCGGCGACCTTCTGCCGGATCACCGGGTCCTCACCGAGCGGGCGGCCCGCGTCGTCGGTCATCCCCGCGATGTCCGACACGATGTCGCCCACGGCGCGCTTGGTGTTGACCCGACCCGTCGCGATCGCCACCCGCTCGTAGGCGAGCGTGCCCATCGCGACCTTCCATCCGCCGTCGACCTCCCCGACGACGAGGTCGTCGGGAATGAACACGTCGTCGAGGAACACCTCGTTGAATTCCGCTTCGCCGAGCATGTGGGCGAGCGGGCGCACCGTGATGCCCTCACTGTCCATGGGCACCAGGAAGTAGGTGATGCCCTTGTGCCGCGGGCCGCCGCCGGTGCGGGCAAGCAGGATCGCGTGGGCCGCGATGTGTGCGCGACTGGTCCAGATCTTCTGCCCGTTGACCTTCCAGCCCCCGTCCACCTTCGTGGCCTTGGTGCGCAGCGAGGCGAGGTCCGATCCTGCCTCCGGCTCGGAGAACAGCTGGCACCAGATTTCCTCACCGGTCAGAATGGGCCGGAGGAACCGTTCCTTCTGCGCGGGTGTCCCGAAATCGATGATGGTCGGGCCAGCGAAGTCCTCGCCGATGGTGTTGAGCCGCTCCGGCGCACCCACGCGGTCCATTTCCTCGGTGAAGATGGCCTTGCGGATCGGGTCGGCGGCCTGACCGCCGTACTCCTGCGGCCACGACATCCCGCCGTAGCCGGAGTCGAAGAGCAGTCGCTGCCATTGCTGCCAGAACGGCACCTTGTCGACCAGATCGACCGGTTCCGGCCACGGCAGCGTCGGGACCGCTTTCTCGGCCCACTCCCGGACCTCTGCACGGAATGTGGCCTCGTCTGGGGAATCAGCGAGCTCCATTGCACCCTCCTCACGAATTTAGGCGCAATGATACTATAGGTCAGTCCAAAAAGGAGGCCTGGATGTCAGACCCACTCCCCGCCGGCGTCGTCGACCGCGTCGAATACGACGTCGAACGCGGCAAAATCCGCGAATTCACGCGCGCGACGTTCACGACCGACCCCGTGCACACCGATCCGGCCGCCGCGCGCGACGCCGGCTTCCGCGATGCGCCCGCGACTCTCACGCATACCGTCGTCGCCGGACACCAGCGCGACCAGCGCGCGTTCGTCGACTCGCTGGGCCTGGCCCTCGCGCGGGTGGTGGTCGGTTCGGTCACGTGGACGTACCTGCGACCGCTCACCGCCGGCGACCACGTGGTCGGCACCCGCCGCGTCGTCGACGACGTACAGCGAGAAGGCAAGCGGGGCGGGACGATGCGCGTAGTGGCCCTGGAGACCGAGTACGTCGACGCCGTCGGTGAACCCGTGGTGCGGCTCGAGGAAGTCCTGATCGAACGAGGAGAGCAGCGATGAGAACACCGGCCAAGGTCCGCGTCGGCGATGCCCCCGACACCCGGGTGGTCGGCCCGATCAGCCAGACCGACATCGTCCGGTTCGCCGGCGCCGGAGGTGATTTCAATCCCCTGCACCACGATCCCGGCTTCGTCGCCACCACGGGTTTCCCGGGGGTGATCGCGATGGGGCAGATGCAGGCCGGGATCCTGGCCGGGTGGCTGTCCGACACGTTCGGCGTCGAGCACGTGCGCTCCTTCGGTGTCCGGTTCGTCGCCCCGGTCCTCCTCGGCGACACCCTGACCCTGGGCGGCACGGTCGTGACGATCACCGAGACGAATGGTGAGTCGCTGGCGACCCTCGATCTCGTCGCCTCCGGAGACAAGGGCCCGGTCGTCACCGGATCGGCGACGGTCGTGGTGGCCGCCGCCTGACCTCTCTTCCCGCACGACGAAGGGGGCGAAGCCGATCGGCTTCGCCCCCTTCGTCTTCCGATCAGCTGACGGCCTGTGCCCGCTGCTGCCGGTCGGCCTCGATCTTGGCCGCGATCTGAGCACGGAGCACGTTCTTCTGAATCTTGCCCGTGGCCGTCGTCGGCAGCGCCTCGACGATCTCCAGCCGCTCCGGAACCTTCTGGATCGCCACTCCCTGCTCGAGCAGGTAGGTCTTGATCTTCTCGAGCGTGATGTCGCCGTAGCCGGGCGCGGCGACGAGGTACAGACACACAGCCTCCCCGAGACGCTCGTCGGGCATCGCGACCGCGGCGACACCGCGGACGGCGGGATGCGCCGCCAGGAGGTCTTCGACCTGACGGACACTGATGTTCATGCCGCCGCGGATCACGATGTCCTTGGTCCGGCCGGTGACACGCACGTAGCCGTCCTCGTCCATCCGGCCGAGGTCTCCGGAGCGGGAGTGGCCGTCCGGCGTGAACAGCTTGGCCGTCTCCTCCGCGTTGTGGAGATACCCGAGCATGTGCATGGCGCCCTTGTAGGCGATGTCGCCTTCCTCGCCGCGCGGAACCTCGTCACCGAGTTCGTCGACGATCTTCACCGACTGCATCGGCAGCGGACGCCCGTCCGAGGTGAGCGACCGCTCGGGCTCGTCATTCACCGTGCACATGGTGGTGGTGACGTTTTCAGAGCGGCCGTACAGGCTCAGTACCTGCAGGCTCGGGAACAGTTCGGCCGCCTTGGTGACGAAGCTGGCGGGAATCGGGGCGCCGGCCGCCACCCACAGCCGCATGCTGCTGATGTCGTGCACGGCAGGGTCGTAGGCGTCCATGAGCATCTGCAGGAACGTCGTGGCACTCACCGCGACCGTGCACCCGCGCTCCTTGATCTGCGCCATCCCGCGGACCGGCTCCCACACCTCGATGAGATGCGACGCCGCTCCGTGCATGAGCGGAAGGACGATGCTGGTGACCAGGCCGGTGGTGTGCGTGATCGGCGAAGGGCCGAACTGCACGTCCTCGGGTGTGTAGGCGAACCCCTTGGCCAGCAGACGGGATCCACAGGCGAACGTGTTGAACGTGTGGATGCAGCCCTTGGGACGGGACGTGGTGCCGCTGCTGTAGACGATGACGAACGGCTCGTCCGGCCCGACACCGGGCCCGAGTTCGGCGATCGCCTCCTCGGGTCCGATCTCCGGGAACAGCGACTCGAACGACACCGCGCGGTTCGGCAGGTCGCCACTCCCGCGGACGACGACGACGTCCTCGAGCGAGTCGACGGCACCCAGGATCTCGGTGTACATGCCCGCGTAGTCGAACTTCTTGAAGCTCTGCGGCGTAATCGCCAGCCGCACACCGGCATTACCCAGGATGTATTCGACGTCGTCGCGGCGGTAGATCGGCATGATCGGCACCAGGACGGCGCCCAGGCGCGACAACGCCACGGCGATGATCGCGAATTCGATCCAGTTCGGAACCTGCACCGACACGCGGTCGCCGGTGGTGATCCCGTGGCGCCGCAGTCCCACGGCCAGGCTCAGCGCCCTGTCCCGCAACTGCCGGAAGGTGATGCCGCCGCTGGTGTCGTCGGTCAGAAAGATGCGGTCGCCCCGCTCGGCAACCTGGACCTCGAGCATGTCGAAGAAGGTGTCGCGGTGCCACTGCCCGGTGGCATAGAACTCTCGGATCTGTTCGTCCGAATAGCGATCGGTGACCGATGCGAACGCCATGAGAAGCCTTCCTCTGAGCGCAGACGTGAATAGGGAAGAGAAACCCCCGTGTTGGCCCTCACAATATAATGGTTGGACCGTAAGTGCAACGACTTCGGCCCCGGGTGATCAGCGCATGCTCCATACGGGAGAACGCTTTTCACGGAACGCGGTGACACCCTCGACGATGTCGTCGGTCGTGAACGCGAGAGCGAGCTGCGACTGCAGCGCCGTGAGGGCGTCCGGCAGGGACATGTCGCGCGTGTTGTTGATCGCCTCCTTGCCCAGACGCATGAGCAGCGGCGATTTGCCCGCGAGCCGCTTCGCCCACGCTCGGACCTCCGCCTCGAATTCGTCGTCCGGGATCACGCGGTTCACGAGCCCCAGCTCGCGTGCGTCCGTGGCCGTGATGAGCTCGCCGTACATCATCAGCTCGTTCGCCTTGAGCCGCCCGACGTTCCGGTAGATGAGGGCGGAGATCATGAAGGGAAAGACGCCGACGTTGATCTCCGGGCACCCGAACCGGACCGACTCCTTGGCGAGCACGAAATCGCACGCCAGCGCGAGACCGAACGCGCCGGCCAGCACGTCACCGCCCGCCGCGCAGATCACCGGCTTCCCGAGACCACCGATCAGTTGATAGAGCCGCGGGAAGCGATCCAGCCCGGCATATTTGACGATCGTGGGCGTCTCGCTCGCGAACGCCTTGAGGTCGCCGCCCGCCGAGAAGATCTTCTCGTGCGACGACGCCAGCACGACGACCCGCACGTCGTCGTCGTCCCGGGCGCGTTCGAGCGCGGCGAGAAGCTCGTCGAGCAGGTCGTCGGACAGCGCGTTGCGGGTTTCGGGGCGATCGAGAGTGAGGACGGCGACATGCTCGTCGACGTCGTATCGCACGGGGTGCGCCATTAGGCCGATCCTTTCATTTTGGTCGTACCATTCGACCCTAGTATGGCGGCCGTATCCGAGACAAGAACCTCCCCGGATCACTTTCGCGGAATACGTGACGTATTTGGACTGACCATATACATTGGACTCAGGCCGCGGGCGGTGCAGCAACGTCCCAGGTGACACCTTCTCTATACTGTGCGTTGTGTCACAGGAACGGACGACGGTGTCGTCGTCATCCGTGCGGCGGCCACGGCGCGAGGAGTGGTGAGTGGTCATTTCGACGAGTTCGTTCGAGCTTGCCGAGCAGGCGGTTGCAGAGTTGCAGGACCTTCTCGGCAACGAGCCGAATCTGATCCGCCTGGCGGACGGCGAACCCGACCTCACGGTGATTCGTGCGTTCGCGGCCCGGAAGTTGCGTGAGGGCGTCGACTCCCCCGAGCGCACCCTGCGCCTCGCAGAACTCGTGACAGAACTCGACGCCGCGAGTCGCGACGACATCGCCCGCCGACTGAGCGTGCACACCGCCCAGTTCGAGGCACTGCAGCGGGTCGTCCGTGCGCTCGATGCCGGTGCGGACCGCCTCGCCGACGTCGTGACCCAGGAACTGTGCACGAGCCTCGGATACGGCAAGGCGATGTTCTCCGTGGTCCGCGGTTCCACCTGGTCTCCCATCGCGCTAGCCGTCAACCCGGAACTGACCGGGGACTTCCACGAACTCGCCACGGCAATCGACGGACGCGAGATCGCGCTGCGCGAGGCACCGCGCGAGGCCGAACTGGTCCGCCGGCGCCGACCGTATGCCGTGGACGCCGTCGACACCTACCGGCACACGTACCGCCCGCTGATCGATCTGTCGCGGCCCGCCGGATACCTCGCCGTGCCGGTCGTCGTCGACGCCCGCGCGGTGGCGATCATCCACGTCGACCGCCAGAGCGACAGCCTGTCCGACACCGACGTCCACCTCGTCGCGGTACTGGCCGGCGCCTGCGCCTCGTCGAAGGAACGCGCCGACCTGCGGCGCCAGATCTCCACCCGCAACGAGCACGTCGACGCCGAGATACAGCGGCTCACCCAGGCACTGCGGCACCTCGAGCAGCCCCTGACGATGCCGGAGGTCGCCACCTGCGACCTCCCCCGGACCGACGCGTCCACCGACTCTCCGCAGGCACCGGTCGTCCCGCGCGCGCATGCGCTGACCGCGCGCGAACGCGAGGTGCTCACGTTGATGGCCACGGGGGCGACCAACGCCACCATCTCCCGTCGGCTGTGCATTTCCGACGGCACCGTCAAGTCCCACGTCCAGCGGATTTTCAAGAAACTCGGCGTCTCCACGCGGGCCGAGGTGGCGGCGCTGTGCGCCAACACCAAGACGGTGTCCGGTGGCTGACACTCCCCACCCCGAACCGCACACGGACGAGAACACCACGGACACCGATCGCGCCATCGCGGACATCCTCGCCGAAATGCGGACGGCCGCTCCGGCTCGTTCGACCGAACTCGGCAGGCTCCTCGTCGACCTCCTCGACCGCAGAAACGCCGCCGACGCGACCCGGTCCGCCGACATCGGCGCGGTCGCGACGGGCATCGATCGCGCGGTCCGGGCATTGGACGACGCGGCCTCGAGCGCGGAACTCATGCAGCGCGCGTGCGAGCGCGTCGCGGAACTCTGCTCCGTGGACAAGGTTGTCCTCTCACGCCTCGACGGCGACCGCATCATTCCCGTCGCCGCGTTGAGCACCGCCCCGGGCACGATGCCGTCTCTGCCCTCCGAGTTCGGTCTCCCCGACGGCTCGCCCGAGGCGGATGCGCTCGAGACGAACACGGTCACGGTGGGTTCCCACGTTCCGGCCGAGCTGCGAGAGTTGCTGGGCGCGAACGGTTTCACCACCGTCCCCGTCGTCGTCGACGGGACCGCTGCCGCGCTCCTTCACGTCGGCGCAGTGCTGGACGGGTCACGGCGCCACGCCCTGGGAGTGTTCGCCGAAGTGCTCGGCGGGCACTTCGAGCGAGTCGGTCTGGAGTCGCGTCGCGAGCGTCAGAATGCGCTCTTGCGCGAAAGCGCCCGGCGGTGGACCGGCGACGACGCGCCACCTTCCCACGGCGCCCTCGATCTCGCTCCGTCGCAGGCCGACCGCGACGCCGCCGAGCAGCGCCTGCTCGAACCACTGACCGAACGCGAAGCCGACGTCGTCCGATTGATTCTCACCGGGGCGTCGAATTCCGCGATCGCCGCCGAACTGGTCATCACCGTCGACACGGTCAAGTCCCACGTGAAACGCATCCTCCGCAAACTCGGCGCGACCAACCGCGCCGAACTGATCGCGAAGTATCAGTCCCCGGCCCGGTGAACCCGCCGGACCGGTCAGGCGTCCGTGGACGGCACGGTCACCGTGACGGTGTCCACGTCTGGTGTCAGGACGAGCTGGCAGGCGAGACGCGAACACGGCTGGACACCGTCGAGGAACTCGAGGAGGTCCTGTTCCTCCAACGTCGGCTCGCCGAACGCCGCACTCGCATCGTCGTCCAGGTACACGTGGCACGTGGCGCACGAGCAGCTACCGCCGCATTCGGCGACGATGCCGGGCAGGTTGTTGCGTACCGACCCGTCCATCACGCTCTGGCCGGCGGGGACGTCGACGGACGACGTCGAGCCGTCAGGGAGTTGGTATACGACGGTGGGCATGGCGATCTCCTTCGGGTTGACCGGGTGAACGTCAAAATTGTGTCGCCGGTCACTGTCCGGGCGCATCACCACTTCGACTGATTACCCCCCTCCGGTGGGGTGATTCCCGGCGTCTACGCAGGCGGCGACGACGGGGTGACGCGGCACACATCCCCCGTTAGGTGGACAACTATCGATCGATGGTGTGATGCCCCTCACTCCCGCAGCTGACAGGCTGAAGTCACTCCAGTCGGCGAGGGCGCCGCGACGTTCGGCGCCGCATCTCACTGCACCACGAAGGGGAATTGATGAGCACTACAGAGCAGGTCACGGAACTGATTCCGGACGCTGTCGCCCGCCAGGTCGTCCTGCCCGAGGGACACCGGGACAACGACGCGCTGTTCGAGGCCTACCGCTGGCTGCGGGAGAACAACCCGCTCGGGCGCGCCGAAGTGGAGGGGTACGACCCCATCTGGCTGGTGAGCAAGCACGCCGACATCATGGAGATCGAGCGCCAGCCCGACATCTTCACCAGTGCGGGCGGCGAGGACAAGGGCTCCGTCAACCCGATCCTGGCGAACCAGGCCGGCGACGCGTTCACCAAGAGCATCAACAACGGCAGCCTTCGCATCCTCGAGACCCTCACCTACCTCGACCCGCCGGAGCACACGGCGATCAAGGACATCGCGCTGGACTGGTTCCGGCCCACCAACCTCGCCCAGTGGGAGACCGTCATCCGCGATCTCGCCAAGGCGGCCGTCGCCCGGCTGCTGAAGACGGACGGGCGGATCGACTTCGTCAAGGATTTCGCCCTCCACTACCCCCTGCACGTCATCATGAGCCTGTTCGGGGTACCGGAGTCGGACGAGCCCCGGATGATGGCCCTCACGCAGGAATTCTTCGGCACCGCCGATCCCGATGCCGCGCGTGAAGACGTCGAGCCGCTCACCCCGGACGCCGCCGCGAAGCAGTGGGTGGCCACGATTCAGGACTTCTACGCCTACTTCGAGCGGCTGCTGCAGGACCGGCGGGCCGACCCGAAGGACGACCTCGCGACGATCATCTCGGTGGCACGCGACGAGAGCGGCGAGTACTACCCGAACGAGGTGGCCTACGGCTACTTCATCGCCATCGCGACCGCGGGTCACGACACCACCTCGAGCACCCTCGCGGGCGGCATTCTCGAACTCGGCCGCAACCCCGAACTCCTCGCGAAGGCGAAGGCGGACCCGGCGCTCGCGCCGCACATCGTCAACGAATCGCTGCGCTGGGCGTCCCCGGTGAAGCACTTCATGCGTCAGGCGACGCAGGACTACACGCTGCGCGGTCGCGAGATCAAGAAGGGCGACCGCTTCATGCTGCTGTACCAGTCGGGTAACCGCGACGCGGACGTCATCCCGGACCCCGACACGTTCGACATCACCCGCAGGCCCAACAAGCACATCGCGTTCGGCTACGGCCCGCACATGTGCATCGGTCAGCACCTGGCGAAGCTGGAACTGCGGATCATGTTCGAGGAACTGCTTCCCCACATCGAGTCGGTCGAGTTGGTCGACGACACCAAGATGATTCAGACCAACTTCGTCGGCGGGCTCAAGAACATGCCCGTCCAGATCGAGTTCGCCCGGTAACCATGGTCACGTCACAAGCCACACCCACCGTGGTGATCGTCGGCGCCGGGCATGCCGGCGGCACTCTCGCCGGCATGCTGCGGCAGCAGAAATTCGACGGTCGGATCGTCCTGTGCGGGGACGAAACCCATCCGCCCTATCACCGCCCGCCGCTGTCGAAGAAGTACGCCGACGACGAGTTCGTCCAGTGGCTCAAGCCGGAATCGTTCTACGCCGACAACGCGATCGACACGCTGCTCGGCGATCCGGTCGTCCGGATCGACCGGGACGCGCGAACCGCGACGACGGCGTCCGGTGACATTCTCGAGTACACGACGCTCGTTCTCGCGACGGGCGCCGCGCCGCGGACACTGACGTTGCCGGGGAGCGATCTCGAGGGTGTGCTCAGCCTGCGTACCCTCGCCGACGCCACGCAATTGCGCGAGGCCGTGCACACCGGATCGACTCTCGCCATCATCGGTGGTGGGTACGTCGGACTCGAGGTCGCCGCCTCGGCCCGCGCCCGCGGATGCGAGGTCACGGTGATCGAACGGGAAGACCGGGTGCTGGCGCGGGTCGCGAGTCCCGAACTGTCGGCCGCTCTCACCGACTTCCACCGAAACCGCGGCACTCGCATCCTCACCGGTGCCGAGGTCCGGGGAATCACCGAGAAGAGCGGTCGCGTCGCGGGTGTCGAACTCGGCGACGGAACCGAAATCCCCTGTGATCTCGTACTGGTCGGCGTCGGCGCGATCCCGAACGACACACTGGCACGGGAATCGGGCATCGAGTGCCTCGCCGGGATCGTCGTGGACGGTTCGGCACGCACCAGCGATCCACACGTTCTCGCGATCGGCGACGTGACCTACCGCCTGCACGACACGCTCGGGAAGATGGTGCGACTCGAAAGCATCCCCAGCGCAGTCGAACAGGCGAAGCAGGCGGCGTCGGTCATCACGGGGACGCCGCTGTCGCCGCACGAGGTGCCGTGGTTCTGGTCCGATCAGTTCGACCTGAAGATGAAGATGGCAGGTATGGTCGGCCCCGACACGAGGGCCGTCCTGCGCGGCAACCCGTCCGATTCGTCCTTCGCCCTGTTCCACCTCGACAGCGACGGGGTCCCGGTGGCCGTCGAGACCGTGAATGCCGCAAGCGAATTCATGGCAGGCAAGAAGTTCATCGGCAATCGCAGCAAGGTCGATCCCACCGCTCTCGCCGATCCCGCCATCTCGTTGCGGGAAGCCGTTCTCTGAGCATTTCGATTCCGGTCGTCCCCACCGGGCCGGCCGCACAAGACATGGAGACATGACGATGGAAGCACTCGCAGCAGTCGCGAGAGAACCGCACGCCGAGTTCACGCTCGAGCCGATCACCATCGACGGACCGAGGACCGGCGAGGTACTCGTCGAGATCGAGGCCGTCGGCATCTGCCACACCGACCTCGCCGCGCGCGACGGCGCCCTCCCCACCGCACTGCCCGCCGTCCTCGGCCACGAAGGCTGCGGCATCGTCCGCGAAATCGGCGACGGCGTCACCAAGGTCGCCCCCGGCGACCGCGTCGCCATCACCTTCAACAGCTGCGGCACCTGTCCCTCGTGCACCACCGGGGCACCGTCCTACTGCCACCAGTTCATGCACCTCGCCTACGACGGCGTCCGCGACGACGGCACCGGCCCGATCACCGCCGCCGACGGCGAATCCCTGACCGGCCTGTTCTTCGGGCAGTCCTCTTTCGCCACCTACAGCCTCGCGTTCGAACGCAACGTCGTGAAAGTGCCCACCGACATCCCCGCCGAACTCCTCGCACCGCTGGGCTGCGGCATCCAGACCGGCGCCGGCGCCGTGATGCGCTCCCTGAACTGCCGGCCCGGATCCGCGATCCTCGTCGCCGGCGCCGGATCGGTCGGCCTGGCCGCCGTCATGGGTGCCGTCGTCCAGGGCTGCACCACCATCATCGCCGTCGAACCCCACCAGTCTCGTCGTGACCTCGCCCTCGAACTCGGCGCCACCCACGCCCTCGACCCCGCCGCCGGCCCGGTCGCCGAGCAGGTCCGCGCCATCATCCCCGCCGGCGTGGACTACGCGATCGACACCTCCGGCATCCCTGCCGTGATCGAATCGCTCGTCGGCTCCATGACCTTCCACGGCAAGGTCGGCCTGATCGGTGTACCGGCCGACCCCGAATCGTCCGTGCCGCTGAACATCATCAACTCCCTCGCCATGGGTCTGACGATCACCGGAATCATCGAGGGCGACAGCGTCCCCGACGAGTTCATCCCCGAACTCGTCGAGCTGTACAAGGCCGGCCGGTTCCCGCTCGACAAACTCGTCACCACGTTCCCGTTCGCGAAGATCAACGACGCGATCGACGCCCAGCACCGCGGCGAGGTCCTCAAGCCCGTGCTCGTGCAGGACTGACACCCCCTCACCGAACCTCCCGAGAAGGACACCCGATGACGATCGACTACACCGATCTCTACATCCGCGGCGGATGGGCCAAGCCCTCCGGCGCCTCCACCATCCCGGTCATTTCCCCCACCACCGAACAGCAGATCGGCTCGGTCCCCGAGGGCGCCGAGACGGACATCGACGACGCCGTCGACGCCGCACGCGCCGCACTCACGGAGTGGGCGGCATGGAGCGCAGCACAGCGCGCCGAGGTGCTCGGCCGCTTCGCCGACGAACTCGAAGCCCGCGCCGAGGACACTTCGACCCGCGTGAGCAGCCAGAACGGCATGCCCATCACCCTCGCCCGGCAGTTCGAGGGCGGCTTCCCACCTGTCTTGCTCCGCTACTACGCCGACATGGCGGCGAAGCAGGAAGACGAGATCCGGCCCGGCATGCTCGGCGGATCCACCCTCGTCACCCGCTCCCCGATCGGCGTCGTCGGGGCCATCGTCCCGTGGAACGTGCCGCAGGCCATCACGTTCCTCAAACTCGCCCCCGCCCTCGCCGCCGGGTGCACCGTGGTCCTCAAGCCCTCCCCCGAGACCGTGCTCGACGCGTTCCTCATGGCCGAGGCCGCCATCGCCGCGGGACTGCCCGCCGGGGTGCTGAACATCGTCCCCGGCGGCCGCGAACTCGGCGCCTACCTCGTCGCCCACCCCGGCATCGACAAGGTGTCCTTCACCGGCTCCACCGGGGCCGGCCGCGCCATCGCCCGCACCTGCGGCGAACTGCTCCGGCCCGTCACCCTCGAACTCGGCGGCAAATCCGCCGCCGTCATCCTCGACGACGCCGACCTCGCCGCGAACCTCGAATCCTTCTACGCCGCGACCCTCCTCAACAACGGCCAGATCTGCTGGCTCGGCACCCGCGTCCTCGCACCCCGCTCGCGGTACACCGAGATCGTCGACACGATCACCGACCTCGCCAGGAGCCTGGCGGTCGGCGACCCGCTGTCCGACACCACCCAGATGGGGCCCCTCGTCTCCGCCCGGCAACGGCACCGCGTCGAAAGCTACATCGACAAGGGCCGCTCCGACGGCGGCCGCGTCACCACCGGCGGCCGCCGACCCGACAACATCGACCACGGCTGGTTCGTCGAACCCACCGTCTTCGCCGACGTCGAAACCGGCCACACCATCGCCCAGGAGGAGATCTTCGGCCCTGTCCTCTCGGTCATCCCCTACACCGACGAGGCCGAAGCCATCGCGATCGCCAACCACTCCGACTACGGACTCGGTGGCTCCATCTGGACCGCCGACCCCGACCGTGGCGCCGCGTTCGCGCGCAACGTCGCCAGCGGAACCGTCGGCATCAACGGCTACTCCAACGACCCCACCGCGCCCTTCGGCGGCATCAAGGACAGCGGCCTCGGCCGCGAACTCGGACCCGAGGGACTCGCGAGCTACCAGCAGCTCAAGAGCATCTACCTCGACGTGAGATGACCCGGCCGGGTGCGGCCGCGCGAGGAATCGCACGGCCGCACCCGCTTACCCGACAGCAGAGAAACAGGAGACACCCGTGACCAGGGAAGAACTCGACATGCTCGACTTCGCGGTCAAATGGGCACCCTTTGGCGGCGGCGACGAACACATCCTCCCCGAATTCGGCGTGTTCCCGACCGTGTTCTACCGCCGGTTACAACGTCTCCTCACCCACCACCCCACCATCAACGACAAAGTCAAACACCGACTCGACGAACTCTGCACGACCAAACTCGCACCCGCACGGCCGGGTAGGAAAAGGTCGTACTCGCGCGTTCGCACCGCGGGGTGACCGGACCACCGCGACCTACTTCGGCGCGGATTCCTCGACGACCCTGAGCCAGTGCACATGCGCCTGCCGTCCAGAACTTCTCGACAACGTCCCGCGACCGGAAGCCACCGGACGTCAATGTCAGCCGAGTCTGGCCGTACACAACCGATCGAAGGGCGAGAGCGATGCTTCCGCCGCAGTGAAAGTTCGGCATTCCGTGGCCACCCACGCCGTCTTCCTCGCATCCCATCAGCGCTCCGACGTTCCACGCAACGACGAGTTGGCCGCGCTGCGACATGCGCACCAACTTCGGCGCTCCCGTGGTTCCCCGGTGGGCATGACGATTGCGTCCCGATGGGGGTCGTCCTCGATCTCGACGGAGCGGCCGCGATGTTCGGTCAACGCTGCGGTGAACGTGCTGGTGTCGCCATCGACGAGAAGGACATCGCGAAGTGTCGCAACCCTCGCCAGAACCGCAGCCGCGTCCACACCGCGTTCTCGAAGGATCTCTCCGGTCGTAACCAGAACGGTCGCCGAGGTGAGGTTCAGGACATTGACGAGCGAAGCAAGTTCCAGAAAAGGATTCAGCGGCACCGCCGTACCCACCCGCTGAGCACCCCAGGTGGCGAACAATCCCTCGGGCACCATCGGGACCATCACCGCGACAACACTCGGCGCGCCCGCCGCACGCTCGAGAAACACCGATGCCGACGCTTCCACCCCGTTCAGCAGCTCTCGATACGTGACATCGCGGGACGGCGCCATGAAGTCCGGACCATCGAGATGCAGGATCGCGCTCTTGTCCGGGTGTCGACGAGCCGATTCGGCAAGACATGCGTGAATCGTCGAGCCGGGTAGCAGGTGCTGGTATCGCTGCTGTTCCACGCCGAGGATGTCCTCGCGTGACCGGACACGACGGCGCACGAGGGGCGCACGTGTGCTCATCTCAGGCAACGGAGATACCACCGTTCACACTGATTACCTGTCCTGTGATTCTGCGCGAGAGCGGAGATGCGAGGAACAGAATTGTATCGGCCAGATCCTCGGGCTCGGTCAGGCCCAGCTGAGCCTGCGAGACGATCTTGTCGAAGATTTTCTTGTTCGGCGGGATCCTCGGTCGCCCAGAACACAAGCGGCACGGGCACCACACCGTCGAGCATCTTCAGTACTTCGAACTCGCGCAGCCGCGGGGTCTCGACCATCGACCCCGGCGGATCCATCCGCAACACCATACGGTCCCGCCCGCGGTGCCCGTTCCGCACCCAGTCCAGATCGAAAACGAATTGCTCTTTCGACGCGCCGCCCGCAAGTCGGCCGATATTCTCGATGAGGAATTCCCCGTCGATCCTGCGGGAGAGGAACTCCCGCAAACGTTCCGACACAGCGTCGATTGCGGGCTGCTCATGGATCATGGCCCCCCGCCGTTGCATCTTGCGACGCAGCACGGCGTCGATCGTGGGCTCCACGCGCGCGGCCGCGCGGGAAGTCGGCGTTGTCATCACCATGTTTCATGCTCCGTTCGCGTGCGATGTGGCCACGGCGCGCAGCCGGCCGGAACTCGACAGTCGTTCGGCGAGGAACTCGAGACCCAGCACGTCCGTCGCCTCGGCGTACCCGACCCGGTTGCCCACCTGATAACGGAACAGACTCTGGCAACTGACGTAGGCGGGACTGAAGCTGTACCACGGTGCACCACCGACGGCCGTACCGAAGAATTCATGCTTCTTGCCACGGACGTCTACCGCGGTGATGTGGTTGTTGACTGCGATCATGTCGACTCGGGAGGCCTCGACGGTCGCGTGGGTGATCCCGAAGACTTCGCCGTCCTCGACGACGTAGCCGAAGCGCAGACCGTCGTAAATCACCTCCCCGTTCCGGATGCCCAGGGCCATCCCCAGGTGCAGGCCGAAGTCGGGGCCGAGCGTCACGTGGATCCAGGCGGCGCCACTGTGTCCGAGCTCCGCGCGAGGCCCCCAACTACGGTCCATGCCGTCGAAGCAATCGACCTGGTACTCCTTGCCCCGCAGTTCCAGGGTGCCGGTCACGTGCCCGATCATGTCGTAGTGCCCGTTGGCCCACACGTCACCGAGCCCGGTGTCGACAGGGCCGTCTGCGCCGGCCACGAGCGGGTTCTGCGTGGCGTCGTGCACATCGAAAGGTTCGTGCAGGCCTTGGAATTGGAGGTCGAAACGACAGGCCCCCAGGGCGTTTTCGTAGGAGACGCGGAAATCGCGGGGAGCGTTCGTCGCCTCGAGACTCAGGCCGCTCTCCAGCGTGAACTTGGAGAACACATCCGGTGCGGGTACATGCATCTGCGGGTCCGTGAAGTCGATCTCGTAGGGCTGGGTGCAGAGACCGGAATGCACGACGACCGACGAGATGGTCGCCCCGACATTCGGCCGAGACAACACGTACGCGTTGCCGAGGATTCCGGCCTCCGGAACAGAAAAGACCAAGACAATGGTCTCGGCCCAGGTACGAGCCGACGGCTCACTCGGGTGGTAATCCACATCAGCAGCGGTGATCACAAAGGCTCCTCAATTTCGCGGCGCAAGATCTGGTCACGGCGACCGTAAGCGCCGCGATGTGATCGACGCTACAAATCCTGCCGGAAATACCCCGCGCGGAATCACGATTACTCCCTCTGGGTGAGGGGCCGTAACACACGATGAGCGCGTGTTTCCCAATTACCATGGCTGGTACCTATTGTCGGCGGCTGGATCGGGGGCGAATCATGCCTGACATCATCGAGTTGATTTTCGACGACCACGAGTGGTTCCGGCGGCAGTTCGCCGCGCTGGACGAATTGAAGTCTCGGCGCCGGGTGGAGATCACTGCCGTGGAGGCGGTGTGGACGCCGTTGGCGAAACGCCTGGATCTGCACGCTGCGGCGGAAGAGGAAATCTTCTATCCCCAGCTTCTCCGTGTCGGCGACGACGCGGAGGCGGAAGCAGAGACTCTCGACGCGATCGGGGACCACAACGACATCCGCGACGGCGTCCGGGCGGCGGCGCGTAACCCCATCCTCTCCGAGGAGTGGTGGGCGGCGGTCGGCCGGACGCGCCGGGCGAACGACGAGCACATGGCCGAGGAGGAACGCGAGGGCCTGGCCGATTTCCGGACCGCCCCGGAAGATCTTCGCGAGTCGCTCGGGCGGCGGTTCGCCGAATACTTCCTCGTTCACCGTTCCCTGTCGGAGGCGGACACCTCGGACAAGGACCCGAAGGAGTACGTCCGGGAGGTCGAAGAGGACCTCGACGAGGACGACAACCCCGGATCGCTTCGAATCGGCAGCCTGAAGGGCCGGTAACAACGCACACTCCCCACATCACAGACCGCGCGGTCTGTGTTCTATAGTTCGGGCGGTCCGCGGCATCGGGCCGACCGGTTCTGTGGGGAGTGGAGTTGTGGCGCGAGTTTCCCGGCCGGTGCCCGATGCGCTCCCCCCACTCTCGTTCGAGCGGACCGTGCCGCGCAGGTATGTGCATCGGCAATCCGTGTCCGAGGTGTTCCTCACCGACTGCGTCCCGCTGCCGGAGCCGGACCGGTTCGTTCTCGCCGCGCAGTGGCCCCGGCTGCACGGCTTCTACCGCGCCCGGGACGGGCACTACGACACCATGCTGCTGGCGGAAACGCTCCGGCAGACCGCGATCTACCTGGGTCACACCCGCTACCGCGTCCCGTTGCCGAACCGGTTCGTCATGCAGCACCTGCAGGTTTCCGCGTCGCCGGACGCGCTCGAGGTCGGCGCCGCCGCTGCCGACGTGATCGTCGAGGTCGCCGTGTCGCGGCACGTCTACCGAGGCGACGCGCTCGCCGCGTTCCGCGTCGACCTGCGGTTCCGGTGCGGCGGGCTGCAGATCGGCGCCGCTACCGGTGACGCGGCCGTCTTCCCCCCGGCCGCGTACGCACGCGCCCGGTGGGGTGATCGTGGCCCGCGGACCGTGGGAACGCCCTGGTGCCCGGACCCCGTCCGGTCCGGTCTGGTCGGTCATGTCGACGACGCCCACGTGGTCCTCGGGCCGCAGCGTGCCAGGGACGAGTGGGAGGTGCGGGTCGACACCGCGCATCCCGTCCTGTTCGACCATCCGTGTGATCACATTCCCGGGATGCTGCTGTTCGAGGCGATCCGGCAGGCGGCCTGTGCCCGACTCGGACTACCGGACGCGCACCTCGCGTCCCTGGGAGCCACGTTCCACCGTTTCGCCGAACTCGACGAACGGACCACGATCCGGCTGGACGCGGTGGACGACGGCACGTTGTCCGTCACCGGGTCGATACGGCAGGGCGGCGTGGCGGTCGTGCGCGGAACCGCGGCGCTCGCCCCTACCGCGGTGAGCGCATGCGCGGGCAGCTAGTCGGCGTCGTCCGGTATCCAGCGGGCCCGCCGGACCCGGGCGATGTCCTGATGCCGGTTCACGGGCATGATCCCGGGAAGCAGGAACCCCCACATGTCGTCGACGCGCTGTTCGAGGTCGGTGCGCTGCGTCAGCACCTGGGAGACGGTCTGGACACCGGTGAAGGCACCGATGACGAACCTTGCCAGCCTCGGCGGGTCGATGTCGGCGCGGAGGTCCCCCTGCTCGACGGCCCGGGTGGCGAGCATCTCGCAACTGTTGATCCAGTCGAGGTAGGGGTCGGCGGGGCCCTGGTCGTCGGCGCTGAGTTCGAGGGTGATCCGGATACCGGCTCGCACGATCGGGTCGTTCACGATCTGCCGGGCCATTTCGTGGCACAGCATCACGATCTGCTCGATCGCCGACACCTGCTCGCGGCCGATCGCCTCGACCGACGCGATGGAGATCCGGTGTTGCTCACCGATGATGAAACGCGCCAGATCCTCTTTCGAACGGAAATGGAAGTACAAGGCCCCCTTCGTGATTCCGGCGTTCTCGACGATGTTGCCGAGTCTGGCTCCTTCGAAACCCGACTTCTCGAACATCTCCGCCGCCCCGCGGACGATCTGCTGTCGAGTCGCCGCAGCACGCGCCTGCTGAACCACGTTCACACCTTTCCCTGCCGCACGAGAGAAGAACGATGACGATGCAAGGACGGACCACACGCCCATTGCCCGGAGAGACGGTACCAGCGTCGACCGAAACGGAGAACGGCCGAACACTGTCCACGCCTCTGCGTGTCGCGGTCGTGGGCGCTACGGGGTTCGTCGGATCCGCCGTCGTGACGGCGTTGGCGACGGCCGGAATCCAGTGCATCGCGGTCGCCCGCGGTGCGCGGTACCCGGACGTACCGGGCGTGCTGTTCGCGCATGCGGATCTGACCGACCCGGGAAGTCTGGCAGCGGCGCTCGCCGGCGCCGACGTGGTCATCCACGCCGCGTCCTACACCGGCGACGACGCGGCGCAGTGCGTCACGGTCAACGTCGACGGCACCGAGAACCTCCTCGCCGCCGCGGCGCGAACCGGCGTCCGCCGGGTCCTCTACATCAGTACCGTCGGCGTCTACGGTCTCGGACCGCACAGTGGTATCGGCGAGAACGAGGCCGCGCCCGCGCCCGTCTCCGCGGTGAGTGCGAGCAGGCTGACCGCCGAACAGAGGGTCCTCGACCAGGGCGGCTGCGTCGTGCGTCCCGGGTTCGTCCACGGCCCCGGCGACCGCTGGTTCGTCCCCGGCCTGGTCCGGATCCTCGGGACGCTGGGGGCCTGGGTCGACGAGGGCCGGCCCCGGGTCTCGATCATCGCGGTGACCGACCTCGCCCGCCTCGTCGCCGACCTCGCCGTGCGGTCGCCCGCCCACACCGGCGCCGTGTTCCACGCCTGCCACCCGGACCCGGTGACCGTCCGCGAACTCGGGCAGGCGCTGGCGGACGCGGGTCTGCTGGCGCTACCCGCCACCAGCCTCACCTTCGACGAGGCGCTGACCGCCGGATCTCGGGACGGCCTGACCGAGCGGCACCTCGACCTGATCGGCCGCGACCACTGGTACGACCCGTCCCGCCTACTGACCGCCACCGGTGTGACCTTCGGCTCCGGTCCCCTGGCCGGCCTCCCGGCATGACGCGGTTCGGGCGGAGCGTCGTTTGTGGCCCGCGGTCGGGGTGTATACCCGGAGAGAGATGATGTCCCCCACCTGACGGAGTGTCGAGATGGCCCTTCTCGCCGAGATCGTCGTGGACACCGAAGGCGACAGCCGCGTAGTGGTGCTGTATCCGGTGATGTGGCTGTTCGTCGCGGTGCTGGTCACCTTCGTCGTCACCCGGATCATCACCCGCCGGATCCGCTCCAAAACGGGAGCAGCGGACGCGGACGAGGCGGTGGAACCGGAAGGCGGACTGATCGGCGACATCACCGTCGGCGGCGTGCACGTCCACCACCAGGTTCTCGGGATCCTCCTCATGACCCTCGCCGGAGTCGCACTCATCGCCACCACCCCGGAGGGCACGGCGCTGAACATCTTCGCGGCGGCGTTCGGCGTCGGCCTCGCGCTCACCTTCGACGAGTTCGCGCTGTGGGTGCACCTCGACGACGTGTACTGGAGCACCGCCGGCCGGAAGTCTGTGGACGCGATCTTCTGCGCGCTGATGATCACCGGTCTGATGATCGGCGGCGCCGAACTCGTGACCGGACGGATCGGCACCACAGAATGGTGGGTGTCGATCGGGTACCTGTTCGTCACGCTCGGCATCTCGGTGATCTGCCTGCTGAAGGGCAAGTTCGTCACGGGGATCGTCGGGGTCGTGTTCCAGCCGGTCGCGATCGTCGGCGCGATCCGCCTGGCCAAACCCGATTCCTGGTGGGCGGTCCGCCGCTACCGCACCCGGCCGAAGCGGCTGGCCCGCTCCGAGGCACGATTCGACGAGCGTTACCACGCGCGCTGGAACCGGGCCCGCGACTTCGTCGCCGGGACGCCGGACCCCCATCACGCCGAAACGCAGGGCTAACTGTCGTCCGCCGTCCGCGAGCGCCCCATCATCTCCAAACCCGCCATTGCCTTCTCCGCACCCGCCTCGTCCACCTTCTCCATGGCGAAACCCATGTGGATGACGATCCAGTCGCCCGGCTCCAGGCGGACGTCCTCGGGGAGCATCCCGACGTTCACCTTGCGTTGTTCGCCGACGACGTCGACGAGCGCAAGCTGGTTTCCGTAGCCCTCCAGCATGCGTACCACCCGGCCGGGGATACCGAGACACACGATTCAGCCCTCCGTCCCGTCCGGTAACACCGTGGCAGTGGAGTCGGACGCCAGCAGTTGATCCACGATCTCGAACACCGCGTCGACGGCGGGTGCGACAGCGGCGGCGACCCGCGGCGACAGCCCGATCCCCTCGTCGGTGGTCGCCACCTGACAGCCCAGGACCACGGTCCGGGGCAGGGTTCCGCCGAGGGCGCGCAGACTCGCGAACACGGCCGCCGGATCCATGCTGTGGGCGTCGAGCGGCGCCGCAGGCACCGAATCGGAACCCACCTCGAACGCCTTCAGCTCCCCCGGCTCACCTCGATCGGGGACGGCATCGACGAGCAGCAGCGCACCCCACCCGTCGAGCAGTTCGTACGCCAGATGTGTTCCACGGATGCCGAAATCGACGGCGCGGACTCCCGGCGGCAGCGACCTCGTCGCGACACCGCGCAGCACCTCGGGACCGAATCCGTCGTCGCCGAAGAAGATGTTGCCGACACCGGCAACCAGCACCCGCCTATCCGTCACGTGGCCTCACATCTTGCGCATACGCAGGTACCGCTTGATGTCGGGAAGCGAGAAGACGGCGACCGCCACTCCGGCGACCGCCAGCACCGCCAGCGCGGCGGTGGTGGCCTCTCCGAGAATCTTCATGACTGTTCATCCTTTCCGGTGTCTGCCGATACGGGCTCCACCTCGTCCGGGGCGAAGTACAGATACCGGCCGTACCACTCGTGCAACTCCGAAGCGGGGTCGTCCATCAGCACGACGCCGACGTGAGTGCCCCCGTCGACGTCGGCGTGCACGGTCACCACGCGAGCGAGCTGTCCCGCGAAGAACAGGTCCTGGGCGTCGGCCCGGCGCGACGGGTGGATCCGCACGACGGTGCCCTTCGCCACCCGGACCCCGTTCACGATGACGCCGTCGACGTCGGGGCGCACCGCGGTGTCGGCGTCCGGGTCCCACCACGGCACGTCGTCGGTCAGTTCCGGGACCAGACCCATGTCCGGGAGGCCGCGCTCGGCGACGTCGGGGTCCGGGAAGTGCGGGTTTCGCAGGACGCCGTGCATCTGGGCGAGCGTCGCCGGCGACATCTGCTCGCAGCGGTCGATGATCTGCGCGGCGAGCGGGTCGGTGGCGCGGGCCTGACGCTTCTCCTCCTCGGTGAGGGTCATGACCCGCAGCGTGAGGATCTCGTCGATCTCCGTGGCGTCGAACAGGGCGCCGTCGCTCTGCTCGGCCACCTCCGGGTGGTCGTACAGGATGATCGGCGACACCAGGACGAGGTCCGTCTCCCCCGGCAGCCCGGCCAGCACGGGGTAGCAGCGTTCCTGCGTGCAGGTCGACGCGAGTTGCGCGGCGTCGTCGGGCGGCTCGAGCAGGGAAACGAACTCGGCGCCCTCGGCAGCCAGCATCAAATGCGCCCCGATCAGCGAATGCCGGATGGCCGAATCCTTCGACCACGTGCCGATCGCGTCGATCTTGACGTTCTCGATCGACACCCGCAGCAGGTCCAGTCCGTCGTGCCGGTCACTTCCGACCCGGACGACGGCGCGCAGCGGCCATCTGGTCCGCACCACGCGCCCGGCGAGGGTGCCGTCGTCCTCGCGCAATTCCTCGACGTCCACCCCACCCTCGACGTCCACGTCGAGCCTGCAGTCCTCGAGCTCCTCGCCCGGGTACGCCGCGCCCAGGTCGATTTCGCGTTCCACCGCCTCGTCCCACGACAGCCAGCTGCGGCCGGCGACGGTGAGCTCACCGACCGGCTCGAATCCGGACCCCACCGTCTTCTCGACTTCACGCACCTGGAGTTGCAGGAAACGGACGGTCACGGAGACGCCGGACCGCTGACCCGCACGTGTCCGCATCAGCGTCTGACAGGACAGGCGCGGTTCCTCGCCGACCCCCGATTCCGCCGCACCCGGCGGTCCGAGGACGCCGAACTGCCAGCGCGACTGATTCTTCGACGAGCTCGCACGATACGGATACAGCAGGTAACCCTCGTAGAGCACCGCGTCGGCCACGGCTCGTACTCGCTGCAGGGACGCCGGGGAGATCATGCGATCACCTCCCCGGCTCCCTGCAGCAGGTTTGCGATGGCGACGTCCAGTCCGAGCAGTCCGTGCGCCGCCTTGTATTTCGCCAGCGCCGCCAGTGTGTCGTGGTCGAGGCGCACCCACCCCGTGTTCGGATAGTGGGCCTGCACGAGTTCGCGCCACACGGCGACCGGCAGGTCGTAGCTCGATTCCCGGTCCCAGGGGATCCGTTCCACCCCGAATCCCGCGACCCCTCGCGTGACGACCGTTCCGCTGAACAGGAACACCAGCGGCACCGTCGACCCGGATTCGTCCAGGGCGTGCAGGTACTTCGAGGCGGTCACCTCGAAGTCGTACGTGCACGGCAGCGGCAACTCCACCACGCTCGACCCGGTGAACCCCTGGGCCACGGTGCCGGTCTGCATCCACTGGAACGGTTTGAGCGTGGACGTCCACCGTTCGCGGGGCCCGAACAGGTCGAGCAGGCCCTCCACCTCGCCGTCCGTGTAGCGGCGGCGCTGCGGGTCGATGCGCACCTGGCACCGCACGGCCATCGCATGCACGACGGCACCGCTCGACTCCGTCACCGCCACGCGCGCAGTGAGATTCGGCGCAACCGCGAACGGTTCCGGAAACACGTCCTCGACGTGGAACGACAACTCGGTCACGTCGGCTCCTTCGCGACGCGACTCCGCGCCCGCACGTCGTCGAAGAACGTGTCGATGACCCGGCGCGCGTCCTGGCCGCCGTCGAACCCCCGCCACACCCGCCGCAACTCGCCCACCAACTGGTAGCAGGCATCGATGGGGACGAGATAGCACTCGGGATCGCCCTCACCGTGTTCGGGAACCCGCAGCAACAGCGCTTCGGTATCGGCGGCGAGTTGGCCGAGCGCCGGGTTCACCGCGAGCACACCGTCCCAGGCGTCGAGGGGCAGTTCCGATTCGGTCGCGCCCGCCGGACCGGGATAGAACGCGACGGTCTTGGCGAGCAGCGAGTTCCGGAACACGAACGCGAGCCCGACGGGGATCTCCAGTTCGTCCCACCGGCCGGGTGCGAGTTCGAAGGCCGGAAACGACAGGTAGCGTTCCGGGACGGCCCGGAAGCGCAGTTCGGCGCTCTCGTCGGTGAACAGCAGGTAGCACCCACGGCACACGCACATCAGCTGCCGGTCCTGCACGTTGACGACGTGCTGGTGGGCGTCGGCGATCGGCACGGCGCACATGTCGCATCGTTCTCCGACCACCGGTCTGGGCCGCTCGGACGCAATGCGCTGCAGAATGCGCAGCCCGTTCCCCGACGAGCTCATCACGCCACCTCCGCGGCGGGCACGGCGACGGAGACGACGCCGTCGCGCACGAGGACCGGAAGCGGCGACAGCGTGTCGGCGTCCGCGTCGCCGTCGAGGCGCAGGCCCGCGCGACGCGGGTCGAAGTGCGCCCGGCACGACGGGCAGCGCAGCACCGCGTCTCCCACCTGCCCACCCGCCTTCCGTTGCAGCGTGGCCCCGGCCAGCGAGTGGGTGCAGGCGGCGCACCGGTCGCGGTAGGCGAACAACTGCTCCCCGATCCGGCACACCAGAATCGGTAGCCCGGCAACGGAGAACCCGGCCACCTCCCCGGGCGTCAGCTCCTCGAGTTCGGGCACCGACACCCACGTCCCGGTGCCGCTCGACCCGTCCGATCCGTCCGGATGAACATGGGAGAACAGCGATTCCGCAGCGATCAGCCCGGATCCTGCGGCGGGCGTGGCACCCACCACCTCGATGTCCACGGTCTCCGGTGCGGCAGCCAGTACGGCGTCCTTGACGGCGAGTTCCAGCGTCACCGCCGACGACGGACAGCTCTTACAGCTGCCGGTCAACCGAAGCCGCACCACACCGTCCACCACACCGAGCAATTCGACGTCACCGCCATGGGAGCCCAGGTAGGGGCGCACACTGTCGAGCGCGGTCGCGACCCTCGTCTCGACATCGTGCGGATGGAGTCCGTTCACCAGCAGCAGGCTGGCCACGAGTTCGTCGTCGGCGAGCCGCTCGACGAGGTCGTCGTCGCGGTCACCGATGATCTCGAGGACGCGCTGCAACCCGGCGCCGTAGAGTTCGACCACCTCGCGGACCAGTTGTTCGGCGCGATCACGTGCCACCGAGCCACCTGTCGAACTCGCGTCCAACAGGCTGTCGATCCTCTCGCCGGCTGTCCGCCACCGATCGGGGTCGTCTCCTACTTCGTCACTCCCCCACGTCTCCGATCCGCCACTCTCCATGCGTACCTCGTCACTCGCCGGTCACGGACTGGGTGGGCGAATGCAGCTTCTCCAGCGTCTTCCCCTCACCGAGATACATGTGCACACCGCAGGGCAGGCAGGGGTCGAAACTGCGGACGGTCCGCATGATGTCGATACCCTTGAAGTGCTCCCGGTCGTTCTCCTCGAAGATCGGCTGACCCTGCACCGCGTCCTCGTACGGTCCGGGTGTCCCGAAGCTGTCGCGGGGGTTCGCGTTCCACGGGGTCGGCGGATACGGGTGGTAGTTCGCGATCTTGCCGTCACGAATCACCATGTGGTGCGACAGGACTCCGCGCACCGCCTCCGTGAACCCGCAGCCGATGCCCTCGTCGGGAACCTCGAACTTCTCCCACGTCTTCGTGTGCCCGGCGCGGATCTCGGCGAGCGCCTTCTCCGCGAAGTGCAGCGCGCACGCCGCCGCGTAGGCCTGGAAGTACGTCCGCGCCCGATCCCGCTCTATCGTGTTGCTGCCGTACTGCGGGATCTTCCATTCGAATTCCACCGGACCCTTGAGTGCGGTCTTCGGCAGGTTGATCTTCACACTGTGTCCGGTCGACTGCACGTACCCGATGTCGACGAGACCGGCAAGGGCAGTGCTCCACAGCCGGGCCAGCGGCCCGCCGCCGGTATCCAGCGCGAGGTGGTCGGTGCCGTCGAACCATCGCGGCGACATCACCCAGCTGTACTTGTCCTCCATGTCGCGTTTCTGCGGGTGCGGGTTGGTGTGCTGGTTCCACGGATGCCTACGGTCGACCGGGTTCCCGAGCGGATCGTTCTTCACGAACATCTCCTGGTCGGTCCAGTCGTCGTAATACGAACTGCCCAAGAGGATTCGGATGCCGAGATTGATGTCGACGAGGGACGTCGTCACCAGTTTCCCGTCGACCACGACACCGGGCGTGACGAACATCGCCCGTCCCCACTTCTCCATGTCCTTGTAGGAGAAGTTGCACACCGCGGGATCCTGGAACGATCCCCAGCAGCCGAGCAGGGTCCGGCGCAATCCGACCTTCTCGTAGCCGGGCATCGCCTCGTAGAAGAAGTCGAACAGGTCGTCGTGCATGGGGACGACCTTCTTCATGAACTCCACATAGCGCATCAGACGCGTCGTGTAGTCGGTCATCAACTGGATCGTCGCGACCGTTCCCACGCCACCCGGGTAGAGAGTGGACGGGTGCACGTGCCGTCCCTCCATGAGACAGAACATCTCTCGGGTCCACCGGCTGACCTGCAAGGCCTCCCGATAGAACTCACCGGTGAACGGGTTGAGCGACCGCATGATGTCGGCGATGGTCTTGTAGCCGTGCTCGCCGGCATGCGGCGCCTCGGTCTTCTCGGCCTGCGCCAGCACCCCCGGATTCGTCTCGGAGACCATCTTCTCGCAGAAGTCCACGCCGACGAGGTTCTCCTGGAAGATGTTGTGGTCGAACATGTATTCCGCGGCCTCGCCGAGATTGACGATCCACTCGCCGATGTGCGGGGGTTGCACACCGTAGGCCATGTTCTGGGTGTAGCACGAACACGTCGCATGATTGTCACCACAGATACCGCAGATGCGGCTCGTGATGAAGTGGGCGTCGCGGGGGTCCTTACCCTTCATGAAGATCGAATAGCCCCGGAAGATCGACGAGGTGCTGTGGCACTCCACGACTTCCTTCTGCTTGAAGTCGATCTTCGTATAGATGCCCAGGCTGCCCACAATCCGCGTGATCGGGTCCCACGCCATCTCGACCAGGCCGTCGGATTCCGACTTGTGCGAAGGTTCCGGAATGATCGTTGTCATCGACGTACCTCTCAGTGCTCCACGGCTGGGCGGCCGCCCAGTGGGCTCGAGGCCGGCGGACCACCGCCCGAGACCTCGAGCGTGACTACCAGGTGCGTGTCGCGCCCGTGGTCAGTTTCGTACCGCGACTGCGCCAGTGCGGTTCTTTGTCCAACGTGTTCTTGGTGATCTTGCGCAGGCTCCGAATCGCGGAGCCGTACAGCCCGGACGCCGTGGTGGAGAGTTTGCCGCCCGGCGGTTCGTCCATGAACGGCATGAACTTGTCCGGGAAGCCCGGCATCGTGCACCCGATGCAGATACCGCCCACATTCGGGCACCCACCCACACCGTTGATCCAGCCCCGCTTCGGGACGTTGCACTTGACGACAGGACCCCAGCACCCCAGCTTCACGATGCACTTCGGTGAACCGTACTCGGTGGCGAAATCACCCTGCTCGTAGTAGCCGGCGCGGTCGCAGCCCTCGTGCACCGTCGCGCCGAACAGCCACTGCGGACGCAGAGCGTCGTCGAGCGGAATCATGGGCGCCTGCTCGGTGGCCATGTAGAGGAGATACGTCAACGTCTCCGACAAATTGTCCGGCTGAATCGGGCATCCGGGAACGCAGACGATCGGAATGCCCGCCTTCGACTTCCAGTCCCAGCCGAGATAATCGGGTACACCCATCGCGCCGGTCGGATTTCCCGCCATCGCGTGGATGCCGCCGTACGTGGCGCACGTGCCCGCCGCGACGATCGCCGTCGCCTTCGGAGCCAGACGGTCGAGCCACTCACTCGTCGTCACCGGCTGACCGGTCTCGGGGTTGTTGCCGAAGCCGCACCAGTAACCCTCGTCGTGAAGTTGCTCGTTCGGGATGGAACCCTCCACCACCAGCACGAAGGGTTCGAGTTCGCCGCGGTCCGCCTTCCAGAACCACTCCAGGAAGTCGTCGGCGCCGCCCTCCGGACCGTTCTCGAAGTCGATCAGCGGCCAGTGCACGGCCACTTTGGGCAGGCCCGGCAGGGCTCCCAGGGCAATCTCCTCGACACTGGGCTGCGTCGCAGCCGTCAAGGCCACCGAATCGCCGTCGCAACTGAGTCCCGCATTGATCCACAGCACGTGAATCAGGGTGTCCTCGGCGTTGATTGCTTCCTGTGTCGGCATATCAGGTCGCTTTCCGGAGTGAACACAACTCCTGTCGCCACCGGAGTCGACCGTCGGCCCACCTGTGTGGCGCTGATATTTATTTAGCTCCGCCGCGGAGCGGATGTCAACGGTCCCCGGCGCGTCGCACCGCACCGTTCGACCCGGTCGTGAAGGGGTCTCATTGCTTCGCAATCCACTCGTACCACTGCTGGATGCCCTGACCGGTGGTCGCCGACAGAGTGATCGTCCGCAAGTCGGGGTTCACCGACCGGGCATACTTCGTGCAGAGGTCGACGTCGAAGTCCACGTACGGCAACAGGTCCGCCTTGTTCACGATCACGAGGTTCGCCGCCGCGAACATGTGCGGATACTTGAGCGGCTTGTCCGTCCCCTCGGTCACCGAGATCACCACCACCCGGCTCCTCTCACCGAGATCGAACAGGGCCGGACAGACGAGATTGCCCACGTTCTCGATGAACAACAACGAGTTCGGCTCGGGGTCGAGGGCGGTCAGCGCGTCCCGCATCATCTCGGCGTCGAGATGACACCCGGCGCCCGTGTTCACTTGCACCACAGCACAACCCGTCGCCTTGATGCGATTCGCGTCGAGCATCGTCTCCTGGTCGCCTTCGACCACCGACACCCGCCGCTGCCCGCCGATGTCGGCGATGGTGCGTTCGAGCAGCGTCGTCTTCCCGGACCCGGGCGAACTCATCACGTTCAGCGCGAGCACCCCGCGTCCGGCCAGCCAGCCCCGATTGCGCTCCGCGGTGAGGTCGTTCTTCGCCAGCACCTTCTGCTCGAGCGTGACCGTCTCGGTCGGCTGCTCGTGCGGGTGTTCATGGTCGTGCGGGTGCTCGTGGGTGTGGGGGTGTTCATGGTCGTGCGGGTGGTCATGGTCGTGCGGGTGGTCATGGTCGTGCGGGTGCTCGTGGTCGTGGTCGTGGGGCACCGTGATTCTTGTTCCGGTCTCGTCTCCGCATCCGCAGGTGGCACACATATCCGTCAGCTCACTTCCATCGAGAGGATTCGCAGTTCCCGGCCCGACGTAACCTGCACGTCCGCACTTCCGCACGGACACAACAACACCAGGTCCGTGAGCACGAAGTCCTCGCCGCATTCTCTGCAGTGCGCACCGCCCGGGGTGTGGTCGATGTCTAGGCGGGCGCCGTGCGCAACGGTCCCTTCGGTGACCAGTTCGAAACAGAACTGCATCGAATCGGCGACCACCGCAGTCAGCGCCCCCACCTGCACACGCACACTGTGGACCGTCCGTCCCGCCGCCGTCTCGCAGACGGCGTCGACGACGCTCTGGGTGATTGCCAATTCGTGCATCACGACCCCGCTTACGGACTCGTCACTCTCCTGTTCGAGCGTAGCGCTTCGCACCCGTGAGTACTTATTAACCGCGGGCGGTTAATCCCGGATCCACCGATGTGGTGCGGGCCGGGTGATGGGTTCGGTTGCGGCCGTTGATGGGCTGTCGGGGCGTGGGTGATCGCCCGACCGATGTGTCGGGTTGTTCCACTGGGTCTTTCGGGTCGGGGCCGGGGGTGGCCGGGCGGATTAGGTGACCTGGGGTCTTCGATGCCGGGTGTGGGTGAAGAGTTGGTTCCATTCGGATTCCCAGGGCCAGCGCCGCGGCAGGTGCAGGGTGAGGCGGCGGGCCGAGGACGCGATCCGCGCCGGGACCGAGATCAGGGTCCGGCGGATGGTGGCGGTCGTCGCCCGCACCAGGCGGGCCCCGGTGAGGGTGGCGGCGGCGCGGGTGAGATTGAACGCCATCACCGCAAGCACCAGCCAGGCACTATTGGCGGCGAACCGCCCCGACGGCAGGTGCGCGAGCGCGGAATTCTTCAGGTCGGCGTGGACCTGCTCGATGATCGCGTGCCCGCGGTGGATCTTGTCCGCGGCCACGGTGTCCAGGACGGCGGGGTCGGTGGTGGTGAAGAACGCGTGGAACCGCCAGGCGTCGAACAACGTGCCCTGACCATCGGTGTGTTCCCGCAGGTCGGGGATGCGGCGCACCACCAACCGGCCCGGTGTCCGCTCGGAGGCGAGGCGGGTGAACGCGGTGAAGTCGATCTCGGCGACCTCGGCGCGGGAGATCCACCGGCCGGCCTGTTCGTCGTAGACGGCGTCGGTGTATTCGATCGGTGTCCACGCCGTCTCGTCGATGGCGGCGATCGCCGCCTTCACCGTCGCGGTCATCCGCACCGTGACCGAGACGTCGGCGCCGGAGCGCAGTGCCGCGGACACGGTCGGGTGCCCGTAGAAGGCCGAGTCGGCCCGCACCAGCACAGACCCCGGTGACAGCTGCGGGCGCAGGCGGCCGAGTGTGGCGAGGGCGTCGCTGACCATCCGGGATGCCCCGCGTGGGGATCCGCAGCCGCCGCGGCGCAGGCGTTGGCCGACGATCACCGGTGCCCGCCCGTCGGTGGTGGCGGTGGCGATCAGCGCGTTCAACCCCCGGACCCCCGTATATCCGTAGCCCGAACCCTGCTTGGCGTGCCCGTGCACCGGGACGATGGTGTCGTCGAGGTCGACGAGGATCCGCCCACCGACTTCGGGCCCACCGACCAGCGGTGTTCGTTCGGCCAGGCCTTGCAGGAATCGGGCGGCGACGGCGTCGAGTTGGCGGACGTGCCCGAAGGAGAACGTCCGCAGGAAGGAGCCCAGCGTCGACGGGGCGTACGGGTGGTCGAATACCGTGGGCATGGCGCCGTGCCGCAGCAGCGCCATGTCGTCGATGCTGTCGGCGCCGGCGACCATGCCCGCTACCAGTGCGGTCACCTTCCGGCCCGCGTGTGCGCCCTTGTCGGTGGGCAGCGTCAGATGCTCGTCTGCCAGGTCATCGAGGCCGCAGTCCTGAGCCAACCCCAGGACCGGGATCAGTCCGGCCTCGGCGAGGAGATTGCGGTCGTCGAACGCCGAGGCCGTCACCGGGTGGGTGTGGGATAGTTGGTCGGGTAGCCCCGACGCCTTGCGGCGCCGAGGCCCCCTCAGAACCGGACGTGCGACTTTCACCGCATCCGGCTCAAGCAAGCCCCACGGGCGTCTGTCCCCTGATTCCGCTGGACCCACTGCCCTGTCGCTCGAGTTGTCGGCAGTGGGCATGCGTGAGGCGTGTGGCCCGATCGCCGCCATGGGCGTTACCCAAGACGAGGGCAGTAGCGCGTAGCGCTCTCGTCATGGCCTTGATCCACTGTTCCCACTCTTGTGGGCTTTGTGGAGCGTGGTCGGCGTGCAGAAGGAATGTCCCGCACACGGGGCATAGCCCGCGCTGCTGGAGCAGCAGCGAGGCTGTGAGACCACCGAGTTGCGCGTATGCCTTTCGTCGCCGACGTGCCCAATACTGGTCCAGGGCAGGATCGTCAGGTGACGCGGTGCCCATGACCATGTTGTGGCGGACGATCTTCGTCCAGGCGAACTGGCGTAGGTACTTCCCGCTGTCGCGGTCGCCGAACACCCATCGGTCTGTTCTGGATGGGTTGAACGTGCCGAAGTATCGATCCACGACCCAGTTCCTCGACTTTCTCGGGTGGGCGCGCAGCGCCCACCCGTAGAGGTGTTGCCACAGATAGTGATCCACGGCGGAGAACACCTCTTTGGAGACCACGCTCCGGTAGTAGCCAGCCCAACCCCGAATGATCGGGGTCAGTTGGCGGATCACCGCTTCGGAGTTGGTTCCCCGTAGGGAACGCACCTCGTCGGCGAGCCGATGCCGGATCCGCTTCACTGCCGCTGCGCTGGGTTTGATGAGCAGTTTGCCGTCGTATCGACGGACGTTGAACCCCAGGAAGTCGAATCCTGCGTCGACGTGGACAATTCGTGTCTTGTCTTCGTTGAATTCGAGGCCCCGTGGCGTCAACCACTCACCCAACCGGTGCCGGGCCTGTTCGGCTTGGCCCTTGGTGTGACACATGATGACGAAGTCGTCGGCGTATCTCACCAGCACCGGAGCTCCTCTTGCCACGTGCGCCCCATGGGGGTCGCTACGTGTGTAGCGAACTCCAGCGGCTTCCTCCATCCCGTGCAGCGCAATGTTGAGCAGCATCGGGCTGATCACCCCACCTTGAGGGGTTCCTTCGTCGGTGGAGGTGAACCGGCCCTGCTCGATCACTCCTGCAGCCAGCCATCCGGCGACAAGCCCCCGTGCGGGGAAGGTTCCCAGATGTGCCAGCAGCCGCTCATGATCGATGCGGTCGAACGCTGCCGACAGGTCCGCGTCGAGCACCCACTGGCGCTTGGATCTGCGTCCTTTGAGCGTCCAGTAGATCGCTTCGATCGCGTCGTGACAGCCACGCCCGGGCCGGAACCCATACGAGCGTGGTTCGAACCGCGCTTCCCACTCCGGCTCCAACGCATTCGCGACACGAGCTTGTTGCACCCGGTCACGAAGCACGGGAATCCCCAGTGGACGCTGCTTTCCATTCGCCTTCGGAATGTAGACACGCTTGACCGGTCGGGCCTGCCACAGCGCAGTATGCCGGTGCAGATCCACCGCCAACTCAGCCCTGGCAGAAGAAGTCAAAACGACTTCTCCATCGATGCCCGCGGTCCTGCGTCCAGCGTTGCGCTGCGTCACCCGCCGCACACTGTGGAGCGTGTTCGACTGGCTTCGCAGCATCAGTTTCTGCAAGTTGCGGACCCGTTTGAGATCCCCTTCTTGCGACGCCTTGAAAATCCTCCGCCGCAGCCGCCGTACGTCCTGCTCCACCGAGCGCCACGAGATCGCATCCCAGTTCGTCATGACGTCTTGTGGTCCGTTCACCGAAGTGGTGTCCAACTTGTCCGCAAGTTCTGGCGCTGTCATCGTCGTCCCTTTCAAAGGCTCACCTGGCCCACGTCAGCACCCTCCACGGGTTCGAGTGTTCACTCGTATCCGGCCAGTTATCCGAACCCCGCCGTCGGAGGAGACGACATCAAATCGGGTCGGTTTCCTGTCGCCTTTCGGCCACCGGCATTAGCTTCTTGGGCCATCCTGTTCCCGCCCAGGCGTTCAGCCTTCCTCACGGTCGGCCCACCGAACCACCAGTCCGGACCAGAGCGGGGTTTCCACGTTCCACATGCGCAAGACCCGGCCGGGGTGGGTGCCGCCTCGATCCCGGGGCGACGGTGTTCATACGACCGGTCAGATGCCCCCGGTCGCCGTCTGCCGCTTCTCAACGGCCAGCCCTATACCCCGGCCCAAGCTTCCATCTATCCGAGGCTCATCTTGACGAGACGTTTCGGCGGTTCACTCACGTTCACCCGTCCGGCCTTCCCCTCACCTGCCGCCCCGGGATGGATCCAGGACAGCTTCGGCTTCTACCCCTGAGCTTCGCACCCCGCCGTTACCAGCGACGCACGTCAAGGTGGGGGGACGGGCCATCGAACACAAACCCGGGCTACGTCATCGACAACACCGCCGACCTCCAATCAACGCGCCACTTGACGCATGCGACCTCGTGTCGCACCACCCTAGAGATGCCCTTCGTGTCGATCGAACTGGTTCTGTGAGAAGTCCAATTCTTTCAGCACGCAAGGGCATCTCGCCGTTTCGACTCACCTACCCCGACACCACATCGGTGGATCCAGGTTAATAAGTACTCACAGGCGTTCGATGATGGTGGCGTTCGCGGTGCCGCCGCCCTCACAGATCGTCTGGAGTCCGTAGCGGCCGCCGGTGCGCTCGAGTTCGTTGAGGAGCGTCGCCATCAGCTTCGTGCCGGTCGCACCGAGGGGGTGGCCGAGGGCGATCGCGCCGCCGTTGACGTTCACCTTCGCCGGGTCGGCGCCGATCTCCTTGATCCACGCGAGGACGACCGGCGCGAATGCCTCGTTGATCTCGACCAGGTCGATGTCGTCGATGCTCAGGCCGGTCTTCTCCAGCGCGTACCGGGTCGCGGGAATCGGGGCGCTGAGCATGAAGATCGGGTCGGCGCCGCGGGCGCTGAGGTGGTGGATGCGGGCGCGGGGCGTCAGGCCGTACCGCTCGACCGCTTCCGGTGAGGCCAGCAGCACCGCGCTCGCGCCGTCGGAGATCTGGCTCGCGACCGCGGCCGTGAGGCGTCCGCCGTCGGTGAGGGTCTTCAGCGAGGCCATCTTCTCGAGGCTGGTCTCGCGGGGACCCTCGTCGGTGGTGAAATCCCCCACCGGCACGATCTCGCGGTCGAAGCGACCCGCGGCGATCGCCGTCCGGGCCCGCTCGTGGCTCTGCAGTGCCCAGCGTTCGAGTTCCTCGCGGCTGATGTCCCACTTGTCGGCGATCAGTTCGGCGCCGTTGAACTGCGACACCTCCTGGTCGCCGTAGCGTTCCGTCCAGCCCGTGGACCCGCCGAACGGGGTGTCGAATCCGTACTGCTGCCCGACCACCATCGCCGACGCGATCGGGATCTGGCTCATGTTCTGCACACCGCCCGCGACGATCAGGTCGGCGGTGCCGCTCAGGATCGCCTGCGCCCCGAAGTGCACGGCCTGCTGACTCGACCCGCACTGCCGGTCGACGGTGACACCGGGGACCTCCTCCGGGTAGCCGGCGGCGAGCCACGCGGTGCGGGCGATGTTGCCGGCCTGCCCGCCGATGGCGTCGACGCAACCGAAGACGACGTCGTCGACACCGGCCGGGTCGATGCCCGTGCGCTCGACGATCGCCTTGATGACGTGCGCACCCAGGTCTGCGGGGTGCACGCCGGACAGGCCACCGTTCTTCTTGCCGATCGGGGTGCGAACGGCGTCGACGATGTAGGCCTCGGTCATGGGAAAACTCCTAGTCGGTGTCAGGGACTCGCAAGTCCGTCGAGGACGATCGAGAGGTACTGCTTGGCCACGGTGTCGACCGTGACCGAACCGCCGGGCCGGTACCAGCGGACGGCGACCCAGGCGGTGTCGCGGAGGAAGCGGAAGGCGAGCTCGACGTCGATGTCGGCCCGGAACGTGCCGTCCTTCACCCCCGTCTCGAGCACACCCATCCACAGCTCGCGGAACTCGGTGTTCAGTTCGGACAGGTACGCGAAACGCTCGTTGGCGACGAGGTGCTTCACCTCGTCCTGATAGATCGCGACCGCCGAATGCGACGCGTCGATCGCCTCGTACGACGTGGTGACCAGAGCTTCGAGGGTCGCGCGAGCGTCGAGTCCGGACGCGACGATCTCGCGGTACTTGCCGAACAGGTCGTCGAGGAAGCCCCGTAGGATCTCGTCGACCATCGATTCCTTGGAATCGAAGTGGTGGTACAGGCTGCCTGACAGGATGCCTGCGGCGTCGGCGATGTCGCGGACCGTGGTGGCCCGCAGGCCGCGCTCGGCGAACAGGGTGGCCGCGATGTCGAGGAGTTCGGCCCTGCGTCCGGTCTTGTTTGCCGAATCGTCGGTGCCCTGGGGTGGAGTCATCGTTCCATCCTATCAACCAAGCGCTTGCTAGGCCTCCGGCCCTGTGCGCCTTTCTGGTTGCTCCAGCTACCAAAAAGGCGCACGGGCGGCGGAGCCGCCTACGCCCTCTGCGACGAGATCGACACGACCTCGCCGGTGAGGTAGGTGGTGTAGTCGCTGGCGAGCATGGCGATGGTGGCGGCGATCTCCCACACCTCGGCGGCTCGGCCGAAGGCCTCGTCGGACGCCAGCTTGTCGAGGAGTTCCTCACTGGTCACCTTCGCGAGGAACGCGTGCCGCGCGATGGACGGTGCGACGGCATTGATCCGGACCCCGTACTCCGCAGCCTCGATCGCGCTGCACCGGGTCAGCGCCATGACGCCCGCCTTCGCCGCCGCGTAGTGCGCCTGCGAGTGCTGAGCCCGCCACCCGAGGACGGACGCATTGTTGACCAGCACACCGTTGTGCTCGACCCCCTTGAAATAGCGCAGCGCGGCGCGGGTGGCCCGGAACGTTCCGTTCAGCGTGATGTCGAGGACGCGATCCCATTCCTCGTCGGTCATGTCGACGAGCGGGGTCTCGCCGCCGAGTCCGGCGTTGTTGACGAGGACGTCGATCCGGCCCAGCGCATCGGCCGCCCCGGCGATCAGGGCGTCCACCTGCTCCGTGCTGGAAACGTCGCACGTCAGCGCCTCGACCACCTGTCCGGGGAACTCGGCGGCCAGTTTGTCCCTTGTCTCGAGCAGACGCCGCTCGTGCCAGTCGGACACCAGGACGTCGGCGCCCTCGAGCAGGGCGCGACGTGCGGACGCGAACCCGATGCCGGTGCCGGCGGCCGCGGTGACGACGACCTTCTTCCCTTTCAGCAGGTCGTGTCCCGGCGTCTCGACGGGCGCGGTGGCGAGTGGTGAAGTGTCGGTCACGGTCGTGCCTCTCGGGGAAGTCCGAGCACGCGCTCGGAGATGATGTTGCGCTGGATCTCGTTGGATCCGCCGTAGATGGTGTCGGCGCGGGTGAACAGGAACAGCCGCTGCCATTCGCCGAGTTCGAGGTGTTCGGGATCGGCGATGTCGGACGACGGCGCGACCGGGGCGAGGAGCGACGACGCACCCTGCACCTCCATCGCCAGCTGACCGAGGTCGCGGTGCCAGTTGGCCCACAGCAGTTTCGCGACGGACGCCTCGGGCCCGGATGTTCCGGCGTCGACCGCCTCGAGGGTGCGCAGGGCGTGGGCGCGCATCACCCGTAGCCCCACCCAGGCGCGGGCGATCTTCTCGCGAATGTTCGGGTCCGATGCTGCGCCGGTCGCTTTCGCGAGGTCGACGACGCCCTGCAGTTCGCGGGCGAATCCGATCTGCTGCCCGAGCGTGGACACGCCGCGTTCGAACGTGAGCAGTCCCATCGCGACCCGCCAGCCGTCGCCGGGCTCGCCGACCACCAGATCCGCGTCGGTGACGGCGTCGTCGAAGAACACCTCGTTGAACTCGGACGTGCCGGTGAGTTGCTGGATCGGTCGGACGGTGACGCCGGGCTGGTCGAGTGGCACCAGCAGGAAGCTCAGGCCCTGGTGCCGCTTCGAGCCCGGTTCCGTGCGGCACAGCACGAATGCCCACTGGGCGACGTGCGCGAGCGACGTCCATACCTTCTGTCCGTTGATCACCCATTTGTCGCCGTCGCGGCGTGCGGTGGTCGCGACGTTCGCGAGGTCGGAACCGGCGCCCGGCTCCGAGTACCCCTGCGCCCACAGTTCGGAGACCGTGTTGATTCCGGGGAGGAAGCGACGCTTCTGCTCCTCGGTGCCGAACGCGATGAGCGTCGGCCCGAGCAGTTCCTCGCCTACGTGACTGACCCGCGCCGGCGCCCCCGCCTTCGCGTATTCCTGATGGAACACGACCTGCTGCGCGAGCGTGGCTCCGCGCCCGCCGTATTCCTTCGGCCAGCCCAGGCACGTCCACCCGGCGGCAGCCAGGTGCCGGTCCCACGCGAGCCGTTCCTCGAAGAACTCGTGCTCGCTCCCGGGGCCACCCTTGCCCTTCAGCCGGGCGAAGTCGCCGGTCAGGTTGTCGTTCAGCCACGTTCTGACGCTCTCGGCGAAGTCGTCGTCGGTGATCAGCCCGTCCGGGCTCTCGCTCTGGTCCACGTCTGTAAGATAACCTACCAAGCACTTGCTAGGTAGGTAGGGAGCCCAGTGACCGAACATCCGAGAACCATCCCGTCCGCCGTCACCCACGCCGCGCGTGAGTACGGCGAGCTTCTGGCGGTGTCCGACGGCGACGTCCGTCTGACCTTCACACAACTGCACGACCGTGTCCGCGATTTCGCCGCCGCACTCTGCTCTCAAGGCGTGCGACCGGGCGATCACGTCGCGGTGTGGTCGCCCAACACGTATCACTGGGTGGTCGCGGCGCTCGGCATCCACTACGCCGGCGCGACACTCGTCCCGATCAACACCCGCTACACCGCGCCCGAGGCCCTCGACCTGCTCGAACGCACCAAGGCCACCGCGCTGGTGGTCGCGGGCATGTTCCTCGGCACCGACCGCTACGCGGCCCTGCGGGATGCATCGGGCACCCTCGACCTGCCGACGGTCGTCCGCGTTCCCGTCGACGGCGGCGACGCCCCGACCCCGGGTGTCGTCGACTTCGACGACTTCCTCGCCCTCGCCGGCGACGACACCCGCGCCGAGGCCGACGCCCGCGCGGCCGCCGTCTCCCCCGACGACGTCTCCGACGTGATGTTCACGTCGGGCACGACGGGCCGGAGCAAGGGTGTGATGAGCGCGCACCGCCAGTCGGTGGGCATCGCGCGGGCGTGGGGCGAATGCGCCGAGGTGACGCCGGAGGACAACTACCTCATCATCAACCCGTTCTTCCACACCTTCGGCTACAAGGCCGGATTCCTGGTGTGCCTGCTGAACGGGGTCACGGTGGTGCCGATGGCGGTGTTCGACGTGCCGAAGGTGATGGCGACCGTGCACGACGAGCAGATCACCGTGCTGCCCGGCGCGCCCACGATCTTCCAATCGATCCTCGACCACCCCGACCGCCCCGAGTACGACCTGTCCAGCCTGCGGGTCGCGATCACCGGAGCGGCCGCGGTCCCCGTCGCGCTGGTGGAACGCATGCAGTCGGAACTGAGTTTCGACGCCGTCCTCACCGCCTACGGCCAGACCGAGGCCGTCGTGGTCACGATGTGCCGGACCGACGACGACCCGGTAACCGTCTCCACGACGTCCGGTCGTGCCATCCCCGGGATGGAGGTCCGGATCGGCGACCACGGCGAGATCCTGGTGCGCGGCGAGAACGTGATGCTCGGCTATCTCGACGACCCCGAATCGACGGCCAAGACCATCGACGCGGACGGCTGGCTGCACACGGGCGACGTCGGCACCCTCGACGACCGCGGCTACGTCGACATCACCGACCGCCTCAAGGACATGTACATCTCCGGCGGGTTCAACGTGTATCCCGCTGAGGTGGAGAACGCCCTTGCCAGGCTCGACGGCGTCGCGGAGTCTGCCGTCATCGGTGTTCCCGACCAGCGGATGGGCGAGGTCGGGCGCGCGTTCGTCGTGGCGAAGGCGGGTACCGCGCTCGCCGAGGACGACGTGATCGCGTTCTGCAAGGAGCGACTCGCGGGCTTCAAGGTGCCCCGCTCGGTGCGCTTCGTCGACTCCCTCCCCCGGAACCCCTCCGGGAAGGTCATGAAAAACGTTCTGCGTGAGGAGAAGAAATGACGGTTCCGGACGAGGGTGACGTCGTCACCTACGACGTGCGCGACGGTGTCGCATTCGTGACGCTCAACCGCCCCGACTACCGCAACGCCCAGAACTCGGTGATGACGTACGCCCTCGACGCCGCATTCGAGCGGGCCGTCGAGGACGACGACGTGAAGGTGATCGTCCTCGCCGGCAACGGCAAGCACTTCAGCGCCGGGCACGACATCGGCACCCCGGGCCGGGACCATCACGTCCACTACGACAACAAGGCCGTCATGTGGTGGGACCACGTGGACAAGCCCGGCGGCGACCAGCGCTATGCCCGCGAGATGGAGGTCTATCTCGGGATGTGCCGGCGGTGGCGGGAGATCCCGAAGCCGACGATCGCGATGATCCAGGGCGCCTGCATCGCCGGCGGCCTGATGCTGGCGTGGGTGTGCGACCTGATCGTGGCGTCGGACGACGCGTTCTTCTCCGATCCGGTCGTACGTATGGGCATTCCCGGGGTCGAGTACTTCGCGCACCCGTGGATGCTGGGACCGCGGTTCGCGAAGGAAATCCTCTTCACCGGTGATCGATTCACCGCGCAGCGGGCGTACGAGGTGGGCATGGTCAACCACGTCGTGCCGCGCGAGAACCTCGAGACGGAAACCCTGGCGATCGCCGGCCGCATCGCCGCGATGCCCCGGTTCGGTCTCGCGCTCACCAAGAAGGCCGTCAACCAGTGCGAGGACCAGATGGGTATGCGTAACGGCATGGATTCGGTGTTCGGCCTGCATCATTTCGCGCACGCACACAACGCCGAGGTCGACACCGACTCCCTCGGCGGCATGGACGCCAAGTCGATGGCAGCGAGCGCCCGCAACGAGAACGGGGCCAAGTAAGTGGATCTGGAGTACGACGACGCCACCCTCGCCTTCCGCGACGAGGTCCGGGCCTTCCTGAAGGCCACCGTGCCGGCCGAACCGCTGCCGTCGATGGACACCGCAGAAGGATTCGAGGCGCACCGTCAATGGGAACGCACCCTCGCCGACGCCCGGCTGTCCGTGGTGTCGTGGCCGGAGGAACTCGGCGGACGGGACGCGTCCCTGCTGCAATGGGTGGTGTTCGAGGAGGAGTACTACCGCTCCGGTGCGCCGGGACGCGTCAGCCAGAACGGCATCTTCCTGCTCGCCCCGACCCTGTTCGAGCACGCCAGCGCCGAGCAGTTGGCGCGCATCATGCCGCGGATGGCCCGCGCCGACGACATCTGGGCGCAGGCGTGGTCGGAACCCGAGTCGGGCAGCGACCTCGCGTCGCTGCGCTCCACCGCCCGCCGCGTCGACGGCGGCTGGGTCCTCAACGGACAGAAGACGTGGAGTTCCCGCGCGAGCTTCGCGGACTGGGGTTTCGGTCTGTTCCGGTCTGACCCGGACGCGCAGCGGCACAAGGGAATCACGTACTTCATGTTCGACCTGCGGTCGCCGGGCGTCACCATCCGCCCGATCGATCAGCTCGACGGCGAGCCCGGTTTCGCGGAGATCTTCCTCGAGGATGTCTTCGTTCCGGACGACCCCGCGAACCCCGGTGAGTCGGGCGTGATCGGCGGCGTGAACGAGGGCTGGCGGGTCGCGATGAGCACGGCGTCGAACGAACGCGGGCTGTCGCTGCGCAGTCCGGGCCGCTTTCTCGCGACGGTGGACCGGCTCGTCGACCTGTTCCGCGACAGCGGACGTACCGACGACACCGCCCTGCGGAACAAGGTCGCCGACGCCTGGATCGGCGCCCGCGCGTACCAGCTGAACACGTTCGGCACCGTCACCCGGCTCGCCGACGGCGGGCAACTGGGCGCCGAATCGTCGATCAACAAGGTGTTCTGGTCGGAGTGGGACATCGCCACCCACGAGACTGCCCTCGAGTTGCAGGGCGCCTCCGCCGAGCTCGCGGACAACTGGATGGACGGCTACCTCTTCTCCCTGTCCGGTCCGATCTACGCCGGCACCAACGAGATTCAGAAGAACGTGATCGCCGAGCGGCTGCTCGGCCTACCGAAGGCGGATCGATGAGATTCACACTCGACTCCTCCCACCAGGATTTCGCGTCCAGCATCGACGCGCTGCTGTCGAAGGCCGACATGCCGTCGGTGATCCGGTCGTGGAACACCGGCGACACCGGAGCCGGCCTGAAGGTGTGGCAGCGACTCGCCGAGACCGGCGTCAACGGACTACTGATCGCCGACGAACACGACGGTCTGGGCGCCGACGCCGTCGACCTCGTCGTGGCCGTCGAACAACTCGGACGCCACGCGGTTCCGGGACCGGTGGCCGAGACCGTTGCCGTCGCACCGGCCCTGCTCGCACAGGTGGCGCCGGACCGACTGTCCGCGCTGGCATCCGGATCGCTCGCCACGGTCGCGGCCCCGCCGCACGTGCCGTTCGCGGTGGACGCCGACTCCGTCGACCTGGTCCTGCTCGTCGACGGGTCGACGGTCAGCATCGGCGCGCCCGGTGCGGTGCAGAACTCGGTCGACCAGTCGCGGCGGCTGTTCCCGCTGACAGCGACCGACGTGCTGGGCGACGCCGACTTCACCGCCGCATTCGACCTCGGCGCCCTCGCGACCGCGGCCCAGTTGCAGGGGCTCGGGCAGACGCTGCTCGACGTCACCACCGATTACGCCAAGCAGCGCAAGCAGTTCGGCAAGGTGATCGGACAGTTCCAGGCGATCAAGCATCACCTGGCGGAGGTGGCGGTCGGGCTGGAGATGTCGCGGCCGCTGCTGCACGGCGCCGCGCTGGCCGTGCGGGACGGGTCCGCCGACAGTTCCCGGGACGTCTCGGCCGCGAAGGTGGCGTGCGGGGACGCCGCGTACCGGGCGGCGCGGGTGGCGCTGCAGGTGCACGGCGCCATCGGCTACACCCAGGAGCACGACCTGTCGCTGTGGCTGACGAAGGTCCGGGCGCTGGTCACGGCCTGGGGCACGCCGGCGTTCCACCGCGGCCGCGTCGTCGATGCACTGGTGGAGGTGTCATGAGTTTCGACAACGAGGAACGGGCCGCACTCCGCGAATCGGTCCGCGACCTGCTGGGCAAGCACTCCGACTCCGCCGCCGTCCGCCGGGCGATCACCACCGAGCACGGGTACGACGGCGCCCTGTGGACCAAGTTGTGCGAGCAGATCGGCGTCGCTGCGCTCGCGATCCCGGAGAAGTACGACGGCGTCGGGGCGGCGCTGCTGGAAGTCCATGTGGTGCAGGAAGAGCTGGGCCGCACGCTGACGCCGTCGCCGATGCTCGGCAGTGCGGTGCTCGCCGCGCAGGCGCTGGTGCTGTCGGGGGACGACGACGCGTGCGCCCGCCTGCTTCCCGGCATCGCTGCGGGTTCGGTGGCGGCACTGTGCTGGGCCGGCCCGGACGGGTGGGGCGGCTTCGGCGTGACGGCGTCGGGCGAGACGCTGTCGGGGACGGCGTCGTACGTGCTCGGCGGTGACGTCGCGGACGTGCTGCTCGTTCTCACGTCCGACGGCCTGTTCGAGGTGGACCCGTCGGCCGAGGGCGTGCGTCGTTCTCGCGTTTCGGCGATGGACCCGACGCGGTCGCTGTCGGAGGTCACGTTCGACGGAGTCACCGCGCGCAGACTGGTCTCCCCCACCGACCTCGTCGAGCAGTTGCGCACCATCGCACTGGTCGCGTTGTCGGCCGAGCAGGTCGGGGCGGCGGAGGCAGCGCTGCAGCAGACCGTCGAGTATGCGAAGTCGCGCAAGCAGTTCGGCCGAGTCATCGGCTCGTTCCAGGCACTGAAACATCGCATGGCCGACATGTACGCGCTCGTCGAGACGGCCCGGTCGATGTCGTACGCGGCCGCGCTGTCGGGGACGCACGACGATGCCGTCGTCGCGAAGGTGTACTGCTCCGAGGCGCTGCAACAGGTCGCGGCCGAGGCGATCCAACTGCACGGCGGCATCGCCATCACCTGGGAGCACGACGCGCAGTTGTACTTCAAACGGGCGCACGGGAGCGCACAGCTGTTCGGGCAGCCGCGGGAGTTCCTGGCCGAGCTCGCCACCGCCGCGGGGCTGTAGGCGGCTCCGCCGCCCGTGCGTGGTCAAGGAGTCTCTGGACTCGCTAACCACTCACGGGCGCGGAGCGCCTCCAGGTAGCTCGCGACCCCGTCCTCGTCGTTGCTGGGCAGGACGTGGTCGGCGAGGGCGAGGACTTCGGGCAGCGCGTTGGACGGGCACAGTGCCGTGCCGGCCCACGTGAGCATCGGGACGTCGTTGATGGCGTCGCCGGCGACCGCGACCTCAGCCGTCGTGATGCCGTCGACCGCACACAGCTCGGCGAGGGCGCTCGCCTTGGACACCCCGGACGCCGCCATCTCGACGTACGGCGCACCGGAATGCGTCAGTTCGACGCCGTCGACGCCCGCCGCGACAGCCGCCCGGTACAGGTCCGCGCTGGGCACCTCCGGGTGCCGGGCGACGATCTTCACCATCGGCTCGTCCATGTCGGGCAGCAGCTCCGACAGCGTCATCTCGTGCGGGTGCCGGTGGTGGTCGGCGAACTCGCACAGCGCGGCGTACGCCGGTTCGGCGACGAACCGCGTCGGGCCCACGTTCGCGAACACGACACCCGGCATCAGCGCCCGCACCCGGTCCATCGCCGCCGCGGCCGACGCCATCGCGATGGTCGTCGTCGCCGTGATCACCGGGGTTCCGTCGGCCAGGTCGAGGACGACGGCACCGTTCGCGCAGATCGCCTTCCCGCGGAACCCGCACGACTGCGCGAGTTCGTGCACCGAATGCCGGGCGCGGGCCGTCGCCCACACCACCTCGACCCCCGACCGTCGCGCGTCTTCCATGGCCTGCGCGGTGCGCGGGGAGATCGTGCGGTCCGACCGCAGCAGAGTGCCGTCGAGGTCCGTCGCCAGTAGCCGAATTCGGGTCACCTCCGCATGATGCCAGGCAGCGCATGTGCCCCTCACGACCCCATCGCAGTCGATAGCCTGGACAGCATGAGTCCTCGAGTACCCAGCATCGTGCTGAATTCCGGAACCATCGTCCCCCAGCTCGGCTTGGGGGTCTGGCAGGCCGACAACGCCGAGACCGAGCACGCCGTCGGGTTCGCCCTGGACGAGGCGGGCTACCGGCACATCGACACGGCCGCCGCGTACGGCAACGAGGAGGGTGTCGGCCGCGGCATCGCGAACTCGGGAGTCCCACGCGAGGACGTCTTCCTCACCACCAAGTTGTGGAACTCGGACCAGGGCTACGAGCCGGCGTTGAAAGCGTTCGACGCGAGCCTCGGGCGTCTCGGCGTCGACTACGTCGATCTGTACCTGATCCATTGGCCGCTGCAGGACGACGACCGCATCCTCCGCACCTGGGATGCGCTGGAGAAGATCGCCGAGTCCGGGCGCGCCAAGGCGATCGGCGTGTGCAATTTCGAACCGCGTCATCTGCAGTTGCTGATCGACCGCGGCGGCGTCGTCCCGGCGGTCGATCAGGTGGAGTTGCATCCGCATCTGGCTCAGCAGCCGATCCGTGAGTTCGCCGTCGAGCACGGCATCGCGGTCGAATCGTGGAGCCCGCTCGGCGGCACGAGCAACTCCGGGTGGGGCGACGCGTCCAAGCCGAACACCCTGCTCACGGATCCGATCATCACCCGCATCGGCGACCGGCACAGCAAGTCCGCGGCCCAGGTGCTGATCCGCTGGCACCTGCAGAGCGGTTTGATCGTCATCCCCAAGTCGGTGCACGAATCGCGGATCCGCGAGAACATCGACGTGTTCGACTTCGAACTCAGCGAGCAGGACCTCAGCGAGATCGAGACGATGGACGACGGCGCCCGCGTCGGAGCGCACCCGGACGAGCTCGACATCGGCGCCCCGGAGTAGGCCGCTTCGCGGCTCGTGCGCCTTTTTGGCTGCTCCGACAACCAGAAAGGCGCACGGGCGCGAAGCGCCTACAGCTTCACCGGCATCTCCTCCAGCCCGGACACGAAGTTGGCGGGACGACGCCGCAGCGGGGTGTCGTCGACGAGCACCATGTCGGGAAGCCGCGACAGCAGTTGTTCGAACATGATCCTCGCTTCGAGCCGGGCAAGTTGGTTGCCGAGGCAGAAGTGGGTGCCGAAACCGAAGGCGACGTGCGGGTTCGGCGACCGTCCGATGTCGAAGACGTCGGGGTTCTCGAACACCGCCTCGTCGAAGTTGGCGGATTCGAAGAGCAGCATCATCTTCTCGCCCTCGCGCAGGGCGGTGCCGAAGAAGTCGACGTCGCGGGTGACGGTGCGGCACATGTTCTTGATCGGCGACGACCAGCGCAGCATCTCTTCGACCGCCGCCGGGATGCCGTCCGGGTCGCGCACGAGACGCGCCCGCTGTTCGGGGTGGCGCAGCAGCTGTTCCATCCCGCCGCTGAGGACGTGCCGGGTGGTCTCGTCACCACCGATGAGGATCAGCAGGGTTTCGCCGACGATGTCGTCGTCGCTCAGCCGATGCCCGTCGATCTCGCTGTGCACGAGGATGCTGGTGAGATCCTCGGTCGGGTTGTTGCGCCGCTCCTCGATGGTGCGCAGTGTGAACTCGTTGAACGCGACGTACGCGTTCGCCTGCGCCAGCAGTTCCTCTTCGGTGGCGTTGCTGCCGAGTGCGTTCATCAGGTCGTCGGACCATTGCAGGAACGTGGCGCGTTCCTCGGGGCGGACACCGAGCATGTCGCCGACGACGGCCATGGGGAGCGGCGCCGCCAGATCGCGCACGAAGTCCACTTCGTCCCTGTCGCACGCGGCGTCGATGAGGTGGTCGCAGATCTCGCGGATCCGGCCGACTTTCGCCTCGACCTGTTTGCGGGTGAAACCGGCGTTGACGAGCCGGCGATGCTGCAGGTGCTGGGGGTCGTCCATGTCGATCATCTGGGGCAGCGGGCCCACACCGGGCCGGATCCCGCCCGCGTTCGAGAACAACTCCGGATCGCGTTCGGCGGCCAGGACGGCCTCGTACGACGCGGCGCCGAGAATGCCTTCCGCCCGGTACACCGGCTCGTGCGTCCGCATCCATGCGTACGCCTGCCGCGGGTCGCCGAGTTCCCCCGAGTAGAACCGCCCGTCGATGAGATCGAATTCCGGCCTGTCCGTCATCGAGGCGCTCCTCCGCATTGAATCCCGCCGTTCGTGCCCCGATAATAGAACGTGTTTCTACTATGACGCAGTGGTATAACGGCAGTTTTCATAGATCCCCGGCTCGATAATTGACACGAGTTCTATCACCTGGAGGTGTGCGTGGTTACGAACGACGGCAGCAGCGGGCTCGCGAAGACGTCCGTACTCGTCACCGGCGGCGGCAGCGGCATCGGACTCGGCATCGCCACCGCGCTGGCGGCCGAGGGCGTGCACGTCACGATCTGCGGCCGAAACGAGGAGAAGCTCGCCCGGGCGGCGGAGCAGATCGGCGCCGGCAATCCCGCGGGGACGGTCGACGTCGTGACGGCCGACGTCACGAACGAGGACGACGTCGTCCGCGCGGTCGCGAAGGCGAGCGAGCGCACCGGTCAACTCGACGGCGTCGTCACCTGCGCGGGCGGTAACGAAACCGTGGGCCCGGTGACACAGCTCGACGTCGACGCGTGGCGCAGGACCGTCGACCTCAACGTCACCGGCACGATGCTGACGATCAAGCATGCCGCCCGGGCACTGGTCGCCGGGGGCGGCGGTTCCATAGTCACCATCTCCTCGATCGCGAGCAGCAACACGCACCGCTGGTTCGGCGCGTACGGCCCGTCCAAGGCGGGTGTCGACAACCTGACGCGACTCGCCGCCGACGAACTCGGGGCCAGCAACGTGCGCGTCAACTGCATCCGGCCCGGACTGACCCGCACCGACCTCGTCGCACTCATCACCGACGGCGGCCCGGTCCTGGACGACTACCTGGCGAACACCCCGATCGCCCGGGTCGGCGAGGTCACCGACATCGCCGCGCTCGCCAAGTTCCTCCTCGGTCCCGACTCCACGTGGATCACGGGACAGATCATCAACGTCGACGGCGGGCAGATGCTGCGTCGCGGCCCCGACTTCGGGTCGATGTTCGAGCCCATGTTCGGCGCCGACGGCCTGCGCGGGGTGGTCGCGCCGTGACGTCGCATCAGGTTCTGGGCAAGCAGGTCGAGATGCCCGTGGAGATCCGGGCGGCCTCGGCGTTCACGGCGATGTTTTCGGTCCCGACCGCTGTCGCGCAGTCGCTGATCGACCACACCGGACTGGAGATCCTGCAGTTCCGGCCCGGGCGCGGTGTGTGCGTGCTGGTGTTCGTCGACTACGTGGACGGCGACCTCGGCCCGTACAACGAGTTCGGGGTGTCGTTCCTCGTCCGCGACCACCGGGCCGCCGGGACGTCGGTCCCGCGGGACCTCAAGGCCCTGGCCCAGGGACGGGCCGGCGCGCTGATCCACCACCTGCCGGTCGACGGCGACTTCACCCTGGCCGCCGGCCGCGGCATCTGGGGCTTCCCGAAGGTCCTCGCACATTTCGAGGTCGACCACTCCGGGTCCGTCAAACGCGGGTCGGTGAGCCAGGGCGGTCGGCTGATCGCCCAGTTGAGTGTCAAACAGGGCATTCCGGTGCCGGGTTCGGGCGCGAGTGCGTCGCTCGCCGCGTATTCGCATCTGGACGGGCTCACCCGATTCACCACCTGGGACATGAAACCCAGCGGGGTCCGCTCCCGGCCGGGCGGCGCGGAGCTGAAACTGGGCAGCCATCCGATCGCCGACGAACTGCGGTCGCTGGGACTTCCGAAGCGGGCACTCGTCACGTCGTCGATTCCCGATCTGAAGATGACGTTCGGGGACGCGCAGCCCGTCTGACCCCACGTGAGCGGCAAAGTGTGCGCGGGCACGCTTTGCCACTCACCTGCGCCTACCGGGTTTCGTCCGCCAGGTCCAGGGACGAGGCCACGTCGAGGAAGTGCCGGATCGCCGGGATCTGTTGCCTGTCGGCGCGATAAGCGACCGACACCGTCGACACCGCCTGGGCGTCGGAGAGTGCGACGTACCGCAGGTCCGGGAGGTGCAGGGCACGGAGGCTGGCCGGAACGACGGTGACTCCGGTGTTGGCGGCGACCAGCCCGAGGAGGGTGGGAAATTGGACGGCTTCCTGCGCGGCCTCCAACCGGAAGCCCGCGTGATGGCACAGGGCCGCGATGTGGTCGTACAGTCGCGACACCTGACCCCGCGGGAAGGTGAGAAACCGTTCGTCGCGCAATTCGACGAGCCGCACCGACGCGCGGCCGGCGAAGGGATGCGACGAGTGCATCGCCACCAGCAGCGGTTCACGGGTCAGCGGCCGGACCACGATGCCCTCCGCCCGGTCGACTTCGCGGACCAGCCCGATGTCGAGAATCCCGTCGGCGATCGCCGACAGTTGGCGGTCGGTCGTCGACTCGGACAGTTCCACCTGAACTCCGGGCCACTCCTTCTGCAGGGCGAGCACCGTCGCGGGGACGATCCGCAACGCCGCGGAACTGACGAATCCGATCCGCAGCAGCCCCACCTCCCCGTGCGCCACCTGTTCCACCGCGGCGAGCGCGTGGTCGGCCTCGGCCAGGACCCGCCTGCCCTCGTCGAGAAGCACGCGGCCTGCGTCGGTCAGTTCGACGCGTCTCGTCGTGCGCTCGAACAGCGTGGTGCGCAGTTCCTTCTCGAACTTGCTGATCTGCTGACTGAGCGCGGGCTGTGCGATGTGCAGGCGTTCGGCGGCGCGCCTGAAGTTCATCTCCTCGGCCACCGTGACGAAATATCGAAGCTGCCGCAGTTCCACGCGATTGATACTTGCAACTTATCAGTCGGTTGACAATAGGTACTTCTGCGCGGTGCGCGCCGGGCCTAGCGTTGAGGGCACCGAACTAGTTGAGGGCACCGAATTACCAGCGCTTCGAGGAGTCAGCAGTGCAGCACCACGTCACCGCACCAGACACGGACAATCGTCTCCGCCACCTGATCGGCGGGGAATGGGTGGACGGCGACGGCCCGGTCACCGCGACGACGAACCCCTCCGACGAGACCGTCGTCGCCGAGTACCACCAGGCCGACAGTCGCCTCCTCGACGCGGCGGTGGCTGCCGCGATGTCGGCGCGCCGGGAATGGGACGACCGCGGCATCATCGCCCGCGGACTCGTCCTCCGCCGGGCAGCCGAGATCCTGGCCGAGCGTGCCGAGACGATCGCGACTCTGATGACCCGCGAGCACGGCAAGACGCTCCCCGAATCGCGGGCCGAGGTGGGGGCCACCGTCGAAACCCTGCACTACCACGCGGCCCAGGCACGGAGCGCCGACGGCGCCACCTTCCCCTCGTCACATCCCGACGAGGTGATCCGCACGGTCCGCCGACCGCTCGGGGTGGTGGCCGCCATCACGCCGTGGAACTTCCCGTTGCAGATTCCGGCGTGGAAGCTGGCACCGGCGTTGCTGTGGGGCAACACGGTGGTGTGGAAACCGGCCAGCGACACGGTGGCCGTTGCCGCCGCCTTCGCCGACGTCCTTGCCGCAGCCGGTGTTCCGGCGGGTGTCCTGAACATGATCCTGGGTCCGGGCCCGATCGGCGCGGAACTGGTGGCGCGGCAGGAGATCTCGGGAGTCACGTTCACCGGCTCGGTCCCGGTGGGCCGGTCGATCCAGGCTGCCGCGGTTCCGCGCGGCGCGAAGGTGCAGATGGAACTCGGCGGGCACAACGCGGCAATCGTGCTCCCCGACGTCGATCCGCGGAACGCAGCGGCCGTGCTGATCGCCGGGGCCATGGGAAGCACCGGCCAGAAGTGCACCGCGACACGGCGGATCATCGCCGTCGGCGACGCCTACGACGACCTCGTTCCCGAACTCGTCGCACGGGTGGAGGCACTTGTCGTCGGCGACGGGCTGGACCCCGACTCCCAGATCGGCCCACTCGTCTCCGCCCGCGCGGCAAAGGAAGTGACGGCCGCGATCGAGCAGGCACTGTCCGAGGGCGCCGAACTGCTGGGGTCTGCACCCCTTCCCACTTCGGGTGCGGCTTTCGTGGCGCCGACACTGCTCGCCGGCACCACCGCACTGACCATCAGCCGGGAAGAGGTGTTCGGACCGGTGACCACCGTCTTGCGCGCGAAGGACCTCGACGAGGCCATCGACATCGCGAACGCCACACCGTTCGGCCTCACCGCTGCCGTCTTCACATGCGACGAGCGGGTCGTGCGACGGTGCATTCGGGACCTCGACGCCGGCCTGATCAAGGTCAACGCGCCCAACACCGGTTCCGAATTGCATGCTCCCTTCGGCGGACTGAAGGACTCGTCGTTCCCGGCTCCCCGTGAGCAGAATGCGGCGACGAGCGCCGAATTCTTCACGTGGAGCAAGATCGCCTACGCCCGCACCGGAACACCGAGGAGCGAGGCATGAGACCGACCGCATTGCTCCGCCGGTCGCAGACGTCAGCCCGCTCCCCCGAGCAGGTTCTGGACCCGGCCGATCTGGGAGCGGCCCGCTACACCCGGCACAGCTTCGCCCGATCCTTCCTCCGAACCGCGGCCGCCGAGAAGTGGCGGGTCGAGCGCGAGCGGTGGGACGTCGACGCCGACGGCCGCGGTGAGGTCGTGTACCGCGTCGACATCGGCGGACGCGACGTGAGATTCGTCGTGTTCTCGACGACCCTCGCCGACAGCGATCGCACCGACCGCGTCATCGCCAAGGCGTGGGACGTCACCGCCGCCCTGATCGAAGGTCCGCTCACCGAGAGTCGTTCGAGTGCACTGCGAGTGGAGGTGCCACGTCAGGAAGAAGGCCGGGCGGACGACAGCACCCTCATCTGGACCCGGGCGAACCGCAGTGCACGGTTCTTCGACTACGTCGCCGACCGGCTGTCCGAGGGCGGTCAACCGGACGTCGCGACGATGGGCGACGCCGCCTACATTCTCCGGAGCACCGCGTTCTACAGCAACGGAAAGTTCGGGCTCGCAGATTTCGATCGGCTCGACGCCGACCATCCTCTGCGCCTGCCCTACCGGGCCCACATGCTGACCGCGTGGCTGCTGCGTGAGTTCAGCTACGACCTGGTCGAACACTGTGCCCGTTCCCGGAACCCCCGGGCGGCGCGGCTGTCCGGAGACTGGCGACGCTACCTCGGGCTGGGGAACGCGACCGGTCTCGGCATGGTGCCCTACGTCGTCAATCATCCGCAGGTACTGGACGCCTGGTGCGCCACCCGCGAACTCCCGCTCGCACACGCGCTCGCGCAAACGACCGCACCCGGCGACCCCCGCATCGGTACTGCCCGCGACCTGCTCGACCGGGCCACGCGCTACTTCGCCGAACGCGCGGACATGCCGACGGCCCCGTTCGTCACCTGCGGTGAGCTCTCCTCCCAACTCGACCTCTTCCGCGGCGTACTGTCCGAGTACATCGACTCGGGGACCATCGACGGCACACCGACCGGCCATGCCTGGCGGGCGTTGCACGACCGGGCCGCATCGATCGGGGTGGAGGCCCGCGGAGTGATGGACTCCGTGATCGTCGAGGTGCATACGGAACTCGACACCGAGGTCGAGGAATTGCTGCGCTGCGATCAGCGTCTGGCCGTCGAACCGGCGCAGACCTGTGCCGCGCTCCGCGCCGTCCTCCGGGACCGCTATGCGTGGGTGCAGCGCTTCGACTTCGACGACCCCGACGAGCAGGCCCATTTCTGGTTCTCGTCGGAGAACAACGAGGAGCCGCGCCGGGGACGCCGCGGGGTCGATCCGGGTGAGCACGTAGAGCATCCGATCGACGTCGCCCGATCCGTCGCCGCCCTGGAACGCGATCTGGCAGTCGCTCCGGGTGACGCCACGGTCGCTGCCTTCCTCGTCGAGCATCCTCGGCACCGCGGCATCGTCGCCCGCGTCCAGACGCTCACCGACATCCCGTACGCCGAGGCCCGCGACAACCTGCTCGCCCGGAACTTCCTGCCCCTGAATCTGCAGCGCTTCCAACTCGCGATGTACGGGATGGACAACTTCACCCCGCAATCGACCGACTGGCTGCGCGTGACCCTCTACTCGGGAGCCCCACGGGCCGAAGACGTCGCCGCCGGGATCGACGACGACTGGATCTTCACCCGCAAGCCGCGAAAGGACGCCTAGTGCACACGCTCAGACACTCCGATCTGCTGGTGGTGGACGGACTCCAGATCAACAACTGGGACCGGAAGGTCCTCGAGGAACTGCGCGCCGGCGGTGTCACCGGCGTGAACGCTACCTGCGCGGTGTGGGACGGTCCCGCCGACACACTCGGCGCCGTCGCCCAGTGGTATCAGCTCGCCGCCGACAACGACGACATCGTCACCCTCGCGGCAACCTCCGAGGACATTCGCAACGCGAAGCGGGACAACCGAATCGCCGTGCTTCTGGGATTCCAGAATTCCTCCCCGTTCGGCGACGACTACCGGATGGTGGAGATCTTCCACCGCCTGGGAGTACGCGTCGCCCAGCTCACCTACAACATCCAGAACCTGGCGGGCGGCGCCTGCTACGACGAACACGACTCGGGACTGACGGCGTTCGGACGCATCATGATCGCCGAGATGAACCGGGTGGGCATGCTCGTCGACCTCTCCCACGTCGGGAACCGCACCTGCCTGGACGCCATCGACGCATCGCGCACTCCCGTCGCGATCACCCATTCGAACCCGACCTGGTTCGTCGACAGCCCCCGCAACAAACCGGACGAGGTCATCGATGCGCTGGCCGCCCGCGGCGGCGTCATCGGCTGCTGCCTCTACCCGAACGTTCTGGGCGGCGAATCGACGTCCAGTGCGGATTTCGCGGTCATGGTCGCGCGACTCGTCGACCAGATCGGCCCCGACCACGTCGCGATCGGGAGTGACTGCACGCGCAACTGGTCGGAGGACTACGTCGCGTGGCTGCGCAACGGCCGCTGGCGACCGCCCAGCCAGAACCCGGTCGAACCCGAGTGGCCGATGTGGCCGCACTGGTTCTCGGGCCCGTCGGACTTCCCGGTACTCACCGAGTGCCTGCAGAAGGTCGGCCTCGACGACGGAACCATCGCGAAGATACTCGGCGAGAACTGGTTGCGGATCTTCGACGACGTCTTCCCCGGACTGCACGGCACACAGGAACGCCGATGACCGACATGCTCATCCACGAATCCGAGCACCACACCGCATCCCCCGCGAGCAACCGAATCAGGCTGGCAGTACGTGAGGTTCGCGAGACCGCGTTCCGCGCCCTGTACGCCGCGGGCGTCGCTGCGGGCGAAGCCCGTGGCGCCGCCGACGTCGTGACGGCGATGCAACTCCACGCCCGCACCGGCATCGACACGCTCCTGGACACGATCGCCGGACTCGATTCGAATCCCGGCGACGCCACGCTGACCAGGGGGCCGGGAGTCGACATCGTCGAGCGCGCACCGAGGAGCGCCCTGTTGACGGGCCCGCTGGCGGTCGATCTGGCGCTGTCGCAGTCCCGTCCGGTTCTCCTGCCCAGGATCGTCGATCACGAGGCCGTCGCCTGGTACGCCCTGCACGCCGCCACCCGGTCCGGTGCGACCCTGTGGCTGATCACCCTCGACGACGGCGGGCACCCGGCCGACGCGACCGTCGTGACGGGTGCGGGCGACATGTACCGCGGCGTTTCCACGGCGGCGCTCGCAAGTGGCGCGCCGACCGACGGTGAGTACGGCGGCGGCACACTCGTCCGAACCGCGCCGCCCGCCTCGCACCCCACCCGTCCCATCCACACCGCCGACGAAAGGGAGACGCGGTACCGCCACGCCGTCTCCTACGGTGTGTTCGTCGACGCCGCGACGTGGTCGCGCGCGTACGAACTCGGCAGGCGATTCCTCGTCCCGGAGGCGCACTCATGACCGATCAGCGTGAACTCGTCCCGCACCCGGCCGGCACCGAGCGCCCGTACGCGAGAGCGGCGGTGTTCGCAGGCACCATCTGGGCCTGCGGGCAGATTCCCACCACCGCGGACGGACGGACGCCGGCTGCGATCGGCGACCAAGTCCGGGTCGCGCTCGACAACCTGGAGGCCACTCTCCGGGCGTCGGGCGGGGGCCTGCACACTCTCCTGAAGACCACGGTGTACCTGGCCGACCTCTCGGAATTCGACGAGTACAACACCGCCTATCTGGCTCGGCTGCACGGCATTCCCCTGCCGCCGCGGACGACGGTCGAGGTGGCTCGATTCCGCGGCGACAAGCGAATCGAGATCGACGGAATCGCGGCCGTCGACCCAGCGAATTGATAAGCACTGAGCATGAATTGGTAGGAGATTGGTAATTCCGCGAAGCGAGTTCGCTTCCTACTGTGGCAGCAACCACATCACGTGGGGACCAACCCGCAAGCCCACACCCCCGATGGGATTCCTCAGATGAACCTCGACACCACCGTCACCGCCCGATCGGGCGTGACACTGGACAGCGCCAAGCTCAACGGCTTTCACGCCAAACTCGCCCTCTTCTCGTCTGGCGGCCCCTTCCTCGACGGCTACATCCTCAGCATCATCGGCATCGCGATGGTCCAGATTCAGGCGCAGTGGGACATGAGCGCACTGTGGGCCGGCCTCATCGGATCCTCCGCGCTCATCGGAGTCTTCCTCGGTGGCGCCGTATTCGGTGCCGTGACCGACCGGATCGGCCGGAAGTTGATGTACACCATCGACCTGATCGTGATCATCGTCTGCTCGGTGCTGCAGTTCTTCGCAGCGGACGAAATGCAATTGTTCATACTGCGCCTGATCATCGGCATCGCGGTCGGCGCCGACTATCCGATCGCCACCGCGCTGGTGACAGAATTCGCACCGAAGGCGTGGCGCGCCAAACTCGTCGGCGGCCTCAACGCCATGTGGTTCGTGGGCGCAACCGTCGCTGCGTTCGTGGGATACCTCCTGCTCAGCAATCCCGACGGGTGGAAGTGGATGCTGCTCTCCTCCGCGGTTCCCGCCACCCTGATCGTCATCGCCCGCACGAGCATTCCCGAGTCCCCCCGGTGGTTGCTGAGCAAGGGACGGTCCGGCGAGGCATTGACCGTGTTGCGAAAGACCATCGGGGAGGGTGCAACGCTCGACGATCTGCCCGACGAGGAAGGAAGCACGTCCATTCGCGGGTTGATGCGCGGCGGATACCTGAAGCGGGTCGTGTTCATCTCGATCTTCTGGACGTGCACGATCGTGACGCTCTTCGCCATCTACGCGTTCGGCCCGCAGATCCTCGAACTCTTCAACCTCGGCTCCGGAAATCTCGCCCACATCGGGTACGGCCTCATCAACCTGTTCTTCCTGATCGGCAACGTCGTCGCACTGCTCCTCGTCGACCGGCTCGGGCGACGGCCGATCCTGATCTGGGGGTTCGTGCTCTCCGGTCTCGGACTGCTGTTCCTCGCGATCAAGCCGGACGCGGGCCTGTGGGTGATCGCGTTCGCGTTCGCCATCTACGCGCTGTTCAACGGCGGTCCCTCCATCCTCGAATGGATCTACCCCAACGAACTGTTCCCCACCGAGGTGCGGGCCACTGCCGTCGGCCTCTGCACGGGGATCAGCCGTATCGGTGCGGCGATCGGCACGTTCGCCACCCCGTGGGCACTGTCCAATCTCGGACTCTCCGCAACGATGTACATCGCCGCGGGTATCGCCGGAGTGGGCGCACTCGTCAGCTTCCTCATGGCCCCGGAAACCCGGGGAACGGATCTGAGCGACGCGGCCTCGCTGCGCTGAATCCGCACCCCCACAGACCCGCCCCTCCGCCGCGCGACGTCCCGGCGGAGGGGCGAACCACCAGTCATGCTGGTGTCGATTTTCAGAGTGCGGACCGGGACCCGAAGACGGTCGAACTCACCAGCGGTGCCATCGGACCTCCGATCAGGAGAGATATCTCCGCGTCCTTGACGGGGTTCGGTGATCCACCGCGTATCTGACGCACGGCTTCCACCGCGAGCCCGATGCCGTGCACGAATCCTTCGGCGATGTTTCCGCCTGCAGTGTTGATCGGCAGTGTGCCACTGGGAACGGTGAGATTCTCCAGAGTGAGATACTCGCCGGATTCTGCGCCGCGCGGGCAGAGGCCGTGATCGATCATTGCGGCTACCGCTGGTCCGGTGAAGTTCTCGTACACCTGGGCGACATCGACGTCGCCGGGGCCGATTCCCGCGGTGCCCCACAGTCTCTCCACGAGCGCAGGATGGAATCCCGCACTCGAGTAGTGGTCTTCGTTCTCGGCCGATTCCGACCATCCGCGCGCGGCTCCCTGGACGCCGGCCAGAATGTACGCCGGATCGCCCCGATAGTCGTCCACACGGTCGGCGGGAACCACGAGCAGCGCTGCTGCTCCGTCGTTCTCGCGGGAGCAATCGAAGAGGGTGAGAGGCTCCGACACGACTCGCGCTCCGGTGTAGGTGTCGTGGTCGACCGAACGACCGTAGGCCACCGCGCGTTCGTTGGTCCGTGCATGGAAGTAACCCGCTCGAGAGACAGCTTCGAGGGCTGATCGCGGCACCCCTTCGACCTCCATGAGCCGCTGTGTCCGCAGGGCGCAGATCTGGACCGGGGTGAACATTCCGTGCGCCGAGTACAGCGAACTTACGTAACCCTTGTTGTACGCCCTGCGCCCGTCGGTATTCTCGCTCAGCCCGCGATACACGGCGACGCACTCGGCCTGACCGGAAGCGACCGCCGCACCTGCCATGTTGATCGCCGCTGCAACGCCACCACCACCGCCGCCCCACACTTCGGACGACCACCGGACCTCATCGACACCGAGCGCGGCACCGATGACGAGCCCTTCGCTGGAATCATGACCGTACGAGACGAATCCGTCGACCTTGCGCGGATCCACCGCGGCATCGTCACACGCAGCCATGATCGCCTGCAGGACCAGTTGGGGTGTGGTGAACGGGCTCGTTCCGCGCTTGTGGTAGGGGGTGCTGCCCGCGCCCACCACCGCGGTTGTACCCCGGAATCCTGATCGTTTACCTGTCATTGCCACTCTCCCTCAGCAACGTGCCACCGAACAAGTGGCGATCCGGTCGTGCCGGGCGGCGGAGTGTCGATCTTGCCCTGGACACTCATGCCGATCCTGACCTCGCGCCCGTCCGTGTCCTCCAGAACACCCAGCACGCGACTGTTTCCGGCCTGGGCCAGTTCGACCAGCACGACGACATAGGGGAGGTGTCCGGCGGTTTCCGGGCTGAAGTTCTGCCAGGTCCGCGTCCACGAGTAGATTCTTCCCGCAGGATCGACGGTCTCCCACGTGGTGTTCAGCGAACGGCAGTGGGGACACATCGGACGTGGCGCCCAGATCCATTCGGTGCAATCGCCACATCGCTGCAGTCGCAATTCGCCGTTGGCCAGACCGGCCCAATGTTCCTGATCGACGCCGTCAGGGCTCGGCCCGTACTCGTTCATCCAGGGACGCGTCTCGGGGATGTTGCGCACGCGCGTCACCCGCCAACTACCTCCGAACGGTACCCAGCATGCACGAAGCTCGACCGACTCTCCCCGGACGTCCGTGTACTTCGTGACCGCAACGACCTCACCATCCGGTCCTGCTTCCGTGCTGACCAATTGCGCACGGACGAGGTCGGCGGGAACCGTGGCCGACGTCAGCAGTTGGCCTACCCGGTCGGGAAGGAAGTCCGCGATGAGACCGTCATGGTCGCCCGCCACGGTCATCCGCCCGTGTTCGACGATTAGATCGATCAGCGCTTCGGGCACGTGTGCCATACTCATCTCCTCGTGTATTCGCTTATTGACGCGATGTCGATGCGCCGGTGCACTCTCACCGGACTCTCTCGAATCGGGCAGGAATATCCTTGAAATCAGCTCGGATCCGCGCCTTCGCGATCTTTCCGGTTGGCAAGCGAGGCAGTGGTTCGTCGAGAAGCACCACATACCGCGGCACCTTGAAATCGGCCAGGTGCATCTCGCAATGGCGGACGAGTTCCTCGACATCGACATCGCCCGTCACGATCGCAGCAGGGGTTTCACCGAAGCGGCCGTCGTCGACCGGAATGACCGAAACCTCCGCTACACCGTCGAAATTCACGATGACAGACTCGATTTCGATCGGGGAGATGTTGATACCACCGGAGATGATCAAGTCCTTCAACCGGTCGACGAACCGCAAGCGGCCATCCCCGTCGACGACGCCCAGGTCACCTGTGTGCAACCAGCCGCTCCGGATGGCGCGGGCGGTCGTGACCTCGTCGCCCCAGTACCCCGGCGTGACGGCCGGGCCGCCGATGAGGATCTCACCGGGCTCACCGGGAGCACAGTCGGTGTCGTCATCGCGGACCACTCGGAACTCGGAGAATACCGAACCGAATCCACAGGTATCCGGGTGCGCGAATGCATCAGCCGGTGTCGTGGCGGTCGTGACCCCACCGCCTTCCGTCATTCCGTATATCTGGCGGAGGGCGACTCCCTTGTCGCCCCAGGTGTGCAGGAGGTCGATCGGCACTGCCGCTCCTCCCACAATCGCGGATCGGAGCGACGACAGGTCGGCGGACCGGAACGTGGGGGCGGCGGCCATCTCCTGGTAGACGAGCGGCACTCCGCATGCCATCTCGATGGAGAAGCGCTCTATCCGGTCGAGTGCCCGTGCGGGATCGAACTTGTGTTCGATCACGGTGGATCCCCCGAAGACGATCGGCATCACCACACCGTTCAACATTCCGGGGAGAAAGCTCAGCGGAAGGGCCAGCAACATCGAATAGCCCTGATGCACTGCAGGCTCGCGGAGCGAGGATTCGAAGCAGATGTCCATGACCTGACGGTTAGTGAACTTCACACCCTTGGGCTGGCCGGTGGATCCACTGGTGAAGATCACGAAGATCAGGCTCTCGGGCGTCGTGTCGATGCGAAAGTCGTCGTCGCCCCCTACGCGTAGCGAGTTCAGTGTGTCGAAGGAGACGGTTTTCACCGACGGATCCGGCAGGGCGCGTCGTACGAGCGCCTCATGCGACGGTGCGGCAAGTACCGCGCGCAGACCGGCCTCGTCCGCAATCTTGGACAGCTCGGTCTCGGTGAATCGGCTGTTGAGCGGCACCAGAACGGCGCCGGCCTCGAGCGCCGCAAGCGCGCCGACCGGCCACGTCATCGAGTTCGCACCGACAATCCCCACTCGATCTCCGGAGTCGACTCCGAGATCGTGCAGCAGTCGCGCACCGCGACTCGTCCAGTTCGTCAGTGTTCGATAGTCGACCGTGTCGTCCTCGAACCGGAACGCCGGTGCGTCGCCCTGACTCCTGCCCCACCACTCGATTGCCGAGCCGATTGTGAGTGCCATCGCCGGTCACGAATCCGACTGTGTAGCTGACATATCCGCTCGGTGTGCTGCCGCGGGTCGGGCGGCGGGCACGGCAACCGTGTCCGGCTGCCGTTTCGGGACGGCCACGACCAGCGCCGCGGCGACCAACCCGACCGCCGCGAACACGTAGAACGCCCACTGGGTACCGAGCGAGGAGCCGACGATGAGTCCGGCGACGATCGGGCCGCACACGCCGCCGAGCCGACCCAGCCCGATCGCCAAGCCGAGGGCTGTGCCCCGCGCCCGGGGCGAGTAGTAGATGCCGACGAACCCGGACACGGCCGTCTGCGACGCCGAGCAGAAGCCGATGAGCAGGATCAGTGCGAATACCAGTGCCTGCGCCGGCTCGAGGGTCAGGACGGACACCGCGATCGCTCCGACGACGAAGCCTGTCGAGATCACCGGACGCGGGCCGAAGCGGTCGGCCAGTCCGCTGAGCACCACCATGCCCATGGCGCTACCGAGGTTGAAGGCCAGCAGGAACACCAGGGCCGAACCCAGGTCGTATCCGGTGGACCGGAGCATCTGCGGAATCCAGGTGTTCATCGCGTACGCCACCAGCAGTCCGCAGAAGGAGATGAGCGGGAACAGCACCGTCGCGCCCCGGTATCCCGGGGCGAAGAGCCGGGCCAGAGCACGCCCGCGGCCGGTGTCGGAGCCGTCCTCGGTCACTGCGCGACCGGATTCCGTGCGCATGTCGATGCTGTAGCGCACCATGATCGCCTGCGCCTCGTCGTGCCGCCCCTTCTGAATCAGGAACGCGACCGATTCCGGCAGCGTCTTCAGCGTTATCGCGAGCACGACGACACCGAGCGCACCACCGACGAGGAACATCATGTGCCATCCGTATGCCGGGATGACGTAGATTGCCGAGATCGCGGCGACGCACCCACCGATGGTGAAACCGGTCTGGATGACCCCGTTGAAGAACTGGCGCCGCTCGAACGGCACGTACTCCATCGTCAGCGCGATCACTGTGGGCAGTGCGCCACCGAATCCGATCCCGGCTGCGAACCGGAACAGCCCGAACAACTCCAGATTCGGAGCGAATGCGCACAGAGCGGTGAAGAGGCTGAAGTTGACGACGCAGGCGAGGATCACCGGGCGGCGCCCGACGATGTCCGTGAAATACCCGGCGAACATGGCACCGATCAGCATTCCCACCAGGGACAAGCTGCCGACGAGCCCGGCCGATGCTGCGGTTATACCCCACTCCTCCTTTTCGAGGAGGGTGGGTAGGACGGTGCCGAACATGATGAGATCCAAACCATCCAGTGTCGTGATGGCGAGGCAGGTAGCGACGACCGCAAGCGTGCTGGACCTGCCGTTGGTGGCCGATCCGGCCAGGTGGAATGTCATGGAATTCCCTTCTCGTCACTGCGGCACAGGCTCGTCGACAGGACGTGCCGTCACAGGGCGGACGAACGTGGACGGCAGCCGAAATCGAGGTGGCCGCCGGAAAAGCGAATTCAGATCCGGTATGACCCGGATCACGTCCATTAATCTAATGGTTATTGTTTTAGGTGGCAAGGCCCAAGATTCGGCAGGGCGCCGCAGTCAGGAACTTCGAGCGTCGTGGCCGCCGTGTTCCCCACCACATCTGCATTGTGTTTCAATGCATTTCACGCTCAACTGTCACACCACCGACCGGGCGCGGAAACCGCGTCGCAATACGGCGGGGAGACAGTGGGTGCATGAACGATGCCGTGAGAGAACCCGGAGTTCACGTCAACGCGTGCGAGGCGTGCGGCCGGCTTCCGCATCCCCGCCGCGGCCGCCTGGCGCTCGCGAAACTGTGCGCCGTGTTTCCCGTCGAGCTGTTGCTCCACGCCTTGGTCATTCATTTCCACGTCTCGTATCTGGCCACGGTCGCAGTTCTCACCGTCACCACGACGGTGTCGGTGATCTGGGTGGTCGAGCCGTCGGCGATGCGGCTCCTCGGCGGATGGCTGCACGGTCCCGCGGACGGCAGGCACGGCCATCCCGCGACCGGACAATCGCTCTGGCGCATCCGGGTCCGGGTGGGCGATCGCCCGGGTCAGCTGGAATCGCTGGCCCACAACCTCGCGGCGCTGGGCGCGAACATCCTGACCGTGCACGTTCATCACCTGGACGGCGGTTCACTCGACGAGCTGATCGTCGGGGCGTGCCGGGACACGTCGCCCGAGGCGCTGTCGAATGCCGTTCGCGCCGGCGGCGGTCACGGTGTCGGCATCTGGCCCGCGTCGGCGCTCGCCCTGATCGACGGCCAGACCAAGGCCTTGACGTTGGCGTCGCGGGTCGTGGCCGATTCGTCGGAGCTTCCCCTATCGATCGCGGAACTCCTCGGAGCCCAGTTCGTCGATGTACGCACGAGCGACGTCCCCACCACGGCGGCGAGTGTCGAGATCCCGTCGGGTGATGACATACTCGTCTTCGTCCGACCGGCGGACGAGCCGTTCACGCCGGCCGAGATCGCCCGAGCCCGCCGCCTCGGCGAGCTGGCGCAGAAGAAGCGGGACATGACAGTGGCGACGGAACGGCCGTAAAGCCCTCGAGGACCGTCATTCGCGCACAATTGCACCCCAACACGAGCCGACTTCCGTGACAGATCGTCAATGTGTTTGACATACTTGAACTAATGACTACCCGGACACTGTTTCACGGCTCTCACAAGGATGCGATCTCGATGCGAGATAACCAGTCCGCAGCCTCCGCCTTGCAACTCTACTGCGCCTTTCGACACCAGAATCCGCACAGCGTGATGCCCTCCGACTACGTCACCGACAGCGGTTTCCGACTCGGACGTTGGCAGGACCGTCAGCGCGTGGCCCGCATGCTGGGCACCCTGCCGCCCCAACGTATCCAGCAACTCGACGCGATCGGCTTTCTGTGGAGCGATGACGCCGTCCCGCTCCCGGCCGTGTCACCGGCCGACAGCAAGCGGCGCCGAATGCTCACCGCCATCGCCGCCTACCGCGAAGAGCACGGCAACGCACTCGTTCCCGCGAACTATGTCACCGCCGACGGAGAACAGGTGGGCCAGTGGCTCTATCGAGCGGTGAAGAAGTGGCGGGCCGACGCACTGCCGGACGAGGAGCGGCGCCCACTCGTCGTGCTCGGCGTCTCTCCCGGTCCGCGCCCACGAGGGCCGCGGACCTCGGCTTCGCGCACGTCTGCTCGGCATTCCGTCGGTCGCCACTGACGGCCAGAGCCGTCAGAAGTCCTCGTTGATGCAGGCCAGACGATCACCGGCCATCCCGGCCTCGCCGGGACCGGTCATGGTGCGCTGTGCGTGGAGCACCACGGAGTTGGCCTCACCTTCGCGAAACTCCCAGTCGACCGTCGTCGACGCCTGCGCGTTGCCGCTCGCGTCGGTGGTGACGTCGAGCCAGATCTCGTTCTGTGGATTCGCGTATGCGGGATCCGAAGACGGCGATTCCGGAGTGGCGGCGGGATCGACGTCGTTCTGATAGTGCGGTCCAGAATCCGAAGGTTTCGGCCCGCACGGCCGTGTGTGCGCGTGCACACCGAAGTCACGGTTCGGTGCGAGCCCGGTCGCGGTGAACGTCACCGTTGTGCGGCCGTCCTGTCCCTCGGATTCGAGACGGACGGAGGAACCCACCGGAACAGCCACTTCGTCGTAGGTGAACGCGTTGTCCTCGGCGGCACCCTCCACCGGAAGTTGGAAGCCGTCACCTGTCGTGCCCGGAAGCGGGACAGGCACGCTGGTCGTCGTTTCGGCAGAAGCCGGGGGTGTCTCGACGGTGGCATCCGTCGACGCATCGTCGCTTCCGCATCCGGACGCCACCAGCGCGGTCAGGGACACGCCAGCGATCAGAGTTGCTCGTCGTGTGTTCATGACTTCCCGCGTACCCGCGGAGCGGACCACCGAATCCGCCCTCGACACCGGTGCTGCGCAGAAGTGGCGGCGGTACCGACGCGGAGCCTGCCGGCCTCGGGTCCGAGCACCGACTCCCGGAACTAAACCCCTTCCACTGCAACCATTCTCGGAACATCACGCACCGTTGCCGGCGTGATCGACCTGGCGAACGTCCCGCCGGCCCGGCGTTCTTCCGGGACTCACCGATATCGAAGAGTGCAAGCGGCCCGGCGTTCTTCCGGGACTCACCGATATCGAAGAGTGCAAGTCGAACTTACACCAAGAGATTAGGTTAGGTTTACTTCATGATAAGGTTCACGCGCTTCCTCGCGTGCACGTGCTGATCGCTCTTTTTCGTTCGACAGCCGGGATCGACGCCCGGGTGGGGCGCCGATCCTGGACGAGCAGAAAGCATGACGAGCGTGAGAACATCCGTGGGCCGAATCGGCCTCGTGGCCATCACAGCAGTACTGGCGAGCACCCTGGCCGCCTGTGGGCAATCCGAAACCGTCGACGACTCCGGCGCCGCCTCGGCCGGCGAGGGCAGCACGAGCTACCCCCTCGTCCTCGACAACTGCGGGCAGCAGGTCACCGTCGACGCCGCGCCGCAGCGGGTGGTGTCACTGGACCAGGGGTCGACCGAGATCCTGCTGTCCCTCGGCCTCGCCGACCGGCTGGTGGGCACGGCGTCGTGGACGGACCCGATCCGCGAGAACCTCGCGGCGGCCAACGCGACGGTGCCGCGGCTCGCGGACAACGCCCCGACGTACGAGGTGGTCCTGGACGCCGATCCGGACTTCGTGACGGCCTCGTTCGGCCGGCACTTCGAGCAGGGCGGTGTGGCGGAGCGCTCTCGGTTCGCCGAGACCGGAGTCGAGTCGTACCTGTCTCCCACCGACTGTGACAACGGAGTCAGCATCAACGGTGGCGGCAAGCGCACGAATCCGCTGACGATGGACGCGCTGTACCAGGAAATCGGTGAACTCGCGTCGGTGTT